>NZ_JACXAE010000073.1 GCF_014698965.1 Iningainema tapete BLCC-T55
CCCACATTCCGCACCCTTAACTGGCACATAGGAGAACGCATCGCCATTTTAGTACATAAGAACTAAAAAAGAAGTAGAGCGTAAGAGTACTAATGAGAATATATAGCATTAAATTAAGTAACTGAGTCTGAAGGGGCTTTCACGCCCTTATTAAAGATTTAGGCGAGAAATAGAGAATCTAAAAGACGTGAGAAAAATTAATCTTTAAAATTAACAGTGAGGTGTGAGAATTGAAGCAGAAATCCTTACCTCAATTTTATTGTCATGCTGAGTGTGAAAGATATTGAAATCCAGAATATAGATCATTTAGGCATAGTAGCGGGAATAGTAGACTCGATTGGATTAGTAGAAATAATTAATGATTTATTAGGTGAAGAGAAAGGAGTAAGGTAGAGTGCAGGACATGTTGTAAAAGCAATGATTTTAAATGGATTAGGCTTTGTGTCTAAGCCTTTATATATGTTCCCGAAATTTTTTGAGTCAATAGCTTGCGAGCATTTAATAGGACTCGGAGTAAAACCGGAGTATCTAAACGATGATAAACTTGGTCGAGTCATGGATAAATTATTTATCAAAGGGCTTGATACAATATTTTTGGCAATTTCGTTAAATACAGTTAATAAGTTTCAGATATCCTTAGCATCATCACATCTAGACTCATCATCAATACATTTACATGGGGAATATAATTCGACTTTACCAGAAGTAATATTTGAACATCAAAAAGATGAGAATTCTCAAGACCAAGAAGATTCACAATTAAGATCATCACAAGCGATCAGTGTAACCTACGGGTACTCTCGTGACCACAGACCAGATTTAAAACAGTTTATTATAGAACTTATATGTTCGGGGGATGGAGATCTACCAATATTTTTGAAATCTGCCTCAGGAAATCAAGCAGATTCATCATGCTTTGGAGAAATAGCGGTTGAATATCAAAAACAAATAAAAGTCGATAGTCTAATAGTTGCTGACTGTGCGCTATATACAGAATCGAATATCAAGTTAATGTCTAAGTTGCGATGGTTATGTAGAGTACCTTTAACGATAAAATCAGCACAATCATTAGTATCAACTCTACCAGAATCAGAATTGAGAGCAAGTAAATTAGAAGGGTATTCATTTGTAGAAAAAACAGTAACTTATGCAGGGGTAGTGCAAAGATGGCTGGTAGTGCAAAGCCAAGCTAGAAGGGAATCAGACCTTCGTAAATTATCACAAAAAATTACCAAATCATCAGAGAAATCTTTGAACGAATTGAAAAAGTTGTCCCAAGAAAAGTTTGCGTGCGAAGCGGATGCAATTCAGGCATTAACAAAACTATCCTCACAATTTAAATATTACCAAATTGAGAATAGCATTCTCACTGAGTTAACATCAGATAATCAAGACGAGCCACAAAAAAAATATTACCAAATCTCAGCAACTATCTGTAAAAATGAAAGTAAAATCAACACAGAAATACTGAGTGCAGGTAGATTCATAATTGCCACCAATATTTTAGAGTCAAGTGAACTTAGTAACGATTCAATGATTTCTGAATATAAAGCACAACAATCTTGTGAGAGAGGATTTGGTTTTCTTAAAGACCCTTTGTTTTTCGCCGATAGTATTTTTCTCAAAAGTCCAGAGAGAATTGAAGCATTGGCAATGATAATGGGTTTATGCTTACTAGTCTATACTCTGGCACAAAGACAAATACGAGCAGCTTTATCTGAGTCGAAATCAACAATTAAAAATCAGTTAGGTAAATCAACAGAACGTCCCACTTTAAGATGGATCTTTCAATGTTTTCAATCAATTCATTTGGTAACATTTAATCAGGAAAAACAAGTTTCTAATTTGACCCAAGAGCGAGATTTTATCCTTACACTGTTACCAGAAGATTGTCACCGTTACTATCAATTTGTTACATAACTATTTTCGCACATTGTATTTATTTGTTGATTTACTTCTCACCGCTAGAGCTATCTAATTTGATTGATAGCTCTCAAAAACCATGTTATGATTTTACGTTTAGATGTGACAGCTATCAATAATATTGCTAATAAGTACTAGTCAACATAGAAATTTATTTATCAAGTAAGCTTAAACAAGCTTTTGCATTCTTATTGCTAATTATTGAGAATAGCTTTTCATGTCATAGCACTCTTGTTGATGCTTTGTAAAATGTCTTTTTTGACGTATTTGTCTCATTTTATTCTTGGTTTGCTTTTTTATTTCAGTAATTACCGATTGTGACACTATTGGGTGCGGAATATAGG
>NZ_JACXAE010000074.1 GCF_014698965.1 Iningainema tapete BLCC-T55
GTACTGACACGTAATTTCTGCCTTTACACTTTTGCTCCCTTTTATCTAACTCCTGAAAAAATGGGCGAACCGGGAGTAATTAAGTGTATCTGTTGCCATTCACCTTGAAGCCACAGGCGAACATCTTCTCGTGGGAGTAATCCGGCTTCGCAGGCTGTGAGTGCGGCTTGGTTACGCATTTGATCCGAACCACTTTGACTCAGAGCAAAATCTCGCAGGGAAGCCAACATTTCTGGAGTCTTGGCAAAGCTAGCGAGATTAAATGCGAACTCTCGTGCTTGGTGATCGCCTCGATCTAATAGTATGGGAATAAGTTGGGCAACATGAGGATGCTCTGCTAAATAACGCTCTGTTGCTTTTGCAATCAGCTGCTCATCTTTAGTGGTATTTGATTTTAGCGCATTTGCCAACTCTTCTATGGTTTGCTTATTCATCCAGTTGCCCATATTGAAGGGCCAAGCCCCTTGACGTTGACCAATCGGAAGTTTAAGATCATCTAAATTCTCTCGCGCTAATTCAAATCCGGGCGACTGCTTCAGTGCTTGCTGCCATTGCGCCCTTGCTTGCGGAATTTGACCTAGACGAGCCATTGCTACTGCCACAAGATGATGGAAAACGGCACTTTCTCTTCCAGATTTGAGTTCTCCTGAAGCTTTTGCTTGCTCAAAAATCTCTAGAATAGAATTATAATCTCCTAGATAACTGAAAGCCTCGACTTTTTTAGTCCAAGCATCCCAAGCTTCTGCTTGACTTGCCTTGAGACGTTCTGCAAAAGGTTTTGCTTGCTCAACTTCACCCTTGAGGCAATAGAAGCGGGTAAGATTTGATAAGGCATGGATGTTATCTGGTTGGATGTCTAGTACTCTTTGAGCTGTGGCGATCGCTTCATCCAAATTTCCTTCAACAAAACTGATTAAACTGAGATTATTGTGAGCAGAAATCAGATCTGGTTTCTGTTTAATTAACTCAAGTTCAACCTGTCTTGCCTTTTTATATTCTCCCTGTTCTAAATACGCTTGCCCTCGCTCATACAAAATAGCGAGTTCCAAATTCTCCTCACCTGCCAAGTTGATTTCAGCCAATATATGCTCGATGTTGGCTTCCAATTCTACCACAAGTTTACGAGTTTCCGCCGCTTTCTCATGATTAGGCCAACGATTCAGGGCGTGACGAAAGGTTTGCAAAGCAAGCAGAGGGTGGTAAGTAGCGACGTAACCACCTGCCAATGCAAAGTGAGCATGTGAATTATTCGGATCTGCTTTAACAAGGCGTTCACAAGCTTGAATATAACTGGGAAAATCTTTAAGTTCGTAACAGACGTTTACTAAGTGAGAGAGGATTTCTACCTGTTGAGGATAACTTTGACTTAAATCTTGGAGAACCTCTCGTGCCTCAACCCATTTTTTCCGCACTATCAGTGCTTCTGCTTTGCTGATTTCTGTTGTTAGGTTTTTGACACCAAATCCTTGTGTCTTACGGTTTGTTGGCTTATTTTTGCTTGCCATGACTCCTAACTTCTTTATTAATAGGGGGCAACGATTAGGTTGGGGCTGTGAATCTAGCACCAAAATAGCACAAACAGCAGAACCCCCCAACCCCCCTTGGATAAGTGGGGCATCAAACCCCCCTTTTGAAGGGGGGCTTGGGGGGTTATCTTATCTGCCTTATCTATCTCTAATCAACTCGTAAATCTCCAGATATTCCTTTCCTGGGTAATTCCAAGAGTAGTCATACTCCATACCCTGAATAGTTAGTTGGCGATAGTCTTCTGATTGATTATACCACAAATCAATCGCCCTATCCATCGCTGACTCAAGGGCAAGATAGTCTGTGTCATAAAATACATAGCCATTGCGTTCTTCCGGTGGCTTCTCGTCGTAGTCTCTGTCAAACACCGTATTCACCAATCCACCTACTCCCCGGACAATTGGCACAGTACCATACTTTAACCCGATCATTTGGGTTAGTCCACAAGGTTCATAATTGCTAGGAACAACAATCATATCCGCCCCTGCATAGATAAGGTGAGATAATTCCTCGTTAAAACCCAGTTCTAAATGTACATCAGGGTTATCATTCAAGAAGTTTTTCTCATGACGGAAATGGGCATTGATTGCTGGTTCTGTTGCTGAACCTAGCAGCACAAATTGCCCTCCTTTTTGTAATGTGTGGTAAATGGCATGATGAACAAGATGAACACCTTTTTGCTGATCTAACCTGCCAATATAAGCAATAATTGGTTTATCAGCATGGTTGAGCAGCAGCCGTTCTCGTAAAGCTTTTTTGTTGAAAGCTTTTTCCTTCAAGTCATCCTTATTATAGTGATAGGGGATGTAACGATCTACTTCAGGGTTCCAAAAATCAAAATCAATTCCGTTCAAGACTCCCCTAAACTTATCTTGGTGCAGGTGTAGGGTATGACTTAAACCGCAACCAACGTCTGTATAGTGAGCTTCCCAAGCGTGGTGCGGTGACACCGTAGTGACAGCATTGGAGTAAACAATGCCGCCTTTCATGAAGTTAATGGCAAAAGGATTGAAGTTGTCACGCAGCTTATCGTATTGGAAGTAGTAAGGTGGTTGGTTTAAACCAGTAGCGCGGAGAACATCGACACCGCCCATGCCTTGGTGTTTAAAGTTGTGGATAGTGTAGCAAACCCGTTGGTTTGCCATGCCATGATATTTGTAAATCTCGTAAAGCATGACTGGAACCAAGCCTGTCTGCCAGTCATGACAATGAATGATATCAGGTCGTTTGTTACTTTTGAGCAGAAATTCTAAAGCGGCTTTGTTGAAGAAAGCAAACCGCATGTTGTCGTCATCGCCGCCGTAATAGTAACCGCGATTAAAGAAATTATCTTCAGAGTGAGGTTCGATAAAGAAACATAGCCGCCCATGTACCCAGCCGCAGTAAACAGAACAGTGAATTGCCGCATCATACCAGGGTACCCACAAGTTCATGTAGGCATCATGAAGTCCCCAAATATGGTCATAGCGCATACAATCGTACTTGGGCAGAATTAGTTCGACGCAATTCCCCCGAATTTCCAACTCCCGACTAAGTCCGTAAACGACATCGCCTAAACCTCCAGCTTTAATCACAGGAGCGCATTCTGAGGCTATCTGTACGATGTACATTCTCTACCCCTCGCTTGATAAAAATTTACTTTTATTATGTTCTCATTGAATACAAGAATATGTACTCATCCGCAAGTAGAGATAATGGCGATCGCTTCTCTACCTGCCTCGCCTGCCTCGCCTACCTCGTTCCCATGCAGAGCATGGGAATGCGACTTAGAGGGCTGCTGCCTCTCTCCTGTGGATACTGATGGGGATCGCAAGGAAAACAACCCCGACTTAATACAACTTCTAAAATAGAGAATAAAGCAACGCCCTAGCTTCTCTGGAGGCAACTTCTATGGTACAGACACCATCTCAACCACTAAGATTAGAAGAGTTTCTTAAGTTACCAGAAACGGAACCTGCAAGTGAGTATATTGACGGTCAAATTATTCAAAAGCCAATGCCACAAGGAAAGCACAGCATAATTCAAACGGAATTTTCGACAAATATTAACGTAGTACTGAAGCCCAAGCGTATAGCTCGTGCTTTTTCTGAACTGCGGTGTACCTTTGCAGGACGGTCAATAGTGCCAGATGAGTCAGTATTTACTTGGGATAGAATTCCCCGTGATGACAATGGCGAAATTGCCAACGTTTTCCTAGCAGCTCCTGATTGGATAATTGAGGTACTATCGCCCGATCAAAGTCAGACAAAAGTCACTAAAAAAATTCTGCGTTGCCTAAAATACGAGACGCAAATGGGTTGGCTAATCGATCCTGACGAGCAAACAGTGTTTGTTTACCAACCATTGCAGCTACCGGAAGTGTTTGATGAATCCGAGCAGCAGCTTCCTGTACCGTCTTTTGCCAGTGAGATTCGGCTCACGGTTGGTGACTTGTTCGGTTGGTTATATTGAGGAAAGCTGTTAGGTGAGTTATGGATAAGATAGACTGCTATGCACGGTAAACTGTCTAACAATGTTTATAGCAATCTATCATGGCAACGATTAACGACAATTATCTCAAGCTGAAGGCGGGGTATCTTTTTCCAGAAATTGCCCGTCGGGTAAATGCTTTTGCACAAGCAAACCCCGATGCTAAGATTATAAGACTGGGGATTGGTGATGTGACAGAACCATTGCCACAAGCTTGCCGCACTGCAATGATTCAAGCAACGGAAGAAATGGGCGAGCGCACTACGTTTAAGGGGTACGGTCCCGAACAAGGGTATCTTTGGCTACGTGAAAAGATTGCGGCACATGATTTCCACGCCCGTGGTTGTGAGGTAGATGCTGAGGAAATATTCATTTCTGATGGTTCTAAATGTGACACAGGTAATATTTTAGAGATTTTCGGTAAGAACAATACTATCGCTGTGACAGATCCAGTATATCCAGTATATGTGGATACTAATGTGATGGCTGGAAATACAGGTGAAGCAAATGAAGCGGGTGAGTTTGCAGGTTTAGTGTATCTACCGATTACTGCGGAAAATAACTTCACAGCACAGATTCCATCGCAGAAGGTAGATTTGATTTACCTGTGTTTCCCCAATAACCCCACAGGTGCGGTAGCAACTAAAGAACATTTGAAAGCATGGGTAGATTACGCACTTGCACATGGCTCAATTATCTTCTTTGATGCAGCTTACGAGGCGTTTATTTCCGATGCAGAGATTCCCCACTCGATTTATGAAATTGAAGGGGCGCGAGATTGTGCGATCGAGTTTCGTTCTTTCTCTAAGAATGCAGGCTTTACTGGCACTCGTTGTGCATTGACGGTAGTACCTAAGACATTGACAGCTAAAGCATCTGATGGTTCAGATGTAGAGTTGTGGAAACTTTGGAACCGTCGCCAATCTACCAAGTTTAATGGAGTTTCCTACATTGTGCAGCGCGGTGCGGAAGCTGTTTATTCTCCACAAGGGCAAGTGCAAACCAAGCAGTTGGTAAGTTTCTACATGGAAAATGCCAAAATCATTCGGGAAAAACTGACGGCTGCTGGTTTTCATGTGTATGGCGGTGTAAATGCACCTTATGTTTGGGTGAAAACACCAACTGGATTATCTAGCTGGGATTTCTTTGATAAACTACTGCATACAGTCAATGTAGTTGTTACACCCGGTTCTGGTTTTGGTGCTGCAGGTGAAGGTTACTTCCGCATTTCCGCGTTTAATAGCCGTGAGAATGTAGAAGAAGCTATGCGCCGGATTACCGAGAAGTTTAAGGTGTAGGGGGATTTGCGTAAGCATTCCATTAAACGCACTGCGTTAAGTATTACCGTTGTTTGTGGGAAAATGCTGACTACAATAGCGTCCTTACCACACTCAGCGGTTTAATGGTTATACTAAGGAAAGAATGAAATGCCAACTGACGAGCAGTTAAGGTGTTTGTACAGAATTGGTTATCAATTAAGCTATCTTATGTTTCAACCGATTCACCTAATTTGTATTGACGATCGCACTCAAAATCTATTCATCTTGGCAGGTCATAATGAAGAAATAGAATTTGAAGTGACAACAGATGGGGAGGTACTTTGAATGAGCCAAATTGATTATGCAAAAATGGACGATCGGCAGTTGAAGCAATACTTTCTTGAGCATCGCAATGATGAGGCTGCACTCAAAGCTTACTTAAATCGCCGCCGTCAGCGTTCAACTTCAGTTATCACAACACTCAACGATCCCGACTTTGATGCCAAGATCCAAGCTGCGATTAAACAGCAAATAGGCACGTAGTAGCGCTTTAGCGCTCTTAGACTATCAAGAGCGCTAAAGCGCTACTACTAACCTATCTTTTACTTATAAGTAACTAACAATACGTCACTGATTCTGTGCAAAAGGTATTATGAGCGACAAGCATCAGCAAATTGAGCCAATACCGGATGAATTTGCCAGCTTAGAACAAGCAGCAGAATTTTGGGATACCCACGACACAACCGATTATTTAGATAGCTTTGAAACTGTTATCCTAGAAAATGTAGAGTTAAAGCAGCGGCACTTTGAAGTTGAAGTTGATGTGGATTTGATGAAAGTGCTGTATGAGCAAGCACAACATAAAGGTGTGGGTGTCAGTCAATTAGTCAATGAAATGCTCCCTTGAAAAACTTGGTTACGTTGCCTAGTGAATTGTTAAAAGTCCCGCCGGAGGCGATCGCTATGACATGATATCATCAAGTTTAAGCTCTAAATTCGGAAACAAATAAGAATAAATAGCATCTCCCAAGCGATATTGTTGCTGCTGATACACACCATTAACTAATTGACATACAGTAAAAGTAGGTTGTTTGGGATTCCCGATAAATTGCAAACCACCCAAACCACGAAAATCAACGGACACTTGCTTCAAGCCAGGAAACCCGTCCAACGCAGTGTCCTCTACATATTAACTTACAATATTTTTCAAGTTCCAAACTCAGTAAACTGACGCACATAAGGTTCGTGAAATGCCAAAATAATATCTTGTTTTGGTACTCCCATTTCAACCAATCGATTAGCAATTCCTTCTTCCGTACCATCATGTTGAATCCAAATTTTTCCATCTTTAATATCAAGATGTAAAATACAGCCAAAATCGCGTTTATTTCCCCGCCAACCAACATAAAGTAATTGATAGTGGTCTTGCTGTTCGTCGAAAATTGTTTGCACCTCATACTCTTCGTAATTTCGTGACATCGAAGCTCGCTTTTGCCGTTCGGAAAGAAGATGTTGAATATATTGCCGATATTGTTCTACAGCCATTGACGAATAACCTCCTCTTGTACATCGTAAATTATCAATCGTAATTGATATTTGGTAACTGCAAACGCAATAAATTTACGTTGAAAAAAACTTTCATAAATTGGGACGCGAACAGCTAAATAAAGTAAGCGTTCTGGTTCAATTTTATCTAATGCATCCCGATAATTTAAAAATTGTCCTAAAGCAGTATGAAATTCTGAAACATTCGATGGACTAATAAAACTTTTAATTTCCACCGCTATTTTTTGTCCCTCTCGCTCTGCTCCTAAAAGTTGCTCCGCTGCTAAATCAATCTCAAAATCTACATCATCTACATTGATTTCATAAGGGTCAGCCGTAATCTTCCAGCCGTCTTTTTCTAATGCATTTCTGACAATATTATGAAATCTATCTTTTGCCATATGAGTTCAGTATACTAAAAATTAAACTGGTTAAAGGTAGATAATACACAATATTCGCAATATTCCTATTTTAACTTAGGGGTTTGTAGTAAGTGCTTTAGCGCTGTAGACGCGTTCGCGAAGCGTCACGAAGTGAAGCGGCTTCTCGAAGAGTAGCGCTTACTACGAGCCAAAGAGATGAACTTTACTTTTCTTTACATAGTTCTGTTTATTCGCGCCGACTTACTTAACGCCATTAGATGTGCAGAGCGATACCTACGGCACACTTCGTGAACGCTTGTAACTGTGTAGCCTGATAATACAGAACTAATTGTCAGAATCTTCAGAAAACCTGCGTAAAAACTCCTCACCTCGTTCGTAGAAGGATTTAAAGAGGTAGGGGAGAAAGCATGATGCATTGAAAAGCTCCATCAAGACATTTTATAAATTTGTATCAATTTTGCTTTGCGTACTGTACTTTATGTATCTATGGTTACAACAAATTGCCAAAAATCCGGGATTAAGCAGGAGATTTCGATGGGTGATGTTTTAGATGATCAACTGCGTCGGCTAGTTAGCGAAGCACAACAACATCCGCCAAACAGTACTCAACAACGGAGGGCATTGAATAGGTTAATTAAAAAAATTCAGGAATCAGGGAAATTAAACCGTTTTGTGAGATGGCAGAATCTTCCTGATTTTGAAGATATTTATCACGAAGCACAAGCAAAAACCTTTACGGAAATTTGCAAAAAGATTCACAAATACGAGCCAGAGTATAAAGTAATGGCTTGGGTAAATCAAATATTAGAATGGCGTTTTCTAGATGTTTTAAGACAAATCATAAATCGACCGCGAACGTTCTCTCTAGATGAATTAAATAGTATTAATAATGATGCAGACAGCCATGCTAGTAAAGAATCTTCTCGAGTCCAGAAAGAAATACTGGAAAAAGGTGTCTCTGAAAATCATCAAAAAACTGAAGATGAATTGTTAAGAGAATTTATCAATTCTGACCCTAAAGGTATTTTGCAAAATACTTTTATTGGAGAAGATAAAAATGCAAATTTACAAAAAGTGTTGTTGATGAGACTTAATGAAGAGAAATGGTCAGATATTTCTAAAAAATTAGGTCATCCCATACCAAGACTTTCGGAACTGTATCAACGCAGTCTACAAAAGCGTAACATCATCGATTATTTTCGTAAATATTTACAGTAAGTCACAATCATTCACTCCTGCACAATAATATCAAGGATAATTCATCATGAACGCCGAGCAAACATCTTTTAAAGTCCCCCTGAGTTTTGAAGCACACCATCAAGCTGAAAAACGAAGACAAGGAATTTCAAATACTGAAAATGCTAAAAAAATCTATCTCAATACTTTAGCTGTTTATGCAGTCAATTATTATCTTGACTGTATGGGCTTTGAAACTAATTTTTCAGATGCCGATCGCAGCAATCCTTGGATGCTAAGTTTAATAGATGTGGCTGATTTAGAGGTGAAAAATATTGGGACAATAGAGTGTCGTCCCGTGTTACCAGATGCAGAATATTTAGAAATTCCCACAGAGGTGAGTGCAGATAGAATTGGCTATGTAGCCGTGCAGTTAAGCGAATCTTTAAAATCAGCAACAATTTTAGGTTTTACAAAAGCAGCAGCTAAAATTTCTCTTAGCTATTTGCAATCTGTAGATGATTTACTTGACTATTTAACACAGAAAGAACAAGCAGTAAAAGTTAGTCTTCACCAATGGATAAAAGGAGTCATTACAGAAGGCTGGCAGACAATAGATGAACTTTTAAATCCGCAACAAATCGAATGGATGGGGTGTAGAAGTTTCAGTATCACACGCGGTAAAAAAATTGATTTGGGCTTGGAGTTAAATGGCGAATCTGTTGCTTTAATTGTGACGCTTGCACCGGAAAATCAGTCAGCAATTAAAAATCAAGACGAAGTTAACATTTTGATACAAGTCTCTCTCCCTAAAGAAGAGTATATACCAGGGAAAAATGTGTACATACCTGAAAAATTAAAAGTGGCTGTGATTGACGATAAGGGAGATGAAGTTTTATATACTACTTCTCGGCAGAATGATAATTGGATTGAAGTCGAATTTAGCGCCCAATTTGGCGAGAAATTTAGTGTTGATGTCATTTTAGGAGAGTCAAAAGTAACACAACAGTTCGTTGTATGATAAGTATATTGCTTCGGGGCGATCGCTCATAGCGTTCCTGCTTTCTGATAACCGTTTGTCCCTACGAACAAAAAATAATTTACATTGCTTATGAAAAAGTTAGTTATCCTCAAGTTTGATGGTAATATTGATTCAGAACTTCATGTAACTTTAGAAATTGGTAATGACGGAGAAAGACCTTATCAAACAATCACGGGTAAGTTACCAGGAAATAATACTATTACCCCATTATTAAATACATGGCACAATACCTATCGCAGTCGGTATGGTCAATATAGAATTAAAAATCCAAAGATTACAAACGTAAATATCGAAGCTCTTAACGAAGCTTGTCAGCAGCAATCACAACAATTACTTGAAAGTTTTAACACCTGGTTTCAATCAAAATCTTTTAGTCCTATCATAAGTTGTCTAGAACAATTAAAGCCAGAAGATGAAATCCGGGTGATTATTTGCACTGAGTGTCAAGAACTGCGTAAACTTCCCTGGCATTTGTGGGATGTATTAACTAATTATCAAGGCGCGGAAATTGCTTTAAGTTCGCCACATGCTGAACGCGGAAACCGCCCTTACAGAGAAAAGATTAGAATTTTAATTATTCTGGGTGACAGCACGGGAATTAAGGTTGAGGCTGATAAACAAGAGCTGGAAACATATTGCGGTGAGGCGGAAATTGTCTTACTCAAAGAACCATCAAGGGAGAAATTAAATCAGCACTTGCAAGATAATATTGGTTGGGATATTCTGTTTTTCTCTGGGCATTCTCTTTCTCAGGGTACACAAGGACGAATCTTTCTTAACCGTCATGAGAGTTTGACAATGGCTGAATTGAGAGATGCTTTACAAATAGCCATTCAGCGACGATTGCTCTTAGCATTTTTCAATTCTTGCGATGGTTTGGGTATTGCTTATGAATTAGAACAACTGAATATTCCTCAAGTGATTGTGATGCGCCTCCCCGTACCAGATAAGGTAGCGCAGGAGTTTTTGAAGTATTTTCTCCAACAGTTTACAGGTGGCAAGTCTCTGTATATTTCTGTGAGGAATGCGCGAGAACAATTACGCTCACTTGAGGAGACACATTAAGAGTGCAAGTTGGTTGCCTGTAATTGTCCAAAATCAAACTTAAACTCCACCAACTTGGCAAAGTTTGGGCATAATTTCTTTTTGTCCCTATCAAGGATTAGCGGCTTTTAGGGAAGCGAATGCCGAGTATTTTTTTGGTAGAGAGAAAGCGACTTCCCAGCTAGTTTCAGCAGTTAACAGCAAGCGATTAGTTGCTGTAGTTGGTGCTTCTGGAAGCGGAAAGTCATCTGTGGTGTTTGCTGGTTTAATTCCCCAGTTGCGTCGGGATACTGTTAATAATTGGCTGATTCTCTCGTTTCGTCCTTTGAAAAATCCTTTTGAGTCGTTAGCTAAGGCGTTGGCAGCAGCGTTTAACTTAAAGGATGACGATCGCTACTTACTTGAAGGTAAACTAGAACTCCAACTGCGACAAGATACATCCACTCTGCAAACGACTATCGAACGCATCCAAACCCTATCTCCTGACTCCCAGTGCCGACTCTTGCTTGTTGGCGATCAATTTGAAGAAATTTATACCCTTTGCGCGGATGCATCGGAACGCAAAATATTCTTAGATGGATTGCTGCAAGCGGTGAAAAATGCATCGTTATTTACTCTAGTGCTTACCTTGCGGGCGGACTTTTTTAGCAAAGCGCTTGATGATTACGAACCATTTGGCAAAGCTTTGCAGAATTATCAACCGGAACTACTTGTGCGGATGAGTCGGGAGGAGTTGGAGCGAGCGATCGTACTCCCTGCAACTAGGTTGGGCTTTCAGCTAGAATTCGGTTTAAGCAACACAATAATTAATGATATCCAAGATGGAGATGGACGTTTACCAATGCTTGAGTTTACCCTGACTCAGTTGTGGAAGCAACAGCATTCAGGGTGGTTGACGCATCATGCGTATGAGAAGATAGAAGGAGTTGAAAAAGCACTCGCTAATTATGCTGAAGCGGTTTATGCACAGTTGAGTGAGGAACAACGAGAAAAAGCGCAACGGGTGTTTATTCAGTTGGTGCACCCAGGAGAAGGAACAGAAGATACCCGGAAGTTAGCGACTCGTGATGAGGTGGGGGATAACTGGGATTTGGTAACACACTTAGCGGATGAGCGTTTAGTAGTGACGAACCGCAACGAGTTGACAAATGAAGAAACTGTGGAAGTCGTCCATGAGGCGTTGATTCGCCATTGGGGACGGTTGCGGGGATGGATGCAGGAGAACCGCAAGTTTCGTGTTTGGCAGGAAGGATTGAAGGTAGCGTTGCAGCAATGGGAGGAAAGTAAAAAAGATGATGGGGCTTTGTTGCGGGGTGCGCCTTTGGCGGTGGCGGAGGATTGGTTAAAGCAACGGGGTGGGGAAGTTCGTCAGGCGCAGCGATGGTTTATTGAGAAGGGTGTGAGGTTGCGGGAGAGGGAGAGGAAGCAGAAACAGAGGTTGCGACTGAGTGTGATTGCTGGGTTGGTTTGTGCTTTGCTAGTAATTTCGGGATTTGCGGCGCTGAGTGAAATTCGCAGAATTAATTCACAAGTGAGTCAATTAAGTTTAAGTTCAGAAAAATATTTTCAACAAAATGACCAAGAGGAGGCGTTAACAGAAGTTATCAAAGCCGGAAAACTACTCAAAAGTTTTTGGAACCCTTGGATGACACCAGAAAATCGAATGCATGCTATATCTACATTGGAGGAGGTAGTATATGGGGTTAAATTTAAAACCTTTACTGTCACATCCGGTCTTACGGTGATACACTCGGGTATCAACAGTGATAGAAAAATTAAAACCCTTAGTGGGCATACATCCTCTGTTACAAGCGTCAGCTTTAGCCCAGATGGCAAAACTCTTGCTTTTGCATCTGATAACAATACGGTGAAACTATGGGATATCAATAGTGGTAGAGAAATTACAACACTTATTGGGCATACATTCCTTATTAACAGCGTCAGCTTTAGCTTAGATGGCAAAACTCTTGCTTCTGCATCTGATGACTATACGGTGAAACTATGGGATATCAATAGTGGTAGAGAAATTACAACACTTATTGGGCATACATTCCCTGTTAACAGCGTCAGCTTTAGCCCAGATGGCAAAACCCTTGCTTCTGCATCTAAAGACAAAACGGTGAAACTGTGGGATATCAACAGTGGTAGAGAAATTAAAACCCTTAAGGGGCATACATCCTTTGTTAACAGCGTCAGCTTTAGCCCAGATGGCAAAACTCTTGCTTCCGCATCTACTGACGGTACAACAATTTTGTGGAATTTTGATTTAGATAATTTGCTGGTGCGGGGGTGTGGCTTGCTACCAGGCTCCTGGCAAAATATCCCCGATGTCAGCGCAGAATATAGGCGTTTGTGTGATGATATCAAGCGTTGAGGTCATTCACCTCCCCTACCATGTGCAAAATACGAGTATACAGAACATCTGCAACTCTGAACCCTGCTGTTGCAATCAACCCATCCATCACAGGTTTGACAGCGACAATAAACCCTTTTTGTTTCGCTTCAAGCAAAACGCCTAATAACCCAGTAATTCGTAATCCTAACCTATCAGCTTCCGCAATAACAATCACAACCTACCCAACTCCCGCAAATTTTTCAAATCGAGTTCAAAATCTTCTATTTCATAAGAATACAGAGGAATTTTACGTTTTTGAAGCAATTGAAACTGTATTTTATCCATTTCTGCCAACTTGCTCGCATATCCAAGGGGAAGTTTTCCCGATGCAAACAGCAACAGAGCAACTTCTTGTTTAAATTCGGCTTCTGTCATTCCACGCTTCACGCAAAGTATCATCTGATATGACGACGCTCATTTTTCCTCTCTTGCTAAAAATTTCAGTGGATTAAATACGGACTGCGATCGCACTACAATTACTAATGACGCGGTAGGCTGGCGATCGCCTGTCTGTGGGATAAGCAGAGAGTGCGACGTGCTTAGCGTAGGTATCGCTTGTATTTTATCCTTATTTTTCCGCAACTCCTGCTGGATTGAGAAAAATTTCAAAAATGCTTTAGCCCACCCAGATGGCAAAATCCTTGCTTCTGCATCTAAGGCTTGATCCGAGGCTACCTGCAAAATCACCCCGATGTCAGTGCAGAAGATAAGCGTTTGTGTGATAACATCAAGCGTTGAGGGTCAATAGCGATGTTAATTCAATTAAAATCAAAATAAACTTTATATGCCATACCCCAGATAATGACAGACCAGCAATTACTAGAACGTATAGTCCTCAATCCAAAAGTGCTAGCAGGAAAGCCTGTAATTAGAGGAACCCGTTTGAGTGTTGAGTATATTCTTAACCTCCTTGCTCATGGCGCAAATTTCGCAGAAATTCTCGAAGAGTACGAAGGGCTGAGTCCCGAAGATATTAAAGCTTGTATTCTGTTTGCGAGTAAATCGCTATCGAATACAACTTTTATGCCGCAAAAGAGTGGAAAATACTTAAATAAACTGTTTAGATATAATAACATAAATAAGTAAAAAATGAAACTAAAAGAACTACTTCAAGAAAAAAAAGAGGAAATCATCCAAATCGCAGCTAAACACGGAGCTTACAATCTCCGAATATTTGGTAGTGTAGCCAGAGGGGAAGAAACAGAAACCAGTGACATTGATTTTTTGATTGATTATGACTTGAATAAAATTACAGCTTGGTTTCCTGGCGGACTAATTCAAGATTTAGAAACTTTGTTAAATCGTAAGGTTGATATAGTAACGGCAAATTCTTTACACTTTTTTATTAAAGAAAAAGTATTTAAGGAAGCTATAAATTTATGAAAGATAGTCTAGTATACCTGATTCATATTCGAGATTGTATTAATAGAATTAAACAATATACACGGGAAGGAAAAGAAGTATTTTTTAACGATATTAAAACTCAAGATGCAGTTTTACGAAATGTTCAGGTGATGTGTGAGTCTGTACAAAAATTACCAAGCGATTGGAAAAATGCATACCCTGAAACAGAATGGAGTAATATTGCTGGTTTTCGCAATCGATTAACTCATGAATATCTAAGTGTAGACCTCGATATAGTTTGGAATGTAATTGAGAACTATTTGCCAGATTTAGAAAAAACGATTGAAGCAATGGCGGCAGAATTTTGGAATGTTTAGGTAATTAGCCTAAAAATCTCTTATCGCGCAGTATCTAATTGAATATCAACAAGAATTTACCATATGAAACCATCAAATTTACGTACAAAGCTTTTATCAGAAATCAATCTCATTCCCGAAGAAAAGCTGGAATAATTATATAATTTTATTCATTATTTTCGAGTCGGTGTAGAGGCATCTAAAGGTAAGCCTGAAAAAATTATACAGTTCGCTGGTTGCTGGGATGATATGTCAGATGAAACATTTGCTGACTTAAATGAAGAAATAATTGCACGTCGCCAGCAGGCTTTTTTGGGTAGGAGAAGCGATGAAACCAGCCTTGGTTGATACTAACATTTTATCCTTATTTTTCCGCTCCACAATAATATGGAAGTAGAAAGATGTTCATAGCACGATATCACCAATGACAATCGACAATTTCACCGTTCGACAAATGTTGAGGTCGGAATTAGATTTGATAATTGATTGGGCAGCAGTTGAAGGCTGGAATCCTGGAATTTATGATGCTGAATGTTTTTACCAAGCCGATCGATGCGGTTTTTTCGTGGGCGAGTTGAACAATGAACTTGTGGCAAGTATGGACGCTGTTGCTTACTCTGTGTACTTTGCCGTTATTGGCTTTTATATTGTCAAACCCCAGTTTCGTGGGCGGGGTTTTGGCATGAAAATGTGGAGGGCAGCAATGGCATATCTTGGTACTGAGCGTAACATTAGTTTAGATGGAGTGCTTGCCCAACAGGAGAACTACCAGAAATCAGGTTTTAAAATCGCCTACCGTCATATTCGTTATGAGGCAAAGGGCAAGGGCGTTGTGCCGGATGGCATTGTAGAACTCAAAACTGTGCCTTTTGAGAAGTTAGTTGCTTACGATCTTGAGCTTTTTCCGGAGTCGCGATGTCTGGCGACAAGCCGCTTCGCGTCTACGCAGTTCCTACGACTTTGGATCAACCAGCCAAACAGTACTGCCTTAGGGGTTGTTAGAGATGGGCATATTGTTGGTTATGGAGTCATCCGCCCTAGTTATACAGGTTTACGGATTGGACCGTTGAATGCTGACGATGAACAGATTGCTGAGCAACTCTTACTCGCCTTGCTTGCTTTTGGAACTGAAGCGAGGGTGTTTCTTGATGTGCCAGATGCTAATCCAGAAGCGATTAAGCTGGCTCAACGTTACGGGATGAAGCCAGTCTCTGAAGTCGCTCGGATGTACAATAAAGAAATTCCTAACTTGCCTATAAATCGTGTATTTGCTGTGACAAGCATAGAAGTTGGTTAGGGAAATATCATTCGCCAATCAGTCATGCCTTCAAAGGGTTGGTGCGTGATTTGCGATCGGTGTGTGATGAACCAAGAAACCCCTGACGTATAAGCGATCGCAATTTTGTCAGGGGTATGATTGTGAAAAATCTTAAAAGAAGCGTAATTGCACGTAAATAAATTCGTATCTCCTGATGAAGGGGTTCAAACAATCGAACTCACATCAAAAACAATACCTCATTTACCATAATGAAAACCTCACACATCCGCAAAATCATCTTTACCACATTAGGTCTTAGCAGCAGCGTTTTACTAAACCTCAATACACCAGGGTTCGCGCAAGCAGTAATTCCATTACAATCACTTTCAACTACTACAAATTCATCAACTTCCACCCCACGAGTACAACCCAAAAATCATCACCAACAATGGGTTTACAGCGTAGCGGAAAGAGTGATTCGAGCCAATGGACTTGACGAGCATCCTTGGCGCTTTCAAATCAGTGATGAATATGATATCAATGCCTACGCTGGAGAATTCAACAAAATAGTTATTTATAAAGGCTTCTTAGACCAAATACATGGTGATGATGCAGCTTTAGCTTTTATTATCAGTCATGAATTAGCCCATCATACACACCGCCATACGGCACAGCAAGAAGAAGCAGAAGCTAGTTTAAAAGACAAATTACTCAAAGAAGCAGAGGCAGAATATAACAATTGGATTGTACAAGAACGGAGAAAATCTAAAACTCCCATATCACCCGCTACAAAAGATGTCATTAAACAACGAATTATTATCCAGAAAAAACAAGAGTTTGATAGAACCATACAAGCATTAAGTCGCCAGCATGAATTTCAAGCCGATGAAATCGGTTACACCTATATGATTAAAGCTGGTTACGATCCAAATGGAGGTTTGCGAGTGTTTAACCTGCTTTCGCGTTTACCTTCAGATTACACAGAAAATAGCAGCCATCCACCGACACAACAAAGAATTAATGCACTTAACCAAGTGATGAATAAATATTTGTTGTTTCCTTTACGGATATAGCAATCCTACTTGAGTTACAAACACACAGTATGTATATACTATAAGAGGTGTGTGAGGTGATACAATGAAAAACTTTTTATTAGAACTTCAAGAAAAGGCAGAAAAAATTAGCATTTTAACAGCATTCATTGAAAGTAATCCTTCGGGGCGAGAACTGCAAAGAGCATTGGCGGTGAAAATGGCGCTACAAGGTACACCCTACGCGAAGATTACCGAATTATTAGGAATGCATAAGTCTTGTATCACGATTTGGAAACGAAAATTTGAATTGCGAGGATTAGATGGTATTAAGCTAGGTTATCAAGGGGCAAAAAGTTACTTAACGTCCTCTCAAAGAGAAGAAGTTATTGCATGGTTGTCAAGCAGAGATTACTGGAACATAGAAGAATTAGTGACTTACTTAGATGAAAATTTTGGTGTGGTTTACCAATCAAAACAGAGCTATTATGAGCTCTTATCATCAGCCGGAATTAGTTGGAAAAAATCACAGAAGGTCAACCCAAAATCTGACCCAGAATTAGTAAAAAAAAAGCGCGAAGAAATTCAAGACTTCATAGCTCGAAATCAAGCAGAGATTGAGGCTGGGCACTTAATTGTGCTGTTTGTAGATGAATGTCATTTACTTTGGGGGGATGTTTGTGGATATGTCTGGGGGAAGACAGATATACGAATTGAAATTCCTCTGTCTAATGAAAAAGAGAGGCAAAGTTATTATGGGGCTTTAAATTATCAAACTAGAGAATTTATTATCGGCGAATATTCCTGTGGCAATGGGGAGAACACTGTAGAGTTTATGAAGTATTTACGCTCCTCAGTTTCCCGGAAAAAGAATTGTTTTGATTTGGGATGGTGCATCTTATCATAAGTCGGCAGAAGTCAAAGATTTTTTAGCAACAGTGAATCATGGTTATGAGTCTTCACAGTGGCGATTTACTTGTATTGTATTTGCTCCCAATGCCCCAGAACAAAACCCGGTAGAAGATGTTTGGTTACAAGCTAAGAATTTCCTCCGCAAGTTTTGGCATTTGTGTAAATCATTCCCGGTTGTCAAGTGGTTATTTAGATTCGCAACCAATCATCAAAAATTTAATTTTCCCAAAGTAGCACAATATGTACCATGTTTGTAACTCAAGTAGGATTGCTATAGATGGCAATGAGCGATTAAAAAATAATCCTCAACCACTAAAATTAGATTTATCAGAGGATGGAGTATCTTTGCGAATCAACTCCAGATTTATCTCTCGATAATTCCTCTATTATCATCAGTTAACCCATGAACCTTTAATCGATCGCCTTCGTAGTAGTGGCTCTGATTATTTAACCATAAATCTGCGTGCAGGTCAGCAATATGGTATCCTTGGCGTGTGCGACGGAGACTGTGGAGATTTAGACATCACACTTTATGATCAGCGTGGTAATGTCATCATGGCTGATACCGGAGATGATGACATTCCGACTGTCAGCGTAACTCCAGTCAGAAGTGGAACTTACAGAGTTAAAGTTGATATGCCTCATTGCCAAACCGGGATGTGCTACTACGGGGTTGGCATTTTCGGTAAGTAGGAAAATATTTTGACGCAAAGACACAAAGTCTAACTAGTTGGTTGTCAAAACCAAGCCTGCTCTGGCAGGCTTTGTAATTGTAGCTGCACACTAATAGGGTGTAGCGCTAAAAACGATAGACTATACTCTATAGAAACTATAAGGTTTATTAAATTTGGGTTCAAAACAAAAAGTTTCTTGTTACCATATTGCCAGAGATTATTCAACAACTAAAACTATAAGTAAGCCAAATACCTGTGAATTGTAATGAAGTATCACAGCATTCAATAACTCCTCTACAATAATCAGGCTTGGGTTGCCCAAAAACTAGCTCTCGATCCGACTTACTTTAAGGTACGAGCTGGGTGATCCTTTTCATATAGTGTGCGCCATATTCCTAATGTAGAGACTTTACATGTAACGTCTCTACACAGGATAGATGGGTTTAAGGTACGGTAAGATCACAGCGTATTATCAATTACTAGCTTCTTTCTCAACACTTTCGCGCATCTCAAGATATTGCTTACCAAACTTAGAGACTTTTACATGTTCACAAAGGTTATTACCTTGAAAGGGAATATCTCGAATTCTCTCTACCTCTATATAGCCAGTGTCTCGTAGGTGATAAAGTTCTCTTTCTAAGCCGTCTCTCATTTCATAAGCACCAAAATTACCAGAATTAAGTTTTTTGAGATTTTTATACATAGCATCAGACATTGACAACAAAAACATTTTGTCAAGTTTGTCAATTTTTGACTTGTTTGTCGCCACTTTTTTGCTAATAGCACCTATTTTTGATTCTAGCTTTCCTCTTTCCAAAGTTAAGGAAATAACATCATCAAGACGAGGAATTAAAAACAACAGACAGGCGATCGCAATAATTGCGACTATAATTAATTCAGAAGTTTGCCCAGAAACAAGTAGTATGAGCAACACAGCTTCAATAAAAGCTATACATGAAAACGCTGCCCACCATTTAGTCGAGTATTCTTGATTCACACTTTTACTCCTGATAACTATCAGTAGAAAATAGTTTAATGAATGAAGTTAATTATAATTGCTCTGCAAAAATGGGTTATAGCCTATTACACAATTTCTATTAATAGATCCCCGACTTCGTAAAAGTTGTCGGGGATCTGAAGTACAATTAAATACAAGTGCGAAAAAAGTATCAAGGAAACTAGAAATGCCTGCACAAGCCGAATCCTCCAACTTACCTGCATTAACAGAATTAAAGTCAGGATTGCCAAATATTTGCGGTTGGGAAGCGGAAATTAATTCAGTGGTAAACCACCATCAACCAGTATCACCGACAACAAATATCCCCAGGGAAGATATGACAGCAGGATTTGCTTGCGCCCTACACATGCATCAACCCACCATCCCCGCAGGAGCAAACGGTGAACTAATTAGCAACCTCCAGTATATGTTTGAACATCCCTATGAAGGGGATAATCACGATGCACAACCTTTTGCCTGGTGCTACAGCCGGATGGGAGATTTTATTCCCCAACTTGTAAATGAGGGTTGCAATCCTCGGATTATGCTTGACTATTCAGGTAATTTGTTGTGGGGATTGCGGCAAATGGGACGTGATGACATTATCAACAATCTTAAGCGTATTACCTGCGACTCTCAATATCAACCGTATGTAGAATGGCTGGGAACGATGTGGAGTCATGCAGTTGTTCCTTCCACCCCCATTCCCGACATTAAACTTCACATTCAAGCATGGCAACATCACTTTGCCAGTATTTTTGGCTACGAAGCCCTAAAGCGAGTCAAGGGGTTTTCTCCCCCAGAAATGCACCTACCCAATCACCCAGATACTCTATATGAATACATCAAAGCTTTGAAAGAATGCGGGTATCGCTGGTTGATGGTACAAGAACATTCAGTAGAACGTCTTGATGGTTCAGGTTTACACCATGATGATAAATATATCCCGAATCGGTTGGTTGCCCGTAATTCCCAAGGAGAAACTATTAGTATCACAGCATTAATTAAAACTCAAGGTTCCGATACCAAATTAGTAGCGCAGATGCAACCTTATTTTGAGGCAAAAGGAAGAAGTAGGCAGCCTATTGGCAATGTAACAGTACCTTCGTTAGTAACTCAAATTGCTGATGGGGAAAATGGCGGTGTCATGATGAACGAATATCCCCGCGATTTATTCAGAGTATGGCATGAAATCAGCACACAATCTCAAGTAGTTGGACTTAATGGTACTGAATACCTGGAACTAATTGAGCAGATGGGTGCTAATCCTGAAGATTATCCGACTTGTCAAGCTGTACAGCAACACAAAATTTGGCAGCGCGTTGAGCCAGGTAATGCCACACAAGAAGCAGTAGAAAAGGCAATACAAGAATTAAAAGCAACAGATCATCAATTTCACATTGATGGTGCTTCTTGGACAAATGATTTAAGTTGGATCAAAGGTTATGAAAATGTCTTAGAACCAATGAATAAACTTAGTGCATTGTTTCATTTAAAATACGATCGCCTAGTACAACAAGATCCGGAAGTGACAAAGCGCCCCGACTACCAAGAAGCATTGCTATACAACTTGTTATTACAAACTAGTTGTTTCCGGTACTGGGGACAAGGAACTTGGACTGATTATGCCCGTGAACTTTATCGCCGTGGTGAAGCATTGTTAAACTAAGATTAATAGCAAACACAGTTTTTGGTAAATAATTATGGTTAATCTTCCCCCAATTACAGAAACTATCCCTATTAATACCTGGGTAGAAGCAACCTGGGAAGATTTTCTTACCTTTGCAGATGAACCCACCTTGAAAGGTGCTAAATTGTACTATGATGACGGCTACATGAGAATTGAGATCTCCCCACTTAGTTCAGTATATGCTCAAGATAACACTATTGTTTCAAATGTTATTGTATTATACGCTGCTATTAAAAACATTCCAATTAAAAGATTAACAAATACTTTCTTCAAAAAAGTTGAAGTTCATGAACTTCAGCCTGATATTGCTTTTTATATTGGCAAAAAGCCACTTCCTCCTCAAAACAATTCCTCGGTAAATCTTAATGAGTCAAATCCACCTACATTGATTGTTGAGATTGCCTCTTCCTCTCTAGAAGACGATACTGAGCGCAAACAAAAACTCTACCAACGCTTAGGAGTTCAAGAGTATTGGGTGGTTGATGTCAATGCATGCAAGGTAATTGCAAATTTATTGTCGGCAACACAAAACACTCTTATTCGTGAATCTCAAGTACTCCCAGGATTGGAAATTGCCTTGGTTGAAGAAGCTCTGAAACGCTCTCTAACTGACGATGATGGAGCTATTACTCGTTGGTTACTAGCTAAGTTTAATCAGTAGTTACTTTCACAATTGCACAATCAATGGATTATTCTTGTGGGATGGGCATCCTGCCTGCCCTCTAAATTTTAAAGGACGGGCAAGATGCCCATCCCACAAAAAGGCACACTGTACTAGCTACCTGGGTCTTCCTATTGTAGTAATATAAAGCACTGCCTCATCAGCAGGAATACCAATAACTTCATTTACTTTATCATCAAAGAAGCCACCAATGCCACTCACACCTAAATGCAGGCGGATTGCAGCTAAATTGAGTCTTTGTCCTAAATGTCCGGCATCCATGTGTAAGTAACGGTAAACGCGATCGCCATACTGAGCTACAGCAGCTTTCAAATCTGCGGTATGAAACATTACTGCGGCTGCATCTCGACCTAACTCTTGCCCCAAGCAAAGAAAGTGTAACTCTCGGCGAAAGTTTTTAAAACGAATTTGTCTTAATTCTTGGGCTAATGGTGCGTAGTAGTAACAGCCAGATTCTAAACCTTCCACCCCAGAAACAGCGATAAATGTTTCTATTAAATTTAAGTCAAAGTAATCAGTTAAATTATCTAGACCTTGATCGAAGTAATTTTGCTGTTGATAGGTAAAATCGAGTAAAGTTTTCAGTTCATCTAAGGTTAAATCATCACCACTATAAGCGCGGGTAGAACGTCGCTTGAGAATGGTAATTTCTAAATCTTCTAGCTTTTCTCCCCAGTAAATGGAGTTAGTTGCTGTAGAAATTTTTTGACAGAAGGGAAAGTTATATTTATCTTCCAAAGATTTTTCTTGTTTGACTTCAGGTAAATTGAGTTTGCCAGTTGTGCCTGGTAGAATCTGCGTGCTTTTATGCATGTACATTAACAGTTCGCCATCGGGAATTTGCGGATAGTTTGTTTCTGTGGCGGAAGGTAAGGCGGTTCTTCCCTTGGGCAAGTTTTGTTTGATATCTAATAAGTCGGCTAAAGCAAGTACGGCGAGCGCACCTTCATGTTGGGGATCGATATATAGCAATTCGTTTACCGCTTCATCGACAAAGCCACCAATTAAGTGGGGGCGATAGTCGGTAATTGCACTAGCTAACTCGATATTGCCCAAAAGGTGTCCCGTGTCCAGAAAAATTCGTCGGTAAGCTCGATCTTCATAGCGCCACTGAGAACGATAGAAAACCGCAGTAATGGCGATCGCTAACTGGGTGCTATCTAACGCAGGATGCCATAAACATGCGGATTGCAACTTTTGCCAAACATCACTTTCCCAGTAATGCATGAGGGAATGAGTTCTAAACTGGTAATTATAAAGCCCTGGTGGTAATAACGGCGTGCCACGAGAAACTAGATACACCTCTGCTGGATATAAACCACCTGCACTAGGTGCGGATCTGAGAAACACTGTATTTCCCATCGAAGGAATTTTTGCTGTTAATCCATAGCTACAAAACAGTAGCCGTGACAACCTTTGCCACCATAGAGTTTCTGGGTTAGAGGCATATACTTCTGGCTTTTGTTGGATGTATGGTTTTAAGTCAAAAGCCGAGCCAATTTTGTACTCTTTGAACGGCACAGGCTGCTTTGACCATTCTAACTGCCTATTTTTGGCGGCGATCGTCTGGGGGTCGTACTTAGTGCGTTCGTGGTAGTGCTGGGCGATTGATTGGCGTAATTCAGGCATAAGAATTTCAATACGCTTCTCCTACTTATCTTGGCATTACCAAGCCCAATTATTCGTCAAAATTCGTACAATCCTCACAATTGAGTTGTCCTCGCACCGATATCCTCATCTGAATCTAGCATCTTTGGTGTTGGTGTTGTGGGACGTGTTGAGTACTGCCATCGTCTAAAACCATAGCCAGCAGCAGCTAAAATCAACAAGTAAGGGCTGTAAACCACAATCCAAATACTTAATTTGAGTAAGCCAACAGTAAATTTACCAAAGGAGTTGGTTGATTTGTGCCAAGTTTCGTAAATTTGTGAACCGAGAGAAAATTGTGGACTGCTGCTAGAAACGGTGGCTTCTAGGTTGACTGTAATGGTGGAATAAGCAACTTGATTTTGTAAGTTTTTTAGTTGAGCATTAATTTGCTCTATTGTCTGTCGCACCTCGCTCAGTTCTCTGGCAACATCTAGCACATCTCTTACAGAACCAGAGCGATCCATAATTTTTTGTAAGTTGCTTTCGGTTTTGCGCAAATTACTTAATCTCGCTTGAAAATCAACTAATTGCGCACCAACATCTTCGGCTGTGATACTACGATTTTTTAATGTTCCTAGAGTTGCTATTTCTTCTAAGGTTTGTTCTAGCAGGTTCTGTGGCACTCGCAGTTGTATTGAGGCGGTATGACGGGCGTACTCGTTTTTTGGCTGTTGTTCCGTGAGCTTAATTAAGTCACCTTGTTGTTTCTCAATAATTTGCAGCACGATATCGATACTTTTATCTACCGAGTTCACCAGCACAGATATATTGGCTTTTTTCACCAATTGAGGACGCGAAGGCACTACTTGTGCCGTTAGTGCGTTCTGAGCTACACTCTCAGTTGCTGCTAGTTTAGCCATTTGATGATCTGCTCTCATTTCAGGCAATGCCTGATTTGAACTTGAAGGAACAGAAGCGCAGCTAGTTATGATTACGCTTCCCAGTAAAAAACTTAAAAGCCCAACCGACTTGTGTATTAATTCCGTCGCACCGTTCATAATCTACCCCCGGACAGAAGAATTTATTACCAGTATGGCTGAGCAAAAAATAGATACCGGGATTGTTGCAGAATATGTAACGTACTCGACCAAAAATGTAGAGACGTTCCATCGAGCGTCTCTACAAGGATTGTATGTTAGCTGTAATTTATAGTTCCAGTATGTTGAACAACTTGGGCAAGTCCTTTTGGGAAACCTTTCGATGGCCAGTCTCAACTGCATCGACCCATGAAACGCTTTTCCCCATTATTGTAGCAAAAAATTCCCTAGACCAGCTCTTAGCTTTTCTTGCCTCTCTAATGACATTGCCTGGTGGAGGCTGAATATTGTTGACGCTTGGTTGAGTTGTTCGCAGGGTTAAGCGTTCTTGTACTTCAGTTGGTAAAATAAAATGCCATCTCGTATTTAGTAGCTCATCCCAAAAGCCTATTGGTCTTTTTTTGTGAGCGCTATCTATTAGCCAAGCAGGTCCTGTTTCAAGCTCTGCAAGCCATCCCACTTCTTGAAGTACTTTCAAATCTGTTTCAAAATCGTCAGCCAATTGTCGCCTTAACTGTCTGTCAGCTTGAGCTATTGCCACTCTATCTGCACCGTAAGCAATCTCTATCAGCGTTTTGCCTGTTACATAATCCTGAATTCCAGGTTTAATTTGGAAGGTTAACCAAATTAGCATTCTGGCTGCACCAGCATTTTGTTTGCCGATACTGAATAGTTTCTGTACGGTTTTCTTGGTGATAATTCCCGTGTGGCAATAGTATTTAGATTTGTTGAGAAAGTATTTTGTCCATACTCCTGGCTGACCGATTACTTTTAAGCCCACCAGCTTGTTATTGCCAGCTTTATCTGTTTTAAAATTTCTTACTATAGTGATTTCCCAAATTTTTAAATCGGCAACAGTAAAAGCTCCTACTTCACCTTGTTGAGGCCATGTAATACAGGCAAGTACTTGAGCTGGTTGCCGTAATAAATGATATAAAATGCTTAGTTGTTCATGTTTACATAAGTCCCTGCGTCTCACCAGCCCTGTATATTCAAGTAGTTGACTGTGATTAATCACAAAATTGCCTTCCCAAGGTTTGTCTAGGCTAGCTGCTAGGGCGCAGTAAATCAGATGAATAGCACATGCTCTGGGATCAAATTGGTCGATCGCAGCTAGTGCTGCTTCTTGAGCTAAAGTTTCTGGTTGCGGAGGTTCTGAATTATCTGTTACATAGTAAAATATTTTTCCTTGTCCGCCTTCAACTTCTTGCTCGTAGCTAAGAGTACCATTTACTTCAGCTTTCCATGATAGATCCATTTTTTGAGATAATACTTCAGCAACGCCACGCAAAACTAGAGACAAAGCAGCAATATTAGTCTTGCCGTCAGAAAATAAGGAAGCATTTTTAAATTGACGAGGTTTTGCTGGATGCTGTTGATAATTTAATTGTAACTTCTCGGCAAATTTTTTAATACCTATAAAAGGAACTTGCTTTTCTAATTGAGCAGTCCTATCTGACTGGAATTCTTCTTTAATATTAGTGACAAGCTGATTTGAATTATGAGCAATACTATTTTTTAATCTTAACATAAATAAATGCCATTTCTTGGGCAATATTTTGGCAAACTGTTTCATATATAAATATCTTTAATAGGTATCTTACTAAAAATAATTTATTTTAGAGCAGCTTTTATCTACAATCTTGACCACATCTATCAACTTTTGCCCAAGTTGTAGCAGTTTGAATGAAACGGTTAGGTTTTACGAATTCTATTTTAATAATTTTGAGCTTCTCATTCTGTTTAATCACAGCTAAAGCTTTTTGTTCTTGATAATTATAATTAGGCTCTTTTGGTCTATTCGCCCTCAATGTCAAGCCGGGTGTAGCGGTAACAGTGACGATCGCTCCTACTGATGGAACAACAGGTGAATTTGTAGATTGTGAACCTTCAATTAGAGGATTTCCCTCTTGCATCGTAGTTGACACATTATTCACATTCCCTAGAAAAATCCAGCCATCTGCTGATATTTCCGCTCTTTTTTCAACTGTTGGAGCGACCATATTAGATGACAGTGTTTTTGTTTTTAACAGTTTTTTTGAATTAAATCCCCAAGTTACACCTATCGACGTTAAAATAGCTGAACCTACAATCAGAATTCCAGCCAATTGTGCAATTTTTATAGTTGGTAGCTGAATTCTTTGTTGCTGGGGCTGTTGAATAGTTTCTGGTTGAATTGGCTGAAATTCTTCAAGTCGAAGTTGAACATGTTTATCCTCATCCATAACAGATGTTGATACTTCTGTTGTTGGTTGTGCGATCGCCTCTTCTACAGCAATAACAGATGGCGTCTCCTCAACAGTATCTGTGTGTACCCCTACATCTTGAGCAGAGTCGTCAACACTCTGATTAACATCCGAAGCTGTAGTGAGATTGGATAAAGACAGCTTGACTTCTTCGATAGTATTTTTTGCCACTTCCACCACATCTATAAAAGATACTTTAACCGTATCTACCGTATCTTTTGCCGTTGCTACTGCATCTATTACAGAGGGTGTAACCGCCTCTACTGTATCTTTTACTGTATTCCCTACATCTTTAATACTGTGATTAACGCCTTCACCTACACTTGTAGCTGCACTTACTACACTGACAATTGATGGTTTAACTGCCTCTACAGTGTCTTTTGCCGCTTCTACTGCACTGACAACTGACGGTTTGACTTCCTCAAGTGTATCTTTTAATGTATTTCCCACACTATTTACATTATGGTTAACGTTATTAGCTACACTTTTAGCTGTGTCCATTAAACATTCTACCGTGCTGTTAACACGCTCAGCCGTACCCTTACCAATAAAAGCGCCAGCTACTACGCCCACTACAGCACCACTAACTCCTCCTACTCGACGACCTAGTAAACCTCCAATCGCCGCACCAACCAACCCTCCTCCTATGGCTATACCTGCTTTTTTCTTATTAGTAAGGTTTGCTTTTGTTTCATGCTGATCAATATCTTGTTTATTATTCATAGCTTTTTTAGATAAAATGAATTGATTTTCTTTTATAGTAAGTATTACCAAGTACTACTTTTGATATATTCGGGTTGGTAATACTTTTCTTCTCATTCATAGTTTCACATAATTTCATTTGATTTTATCTATCTTAAGTCATAGAACACATAGGATTACTATTTGATTTTTGAAATACACGTAGGATAGGCATTGTCTACCAAATACCAGATGTGGTGGGCGTCCACCATACATATACGTAGATTTGTGCAAAAAACAAACCAGATTCCTATAGTTGGTACAGTAAATAGAACAGTATTTAACCAAAAAGAACTCTTTAACTGGGAGAAAACTGAGAATTTTTTGGTTTAAGTCACCATTACTTCTTTTAATGGTCTTTATCTTATCATGGTTTGAATATTCGATTAAATTTATTACTCTAATAATCGATTTTTTCTTTTAATTTATTGCTAGAAGCAGGTCACAAATGTAATGCGTAATGTCAAATTTAAAAATACTAGAAATAGGTCACAAATGTAAGGTGTACAGCTATTTCAAATACAACTTTTGGGAGATTGTTTATGAGCAAACTTACTTTAGTCTTAAAAAGACAACTCACACATTGACATTTGGTTAAGTAGTTTATACTTAATTAACCAAATTTTTTCTTCAAAGCTTCTTGCCATAGCAACCCGGTTTATCCAAAAACAAACCGGGCTTTTGGGTTTGTATTTACATTTATACTGTCAATTATCTGATCTTCAATAATGTCACACTTGGTGTCAATTCCACAAGAACTAATCTATATAACTAACTAAAAACAATAACTTAACTGTGGAAATACAGAATATTTAAATATGTCTACCTTTAGAGCAATTAAGTAGTTATTTATAATCGTTAAATTAGCATTAGTAAGCACTTCACATCAGATAAACTTTCAGGGAATTGAGTAAAGGAGACTATTGATATGGTTCAGAGCAGACAGATTTCGGATACACAGGGTGAAAATGCCAACCGCGTGAACATTGATCAACCATTAACAGACTATATAGACACTAACGTACCTACACGGGTGTCAAGACCAGAAGATGCTAATCGGGCCGCCTCTCAACCTTATGTAACAGCAGGCACAAATACACCAACAACAGACGCAAATGTTCCCGGAAATACGTCTCAAACTGGTACAACAAATGTTCCCAGAAATACGTCTCAAACTAGTACAACAGAAAAACAAAAGAATGATGCCTTAAGTAGGGCGATCATCGGTGGACTTATTGGTGCTAGTTTAGGCTCACTTGCTGGTGCTTTAGCTGGAAAAAGAATTGGTGTGGGCTTTAACATTGCGGCAAAAGGTTTAGGAGAAGCAGCAAAAACTATAGGCGACGGTCTTGCTCAAACAGGAAAAGGAGTAGGAGACGCGCTTAAGAGTGTTGCAGAAGGCGCTACCGAAGCTGTGATTGGTGGTGCAGTTGACACAGTTAAAGGTGCTACTTCTGGAGCATTGGAAGCAGTACAGAGTACAGCAGAAGGAGTTTCCTCTGCTGTGCAAGCTGGCGCTGAGGTAGTACAAAATACTGCCTCCAGTGTTGCTGATGTTGCCAAGCAAACCGTAGCAAGTACAGCTTCTGGAGTTTCCTCGGCTGTACAAGCTGGTGCTAACGCAATACAAGATACAGCTCAGGGTGTTGCTGATGTCACCAAGAAAACGGCAGCAGGTACAGCAGACGCGGTACAAAATACTGCCGATAATGTAAGTTCTGCCGTGCAATCTGGTGCTGGCGCTGTTAAAGATACTGCTCAAAATGCTAGCTCTGCGGTGCAATCTAGTGCTTACGCTGTGAAGGATTCAGCTGATAGCACATTTGAAAATCCAGCAATTAGCAAGCCAGTTGATACAACAGTCTACATTTCAGCCCCAAGGCAAACAGAGTTACAAGATGCTTCTAATCAAGGGGACTTGTTAGAAGAAATAAATCGAATTGAAAGAATTGACTAGACGGTTCACTTTTTAATTAATGCCAAGTTGCATTCTGTGCAACTTGGTATTAAATTATCACTTTTTCCTTATTTCATACTAAATGTGGTAAGACGGGAGACAATTATTATGAACGAGAACCAGCAAATTCTGGAGCAAGATGACGACGATGTAGTGATCAATCGACTTGATGCTATTGATCTCTCGACAGTTCAATATGATGATACAGAACGTCAAGAAACAAAGAACGAGATATATAAAGTCTTCGTTGGTGGACTGATTGGTGCTACTTTAGGCGGCATCGCTGGAGCTTTATTAATTAAAGGAACGGCGGAAAAGATCAACCAGACTGTCAAAAATGTTGGAGATAAAGTCAAGGGTGCATCTGAGAATTTTAGCCAAACTGTCAAAGGTGTAGGTGATGCTGTCCAGACGGTAGCTAATGGTGTGAATGAAACTGTAAAAGATGTTGGAAATACTGTCAACAATACAGCTACGGATGTGAACGAAACTGTAAAAAGTACAGCGGATACTGTCAAAGGTTCAGCGAATGGTATGTCCACAACTGTAAAAAATACAGTGGATACTGTTAAAAGTGCTGTAACTGATGTTCGTCAAAGTGTTACAAGTACTGCTAAGAGTGGTGCAACAGAAGTCTCGCCGGAGCACCAAATTATCAAATTACCGAATAATCAGGCATACATGTTGGTTCCAGTGGATAATCACAAAAAGTAAACTGTTGACTTATTGATTCCTTTAAAGTATTAGGGTGGTAGTATCAAAAAAAATTGATGCTTTCACCCTTTTAACACTTTAAATTCGCGAGTACACAATTGCAGTTGGCAACGTTATCTATAACAAGCTTAAACTGGGAGCTTCCACACATAATTACATTAATTATTTAGAGAATTCACCTATTGACATGGGGACTAGATAATGATGTCCTTTCCTTGTGCCGCTAGCTATTTTTTTAAACATGACTGGCTTAAGGATAAAGATCATGTCTATGCCATCTAACCCCCAAATTAAGGTGGAAAATCGGCTGCTGCTAGCCCTACCCACAGAGGAATACGAAGCGCAGTATTTGCTCTACAGTATTGAAACCTGTTTGTTTAATATTTGTAGTCAACCAACTCCCCCAAACAAGAGCTGTCTCTCTTGAAGATTGCCTATAAAATAAAATAACCTTGCTTGTTTTAGCATCAATACACTATTGCAGACATTTTTTATTGTCAGCATTTTAATAATAGGTATTGCTCCAAATCAGGTAAATTTAATGCAATTTTTGTCATATCACTCAACTTATACAATGCCTCTGAAAATCTAGATTTTGCTTTTGTTAAAGCTGACTAATGTTCTAGATTTACCTTTCATTAGTGGTATTTTATTAACTTATTACCAATGTGCAGGGTAGGTTTTCATCTCTGGTTAAGTTGGAAAAAATGCAATTTATTCTTTTATAAATTCATACTAATTGGTGTTTTTATAATGATAAAAACACCAATTTTTTATATATAAAAAATATTTGATATCTAAACTTTTAACTTGAGTTCATTATATCATTAGTAGTATAAAATATCATCAAAATACACTTAATATCTATAGTTCTACAGTTCAAGCACAAGACAGGATTTCGGTGGACTTATTGGTGCTAGTTTAGGATCGCTTGCTGGTGCTTTAGTTGGTAAAAGAGTTAGTTTGGGCTTTAACATTGTGGCAAACAGTTTAGGACAAGCAGCAAAAACTATAGGCGACATCAAATTATCAACTTACCTAATAATCAGGCATACATGTTGGTTCCAATGGATAATCACAAAAAGTAAACTGTTGACTTATTTGGAGGGTAGTATCAAAAAAACTGATGCTTTCACCCTTTTAATCGTTTCTATCCTTTATAATTATTGCTAGAAACTAGTCACAAAAAATGCTAGAAACTAGTCACGTTTTTTTTAAGCTATAGATAGCAAAAATTTTATAAATCTTAACAAATGAGGAAAAATTTAATAATTGAAAATATCTAAATCTTTCTCATGGTTAAGTAAAGTCATTCTTTAGAAAGACGGTTTAGAATAAATAGCTTTTTAAGATAAAAAATAAGCAATTATTAAATGGAGTAACAAAATTATGCCACTACATAAGATTAGTGAATTCGATCCCGATTACAGCAATACGATTCAAGGTAAAGATATTAAGGGAATGGGTGTTTATTCTCAAACTACAAACGAGAAAATAGGCACTGTTAGTGATGTTTTAGTAGACGATCAAGGTGCTTTTCGTTATTTAATAGTAGAATTGGGCTTCTGGATTTTTGGTAAGAAAGTATTACTACCATTAGGTCGTAGCCGAATTGATAGTGGCGCAGAGCGTGTTTATGTAAGCATGACAAAAGAGCAAGCGGAAGGCTTACCTGAATATAGAGAGGGCATGGCAGTTGATTACGACTATGAAGAGCAGGTTCGTGGAGGATATCGCACACAACCGCTAGAAACATCTGCACCTCTGGATGCAACCAAAGCGGCTACAGTAGCACAACCAACAGTTGGACGCAATACTTCTACTTATGATCGCAACTCCTATACATACAACCAAGAGCCGGATTTGTACGATGTCAGCGCTCATGAAGATCAAACCTTCAAACTTTACGAAGAACGGTTGATTGCAAGCAAACAGCGTCGTAAAGCTGGAGAAGTAACAATTGGTAAGCACGTTGAAACAGAAACTGCAAAAGTTGCCGTTCCAGTAGAAAAAGAAAGAGTAATTGTTGAGCGAGTAACTCCTGACGATGCAGGTAGAGCAGTTGCACCAGGTGAAGCTAACTTCCGTGAAGGTGAAGTTACTCGCATGGAAATTTACGAAGAAACTCCTGACATCCGCAAAGAAGCTGTTGTGCGCGAAGAAGTTAGAGTGCGCAAAATTGTCGATCAAGAAACTGTTCAGGCTCAAGAGACAGTTCGTCGCGAAGAGTTAGATATTGACAATCAGGGACGTTCCATTGTCGATAGAACTGATCGTGTTTAGAGATTAAAGTAATCAGTCGATATAAGGAGGGAAAATTGAATACATTTGCAAAGTTTCGCCAAATTTTGATGACATTTGTCTTGATTTTAGTACTAACGACAACTGTCGCCTGTAGTGCAGGAGTTCAAGCAAAACAACCAACTCAATTGCCACCAGGAATTAGTCGCAGTGGGGAGTATGCCCTCTTAGAACGTGGTAACAGTGTACAGGGTCAAGATTTTGGTAATTGGGTTGTGAGAACAGCTAAGGGAATCGTTCAAGACGCTTATGTACGTGATAACAATAAGTTAGGTGTTGTGATTACGCCTCAAGTACGTCCGAATGAAGTTAAACCATTAGCAAAATCGCTAATTCAAGGTTTTCATCACAATTTCCCCAATCAAGACTTAACAGTTTTAGTATATGCGCCTGACAAACAACTGATTTTGACTGCTCAGTATGATCAGCAATCAAATCAAATTGAGTATAAATCATAGCTCAATTTGACAGTTAACAGTTAACAAATTAAATCAGGAGATCGATAAAATGTCCAGCAGCGATCAATATAGACGCCAAATCATGAACGATTTGGCTCATGGTAATACAGAATCCCTTGATGATGTTCCATCTGATCCAACCAAAGAATACCAAAACTTTGACGATTTTGCAGGACGTTCTTCCCATGAAGAACGCAGACAGTTGTTTCGTCGTTCTTTAAATCACGACAACATCTCTCCCAGCCAGATGGAGCCAGAACTTCAAAAGGCGATCGCCCAGATTCAGCCTAATCATCGTGATGATGTAGCACGGGCATTCTTTAAGCACTTAAAGCATAGAGGTTTGGACGAACGTCATCTAGAGCAACAATTGGGACTTTCCAGCCATCACCCCAATCGCATGAGTGCTGATGATGTCAGCAAACTTGCATCCTTCACTTACCATAACCATCCTGACGTTTTTCAAGAAGTGATGGCTGAGCAACCAGCAATTTTTAAGTTTCTCAGCAACCCGATGGTAGGAGCTGCATTGGGAGCGATCGCCTCTAAATGGTTCGGCGGTCATAAGTAAGCGCTTAGATATAGGCGTGAAAAACATGTAGAGACGTTCGATGAAACGTCTCTACATTGATTGCACACAACGCCCAATTAAATTCTGTCGATATCTTTTTATTGTCCTGAATATTTATTTATAGAGGAAAATATAATGCTTGCAATTGCAGATTTTGCATTGTTTAGATTAGCACCAATGACAATCGCTCAGGAGTTTGTAACTCCAGAAGAAGCATCACTAATATTTTCTGGACCTCAATTTTTAGTAGCATTGGTAGCTGGTGTATTGATGGCATTTGCCTTCCAGTTACTACTAACAAACTTTTCAGTAGCTGTGGGAATTTCATCATTAGGAACAAGCTCAGGTTCTGATGATTCATCAGATCTAGGTAGTTCGATTCGTAAAGTTGAAACAGCTGTAGGTCTTTGGGCGCTGGTTACGGCAACCATTGCATTATTCAGTGCTAGCTTTCTCGCAGTAAAATTAAGCTTAATTGACAGTGCGCAAATCGGTGCGATCATTGGTGTAGTTATCTGGTCTACCTACTTCTCGCTGATTATCTGGTTTGGTTCAAGAGCAGTAGGTTCCTTGATTGGTTCTGTTGTTAGCACTGCTACTTCAGGCTTGCAAGTACTGACAGGTACAGCAACTGCGGCGGTAGGTGCTAATGCTGCTAAAAATCAAATGGTTTCTACCGCTGAGGAAATTACCGCCGCAGTTCGCCGTGAATTAACCTCAGGCATCAATCCTGATAGTATCAAAAATACGCTACAAAGTTCTCTATCTTCTCTGCAATTACCCCAAATTGATGCTAAAGAAATTCGCTCTCAATTTGACAAGTTGCTTAAAGATGCCGATTTGCAATCAATTGCTGACAATGACTTACTGAAAAACGTCAATCGCCAAACTTTCATCGATTTAATCAGCAGTCGCACAGACTTTTCCAAGGAAGACATCAATCGCATTGCCGATCAATTGCAAGGTGCTTGGAACCAAGTTGTTCAAAGGCAAGATCCTACCGAGCAAGTAATTAATTTACTTCAACAAGCTACACCAGAACAACTGAATTCTGAGCAATTAGGTCAAACAATTCAGCAACTAGCAACAGTCGGTGTTGGAAATGCCTTGCCTGGTGGTGGTGTAGTAAGACAAGCTGTTGAAATTGGCTTGGGCGCAGCTTTACCTGCGGTGTTGAAGCAGGTAGATTTTTCGCAACTGGATGTAGAAAAAGTTACTCAACAACTACAGCAATTGAAAGGAAAAGTTCAAGGAGTTGATGTTGAGAAAATTACACAACAGTTGCAACAAATTAAAGATCAAGCAACCCAGCAAGCAAGTAAGCTTGGTAGTTCAATAGCCCAACGATTACCTGCACCACCAAATAATACTATTAAATCAGATGTAGAAGAGTACATCTTGAATTCTTTCCCTTGGCATTTCAACCAGCTCACAATCCAAGATGAATTCAAAGATGTCATCTATGACCCAAATGCTAACCCAGGAACTGTAAGACGGCAATTGGAGGAACTGAACTCAGAATATTTCGTCAACTTGCTCAAGCAACGGGGAGACTTGAGCGAAGAGAAAGTTAAGGAAATTTCCGAGCAGATAGAAAGCATTCGCACAGAAGTTTTAGAAACTGTGCAACAGGCGGACAAAACAGAAAAATCCCAAGATCTTCGCACCCGCCTAGAAGACTACCTGCGTTCAACGGGCAAAGCAGAACTCAACCCAGAAGGGATTGAGCGAGATGTGACAAAACTGTTGGAAGATCCTGAAGCGGGTTTAGAAGATTTGAGTCAGCGATTGGACGAAATTGATCGCGATACCTTGGTGAAGTTGCTAGCTGAACGCGAAGATATTAACGAAGAGGAAGCTAATAATATTGTCGGTCAACTCGAACGTACCCGTGACATCGTTTTAGGTAGGGCAAAAGAACTGCAAGAACAAGCGTCAGCCAAAGCTGAAGAATTGCGGCAAAGGGTAGAAGAATATTTGCGCAATACCAACAAAGAAGAACTAAATCCCGAAGGTATTAAGCGTGATTTTGGCAAGCTACTAGAAGACCCACAAGCAGGACTCTCTGCTTTAAGAGCAAGATTATCACAATTTGACCGCGATACTTTAGTAAAATTACTGAGTCAGCGGCAAGATTTGAGCGAAGAACAGGTTAACCAAACCATTGACTCATTGCTCTCAGTCCGGGATAATGTTTTACTTGCACCGCAGAAAGTAGCGGATAAAGCGAAAGAGCAGTACGAGAAAACGACAAGTGCTATTGCTGAATATCTCCGCAATACCAACTTAGAGGAACTCAATCCCGAAGGTGTTCAAAAAGACTTGCAAAAGTTACTAGCCGATCCAAAAGTTGGTGCTAGTGCGTTACGCGATCGCCTCGGACAAGTAGATCGCGAAACCTTAGTCAAACTCCTAACTCAACGGGGAGACTTGAGTGAAGAGCAAGTAAACCGCACCATCGACTCTTTGCAACAAGGAATTGATCGGATTGTTAAAGCGCCACAACGCTTGGCAAATCGTGCAACGCAAAGAGTTTCGGAGTTTGAAGCGAATCTGGAAAACTACTTGAAAAACACGAACAAAGAGGAACTAAACCCAGAAGGGATCAAGCGAGATCTACAGTTATTACTGTCTTCTCCTCGTGCAGGCGTATCTTCTTTAACAGAACGTGCCTCTAAATTCGACCGTTCTACAATTGTTGCTTTGTTATCTCAACGGGAGGATATCTCAGAAGAAGAAGCTAACCAGATTGTAGATCAAATCGAGTCTGCACGTAACTCAGTGGTAGAACAATATCAGCTTCTTCAGCAAAGAGTACAGTCAGTTATAGATAGGGCTTTTGGTTCAATTCGTAACTACCTCAACTCGTTAAATCGTCCTGAACTCAACTATGAAAGTATTCAGCAAGATTTTGCCAAAGTGTTTGACGATCCGCAAGCGGGTTTTGAGGCTTTACGCACTCGGTTGAGTCAATTTGATCGTGGTACAATAGTAGCAATTCTTAGCTCTCGTGAGGATATTTCCGAAGCACAAGCTAACAAAATTATTGACCAAATTGAAGCTGCACGGGATAGCGTGCTGCAACGAGGCGAATTAATCCAGAAAGAAACGCAAAAACGTCTTTCTGCAATTAAAGAACAAACACAGAAGCAAGCTGTTGAAACGAAAAAAGCTGTTGCCGGAGCTGCTTGGTGGCTATTTAATACAGCTACTGTTTCTCTAGCGGCTTCAGCCATAGCTGGTGCAATAGCAGTTAGTTATAGCTTTTTTGGTTAAGTGTTCTACGAGTTCATAGTTAAGCCTCTCTAGTCGAGAGGCTTTCTTGTTGGGATGCCAAGATCCCCGACTTCTTTAAGAAGTCGGGGATCTATAATTTCGGGGATGATTGCAGAATATGTAATGTGCGATCGCCAATTTATTTGACTTTTGAAGAAGGATGTTTCAGCGCAGGAGTAACAAGATTCGGACGAATAAATGACGAAATCGGACGATAATTTAATGTGGAGAAAGATCTCGTTTAGGATGATTAATTTTCAATGTTGTCTGTGGGGTGGTATCCTGATTATAAGAGGCTTGAATTTCTACAAGCTCAATGAGTTTACCGACTTGATCATACCTCTGGATATCGACTGGGAAAGTCTGTGTAGTTTCCCCTACATTTACCTTAACAGTTGGCTGCACTTGTGCATTTTTGCTGTCAATTTTGACCTCAATGTCCCCGTCAGAAGCTGGAGCATTCAGAGTTATCCTTCCGTACACATTTATAGTCCTTTCATTACTCCAAGTAATACTGTCGATTTTAGTCCCATTTTCATCCTCAAACTGTACAGAGCGAAGTCGAGAGGAAGTATAAATAGTAAGTTTTTGTGTTATCAAAGACACTCCCCCTTCTAAAGAGGCTGTAATTTCGATATTAGTACCAGTCGGATAGTCGCCGCCATCAGGAGGAGTTGAGAAATAAAAAATTTCCCGCTTTTGCCCTGATGGAATCGTGATGGTTTTTGGTAGATCATCGGCAAGAGGCTCATCATTACTTTTAAGATTGACAACCACGCCACCATCAGGTGCTTCTGTTTTCAAACGCACAATTCCCTGCACCCGTTGATCCCAAGTTACACGACTGGGTGTCAAATCTAGAGAAAGAAGTTCTGGAGTCGGAGTTGGGGATGGAGTTTCAGTTGGAGTTACAGTCGGAGTTGGGGGTGGAGTTTCAGTTGGAGTTACAGTCGGAGTTGGGGGTGGAGTTTTAGTTGGAGTTACAATCGGAGTTGGGAGTGAAGTTTCAGTTGGAGTTAGGGGTGGAGTTTCAGTTGGAGTTTGAGGTTTAGAAAGCCATATACTTATAACAATTCCTCCTATAATTAAGAGCAAAACCGCAATGCCCCCTTTCAATAGTAATGGAATCTCTCTTGTGAAAGGATTAACTGGTCGAGGTTGCGGTTGAGGCTGAGGTGGTGGAGGTGGCTGCAAAAGAAATTTCAGATTATGGCGAGTTATTTCCGCCCCAAGTTGATCATTGAGCGATTCTCTAATGTTAAGAGCTTGTGTCAAATAATCCTGAGCTTGCATTACCTCATCTAAGCAGAGGGAACGAGTACCTAATTGATGTAATGCAAAAGCTTCAACTGCTTGATCTCCAATTGTACGTGCAGCCTGAAGTATCCATTGCAGCATCATGTTCCAAGCACCCCATTGTCCATTGAGAGCCAGTACACCTTCCACGGCTCTCCCTAAACAAAGCACATCATGCCAGCGATTAACTCCAACAGCCCACTCCAAAATTTGGAAGATGGCTTCAGATTCTTCTAATAAACTTTCTGGGATTCCTTGATGCTGTTGAACCCAAGTGGTAAAGTAACTAGCAGCTCGCTCCAAGTATGGTGTCAAATTCGATTGTTGTAAAAAATACTCAACTAAAGTACTACTTAACCTGTAATGAGAACCCTCAACTTCCACTAAGTTACGCCTGATTAACATTTCTACCATAAGCTTAACTTGCGGGATTTGTGTTACACTCGCCAGCAATTCTGCTCCCACAGCTACACCGCCAAAAGCCGCTAGCACCGTTAAAACTAATCTTTGCGGTTTGAGCAACGAAGTTAGGAGTTGTTCAGCCCAGCCTTGAGTTGAAGTAATAGGTTGTATTCGCGCTTGCACCATTGCTAAAGAAAGGTTTTCCTCCCTAACTAGTGCTACTGTTTGTAGAATCCGCAATGGATGCCCTTCTAAGGTGGTGCAAAGTTTTTCAGCTACGAGGCGTTCCTCTGAGTCAAGAGTACGTCCTAGTTCTCGTGCTACCAGAGACACAGCATCATTGAGCGATAACCCGCGTAATCCGACGGAATGTCCTTCACCCCAAAATTGGCGTTCATTAGAAGCGAAAAGAAAAGTACAGCTAGGTAAGTTGTTGATTAGACTTTCTACTTCCTCTCGTTTGAGATTTACCCCATCTAACAGAATGAGAAATCTTTTGTTTTCGAGAGCATGACGAATTTGAATATCTGTAGGTTTAAAAGGAACACTACTTTCGTAGAAAGCGTTGAAGAGAATTTGCAGTAAGTCAGAAAGGGACTGGTAACGAGTTAATCGGTGATAAACAATTCCGTCGCCGAAGGCAGGAGTAATTGAGGGATGATGAGCCAGATATCTCAGTAAAACTGTCTTGCCTATCCCTGAGGAACCATAGAATTCTACTGGTTGATCATATGGTAAAGCATCGACTGCAACTTTAACTTCTTCTCGACGACCTAACAATAAGGGAAATGTTCGAGGCGCTAAAAGCACAGGAAGGGGACGGGGTTGTGGAGATTGCTGTTTTTCAAGATGGGAGATGTTGACTACGCTGCCTGTGAGAGAACCCATTTGAACTTGGAGAATGCCATTACCAGTTGCTTGCTGATTTCTGTTGTCAATAGATAAAGATTCTATTTGCCCAATATACCCAAATTGGATAGCGTCATCTCCCGCTGACTGCGAAATACTACTAGTCATAATTTTATTTTATCGCTGAAAGTTCAAATTCCCAGCTTGTCCAATATGTCCAATCTGAATAGCGTGATCACCAGCATTTTGGTTAATATTTGGTAAATCTGGGGCGTGCTGATTTTCTTGTGTAGGTTGAATAGTGTTATCCAATTTTGACGTAGGAAGCGCTACGTGCCTACCCTTGAATATTGGGGTATCTGACTCAGGAATACCCTGTAGATCAATAGCATTGCAGCCAAATTTGTAAGCTTGTTCGTAAGATTCGCCCGCGAACAGTGCGTCATAAAACCCTTTCGCAAAATTAATTGCTGTGCGATCGCCTACTGCTTGGTTCATGCCAACTATATAGTTTATGTGTTGGTGAATTGCCTCAGCTTGCGTTTCTGAATAACAAGCGTTTAAAACGATACACTCAACATTGTCCTTGAACAACTCAAATAAATCCGTTAGGGATTTTGTACTTACCAATTGCACTTGCCCAAAATTATTTTCCAAGGCGATGCCATCACTGCCTGCCCCATGCCCGCAAAAGTGAACAATTTGAGGTTGGTGATATAATAAGGAGTCATGCAGGTCATCAACCTTTACCGCCAATTCACTGACAATTTCAAACTGATTTCGATTTCTAGCTCGTTTCAGCCCCTGTTGTATTTCCCGCACCTCCTCATCCAGTCGCAACCTATTTGTATTCCAGGGATTAGCTGATAAAATGAGGATTTTTTTCATGCTATCATCTCCTCTTTAATGCCAACTTTTAATTTAAGATACAATCAGCTACTGCATTATTCCGGTAAAGGAAATAGACATAGGGCAGAAAAATTTAGATAAGCCTTAAGTGGGATGAATTGTCAAAAATGCTCATCCCAGTTAGTAAATAGATCATGTGCCAAAAATTTAAGCTAGAAACATGGAAACAAAACAGCTAGGAAAAACGGGTGTCTTTGTAAGTACGCTCGGCATGGGTGGGATGCCAATGTCTTTGAGTAATCGTCCAGAAGAATCGCAGTCCCTCAACGTCATCCATCGCGCTTTGGATTTAGGCGTCACATTTATAGACACCGCCGACTCTTACTGTAAAGATGAATCTGACAAACACCACAACGAGCGCTTGATTCACAAAGCTTTGCAAAGTTACAATGGTGATGTTAGTAAAGTCATTGTAGCAACCAAAGGCGGGTTGATGCGTCCCAATGGCAACTGGACACGCAACGGCAATCCACAACATTTACGTGAAACTATCCGTGTCAGCTTTGAAGCTTTAGGCGGCAATAAACCGATTGATGTTTGGCAGTACCATGCCCCCGATCCAAATTACACCATTGAGGAATCCCTAGCTCCTGCTAAAGAAGCAGTGGATGAAGGTATAATTAGATTCGTAGGAGTTTCTAACTTTTCCGTAGAACAAATCAAGCGGGCGCAAGATGTAGTTGATATTGTCTCAGTGCAAAATCAGTACAACCCTTGGCAAAGGCAGCCAGAATTTGATGGCGTGCTAGAGTATTGTGAAAAAGAAGAGTTGACATTTCTACCGTGGAGTCCTTTTGGTGGTAGCCGTCGTCACCAGGGCTTACAAGATTTTCCCACCATATCCAAACTGGCTCAGGAAAAAGGCGTCTCAGTATATTCAATTGTCCTAGCATGGTTGCGTTCTAAATCACCTTGTATTTTGCCCATCCCAGGAGCAAGTAAAGTTTCCAGCATTGAAGACTCAGTGCGTGCAGCCGATGTAAAATTATCCAATGACGAAGTACAAAGAATAGATCGAGAAACAGCGTCATCCTAAATTTTTACCCACAGATAAACACACATAAATCATCATCTGTGTTCATCTGTGGTTCTTAGATCAGATTTTGCGGTAGAATCATATACTTGCAATCAATCACTACGCTTGCTGACAGGAGACGCTCCTATGGCCCGGATGTACTACGACGAAGATGCAAATTTAGACCTTTTAGCACAGAAAACCGTTGCTATAATCGGTTACGGCTCTCAAGGTCACGCTCACGCCCTGAATCTCAAAGATAGTGGCATAAATGTCATTGTTGGGTTATATCCGGGTAGTAAGTCAGTAGCAAAGGCAGAAGCTGCTGGATTAAATGTCAAGAATGTGGCTGATGCGGCTAAGGCTGCTGACTTAATTATGATTCTGTTACCTGATGAGGTGCAAAAAACTGTTTACAAAAATGAGATAGAACCTAATTTGCAAGAAGGAAATATCTTAGCTTTTGCCCACGGTTTTAATATCCATTTTGCTCAAGTTGTACCACCAGCTAACGTGGATGTAGTGATGGTAGCACCGAAAGGACCTGGACATTTGGTCAGAAGGACTTATGAACAAGGGCAAGGTGTACCTTGTCTATTTGCAGTGTACCAGGATGCCACAGGTCAAGCACGCGATCGCGCTATGGCATACGCAAAAGGTATCGGCGGTACCCGCGCTGGTGTGTTAGAAACCACTTTCCGCGAAGAAACCGAAACCGATTTGTTTGGTGAACAAACAGTACTGTGCGGCGGTTTGAGTGCTTTAATCAAAGCAGGATTTGAAACCTTGGTAGAAGCAGGCTATCAACCAGAGTTAGCTTATTTTGAATGCCTCCATGAAGTCAAATTGATCGTTGACTTAGTTGTAGAAGGCGGCTTAGCCAAGATGCGCGACAGCATTTCTAACACTGCTGAATACGGTGATTATACCCGTGGACCTCGCATTGTTACCGAACAAACCAAATCAGAAATGCGCAAAATTCTCCAAGAAATTCAATCTGGGCAATTTGCACGAGAATTCGTTTTAGAAAACCAAGCAGGAAAACCAGGTTTTACCTCCATGAGACGTCAAGAAGCCGAACATCCTATTGAGGAAGTAGGCAAAGATTTACGCGCCATGTTTAGTTGGATGAAGAAAGATTAATTCTCCACACTCGCCCACTCGTGCCACTCGTTCCCAGGTTCTATCTGGGAATGCATTACCAAGTGGCTCTGCCACTTGATTATCTGGAGGCAGCAGCCCACCAAACTGCATTCCCATGCTCAGCATGGGAACGAGGAAAAAAGGCGATCGCATGGGAACGAGAAAAACATCATAAATATTTAAATTTCTAACATAAATACATGCAATTAAATCTAACAAAAAAATTAGCTACGTTGATAAAAACAGGATTCGCTTTCCTACTGTTAGCATCGCCACTTTGGTTACACAATCCCATTTATCCCCAAGATACTAAACTTCTGCCCTTTTTTGATAACGAAGATAACCCAGTTCCTGTAGGATTTCCCGCCGGACAACAATTGGACATCTCACCGCCACCACCCCAACTAAATGCTTTTGACAAAAAGGTACTTCAAACCTGCGGTTCTATTGGTACAAAAGTCAGTCCCAACAAATTTAAACAGCTTTTATCCTATTACCCAGATGTAGTACAAAAACTTCAGCAAGTGACTAATGGCGAACTGCGTTCTGGTCGTAAAAATCAGGCAGAATTTATAGAAGATTTAACAAATATTTGGTTTAAAAATAAAGGATTTGAACACATATTTTGTGGAGAAATATATAACGCAAATGACATCGGCGGATTGCATTTTTACGGAAGATATTTAGAGTTACAAAATCAGGGAATTGCGGGGCGCTTACCGAATAACAATCAACGCCAGGAAGTAGTTCCTGGCGTTATTTATACAATGGGTGTAGTGATTAAACAAGGCAACCAAGTAGTCAGGGATGTTATTAAAGGCTATGGCTATCTCAGTAATGCCGAAGAAATGCTTCTCGATGCGACAAAAATTTTTAAACTCCAAGGAAATACTGAAGGAGCATGTATATATAATGTACGAGATGGAAATACAGGAAAATCCTTTCCCGCAGTTTTCGTGAGGAAAGATAAAGCGATAATTACCTTCTACCCTGATGCTACTCCTCAAGGAACAAAGTGTAATAATTGACCAGAAATTGGAGAAACTATTAAATAAAAATTATAATTAGAGGACGGCTTATAGCATGAGTTGAGGTTAAGTGCTAAAAGATTAAAGCCAAGATTCTAGGGGGAATGCCTCTACCTGCTGGATGCGAGCAAAATCGTTATCGGCTGAGATAACGGTGAGACTGTAGTACACTGCCGTAGATGCGATCCAGATGTCGTTGTCATTAAAGCCTAAATTTTGAACTGTGAAATTTCTGCGCTTAGCTTTATCCTTTGGTCCAAAATTTTCGATGATTTTTCCTTTGATACTGCCATAGATATCAGCAACGGCTCCATTAATCGGATAAAGATTAATGGTTTGTAAAAATGCTCTGACTGGCTGAAGGTTTGCCATTTGTTGTTCAGACTTGTGCACCATATATAGCAATTCGCCACGTACAATAACGCTCGTACCTACTTGTGCACTACTATTTTCTTGCAACTGGCGAATTAAGTTGCTGTCTCCAAAGATAATACGGCTACAGTGATTGGTGTCTAAAAGATACATGTCTCAGAACTTTGTCTTGGAACGGGTGTCATAAACAAGTTGTAGGCACTCCTCAAAGTCATCACCAAGCCATGTCCCCGCAAATTTCAGTAAATCTCCTGCAGTAGAACCTCGAATAATCGGGGTTTCTTCTTTCGTTGGAAATTTAATCTCTTGGGGAGATTCAACAGGGGTAGTTGAGTTACTTTTGGACGGTGAGTCAGATTCTAAGTTTATTTGCCTATCTGTACTAGCTGTATGAGTTTCTGATTGTTTTTGGAACTTAGTTTTCAAGAACTGCAAAAAGTCCAAAGTTTCTGCGATTAAAGACTCCGGAGCTGATTCAATCTCTTGAAGAAGCAGTTCTTTTTTAGTCATAGTAGGATACTCCTTTACTCAATGGGAAACCAAAAATTGCTACATTTTTGTTAATTACTACCTTATCTTAGTTAATTTTGGAATCTCCTGCACTAATATGCTTTACCGCTACTTTTTACAAAGTTAGCTGAAGCAGCGAATTATATTGCTCTATGTTAAAATTAGGCGATCGCTTACTACGAACTAATTCCCTCAAGTAGAGACGTTCCATGGAACGTCTCTACATTATTTTTTGGAGATGTCTAATGAAGGTTTTCATCAACGGCAGTGTGGGGAGAATACCTGTTCAATAGCACCTTTTCACAATAATTTGCCTATTTCTTCATGAAAATCAACAGTATTCAGGTAAGTTAACATACACAATAGTTTTGAGTTACAACACAAACTACAGAAATAATTATGTCCCAAGTGACGATAGAATCAATTCTGCAGGAAAAGCGTCTCTTCCACCCCAGCGCTGAATTCTCACAAAACGCACAGATCAAAAGTCTGGAAGACTACCAGCGTCTTTATCAGAAAGCTTCATCAGATCCTCAGGCATTTTGGGCAGAATTAGCAGAAACTGAGTTGCACTGGTTCCAAAAGTGGGACAACGTGCTAGACTGGCAACCACCTTTTGTGAAATGGTTTGTTAACGGTAAAACTAATATTTCCTACAACTGTCTAGATAGACACCTTACCACTTGGCGCAAAAATAAAGCAGCTATTATTTGGGAAGGGGAACCAGGAGACTCGCGCACTCTTACCTACGCCCAACTGCACAGAGAAGTTTGCCAGTTTGCTAATGTACTCAAGCAACTGGGAGTGCAAAAAGGCGATCGCGTGGGCATCTACATGCCGATGATTCCCGAAGCTGCTATTGCTATGCTAGCTTGTGCTAGAATAGGCGCACCCCATAGCGTTGTATTTGGTGGTTTTAGTGCCGAAGCTTTGCGCGATCGCCTGATTGATGCCCAAGCTAAGGTAGTAGTCACTGCTGATGGTGGTTGGCGTAAAGATGCGATCGTACCGCTCAAAGAGCAAGTAGACAAAGCCTTAGCTGAGGGTGCTGTTCCCACAGTTAAAGATGTTCTGGTAGTCCAGCGTACCAGTCAACAAATACACATGGAACCAGGGCGCGATCACTGGTGGCACGATCTACAGCAAGGTGTATCAGCCGATTGTCCCGCCGAACCGATGGACAGTGAAGATATGCTGTTCATCCTCTACACTTCTGGCAGTACTGGCAAGCCGAAAGGCGTCGTTCATACAACTGGTGGTTATAACTTATACACTCATATGACCACTAAATGGATTTTCGACCTCCAAGATACTGATGTATACTGGTGTACAGCAGATATCGGTTGGATTACAGGACACAGCTACATCGTCTACGGTCCCCTTTCCAACGGTGCGACAACGATTATGTATGAAGGTGCGCCTCGTGCTTCTAACCCAGGTTGTACGTGGGACATTATTGAGAAATATGGCGTCACAGTATTTTATACCGCACCAACTGCCATTCGTGCTTTTATCAAAATGGGTGAACACTTGCCTAAAGCACGCAACTTATCTTCCCTACGCTTACTTGGAACCGTAGGTGAACCAATTAACCCAGAAGCTTGGATGTGGTACTATCGAGTGATTGGTGGGGAACGCTGTCCAATTGTTGATACTTGGTGGCAAACAGAAACTGGCGGTATCATGATTACAGCGTTACCAGGAGCAATTCCTACCAAACCTGGTTCGGCAACTCGTCCCTTCCCCGGAATTTTAGCAGATGTGGTGGATTTAGAAGGCAACCGTGTAGGTGACAATGAAGGCGGTTATTTAGTAGTTCGTCATCCTTGGCCTGGTATGATGCGGACAGTATACGGCGATCCAGAACGATTCCGTCGCACTTACTGGGAACATATCCCTCCTAAAGATGGAAAATATGTCTACTTTGCAGGCGATGGTGCAAGACAAGATGAAGACGGCTATTTCTGGGTGATGGGAAGAGTTGACGATGTGATTAATGTATCTGGACATCGTTTGGGTACAATGGAAATTGAATCGGCTCTAGTCTCCCATCCATCGGTAGCAGAAGCTGCTGTGGTAGGTAAACCAGATGAACTCAAAGGCGAAGAGATAGTTGCTTTTGTGACTTTAGAAGGTGGTAAGAATCCTAGTGAGGAACTGAGTAAAGAACTCAAGAAACATGTTGTGCAGGAAATAGGAGCAATCGCACGTCCCGGAGAAATTCGCTTCACCGACGCTTTGCCCAAAACTCGCAGTGGTAAAATTATGCGGCGGCTACTGCGCAATCTGGCAGCAGGGCAAGAAGTCTCCGGTGATACTTCTACCTTAGAAGATCGCAGCGTCTTGGATAAACTGCGCGAGGGTGCTTGATTTAGGATTATCTCACGCAAAGGCGAGGACAGTACGTCCGAGGGTTTCCCTCCGAAAGAATCTGTCCGTCGCTAAGACGCTAAGAAACTCTTTGCGTCTTTTCTTGCTCTCAAACTGAGCGATCGCTCAACAGGAACATTATATTATCTGTAAATGTCTGGTATGAAAGTCGCAAAAGCGCACGATCAGACGTAACATTACATTTGGGTGTGTAATGAAATGAAGCTCGAACAACGGAAAAGCCAGATGAAATCAGCATTTATTCATCTTTTTAGCGGCATGATAGTTGGCATCCTGACGGTAACAGGGACATCGCCTGTGTTAGCACAGTTCGGAGACACAGAGCAACCGTCGCAAGAGCGAACGCAACTCGTTCAAAAAGCTAATGCTTTATATAATGAGGGCAATTTCCCAGAAGCAGAGAAAAGTATACGCTCCTTACTGAAGAAGTATCCTAAAGATGCTTTTGGGCATTATCAACTAGGAAACATACTTTTTCGTCAAGGCAAACCAGAAGAAGCAATTACCTCATACCAAAAAGCTATTAGCCTAAATTCTAGCTATGCACTGGCTCACAATGCATTGGGTGTTGTGCTGGCAGAAAAAGGTCAAAGAGAAGAAGCAATCTCTGAGTATCAAAAAGCACTAAAAATTAATCCAGATTATGGTGATGCGCTGACCAATTTAGCACAAACACTATGGCAGCAGGGGAAAAAAACTGAAGCGATCGCATCAATGGAAAAAGCTTTAAACGTGTTCAAACAACAACAAAGACGTGATAAAGCTTACAGAGTTGAGCAATTTTTGCGTCAAATGAAAACTCAAGATGACCCAAGTGTATCATGAAGCGCATCGCCAAAGCAAAGGTAACAAATGGGATTGTTGCTGGTTTATTTTTAACTTTTGCCTTTGGCACTCCATCATTTGGTGCAGCTAAGGCTGGTGACTATCGCCAATTAGGTTTATCGTACCGTCAACAAGGCAGGTATACTGAAGCAATAGCGGCAATGCAAAAATCCGTAGAACTCGAACCGGAAAATGTTCAGGGACGAGTTAATCTAGGTTGGACACAGCATTTAGCAGGTAAAGAGAAAGAAGCGGCACAGTCTTTATGGCAAGCAATATATCTTAAGCCGTTTTCTGTGCCTTCATACAACGCTTTGGGAATTGTCTATTTAGTTGATGGTAATTTACCAGCAGCAGTGCTAGTTCACACTTGGGCAGCAATTCTCAAACCAAATAATGAAATTGCTTATTTCAACTTAAGTTTGGCATTGCATCAACTCAAAGTCTATAAGTTAGCGATCCTTGCAGCCAACCGTGCTGCTATTCTAGAACCAAACAATCCTCATCCGTTAGTTGCTAGTGCGATCGCTTACTGGGATAGTGGTGACAAAAAGACAGCCAAACAAGTTTATACCAAAGCCATTAACTTAGATTCCAGGTATAGCGATCGGACTTTTTTAAATCATCTTAAGCAAGCGGCATTTAGTTCAAGTCAAATACAGATAGTTGATAATATTCGCAGTTCATCGAATTAATAATCTCACGCAAAGGCGCAAAGGCGCAAAAATGTAGAGGCGCGAAACCTTAATGCCCTACAGCAGCCCCCGTTGCCTTAACTTTCTTCAAGAATAAAATAGCAATCCCACTGACTAACAAAGCAATGCCTATAAAGTAGAAACAATCGTTGAAAGCTTGAACAAATGCTTCGCGACGCACAGTTTGATCGATAGCTGCGATTGCCTGGTTTTGCGCTGTGTTCAAATCAACACCACCGCGACTGCCAAAATACTGTGTCAATTGATCAATTCGCTGTTGCGTTGCTGAGTTATATATAGATACTGATTCTCCTAATCTATTGGAATGAAATTGTTCTCTGTTAGTTAATAAAGTTGCTAAACAGGCAATACCGATAGAACCGCCCATATTACGCATCATATTAAATAAACCACTTGCTGAACCCGCATCTTTTGGATTTAAACCAGCAGTGGCAATAGAAGTAAGGGGTACCATAATCAAAGGTTGTCCCATTGCACGAACCAGTTGTGACCATATTAATTGGTCATGTCCCGTTTGAAAAGTCATCCGCGAGTTCATAAACGCACTTATGGAAAACAAAGCCACTCCTAAGGCAACCATAAAGCGAACATCAATGCGTTGCATCACTCTGGGGATGAAAGGAATAATAAATAATTGAGGCACCCCCGCCCAAATTAACACTTCACCAATTTGCAGCGCATTATATCTTTGAATTTGCGCTAGATACAAAGGTAAGATATAAATTGAGCCATACAATCCCACCCCTAATGACACGTTGACAATACTTGCTAAACCAAAGTTACGGTTACGTAAAAGTCGTAGATTAATAAATGGTTGCTTGCGAGTTAATTCTATAAAGAAAAATAGTGCTATAAAAATTGCAGCTATGATACTCAAGCGGACAATAAACGCTGAACCAAACCAATCTTTGCGGCTACCTTCTTCTAACACAACTTGCAGGGAACCTAAACCAATCGCCATTGAAATAATTCCCCACCAATCTCCTTGCTTGAGTAAATTTAATTGAGGTATATCTTGCTTAATTCCGTACCAAACTCCAGCCAGCATCAATATGCCTGGAACTACATTTATGTAAAAACTATACTCCCAACTATAGTTTTCTGTTAACCAACCTCCTAATGTTGGTCCAATTGAAGGTGCAAAAACTGCCGTAATCGCAAACGCAGCTAGCCCTATAGGTTGCTTGGAGGGTGGTAAAGTTGTAAGTACAACAGTCATGGCGATAGGAATAAGAACCCCTCCTGTAAAGCCTTGTAAAGCGCGGAAAACAATCATCGAATTTAAGTCCCACGCCCAAGCACAGCATATAGAAAAGAAGATAAATAAAGCGGTATTAACTAAGAGATACCGTCTTAGGGAAAATACCCGCGATAACCATCCAGTTAAAGGAATTACCACAATTTCCGCTACCAGGTAAGCGGTAGAAATCCAAGAACCTTCTTCTAGCGTCGCCCCCAAAGATGCCTGAATATCTTGTAGGGAAGCGTTGGTGATTTGAATATCAAGAACCGCCATGAATGCGCCAAGCATACTAGCTAAAACACCAATCCACGTTCTCAAGGGGATTCGATTGGAAGAAGCCTGTTTATCTACAGCATTTGTGTTAGCCACATCAATACTCCAAAGCCATATTGAAATAGGAGGATATTTATATTGTCAATCTTAATAGGCAAGAAAGAATGTATCTAAAGAATGGCTAAATTTTTCCAACAAATCTTCGCCTATCATAATCATAAAAGTGGCACTCAAGATCGCAATACCCTAGAAGGGTATCGCTATATGTACAAAGCCTGCCTCCGCAAGCTAAGAAAGATCGCCCTTGCTTAGAATAGTACTAACGACACACAATCTTATCACTTGCTTATGTCCCAGACGCTTAATATATTACCACCTCCGTTCCCAGACCATACCCAACTACCTGAGTCTGACGGCACCTTCGTGAAAAATTTCCAACAACATCCACAGAGTATATTATTAACAGATTCTATCACCCCTGTTTTGGAAAGACTACACCCAGATGGGCAGTATGCTATAGGGCAAGACTGCGGCATTTACTGGCGGGAAACAGATCCTCCTGAGAAAGGGGCAGAAGCTCCTGATTGGTTCTATGTACCTGGAGTTCCCCCAAGATTGGATGGGCAGATTCGTCGCTCTTACGTACTGTGGCGCGAATTCATCACGCCTGTAATTGCTTTGGAATTCGCCTCCGATGACGGTAGCGAAGAACGCGATCAAACTCCTTTATCTCGTGCAGCTGGTAAACAAAGCAATCATACCGGGAAAATTTTGGGTATATTCGCAAATTATGCGCATTCCCTACTATGGGATTTATGAAGTCGTTAACGAAAAATTAGAAGTTTATCACTTGGTATACACAACTTATCAAAAAATGCAACCAAATGAACGGGGACACTATCCAATTCTACCTATGCAGGTTGAGTTGGGGTTGTGGCGAGGTAGCTATCAGAATCAGCCGGAGGAACTTTGGTTGCGCTGGTGGGATTTGGACGGACATTTGCTACTAATTGGACATGAACAAGCAGAGTTAGAACGTCAACGAGCAGAGCAGGAACGCCAAAAGCGACAGCGGTTGGCGCAAAAATTGCGATCGCTCAGCCCCGATCAGTTGAGTGAATTGGGGATTTCACTTACGGATTTGGAGTAATATCAAACCACAGATGGACACAGATAAACACAGATAAAAGCCATCGGGGCATGTCAGTTTTGCACAAATAGTTTCTTGTTTTGTAAATTACATTGACATGCAATCAAAGCCATCTGTGTGCATCTGTGTTTATCTGTGGTTATTTTTCATAATTCCTTCTGCCCTCTGCCTTATCACTTCTGCCTTCTTTATGATTTCGCACCTGTTAAAATACCTTTTTGGATAAAAATCGGGCGTACCATTTCCCTTAAAGCAGGCAACTGTCTGATAAAATACAAAGACCCTAAAATACAAATAATTCCAGCAATAATTATTGTATAGGTGGAACCGATGTAATTTGCTAAATTACCACCTAATAAATTACCAAATGGTGTCATACCTAAAAATGACATTGTGTACAAACTCATGACTCTTCCGCGCTTGTCTTCATCAATAATTGTTTGTAAAACTGTGTTGCCAGAGGCAATTTGCAGAATTGTTCCTAAGCCGATAAACAACATTGAGAACAAAGAAAGTGGTAGGAAGCGTGACAAGGCAAAACCAATCAACCCAACTCCTAAAATTGCTGGAGCTATGGCAATTAATTTACCAAGTCCGACTACTGTCTGCCTTGTAGCCAAATAAATTCCACCTGATAACGCTCCTACTCCCGACGCCGCCATCAAAAACCCTAGAGTTTCTGCACCTCCTCCAAGGATTTTGTCGGCAAAAATTGGTACGAGAATTGTGTATTGCATTCCGAAGCAGCTAACTAATGCTGATAGTAATAAGATGGCACGAATGGGGGGAAAGCCAAAGGCATACTCAAATCCCTCTTTAATTCTTTGCAAGGGATTGGTGTTAGTTACGGGAATTTTTCTCGGCTTAATTTTCATCGCTAATAAAGCGATAATTACAGCAATGTACGATAAACCATCAATTAGAAAACAGTAAGGCGCACCAATTCTAGCTAATATTAAACCACCGATCGCCGGACCAATTAACCTGGCTCCATTAAACATTGTTGAGTTTAGAGCGATCGCATTAGCCAAATCTTCTGGGCGCTCTACCAATTCTGGCACAAATGCTTGACGGGCTGGTGCATCAAAGGCATTGATAAATCCTTGAAATAAGCTTAAGGCGATGATCTGCCAAATGTGAATCACACCAGTAAGCGCTAACGCCGCCAGCGCTAAAGATTGAATCATCGCCAGGATTTGTGTTCCAATTAAAATACGATGGCGGGAGAAGCGATCTACAAACACTCCACCAAAAGGAGAAAGAAAGAAGCTGGGAATCTGACTGGTAAATCCTACAACCCCTAATAATACAGGAGAGTTAGTTAAATGATAAACCAACCAAACGGTTGCAAGTTGCGTCATCCACGTACCAATCAGAGAAATCCCTTGCCCAGCAAAAAACAGACGGTAGTTTCTCGACTTCAAAGCTGGTGGTAACAGCTTTGTTTTGCTTCCTGGTGTGTTCATGTAAAGCTTGCTTAATATTGATATCTTTTCATATAGATATCATTTGACTTGATCCTTAACGCCTCTCCACAGGCTGAGAGTGCTAGTTACTACTTGACTTCTACCGCTACTTCTGCAGACATCCCTGGTGTAACCCGTGATTCGTATCCTTTGATACTATCAGCGTCAAAAACAACTTTGACAGGAACGCGCTGTACAATTTTGGTAAAGTTACCAGTAGCGTTATCCGGTGGTAAGAGGGCAAATTGAGCGCCAGAAGCAGGTGAAAGACTATCAACATGACCTTTAAAGGTATGATGGGGGAAGGCATCCAGCTTGATTTCAACGGATTGTCCTGGCTTCATATCTTCTAACTGGGTTTCTTTAAAGTTAGCCACTACCCAGTAATCATTATTTACTATCGCCATTAACGGTGTTCCTGCTTGCACTCTGTTACCAACTTCAGCGTTTTTCTTACCCACCCTTCCGGTCGCAGGGGCGGTAATGTTGGTGTAGGATAATTGCAACTGTGCGTCTTTGAGGGATGCTTCTGCTTGGTTAATAGCTGCTTGTGCTGCTTGGTATTGACTGCGATTCACTGCTGTTTGTTGCCCCCCAGCGGTAGCTTGTTGCAATCCTCCTTTAGATGCTGCAAGTTTCGCTTGAGCTGTGGCTACACCCTGTTGAGCTTGTGCCAGTAGAGACTGCGCTCTTGCTACCCCAACTTTTGCCGCTGCTAGTCGTGCTTGTGCTTGTTGTACTCCTTGTACAGCACCATTTTTCTGTGCCACAGCCACGTCATAAGCAGCTTTTGCAGTATCTAATTGCTGACGGGGAATTGCACCTTGGTTAAACAAGGTTTGATAACGGTTGTAATCTGCTTGCGCTCTTTGCAAATTGGCATCAGCTTGTGCTACCTGCGCTTGAGCTACAGGAACTCCTGCTTGGGCTTGCTTGACTTCAGCTTCTGCTGCTGGGATGCCTGCTTGTGCTTCTTCCACTGCGGCTTGGGCTGTGGAAATACCCGCAACAGCGGCATTAACATCACCTTGTGCAGTAGCTGTCTTAGCTGTGGTAGTTTGGGAAGCTAAGTTAATATTTGCCTGTGCTGCATTTGCTTGGCGTTGTGCAGTTTGTAGTGCTGCTTGCGCTTGTCTTACTTTATTTTCATAGTCCTGTGGATCTAACTTTACCAGCAACTTTCCCTGTTGTACTTGCTGGTTATCATTCACTAGTACTTGGCTTATAGTTCCAGGAATACGGCTACTTACTTGGTGAATGTGCCCCGCAACTGTGGCGTTGTCGGTTTCTTGGTGAGTAGAAGCGTATTGCCACCAGCGATAACCAAAACCACCTGCCACTGTTGCACCTACACCCAATGCTGCCAAAATTAAAGCTAGTGGTTTCTTACCTTTTGGTTTTTCTGGTGTCTGCGGTTTTACCTCTTCTGGTAGTTGCGCTACCTCTTGCGGTGTTTCTACTGGTGCAGAGGTACGTGCTTCTAGTGTCTCCATATCTGTAATCAATTCTTTGTCCAATACTGCAGTTTTATGACCGTTGCGTCCGTTTAAATTGGTAGTTTTGGTGCTTTCCATAATTTTTCACTCTTTTGGTAGATGTATTAGTTAGTAGTCAATTATTTAGGATGCGTAATTTTTATCTACAAGTATTTATCGGTAAATTAGTTAGTATACGTAATATATTAGAAAGAAAATTTTAGCGGATCTTCACCCATTCGGGCGATCGCAGCTTTCACTTATGATAGATTAGCGATCGCCCGATCCAAAATTTGCGAAAATTGTTTGCGCTCGCTAGGGGAAACGCCACGCCATGTTTCCTCACGCATATCCACTATTATTGGTGGTAAAACTTGTGCTAACTCCTTACCTGCGTCAGTTAGCCAAATCCGCCAAATACGACGATCCCTTGTATCGCGCTCTCGACGAATTAAACAGCGTTCTTCCATCCGATCCAAAACACCTGTTAAAGTACCGCCCACTTGTTGGAGTTTTTCGCCAATGCTGCAAGTAGGTAGACCATCATCTTCCCATAAACAGCACAGTACCACCCAGTGGAAGGGAGTAAGCCCATAAGGTTCCAGGCGCTCACTTAACTTGCGGTAGAGCAGTTGTGACAGCAGTTTGATTCTGTAACCCATGTTATAAGGGGCAAGAACATGCTGCCACGATTCCAAAGTTTGGAATTTGTCTGAGGTAGAAACCATTGCGGCAGTTATTTAGGGTACGTAATATTAGTATAACTTTTTTTTGGCTCTAGTCAACACTGAATCGAGTTTCATCATGCGGCGATATGATATCGCTACCAACTGCTTGACAAAATTTACAATTGGGAAAGGGAACTTGCACGCCCATGTGTGAAGACGATGGTTATGGAAACTGAAAAAATGAAAGCGCTTGAAGTTACTGGTATCATTGACTCTGAAGGCAACCTGATTTTGGATGAGCCAATTAGAGGAGAAATTTCTCCTCGTCGTGTACGGGTGATTTTGTTGTTTACTGAAGAAGCAGAATCACTTGTTGACCCTGATGATACGCCAATTGAGGATGTTAAAGCTAGTTTGAGGAGAGCATTGCAGCAAGCTTCATCAGGGCAAACTAGACCGATTAGTGAGCTTTGGAGTGGAATCGATGCCGAGTGAACAAAAAGGAACAATTTTGTTTATAAAGTGAGAATTCGTAACAGTAATATCCAAAAAAGTAAAAGTGCTGAGTTTAAGCGTGAATAAAGGCGATCGCACTGATTGAAGTATATTCGTAAATGTTCCACCCATAGAATACTTTTTCATGCCGCTCAAACCAAATCAACGCACTAAGCTGGATGATAGCAATGACTTACAGTTTTATGAGTATCCCCGTTTCGTCACCCATGTAGACGAAGGATTCATCCAACAGCTAACCGATTTGTACCGCCAGCGCCTTAAACCTAACACGCGCATTTTTGATATGATGAGCAGTTGGGTATCGCATCTACCGGAAGATATAGATTTTGCTCATGTAGAGGGACATGGGCTGAATGCTGAGGAATTGGAACGCAATCGGCGCTTAAATCATTACTTTGTGCAAAACCTGAACGACAATCCTCGGCTACCTTTGAGCGATCAAGATTTTGATGCTGTGCTTAACTGCGTTTCCGTGCAGTATTTGCAATATCCAGAGGCTGTATTTACAGAAATACATCGTATCCTAAAACCAGGCGGTGTAGCAATCATCAGCTTTTCTAACCGCATGTTCCATCAAAAAGCGATTCAAGCGTGGCGGGATGGTTCCGAAGAGAGTAGAGTGGAATTAGTCAAAAGCTACTTCGCGAATGTACCGGGATTTACCTCCCCAGAAGCGATCGCCCATCGCTCAAAAGTTCCTAATTTATTACAGTGGTTAGGTGCAACGGGCAGCGATCCGTTCTACGCTGTAATAGCATACCGCACAACAAACAGCTAATCAATGGCAGTGAGTACTCATTGCCACTGTGTTTAACAAAATCTAAATGAATGCGGGTTACATCAAAAAAAGGCAGATAATTGCCACCATATTCAGCATAAGGAGGAGTCAAGCATGTTTTTCCCCCGCGCCCGTAGAATATTAGCAGCTTTGCTGTTATGTTTGTTATTATTTACCACTGCCTGTCAGCCTAAAACTCCAGGACGTTTTGACCAAGCACAAAAAGAAAGTACGCAACAAAAAAGTGGTCAAGCTGTCGCAAAGGAATCAACCCAAGGTAGTGAATTTAATAAATTCTTCCCTCAACCTCAAGATGGTTATCAGCGAGTTTATACCCAAGAAAAGAAAGGCTTTGCTGAAGCAAAGTTGAAGCAAGGTGGTAAAGACTTAGCGGTGATTTCCATTTCCGATACACAAGCAGTAAAAGGTTCCGCCAACCCAGCCGCTAAATTTGTAAACGCTACCAAGAAGATAGCAGGATACCCAGCCGTTGACCAAGGCGCTACCGGCACGGCTATATTAGTCGGTAATCGCTACCAAGTGAAAGTTCAATCCCGTGACTCGTCATTTACAACAAGCGATCGCGAAGCTTGGATACAGAAATTTAACCTTGATGGTTTGGCGGCATTGAAAGGGTAAGCGTGTTAATTGTTAATTGCTAATTGCTAATTGCTATTAACGATTAACTATTAGCTATTAACTATTAGCCATTAGCTAATTAAGGAGGTTATTGTGAGCAAATCAATATTTGAGTTGGTTGACGAATTACCAACCAGCAACTTGACAGTTTCTGCATTGCGATCGCTCGATTTTGTTGCTCCCGGAGAGTGGCAAAATGTGGTAGGTTTTGTCAACACAATTAAAGCGGTAACTGGCGAAACAGACGAAGACTTAATTCAGCAAATTGGTGAAAGAGCAGTTTTCCTCTACAATGATCGTTCCCAAGGCTATCAACGCGCTATGTGGCTCTACCAAACTGTAGATAGCACAGATAAAGCTTTGGGTGCAGCAGCCTTAGCTAATAAAGTAGGCGAGAAAATTCCCTTATTAGGTTTTCTCAATCGCGTTACGCCTAAAGCAGATAAAGCACAAACCATCGACTTAACCTTAAAATTAGTCGCTGAGTTAGTAGCCTTCTGCCAAATTAACGGTATTCCCGGAGACAGCATTGGCGATTTTGTTGCCTCTTTAGGTGAGTATAGCGGTGAGTCATTCATCCGCATGGCTGCTTTAGTTTGCTTTGATGGTTTGATACCGCTAGGTCCAGATTTTATCAGCAAAGCTTTATCTACAATTAATCAAACCAGCCCACAGGAGTTAGATCAAAACTCAACTTTCCAAAACATTAAAGACGCAATTCCTGGGCAAAATTCTAGTAGCAAACTCAACTTTATTGGTGAAAGCTTTGACTCAGTTAAAGGTTGGATGAGTGGGTTAGTTACTTCCAGAGGTTTAACGCCAGAAAAAGTCGCCGCCAACTTGCAAAGTTTTATTGACTTTAGCGGTGACAAGTTGGATTATCTTGCCGCTTTCCTTGATGTGTCAACAAATTACTACGAACACACAGGTACGCAAACCTTAGCGCGTCGCTTGATTGAACGAGCTTCTGCCGAAATTTAGATTGAGCGGTAATGGGTAATTAGTACTATTACCCATTACTGAATATTTTATAATTCTATATCAAAAAGTAGATATATTTAATTAGTAAATCAACCTGATGGGTGGTTTTACCCAATGGATAAATTACGTATATTAAGAGTGGTGATGTGCTTTTTCTCGTTCCGTAAAGGTGCGGCAACGCCGTACCCTTACCTTAACTAATTGTATACTGGAGATATTCAGATCGTAAATAGAAGCATCATGGTTGCTAGTCAAAACCAAATTTACATTTCTCCAGAGGAATATCTGCAACAAGAAGAGCAAAGTCCGGTTAAGCACGAGTACATTGATGGGCAGGTTTATGCAATGGCAGGCGCATCTGATCCTCATGTGACTATTGCCGGAAATTTATTCGCTTTACTCAGAAACCATCTGCGCGGAAAAGGTTGTCGGGTTTATATATCCGACATGAAAGCTCGTATAGAGTCTTTAAATAGATACTACTATCCTGATGTGATTGTAACTTGTGATGAGCGAGATAGAGAAACACCTACTTTTAAACGCTATCCCAGCTTAATTGTAGAAGTTTTGTCTAAGTCTACAGAAGCGTTTGACAGAGGAGATAAGTTTGCCGATTACCAAGAACTAGAAACCCTTCAGGAATATGTTTTGTTAAATACAAAGCGTCAAAGGGTTGACTGCTTTCGGCGCAACCCTGAAGGACTTTGGGTACTACACTCTTTTACTCAAGGGAGCAAAGTCTATTTAGCTAGTGTTGACTTTCACACTAGCATTGATGAACTTTATGAAGATGTGATATTAACAGGTGATGATGTAGAAAATGAGGACGGTTGAATGTATAAACGCGCGGCGTTCTACAAGGGTTTGAATTAAGGCATAATTATGTCTATTGGGGTAACTTTAAACCAGCCACAATCGTAGACAAATGCGGTTCAAAACGCTGAAAATTTTCTAGTGTATCAAACTTCCCGGTGACAGAAGATGGGTCAAATGCAGTAGTAATTACGTAAAGTGCTGTACCATCGAAAGCGACATAACCTAGATTTTGCTCTTGTACAGCGCCACCTTTTTGGTTAACACCTGCAAATCCATAGCGCATTCCCTGCAGTTTACCAAAGAATACCTTTTCTGGGGGCTGTGGTGAGAAAGAAATGCGATCGCCGTAACTCAGCAAACGATCTTTTGATACATCAGCGTAGTGTTGCGCAATCCAAGTTTTTAGTGCTGTTGATATCTGAGTTTGGTACTTAGGACTTTGGTAATCAACTTTTGCACCAGGCGTAATCCCAACTGCCTTCAGCATTTTTTGGAAATCGTATTGTTGTCCTAGCGGATAAAATCCCAATTCCACTGTACCTAAAATTTGTCCTTTAGTAGAAACACACAGTAAACTTCCTGTCTTTTCACAAGGGGTAACTCGCCACTCAGGGGGAGCAGTAGTTTTGCCCAAAATACTTTTCCAGATATTTCCTGAGTTAGGATTGGGCGCAACGGCTGTTTTAGGTGGAGGAGTATTTACGGCAGCTGGTTGTATCACTTGTTTTGAATCTGATTTGCTCGTTGAATCAAAGTGAGAGCGAGCCAATTGTACTCCTATGGGTGCTAAAGCCAACAAGATTAAACCGAGCAAAACATGATAAAGTCTCAACATTATGTTTAAAAATACAGGGTGAGAGATAGCAGAGTATATTTATTCTTTTTGATTTTAATCTTAGTTTCACCGTTTGCCCCTACTCACAACCTGGTGTTGCTGAATTCTAGTATGAATTATTTTTTCGCCTGAGATTTTTCTACTGTCACACCGCAAGACTACCTAACCTTCATTTTACCTGTCACTTAGGAATCGAATGGCACTATGAGTTTGTTAAAATCAACTCAGGAAAGTTTAAAGGAGTCATCACCGTGGTATTCACTATTACAGATGTAGAGCAAGTTCAGCGAGAACACCCCGATTGGCAAGTAGAGTTACAGGATGGGAAAATTGTAATTATGGGACCGTGTGATGATATATCTAGCGAGATTGGAGTTGAGTTTAGTCGGTTGCTTGCTAACTGGGTTAGACCCAAACGCTTAGGACGAGTGTATGATTCTAGTGGCGGGTTTATTTTACCCAATTCAGATTTAAGAGCACCTGATGTATCCTTTGTTAAAGCACAACGATTGCCGCGTAGTCGGCGCAATTTTGTCAACTTAGTGCCAGATTTAGCAGTTGAGATTAAATCAAAAACCGATCGCCTCAAACCACTAAAGGAAAAAATCAATCTATATTTAGAACTGGGAACACAGGTTGGGATCTTAATTGACCCAGATAAAGAAATGCTAACCGTCTACCGCACCGAGCAAGATCCAATTATATTACAAAATAATGATGTCTTGACATTGCCCGATCTTTTTCCCGGCTGGGAGTTGCCTATTGCTGAACTTTGGCCTCCAGTATTTGATGATGAAGAATAGAATTTAAGGAATGTGCATCTATTTTATTTTCTCATCCACCTCTGCTAAAATCCTTTCTGCTTCCTGACAAAGCATTTCATGAAACTGACCGTTGCTAGCAAGTATTCCACCCCACTGATTTACATCACCTGTGTTATACTGCAATGGCGTACCATCAAAGTGAGTGAACTTACCTCCTGCTTCTGTGAGAATTAGCTCTGGTGCTGCGATATCCCAATCTTTTGGGGCTGATTTGCCAGACAAAGAAATATACACATCTGCCTGCTTTTCTACAATTGTGGCAATTTTGCAGCCTACACTCCCCACAGCTTTCTGATTTTGACAAGGTAAGTGTTGCAGCAGATAATCTAATCTTTGATTGCGGTGGGAACGACTCACGACTAAGGTTAAATCTTCAACTGGTTTATGAGAAGATACCTGTAAAGAATTTATATTGCGATCGCGTGTTTCGACAAACGTACCACCGCCTTTGGTGGCGTAATACAACTTCTGTGCTTCAGGTACTGCTACTACTGCTAGCACTGGGCGTTTTTCTTTAACTAAAGCGATATGAATTGCATACTCCCCAGTTTTTTCGATAAAATCTCGCGTGCCATCTAAAGGATCAATTATCCACACCCATGTAGGTGCTGGATTTTGTGATGATGTGTAAGTTTCTTCGCTAATATAGCCAAAATCTTCATCTCCCAAAGCTGCTTGTAGCTTTTGCAAAATGAATTGACTTACAGCTAAATCTGCTGCGGTGACAGGATCGTTTTGTTTATACTGTATTTCTAGGTTTTGGTTACTATGGTGGTAGTAAGATTTTAGTAAATCTGCTGCTTCCCAACCGATGCTACGAGTTATTTCGAGTATTTCTGGTAATTGCATTTACTTAATTTTTATCTCCTTATTATCCATCCAGCGGCGTGTGCCAAAATATTGACAGGATAAACTTGCAATCTGCGCTGACAACGAGAGTGCAGTGGTAAAATTTTCCTGGAGAATATAGTGACAAAAAGCACCGTGAAATACATCTCCAGCCCCTAGTGTATCAACAGCTTGGACATTTGGCACATCTAAATAGCCATAGGTACTGCCTGTCAGGTATTGAATGGGTTTGTCTCCATGGGTAATTGCAATATGAGGGATATGTATATCTTTTAGATATGCAAGAACTTCTGATTCACTTTGACAGCCGGGAGGAGAAAAATTGGCAGAACAAATGGCATAATCGACAAAAGGTAAGATTTGCTCAAATCCAGGTTTCCAACTACCGCCATCAATGACAACTGGTATATTCTTCGCTTTAGCCATTTGGGCAATTACACTCCCAACACTCATCTGATGCCCATCAATTAATACTATATCTATATTTTCTAAAATCTCTGGTGTAATAGCTTCTCTACTTGCTTGTGTTTTGACAGCGTTAATGGAAATAACAGCTCGTTCACCTGTGGTTTGCGTCACAATAATAGATGATACAGGAGGTGGTTGAGTTGTGCTGTCGTTTAAGTCAGCGATCACCACTCCATATTTTATCAAATCTCCTTTGATTAATTGCGTCATGGGATGAGAACCCACCACACCCATCACGGTAGAGACAAGGGTTATCGCGTCTCTACGATTTAAATAGCTGAAAGTAACAGCAGCGTTTGTTGCTGGACCACCAGCCGCTACAGTATAGTCAGAAGCAACAATTTTTTGATTATTGCTGGGGGGATTATCGGCAAGGTAAATCAAATCCAAGGTTACTAAACCGACAAACAAACCGTGATATTTTGGATTTTGCCTCGTTCCCTGGCTCCTGCCTGGGAATGCGGATTTTGGATTTGTCATTTTTCGGCACAATCTTCCTCATCTTTTGTACAGACGCTCCGCTGGAGCGTCTCTACCCTAACATCCGAACGCATATGCAAACCGATCCCAAACCAGGAACACTTTACATCGTTGGTACACCAATTGGCAACTTGGAAGATATGACATTCCGGGCGGTGCGCATTTTGCAAACGGTGGATGTGATTGCTGCCGAAGACACTCGTCATACAGGTAAACTGCTACAACATTTTCAAATCAAGACAAACCAAACGAGTTATCATGAGCATAATCGTAGCAGTCGTATTCCGGAGTTATTACAACAGCTAGGTAATGGTAAAAGCATTGCTCTAGTTACTGATGCTGGGATGCCGGGAATTTCCGATCCCGGATATGAACTAATTAAAGTTTGTATAGCCGAGGGAATACCAGTAGTACCAATTCCTGGTGCAACTGCGGCAATTACAGCTTTGGTAGCAGCGGGATTACCAACAGATAAGTTTGTGTTTGAAGGTTTTCTCCCAGCGAAAACTAAAGCTAAGCGAGAACACTTAGAAACTCTCTCCTCTGAATCGCGCACATTAATTTTCTATGAATCTCCCCACCGCTTAATCGAAACTTTACAAAGTTTAGCAGAAGCTTTTACTCCAGAGCGGCAAATTGTGCTGGCACGAGAGTTAACTAAATTGTATGAGGAATTTTGGCGGGGAACGATCGCACAGGCAATAGCACATTATCGCGACAAAGAACCTCTTGGAGAATACACAATTATAGTCGCCGGAAGTCCACCCAATGCTGCCCAACTAAGCGAAGCAGAAATTGTGCGTGAATTAGAAACGATGATTAATCAGGGAATATCGCGATCGCAAGCTAGTCGGCAATTAGCCCAAGAAACAGCCCTGTCTCGCCGCCACATCTATAAATTAGCTCTTTTGATTAAAACACAAGATGAGGATGTAGAAGACGTGACTTAGGGTGCTTTCTTGTCGGCTTATTCTAGAATTATGGGGAATAACGAAGTGAGGAATAATAATGACCCAAGTGCTTCTAGGAGAAAATGAAGGAATAGATTCGGCTCTACGTCGGTTCAAACGCCAAGTTTCCAAAGCAGGGATTTTAGCCGATGTTAAGTATCATCGGCACTTTGAAACACCTTTGGAAAAGCGCAAACGCAAAGCAGTTGCAGCAAGACGCAAGCGGCGATTTAACTAAACATCTGTAATAATGGCATTACATAGCGTAGCTACGCTAATATATCATCGCAGTTAGGCTGTGATTGTTACAAAAATTCATTAAAATGATTAAGCACACCCCATTAAGGGGTGTGAATTGTTTTTAAGGCTAAGACTGAGGACTGTCAATAGTGCGGCTGTTGCAAACATTCATTGCTTTTTCGACTCCGCCTTGAAGAGAAAGTTCCACGCATTCAACAACAAACTGGAGTACAACAGACATTAATTGATTTTCCGCCGCAGAAAATTTTCCCAGTACATGAGACACAGTACTTGATCCAGTATTCTCATTTTTTGGTCTACCAATACCTATACGCAATCGGGGAAAATTTTGAGTACCAAGGTGTGCGATCGCACTTTTAATTCCATTATGTCCCCCTGCCGAACCAGATAAGCGCAGCCTAGTTTTTCCCATGGGCAGATCCATTTCATCATAAATCACCAGCACTGACTCTGGCGATAACTTATACCAACTAGTTACCGCTTGGATAGCTTGCCCAGAGAGATTCATATAAGTAAGTGGCTTCAGCAACCGGATTTTTTCACCACTAGGTGCTATTCCTTCGCCATACTCCCCCTGAAACTTACGATTTTCAGCCATTGGTATTTTCCAGGAACGTGCACAAGCATCTACTGCCGCAAAACCAATATTGTGGCGTGTTTGTTCGTACTTAGGTTCCGGATTCCCCAACCCGACAATTAGCTGGGGAATTACCAAATTCTTACTAACAACCTCTGTCACTCTATTATGTAGAACTGGTATTGTTATTTTGCATGGGAGCTGCTTCTAATTGCTTGGGTTCAATTTCGGCAGTAGTCTTCATCGCTTCTTCTATTTGCTCTGCTTCTTTTTGAAACTCATTTTGAAATTCCTTAGAAGCGTCTTGAAAACCGCGAATCGCTTTACCCATACTCCTACCAACCTCAGGTAGCTTTTTGGGGCCAAAGATTAACAGCGCCACTACCATAATTAAAGCCATTTCTGGCAAACCGATACCAAATATATTCATTTTTTTTTCGTTCTATACATCTGACTATCTCTTTCAAGTATAAAGCTCATGAAAATACCCGGACTAGTCCGGGTATGGGATTGTAACTTGTGCAAGATCGAGTGGGCTATACCTGTTATCTGCCCAAAGTCCGCCAATCAACAGTCACATCTTGAATCAAGAGCGATTTGTTATACAGTTGCAGAATAATCAGCAGAAAAACTAAAAATAACGCCATAAAAACACCCATGAGGGGGGTAGTACCCCATCCTGGCGCTACTTTACCATATTCCGAGTTCAAAGGTTTGAGGATGTCTCCCAACCGCGTCCTTTGTGCCATAGTTCACCTAATCTGAGTTGCCAAAGCTTTTTTTAATCTTCTGTAATATTCTATAAGAATACTACTCATAAACATAACTTGTTATGGAACCCGCAACAGTTCTTAGCATTTCCGTCGGTGCAGTTGTAATTATCATCACAGCTGTATCTATTTACACTGCTTTTGGTCCTCCTGGAAAACAGCTTTCTGATCCCTTTGAGGATCATGAAGACTAAAAAATTAAAGACGCGCTATAATAGCGCGTCTTTTTGTAGAGACGTTCCGGCGGAACGTCTCTACGCAATACCCTGTAGGCGGCGACGTAATACTAAACCACCACCAATTACACCTAACCCAATGAGGGAAGCATTTGTGCCTGGTTCTGGAACTGCACGAGGGACGCGCAGAGAGTATGATAATACAGCCTCACCTTGAGATGGCGCTCCAGGGGGAGCAAGTCTGTCCTCTTGGGTGAACGTGATTGTGCCTGTAGCACCTTGAAAAATACCAGTTCCATCAAAGATAGTTATCGTGCCACCACCCTTGATTGTGCCTGTCTCAAAGTTAATTTCAGCGCTGTCGTTAGCTTTACCAAATAACTCATTAGCACCGCCGTAATACCTGTCAAAAAATACTGGTTCACCAGTCAAGCCAAACGTTCCAGGATCTGAATTAAAGTTGTATTTGGCGATCGCTGGATTGGTAACAGGCTGAAGCAAACCGTAAGTATTGCTAGTAAAGAAATTCAACCCGTAAGGCGCATCACTATTCTCACCTGTAATGGTTGCCCTGACCATACCTTCCTGATTGAAAGGATTAATTTCGACTGCTGTTTTGTAGCTAGTCTTAAATTCAAAAGTCTCAAAGGCAGTCTGCGCGTTTGCTTTCGCAGTACCCCATCCAAGACTTACCACCACAGCAGCCAATGAAACTAGCCCTACCTTGTACAAGTGCAGAATCATATTCACTACCTTATGTTACAAAATGTGTATAATTTTCTAAGTGCTTAAATATTAGCAGAATACCTGTATAAATACGTAATAAATTGCCAACTCCCAAAAATTTGTCAAAGTAGTTATGTAAAGTTGCACTTTTTTTAGTTATGTTGTGTAAAAGTCAAAACCGCCACGCCTGCTAATTATAAGTAATATTTTATACTAAATGATACAAGTAGTAAGGTAAGCCAGAAGTCATCTAAACTCCTGACTCCTGAACGGCAGATGCTTCAATGGGAACCAGAGCAACGCACTGCTTCCTTCTGACTCCTTAACTCAAAACCTTAAAGCTAGTGATTTTCCACGGTTTAACAGTTAATATTTGTTGCGAGTATGAAAATTCTGGCGTAGCAGAAGAACGTTCCAACAAATCCACAGACTCTGTTAGCGTCAATCCCAAATCACTTTGAAAACGCAACTCTGCTGATGCTCCATGACACTCATAACAGCGAAGAATCCACTCTTGTTGATTATCTTCAGCTTGCTTAAACGCCATCAAAATTAAATTTTCCGCCCCTAAATCAAAGAAACTACCAACAGGCGACAAAAACTTATGATCCTGTTCTTGTTGTTGAGTAACCAACAGAACTTGTAGAGGAATATTTAACTCATAACCACGTCTAACCGTATGAGCAGATTCCCAACCACCAACATGAGAGTATAATGCATAAGTAAACTCATGAATGCCTCGATCTGCTTGTGGATCGGGCCAATTAGGACTGCGTAGTAAAGTCAAGCGTAATTGGTTAGGTTGACTATCATAACCATACTTACAATCATTAAGCAAACTAACACCGTACTGATGACCAGTCAAATCTGCCCAACGCAAAGCAGGAACTTCCCATTTTGCCTTTTCTCTGGGAGTTTGCGGTTGAGTAGGGCGACGAATAACACCACAAGGAATTTCATAGCTAGCAAACTCTGCCTCCACATTGAGAGGAAAAGCAGCTTTCACTAAAACCTGACGTTCTTGCCAATCAACTTTAGTGGCAATTTTCAGCAATTGCGATCGCGCTTGTAAAATGTAGTCTTGGCGAAACTCAGAATTACCTAATTGACGTACCACACGCACCCGACTTTGTACAAAACCTCTTTCCAACCACTCAATAGATTTAAGCCGAGTCGGCGGCAAAGGATGCTGAGCATAATTAGGATCAATATTCCAAGCATCCCAATATTGACCACAATCTTGCCAAGCTTGCAATTGATTACCAGCACCATTCAAAACTTCTCGTTGCTCCATCCGATCAAAAACACTTGACAAATCGCCTGTTTCCGCATCAACAACAACGCGCAGAAATTCATTCTCCATCACCCAATCATCGGTATACTGCTGGGGCGTCTCTACAGTCATCGTCTGTACCAACCAAAAAACACGGTAGCCAACAGCAGGAATATCGCTTGCCAAAAACAGCAAAATCGAATCATCAGCCAACACAGAAGGAACCTGCCCAGAGCCATCATAAACCTGCCAGTTGCGATCAGTTGAAGGTAAACTAACAGAAACCACCTCAGAACGCTGCCAATTAAGAGAATTAAACACCACAATTGGTAAACCATCAGTTGGTGGCGACTCTAGTAAATTTATTCTTGCTGCCAAAGCACTCAAAGAATGCTGCAAAATCTCATTACCAACCCTTTCCACCTCCTGCCAACTCAAAAGCGCATCCGTATAAACCTGAGTAATCGAAGAACCTGGTAAAATATCGTGAAACTGATTAAATAAAACCTTCTTCCAAGCAACTTCCAATTCAACCTTGGGATAATCCCTCCCACAGCTAATACTTGCCAAAGCCGCAAACAATTCCGCTTGATACAACAAACCTTCACAAAAACGATTCCAAAGTTTTTGCTCCGCGTGAGTAGTATAACAACCGCGATGAAATTCCAAATATAATTCATCCTCCCATGTAGGGAATTGGGTTAACTCCTGAACGCCAGGTTGCTCAACGGAGGAAACCTCCGCACGCAACTGGCTCCTCCTGACTCCTGACTCCTGACTCCTGAACGCCAGGTTGCTCAACGGAGGAAACCTCCGCACGCAACTGGCTCCTCCTGACTCCTGACTCCTGACTCCTGACAAATACTTCTGTGCAGTAGAAAATTCTAGCTGAGGAAAAAAAGGAGAATTTTGCCAACGCCGTGCCAACTCCAACATATCACGAGTAGGACCACCACCATGATCGCCAACACCAGGAAGCCAAAGCGCTGCTGAAATACCTGTTTGATTAAACCACTCACAAGAATAAGATGCCATTTTAACCGGATCAATACCCTCACCAATCAACGCAGACATCAAGCTAAAAACCTCACTACCATCAGCAGAACGCCACCAAAAAGCGCCATAATCAAACTGAGTAGTATCATTCCAACGCAACTTTTGCGTCACAAAAAACTCAATCCCAGCATCAACCAAAAACTGTGGCAAACTAGCACAAAAACCAAAACTATCCGGTACCCAAACCACACTACAAAACTTGCCAAACTTCTCCAACACATAGCGCTGCCCATACAAAAGCTGACGCACAATCGACTCACCAGCAATCAAAACTAAATCCGGCTCAACCCAAAAACCACCCACAACCTCCCAACGCCCCGCATCCACCGCCCGCCTAATCGCAGCAAACAAATCCGGACGATGTGAGTCAACCCAAGCATAAAGCGCCGGAGTAGAATGACAAAAAATCAACTCCTCAAACTCCTCCTGAAGCCCAAGCACCGACTCAAAAGTACTCTGCGCCACCTTCCACGTATCACCCACAGGCCATAACCATGCCAAATCCAAATGCGCATGACCCAAAAGATAGATTTTAGATTTTAAACCGCCCAGAGAAGAAAGCTCGTAACGCACGGCAAACAGAGACTTCTCAAACTCTTCCTTCGCGTTCTTCGCGTCTTCTCTTCGAGACGCTTCGCGAACGCGGTTCAATCCATCCCAATCAATCTCACCCACAGCCGCCGCCAAAACATCCAACTTCTCACTCTCCCCCTCCAAAAAACGCAACAACACAGCCAACTCATCAGCAACAAAACCCGGATCTAACCCCTCCCTAGACTCATAAACCAGCAGCGATTTTACCAAAGCACCATCGCAATGTCCCGGACTTACTAACCGCAAAGCAACATCAAACTCTTCCCCAGGCTGAACCTCTGCACTAATTAGCACACGTGGCGAACAATCAAACAAATCACCAGCCGCCACCAACTTACCATTCACAAAAACCTGAGCCGAATCTGCCCACCAATGAAGCGCCAATTTTAAAGATAAACCTTGTAAAGCGTAACCGTGTAAATCATGGGGAATTACCAATTTTTGCCCCAGCCACAGTACTTTTCGCCCCGCCTCCCAAGTAATCTGCACTTTGGCATTAACACAGGCAACTTCCCAACTTGATAAGGATGCCGTAACATCAGCTATGGACAAGTCACCAATATACAAAAGCCAAGAAGACTGAATATTAACCTGACATAAAGAGCGCAACCGCTCAATTGCTGCCACAATAGAATTAGTATGATTAGATTGGGTTACAGGAAAATTCATACGCCACGCTCGCAATTACAAGTTACTATCATGCATTCTGCCTCGAATGGTCGTTATCAAAGCAAACTGTTTAACTTTGTCCACAAACAGACTCGGCGCTTAAGCGAGCAGTTTGAGCGTACTATTAGACATGTGCAAGTTGCTACAACTTGGTCTTTAGAATCACTTTTATACCCGCTACATCTACTATTACAAAAAGCTAAAGAGTCAGCAGGTAAACAACTGCGCTCAGGTAAGCAACAACCAGCTCCACCCCCATCTCACGAAAATACTTTACCCGAAATTGACCGCTTGTTAGCAAAGTTGACTGGCGATGTGACAAATAATACGCCTACGTTTACTCAGGAAACAAATTTAGAAGCGGAAGATCTTTCTTTTCGTCCTTCCCCAGCACTGGTATTTATAGACTCAGCCGTTGCCAAGTTAGAATCGACGGCGGCAATTCCGGCTTTGATTTGGGCGGCGCTGAATTTCTTTTTTGGCGATGGCATCAACCCAAAATTGACGCAAAATACATCGGAAAATATTAAAGCCGAACGCCAGATAATTTCTGGGCAGACTTCAGACAAAAAACTGTCACAACGTCTTCCTATTGCTGTACTGGGTAGTTATACATGGCACGATAATTTAGCAGATCCTTGGTTAACTTACAGTGATTTGTTTGGTGATGAAGAGGAAGTAAGTGTAGAGCATCAAAATGTTACTTCCCCTACAAGCCCTGCTCTCACCAGCGCACCATCAGCCGATTATTCTCCTGACAATCGAGTTAACAATTTGTTCAAGTTTTTGCAACAACCAAAATCTGGTTCTGGGTTAGTGCAACACAAAAAATCAGTCCGTGACTTAACTACTACTCAGAAAAAATCTCAAGGAATTACCACTGCACAGCAAACTGCATCTGACATTACCAATTTTACCAGTGACAGTACAGACTTATCTCCACAGCAACGTCGCCATAGTAATGTTGAAGCAAAACCAGATTATATCGAAACAAAAGCTCATACTATTGGTTATCAAAAGCATCCTTTAGAACTAATTCTAGAATGGCTTGACCGCGCTATGCTCTGGCTAGAGGAGATATTGGTCAAAGTTTTTTACAGATTACAGCAACTTTGGCAAGGAAAGTAATTTATGTAATACATTAGCCTAGAGTCAAAAAATTTTCTGGAAAATCAACAACAAGCTTTCGCGTAAACAGCCAAGGTAAACCTAAAAGTACTTCAGTAATAGCATCTCCTCCAATAACAGGTATGTTGAACATCTGTCCATCTAAATTTACAGTCCCAGCGTAAATACTAAACTGTCCTTCACCAAGTGCTGTTAGCCTTGTTTCATCATTATTAACCAATTGCCATCCCAAACTTATAGCATCTTGTTTGTTAATCGCTAGCCAGTCAGTAAAACCAGTATCTAGCAGCGCATCAACTGTAATGATTAATCCATCTGACGCTACAAAGTCGATCTCAAAAAATAGTTCTCCTCTACTACTAAATTTTCCTTCTATCAACTCTTATAACTATCCTCCGTGTGTAGTTAATTGGAATGTACAAATTAGTTTTTTTGGATGTTTTTGACGCGCTTGTTGTTGGGCTAAAGCTTTATTGGTATTAAGGAAATAATCGCCGCTATCAGGTTCAATAGCAACATACCAACCAGTATAATCTAAGTCTATTTCTGAGCAAAGCTGCTCGTATATTTGGCGAGAACGCGCAATATATCCTGGATTAGCTAACTGGGGTGAGAATTTATCTGTGTATTGCCTAATGCCAACCCAAGAAGCTGATTCTCGTCGGAGTTCAGCACTGTCAGTATGGATACCACCAGCTAACTGTTGGCGTATTCGAGCAGCCGCAGCTCTTGCATACGCCATATCACCATTTGTACGATAATATAGTTTATTTTCAGCTACTTGCTGTAGGATATCTTTTAATTCCTCTTGCAAAGTTCGACCATGCTGTTGAGCAAGAATTTCTAGTTTTTCTAAGATAATAGGGTCTAAATTTTCAATTAATACAGCACTCATAATTGACTCCGAAATAGTTTGAAGGAGCTGTTGACATTATAGCCATATTTTAATAATCCTGTCGCACGCCACCTTCAACTGGCTTGACTTCGGAAGGATCGGAAATTGGATTGGTTCCGCCAGTCCAATTAAAGTCACTAATTCGGAAGCTGATTCCACCTAATGCTAAATCCGGGTTGTAACGCAAGGAGATTCCGTAAGTGCGACGGCTATATTCCAGAATGTAATCAGTGCTTAAGCTTTCTCCTTTATCTAAGTTGATCGATGTTTGAAAGCTCAGGCGGAAGGGACCGTATAATTGCTGTGTAATACCTGCACTCAGAATTTTGTTATCTACATAGCGATCAAACAAAAACGGAGATAAGCCGCTATTTATACCTTGAGAATAACTAATATTGAAGGCAGTGTAGTCTAGGAAGGGTCGAGAAAAGTTACCTAATTGCCCTTCTAAACCGATTGTACCAATCAAGGAGGATTGATTATCACCATTGCTGTAGTAACTGGTGGTACCGGTGACTCCGGCGATCGCTCGCAAGTAAGGAACCACTGGATTTGGTGTATATCGCAATCCTTCGGTAGCAGTGGGTGGTAGTGGTTTACCTTGCCACAACGTAACCCCACCGTCAATAGTTGCACTACCTTGAATCCGACTTAAAGAGATCCGACCATTATCGCTGCCTGCATCTAGTAGCAAATCGTTGCGATCTGTGTTAGCATTAATGAACTGCGCACCACCCTGATATCTCAGATTGAAACCTGTTGTTCCTAAAGGAATATTTGGAGAGGTCACCACACCACCCAAACTACTCTGCACTGTTTGATAACCAAGAGTACCATTGTAAAGGCGATCGCGATAACTATACTCTAATGTCGCAATATGGGGATTGACACCGCCTAAACTTTGGCGCAATCGCAAAGAAGCTCTTAAATTGTCTTCTATATCACCCAAGTCGAAACTAGTTAATAATCCAGAACCTTCTACTACAGTTTGTGGACTTAAAACTGCATTCAGTCTCGTTTTTAAACCAAATAGTGAGGGAAAATCATCAAAGTTGTCTACTGCTCTTTGGACAAAAAATTGGGGCGCGATACTCCAGCTGACATTTTCATTATTTAATATTTTAAAGCCGCGCTCAATATATAATCCTCCCCTTTGATCGCTATCATAACCGATGGAGGCGATTGGTGGACTGACTTCTCGCTCACGACGATCAATTGTCTGCTCATCTTTAGGTATTGGTACAGAAGTACTTTGGTCAAATACTAAACGCTGTCCTTCTGTTTTAATTCTGTCAACTAAAGGTGATTCTCTGGTTAAAGTTACTTTATTTGCACGTAACTCCAGTTCTGGAGGTGAAAAGGGATCATTAGTGATGCGTACATCTTGAGCTTGCCAACCACGTGGATAAAAATCAACTCTTGCCGCTTGAAAACGTAGCCGCCTCACTTGTCCTCCCGGTTGGGGATTGGGAACATTTCTCGCGTCTACTCTACCACCGATGAGAATGTTAACTCCTCCCGGACTGGTTGCTTGCCGGGGTTGATTGTTACGAACGCGATCGCTCAACGGACGTGCTTGTACTCCTCTGGTAGTGGCAGCATCTGTTGATTGTTGAAAAGACAAATCTCGCCCTGCGGTGGGGATGAATACATCACCACTACCGCTGAGTAGGTTACCATTATCTTGAAGAAAGTTGTAGGTAAAGCGTTGTCCGCGTAGAACTTGATCGCCTCTTGTTAAGGCGACATTTCCCTCGCCCACAGCAATTAAGTTATCTAAATTTACTTGTAAGCGATCGGCATCCACTACCGAGCCATCAAATCGCACTACCACATTCCCGGATGCTGTTACAGTCCGGCGCTGTTCGTCATATTCTTGCCGATCTGCAACTACTTCTATTACTCTTCTTGTTTCTTGGGGGTTATTTGCTGGTTGATTTTGTGGCTGTGTTGTGTTTTCTGGGGTTGCTGGTTGATTTTGTGGCTGTATGGTGTTATCTGGCGTTACTGGTTGACTTTGTTGCTCTGTTGTGGTATTGCTTGGTACTGGTTGATCTTGAGTGCGAGATTTAAATTCGATTGTAGAAGGTACTGGCTGTTGTGTCTGTTGTTGAGCGTCGAAGTCTATTTTAATTGGTTGTTGCGTGAGTTCAAATGTAGCTGATTTTTCTGTTTCAGTATCACTTGGCTGTAGAGGTGCATCAAATAAACTTTGTGCTTTTTGTTGAGATAACTCTTTGCCCCGAGCGATCGCATCGTTAAGCGCTTTTTTTTGTTCAATATTTTGAGATAAAACAACTCTTTGCTGTACGGGATAACCTATCGCCAGATTTTCTCCTAAAGACGCTGCACTTCTAGTCACCGAAACAGGCGAAAATTCAGCAGGAAAAGTTTCCGGTGTAGCGGTTTGAGATAACGCCTTAACGATGACTAACTCCTGATCCTTAGTTTCCACTACTGAATGGGATTTGGTTTCAGTAGCAGTTGGGAGCAGATGAGGTGCGGGCGGCAGATCGGGATGAAGCATAGGAGAACACAAAGAACGCTAACAAACAGCTATTAAATAGTCGGAAGGAATTTTCTTCCGACTTTTGCTTTCTGCCCAGCCTACTCTAAAATAAGCTGCTGACAAGTACGCTCATACGGTAACTAATATCCGCCACAACAAGCGTTGCAGACCAGGTCTTATTCTAAATCTTTACGACCTGGGTTACGAGCTGGATCGTTGGATAGAAATCCAAAGAAAAATAGACCAACAAACAAAGCAACAACTATATAAACGACGATTTTTAAAGTCAGCATGGGGATAACTCCATTGGATATGAGTTGGCTTTCGTATCTGCGATGCAGAAAAGATAGCCTTTTTATCTTACCCAAATCTCGACCCCTTTTAAGAAAACACAGTGTAGAATCAACTGTGAACATTCTGACTAGTAGACGGGCGTTGAGCAGAATTTGTCGATTTGTTAGTGTAATTGACGTTTACTCCAGGCAGAGGTTTCCCAACTGCAACTATTTTCCTCTGCCCAAAGAACAAGATCCCCGACTTCTTCTGCAAAGTCGGGGGTCTGGAAGATAATAATATGACATGATGTAGGACGCAAAATAAATCTGATAATTGTCAAAAAATTGACCCACTGTATATCTATGTGGCTCGTGATGGTACTGCGCCTACCCTGATGCTAAAAGGCAAAACTGACATTACACGCTTAATACTATCTCATTACTTCTACCCGGCAGTGCCTAAGCTGCTGATTTTCTTTTCTCCAAGTTTGGGGAGGTACTCCGTGGTGTTGACGGAACTGGCGGGAAAAATGACACGCATTTTGATATCCTAGTGCAGTGGCAATTTGTTCAATTGTTTGGTCTGTATCTTGGAGTAAAGAACGAGCTGCTGACATCCGGCGCTTAACAATCCAGCCGTTAACAGTTTCTCCCGTTTGTTTTGCTACTCTATTTGTTAAGTAAGCTGCTGAGTAACCTACTGCATCAGCGACATTACACAGAGTGATCCCTTGATCGTAATTAGCTTCGATATAGTCGAAAACTTCTTTAAGGTGGGGAAGAGATGGAAAAATTGATTGAGGTTCTTCTGGAACTGACGTGGATGGCGGCTGTGGTTGAGATAAGTTTTGGCAACAAGTCATGTACCAGTGGCGCATGAACATAGCTTGTTTTTCTAGACGCATTTTGATTGCTCTGAGCAATTGTGCTACTGTAGAAGGCTTAGTCAAAAAGTCGTCTGCACCCAACTCCATACCTTTACGCATAGCAGCTTGAGAACCGCTACCGGTGAGAAATATAAAAGGAATAATTGCTGTAACAGGATCTTGACGTAGTTGAGATAAAACTTCGTAACCATCGATATCAGGCATCATGATATCGCAAATCACTAAGTCGGGTATATGTTCTTGTGCTTGCTGGATGCCAGTATAACCATTTTCAGCACCTATGGTGAAAAAACCTTCTGCTTCTAGACCATCTAGGAACATATTGCGGCTAGTGGAGTCATCTTCGATGACTAGGATCTTTTTTGAAGTTTCGTGCACCATCATAATTAATTACCAATGTTTGTGTGAGTGAATAAATAACTGAACTTTATGTAGACTATTCAAGCAAGTAAAAAATATCTATCGAGGACTTGTAAATTTGATTGATGGTAATTTCACAGTGAATGTAGTACCTGTACCAACTTCACTGGTGACGGTAACTTTACCACCATGTAGTTCTACAAGGGTTTTCACAATTGATAACCCAAGCCCTGTACCTGGTATGTCATCAACATTACTACCTCGATAAAAAGGCTCGAATATTTGTTGTTGATCGACTACTGGAATACCTATACCTACATCTTTAATTTGAAAAACTACGTTTTCATTTTGACAAGATAATTCAAACAAAACTGTACCTCCACTAGGAGAATACTTGACAGCATTTGAGAGCAGATTTGTCAAGACATGCTGTAGTATTTTTGGGTCTAAATAAGCGGATGTACAATTACCTTTACTGACAAAATTGATTGTTCTTTGGTTACCTACAGCTAACTGCAACTGTACAACAAGATCACGGCAAAACTGATTGAGGTCAATTAGTCTGGGATCAAATTTTAATTTTGCTTCCTCTGCTTGTCCAAATAAGAGAATTTCATCTAGTAACTCACTGATTTGTTTAACAGCAGCTTGAATCAAATCAAGATACGAACGGTTTTTTTCTTCTGTCCATTGATGAAGATGCCGCCTGAGTAAATCAGCAGAAAATGCCACAACATTTAACGGAGTACGGAATTGATGGCAGAGCATGGAAACAAAACGTTCTCTCAACTCGCTCAGCCGTTTTGCTTGCTCTAGGGCTAAGCGCAGTTCTGATTCTGCTTGTTTATAGTCAGTAATATCAATAGCTGTTACTAATTCAACATTTTGACTAAAATCAAGTACTTGATCAAGTACTTCTACTGTACAAGCTAGCCAGCGCTCCTTGCCATTCTTTGTCACAATCTGCATTTCTTGATATTCACAAAAAGCTGCTCCATCTTGTTTGTGTACTTGTCGAAGTTTTTGACTTTTGATCAGATTATCGATACTAAAGCTAAAGTTATTCAGTAATTCTTTTTTTGAATAGCCTGTAAGTATTTCTGCTGCTCTATTTACATAGCAAATATTCCTATTTTGGATGAGAAAGATGCTTGCATCTGTTGTTTCTGCCAAAGTCCGGAATCTAGCTTCGTTGATCTTTAAGGCTTCCTCTGTTCTCTTGGACTCGGTAATGTCCCAAATGCTCCAAACTCTACCAATAGTTTTATCACCTAATTTGTGTGGTTCAGAGTAATGAGCAAAAATTCTTCCATCTTTTAATTCCACTAAGTCGTAACTTTCTGTTTCTGACTCGATGGGCAGATCCCACACAACTCTACGAAAAAGTTCTGGATCTTTGACTTTGCTTTCAAAGAAGGCTTTTGCCTTGGGACATTTTTTGGACATGCCTACTGAACTAGGTAGTTGCCACATATCCATGAATTTTTGGTTGTAGCAAAGAACTTCTCCCTCAAAATTCACTGCAAGTATACCATTCGCAGTTGAATCAAGGGTGGAACGCAGTATCCACAGAGATGTTGCTAATTGGGATTCTGTTTTCTGATACTCTACTACTTCTTGCTCTATGTTTAAATGTCCGTTTTTGTTCTGTAACTGTAATAAATCGCCCCTTTCCCTGACAAAAGCACAAATCAATTCTTGACCTTGCTCTTCTACGTAAGATACTTTGATTTCTACTGGAAATATCCTTCCTCCTTTTGTTCTATAACGTGATGTGCATTTTAGTGAACCTTGTTGCTTGAGCGCTCGCCATTGCTTTGACCAATCTTGTAGTGAGAAATCTACATCTAAGTCTAGCAGTGTCATTGACAATAATTCCTGGCGAGAATACTCACTCATGCCGCAGGTTGCATTGTTGACATAGAGAAATTGTGCATTTTTTCCTAGACAGAACGCAGCTTCTTCACATTGATTAATTAGAAACATTCCATATGTCAACCCTTGCTCTTTCTGTGATGCCAATTGCATATTAGTTTCAATAAGTCTATATTCGCCAAAGTTCATGGCTTTTTCCCATGCATCTGATTCACTCTGCTCTTCAGCCCTCATACATACTTAGACCTTTTGATTTTTCACGGTTGCTTTTCAGCCCCCTCAACTACAATAGATTACCAAATATTTAAAAAAATTAATATAACTTTACAAAAGCTTTAATATAAGGAAACACGCTTGGTTTCAAGTCAAAGATTAAATTCAGCCTAGCTTTAGCTTCCTTGTGTTGACAATAATTTATTTAAAGTGGAATTTGTAGAGGTACGCCACACGAGTTCTAGTCGTAAAGGTTCTACTTCCAACTAAAGAGTCTACAATTTACTACTAATCAAATTAGGTCTTCATTTTGACAAGTTCTCTCCCGAAGTAAACTTCTCTTAAGAGATGTAGATGGCTAAAAATGGACAATTTGAGCATATTTATGGATGACCAATTCTACCGTGGTTACTACTATTTGCTTGTACAAATATTTGCTGCTTCACTTTTGACCTCTAAATTTGTCATTAACAAAATTTAACTACTAAATTATTTTTTTTTCATCTGTCAAAAGAAACACGTTAATTTTTGTTAACCACGTATTTTTTTTTAGTCATCCATCTAAAGAAGTAAAGTTTTGAAAATTAAGTAGGTAGCGATCGCGACAAATATTTTGATGGTGATCTAATTGCTGGTTTTTTGTTTCCATACATAAATCATTGTTTGATTTACTCTTAACTTATTTGGGTAGTTACTTAATGATTTATTAGTATAAATAAAGACTATTAAATAAGTTGTAAACTATCTAAAGACAGAATTTATTTTCAAAAGTAGAATAGGCGTTACTTTTAACACAGTTAAGTGCAAAAAAATAGATAGACCGATCAAAAGATTCTTCATTGCCGCAGCCTGCAAAGCTTTTGTAGTCTGTATTTCATAAGCACAGCCCTAATGGTTTATCTATTACTTAGCAGTTTTTTTACTAAGGAAAAAGCTATTCATTACCAATTCCAAGCTGTTAACCAAGCGAGTAAAAGATTGCCAAAACTAAGTGCAAGTGCAGCTTGAGTAATTTTAACAGCGAACCAGTGCTGTAAGAGGTTACCTCTGTCCGGCAACTGGCGATACCTCTCCAAGATTCAGGGAGTATGTAGAACCAAATGATCCAAAATTATACTCAAACAACATCTCAAATCGGCGCTAGACCATACCAAGTGTATGAACCCAATGGTCATGTTAAATCAGAACCAGCAAATGGCGCACACCCATCCAATGCCACTCCAGTTCTAGACGAAGTAGATCATCGACTTACAGTTGCTGATGCAGTAGTTCAGATGCTGGAAAATCTGGGAGTGTGCTGTGCGTTTGGTGTAAACGGAGGCGCAATGGCAACCTTTTGGGGTTCGCTATCCAATAGCCTTGTGCAAGTTGTTAACTGTCGCCATGAAGCAGGAGCTGCTTTTGCGGCAACAGAAGCCTACTTTGCTAATGGTCGCCCTACCGTAGTTTTCACCACTGCAGGACCAGGAATCACCAACGCTCTAACAGGATTATACGCTGCAAGGGATGAAGGAGCAAAGGTAATTTTCATTTCAGCTTGCACCTCCGCATCACAACGTGGAAGATGGGCAATTCAAGAAACTAGCAGCCAAACATTACCCACCGAGGGAATTTTTACACCAGGACCAGTGTTTAACTACGCTGCTAAAATCGAATCTGGTACACAACTGCCACAGATATTCCGTAAACTTGCTCTTGGTTTAAGCAGTCCCGGAGGATTTGTCGCTCACTTGAGCATCCCTACAGCAGTACAATCAAGTTTGGTAAGCGAGATTCCCACACTACAAAGCGTTTGTAGTCCTTTGCTCACACCCGACGCTGAAGTAATTGAAAGAGTTGTACAACTATTATCAGAAGGACCTTTTGCGATTTGGTTAGGCTTTGGTGCCCGTGGTGCAGCAGAGGAAATTCGCCAACTCGCTGAGAAAACAGGGGCAGCAGTGATGTGTTCTCCTCGTGGCAAAGGAATCTTTCCGGAAAACCACCCCCAATTTGTAGGTGTCACAGGTTTAGGTGGTCACAGTTCTGTTTTCACCTACATGCACAAGCAACCTCCAATACGTACTCTTGTACTAGGAACTCGCCTGGGTGAACCAACTTCCTTCTGGAGTCAAGCAATGGTTCCACCTGAAGGCTTTATCCATGTAGATATTGACCCTGCAGTACCAGGAGTAGCTTTCGCTAACGCTCCAACTGTTGCCATCCAATCTGACATCAAAGCATTTGTTCATGCTCTGTTGCAACACGAAAATCTTCAAGTCACACCTGCTCCTTTGCTACCCAGTCCTGAAGATTTGGAAGCAGGAGTTGCAACAGAATCTCTCGTCCGACCAGAGATATTGTTTGAAGCAATCCAAAAGGTATTTGTTGAAGGCAGCGACGCTGTAATACTGGCAGATTCTGGTAACTCGTTCATTTGGGCAACAAATGCACTGCGGTTTACACAACCACGCTACCGGATTAGCACGGGAGTAGGGTCCATGGGTCATGCTACCACAGGAGTTGTGGGCGCTGCTGTTGCTCGTAATGGTAAAGCAGTGTCGATCGCCGGAGATGGAGCAATGCTGATGAATAACGAAATCAGCACCGCAGTCAAGTACCAAATTCCGGCAGTTTGGATTGTACTTAACGATGCTCGTTACAACATGAGCTATCAAGGAATGGCAATGTTGGGACTCAAAGGAGCAGATGCTACCTTCTCACAAGCAGATTTTGCCATGATTGCTCGTGGTATGGGAGCAGAAGCTATCCGCGTTTCTCAAGAATCTGATATTGTTTCGGCGCTACAGCAGGCGTTGGCAGCTACAGGTCCTATAGTGATCGACGTATTGATCGATCCTGATCGACGCGCACCTTCTAAAGGACGCAACCAAGCTCTAGCATCACAAGGAGTAAAAACAACTCCCGCTAAAGCTACCACCACACCAGCCACAGAGCAAGTTTCTTTCCCACTAGTATCATTCCCCAATGCTTAATCGGGAATAGCTAATAGCTAATTGTTAATTGTTCATTGCAATTAACAATTAGCCATAAACAATCAGCAATTAACAGTAATTTAAAATTGGTTGAGGAGACAAAAGTGAACCTTTTTGAAACAGTACAAGAAATGGGTCACGAGCAAGTCCTCTTCTGTCATGGTCAAGACCCAGAGATTAAAGCAATTATTGCTATCCATGACACAAGTTTGGGACCTGCAATGGGAGCAACACGACTGTGGCCATATGTCAACGAAGAAGCGGCTTTAAGAGATGCTCTTCGTCTCAGTCGAGGTATGACTTATAAAGCAGCCTGTGCTAACATTCCTGTTGGTGGCGGAAAAGCAGTTATTATTGCTAACCCTGAAAACAAAACCCCTGAATTATTCAGAGCTTACGGACGTTTTATTGAAACAATCAATGGACGTTTTATCACAGGGCAAGATGTTAATCTTACCCCTCAGGATGTTAGAGAAATTAGTAAAGAAACTAGCTATGTAGTTGGGGTAGAGGAAAGGTCTGGCGGACCTGCTCCAGTAACAGCTAAGGGAGTGTTTCTCGGCATTAAAGCTGCTGTCAAGTTTCGTTTGCAAAGCACACACCTAGAAGGGCTACAGGTAGCAGTTCAAGGTCTAGGAAATGTAGGTAGTAATGTTTGCCACCTTTTACATGAAAGTGGTGCAAAACTTTTTGTTACTGACATTAGTAAAGAGAAAACAGCAGAAATCAAGCGTCAGTTTGGTGCGACTGTTGTTGAGCCAGAAGAAATTTTCTCTCTAGAAGTAGATGTCATTGCGCCTTGTGCATTAGGGGCAATTCTCAACAGTGCCACAATTCCTCTTATTCAAGCCCCTGTGATTGCAGGTGCAGCAAACAACCAGCTAGAAAATGAGAAATTGCACGGTCAAATGCTGGTGGATAAAGGCATTCTTTATGCTCCAGATTATGTGATTAATGCTGGAGGGCTAATCAACGTTTACAACGAAATGATTGGCTATGACGAAGAAAAAGTTTTCCAACAAGTAGATAACATTTACGACACGTTGCTGGAAATTTTTGACAGAAGCTCAAAGCAGTCTCTCACTACCAATGAAGCTGCCAAGCAGTTGGCAGAAGACAGGATTATGAGAGCCAGAAAAGTTAAAACTTTGGCACTGGTGTAAAGGAGCAGTATATGGTAACGGAAAGAAATACATTTGCAACGTCGGCGTATATTGCGACTACCCCAGAAACTGCTTATGAGTATCTGTGTAGTCTCAAAAATTTGGACGAGTGGACGCTCTATAGCCGGATGCGAGAGCAAATTGACGAAGATACTTGGGTTGGCACTGCTTCTGGCTATCAAACTCCGCTTTACTATCACGTCAAAAGATTGGATCATCCTCAATTCTACGGGATTGAGTGGCACTGCGGTTTAGAATATCAGAAGTATTATCAAGTTTACCCTGTCCTACTTTTCCCCGCCAACTACATTGAGCCGGGAACTGATGAAAAGGGTGTGTACTTACACTGGATCAGTTTTGTCGATCCCAAGCGGCGATCGCCATTGATCATGGAGGGAATCCACACAGTACATACTTCTGAGTGTCGTTCTCTCAAAGGTAATTTGGAACGCAAAGCAGGTCTTAAGGCTGCCGCTCAAGGGCGTTACTATGTTGATAGTAGCACCATGTATGTTAACGCACCAGTAGAATTAGCGGTCGAGTTTTTGTCAGATTTGCGCAACATGGACGATTGGGCGCACTTGCTCCACGCCGATGGCGAAATCGCTGGCTCTACGTCGGGTGAGTTTCGTGATGAATATGACCAAAAAGTCAAAGTTACTTTGCGCATACAACAAGTGAACAAGTGGTACTTGGTGGAACACGAGTTCTTCTACCCTGATTACGGATTTTATCAGCGCTGTCCATTGTTGCTCATGCCAACTGCTCATGTGTTCCAAGATCCACAAGCTCCTGGTTTTATTCTCCACCAAATCGCTTTTTGGAAAGTTGGTGAGCAACTACCTCACGGCAAACTTCAAATTGAAGACTTTGGCTCTGAGCAATTGAATATCAAACGTTTATTAGAAGGTAAAGCTGGCAACCTTAGTACTTTAGCCCAAGGTTTAAGTTACATGCCCGACGCTAAGTAGTCAAAATCGTAGAGACGCGATACCCAAGCGTCTCTACACCCAAATTTCTAATTTCTAAATTTTCTCACTATGTCCTATGACTGTAGTACTCGCCGACAATCTTGATAATCCTAAAGGTCTGAGCTTTGGTCCAGACGGGAATCTTTATATAGCAGAAGCGGGAACGGGGGGTGAAGGCGCTTCTATTCCATCACCTAGTGGTCAAGGTAATTTATTTTACGGTACAACTGGGGCGATTACAAAAGTAGAAAATGGTGTAGCTAAACGTGTACTGACTGGATTACCTTCGGTAGCGTTCCCTGATGGTACTGGAGCTGCAGGTCCTCATGATATTAAGTTTGACAAATCGGGTCAGCCGTTTGTTTTGATTGGGTTGGCAGCAAAAGCAGTTGATCGCGATCGCACATTGGCTGATACTGATTTAGGCAAAATCATTACTGTTGATTTCAGTACAAACTCTTATACTAGTGTTGCCGATATAGCCAATTATGAAGTTACTACAAAGTTTACGTATAAAGAAGATGAAGTAGTCAGTAACCCCTTGGCTTTTTTAATAGATGATGAGATAATTGTATTAGTTGATGCTGGTGCTAACAAACTCATCAGTAGCAGTACTGATGGTAGTAGTTTGAAGGCACTCGCAAATATTCCAGACCAAGTATTAACTAACCCAATATTTCCAACACCAAAATCGGAAAACTTTGATCGGGGACACGTTCCACCTCCAAGTTCTTATCGTGATGCACGCCCATCAAAGTTAAGAATTCAATCAGTACCAACAGGAGTTGTCAAGGGACCAGATGGTGCTTATTACATCAGTGAATTTACTGGTTTTCCCTTTCCTGAAGGAGGGGCGAAAATCTATCGCGTAGATGTTAGCGGTCAACTAACAGTATACGCAGAAGGATTTACGCAACTAATAGACTTAGCTTTCGATGCTGTAGGTAATTTGTACGTTCTACAGCATATGAACCAGTCAGGCTGGAAAGGAAACCCAGACGGTTCGCTAATCAAGATATCACCAAATGGCGATCGCACAACGTTGCTGAGTGGTAATGGACTAGAGTCACCTTCAGCTATGGCGATCGGTCCCGATGATGCCTTTTACATCATCAACCGGGGTGGTCGTCCAGGAAAAGGACAAGTCCTCAGGATTGAAAGTAAGCAGTTAATACCCCAATTATCTGAGGGTGTATTAACAAACGTCTGATTCGCCCATCATCCCTTGCATAAGGGCAAGCGAAAGCCTTTCAACAATGGAGAAAAACATCAAAAATAGACTCCATTCACTTAGGTAAAGAGTTTCAAGCCAAATAAAAAAGCCTCTCTATGAGGGGCTGCTAAATAAATAGCTTGATTACCATCTCCCGATTACTGGGAATTGCTCTCATTAAATCCATAACACATTACACAAACTACCAAAGTCAATTTCAACAGGTATGAAACTCAAGTCATTTGCCCTTACATTTCTTACTCTTTGCGTTGCCGCTTTTGCGGCTGAAGCTAAATCAGCTCAAGCTGTATCTTTATCCGTACTTGCCGACGGTCTTGATAACCCACGTAACTTGGACTGGGATAAGGACGGCAATCTTTATGTAACCTACAGTGGTCGTGGAGGAGATGGAGACGGCGGACAAAGATGTATCCCATCGCCTAGCGCTCAATATATTCCGTTGTGTGCTGGTCCTACTGGTGGCGTGATCAAAATTGCTCCCGACGGAACAAAAACAAATTTCTTAAACAATCTCACTTCCATCGCATTAGTTCCCTCTGGCGAACAAGCTGCAGGTCCTGCTGACTGGAAATTTGACTCTCAAGGCAACGCTTATTTCTTGACAGGTGTTGCTGGCGATCCAAACGCCCGTGATGCTATATTAAAATCTCCCGATCTAGGAAAACTCTACAAAGTAGATGTAAGCACTGGTGCTTTAACAACTCTGGCTGACTTTGCAGCTTACGAAAGCGCAAATAATGTCGATGGCAGTGACTTAATTTCCAACCCTTACGCTTTCACAATTAAAGGTAATACTGCTTACGTTGTGGATGGCGGTGCTAACGTAGTTTATTCTGTAGGACTTGATGGCAGCGGTATCAAGAACGCAAAGGCGTTACCTCCGCAACTAATACCAACAAGTCAACTTGAATTCCCACAACTTCCTGAAGGTGTAGTAGATCCAACCGGAGGCGCACCACCTCCTCCTGGTTTTGCAATTGCTGAGAATGGTCTTCCTGTATCACAACAATCAATTCCTACAGCAATTACCGTTGCTCCCGATGGAACTTTAACATTAGCTGAATACACTTACTTTCCTTATCCAGAAGGTAAAGCACGGGTCTATTCCATTAATCCTGATACTTTGGAAGCAACAGTGATTGACAATGGGTATACCCAGTTGACTGGCGTTACATACGACGGTGACGGCAATCGGTATCTGTTGCAACACATCAATCAGTCAGAATGGAAGGGCATTCAACAGGGCGGTATTATCACTGGTGATATCAGCGGTTCGATCATCAAAGTTGCCTTGGATGGTACCAAGGAAACTATCTGGAGTGGTAATGGACTAGAAGCTGCTTCTGGTTTATTCTTTGGTCCTGATGGTTATTTGTACACTGCAAACCGTGCCAGACTTGCAGAAACAGGACAAGTTTTGAGAATCGATCCTAGAACAGGCGGTTCCTCAGCGTCAGTACCCGAACCCGCTTCCCTACTCGGCTTGTTTACGCTCGGTACCATAGGTGCTGCTACTAAACTGCGCAAGCGCAAGCGCCAAGAAGAATTGGGCGAAGAAGTGCTGGCTAAGGTAGAAACTATCTAATTTCTCCCTTTGAAGCATCTTTATGCGCAAAAAAACGAGCTGTTGCTATGAGCAGCAGCTCGAAGTCAAAACTTCCCCCGGCAAAGACCGGGAAGAATACCTAAATAACAAGTATAAACTGTACAACCAATTCTTCATTATGGCATTTGTAAAGAATCTATCAATTGCGATCGCCACTGCTGGGCTTGCTATACTAGCAGCAGTAGCTGAAGCCAAAGCTGTAACATTGTCTTACAACAGCACCATTAGTAGTCCCGGTTTTGCTCCCGGACAACTGTTTGTTCCTCAAGGTATAGGCGTTCAGGACTCTACTAACCTTGTTTTTGTCAGCAACGGTCGTGGTCAGAACCCAGACGGCAGTTTTAACCCAAACCTTGGTAACCGGGTCGATGTATTTGACCAAAGTGGTAATTATCTTAGATCAATTGGCAGTGGTAGACAAGGAAAAGGAGACGGTTTCGACGAGCCTGCTGACTTAAAATTCCAACCCTCCACTGGTGAACTGCACGTAGGCGACGTTTTCAACAGTGAAATTGATGTCTACAATCCTAACACTGGTGAATACATCAGATCCTATGGCTCTTTTGGTGGTCCTGTACCGGGTAGATTCTTCTTTGGACCAGGAGGGATGCAATTTGATGCCAATAGCGATTTATACATTACAGATTTTAGCGCTGACGTAATCAAGAAATATGATGGTAGAACTGGAGAACTGCTCCAGACCATCGGTGGACCTGGCACTGGACTTGGTCAGTTTAGTGGACCTGCTGGTTTAAACATATCTCAAAATACTGGCAGAATTTATGTCACCGACCAGTTCAACAACCGTATTCAAGTACTTGATCCAAACGGAACTCCTCTATTTACCTTTGGTGAGCGTGGCACAGCACCTGGGCAGTTAAGCGAGGCGATCGGTATCGAACTCGACGAGTACGATAATGTCTACGTAGCTGATTCTATCAACAGCCGCGTTCAGGTATTCGATAAAGACGGTAACTTCCTGACTACATTTGGTCAACCTGCTCGTAATGCTGCGGGCGAAATTGTACCACCTCCTGCCTTAGGTAGCCCTCCTTTCGGCGATCCCCTCGTACTCGAACCAGGCGTATTTAACTGGACTGCAGGCGCACACTACGATAGAGGTAAGCTCTATGTAGGTGACTTCTTCCAAGGTCGAGTTCAGGTATTAAATGTGAACAACGCACCCGCAACTTCAGTACCCGAACCAGCTTCACTATTAGGTTTAGCTGCAGTGGGAGTTGGCGCTACTGTTTCTGTTGGACTGCGTAAGAAGCAGCAAAAAGCAGTTGTTTAATCTCATAACCTCGTTTTAATATTCACAACCTTGTTACCAGGCTCAGCCTGGTAACGCATTCCGGGAGGGCTGCTGCCTCCCTTAAGCGCGTATCTGGGTGAGCCAGAGCCTCAAGGTAGACATTCCCAGCCGGAGGCGCTTAACGAGAGAGAGGAGAAACTAATATATAGATATAACAGTTATGGCATCTGCAGTTTATTTAGAGAAAACAAGTATTAATATTACAGACTTATTGCGTAACTGGCTAGTACCCCATGTTACAGAAAAAAGTCTCACTTGGCTAGATGAAAAGAGAGAGCAAATTGCTAGTAGTGCTAACACAGGAGTTTTTTTCACAGCTTTTAGTGCTGTCCCCCGCTATACAGGTAAAAGCGATTTAAATTTAACATCAGAAGATCGAGATGCAGCAACAACCGTTCGGGAAGGTTGGAATCCCAGTCACTGGAGTGTAGATCAAATCGCTCGCGCTATACTAGTACTAACACTACCTCAAGACAATCCAGAAAAATATTACCAGACGCTGGAACAAGTTTTCAACGCTGCCGACGTAGGAGAGTTAGTAGCGCTATATCAGACTTTACCCCTTCTACCTTTTCCAAAACAGTTTCGTGCCCGCGCTGCTGAGGGTGTTCGCAGCAACATGACGGCAGTATTCAATGCTGTGGCTTTACGAAATCCTTATCCAGCAGAGTACCTGGACAACATAGCATGGAATCAAATCGTGCTCAAAGCTCTGTTCGTAGGCAGTCCTCTCCATTTAATTCACGGACTTGATCAACGTGCCAATCCAGAGTTAGCCAGAATGCTTGTTGATTACGCTCACGAACGTTGGGCAGCAAAACGTACAGTATCTCCAGAATTGTGGCGACCAGTAGGTAAATTTGCCAACGTAGCAATTTTAGCAGATTTAGAGCGAGTCATAACAGACCCAGACCCCATCCAACAAGCTGCTGCTGCCCTAGCTTGCAGTGAATGTCCTTTACCAGATGCTCACACAGTCCTTGCTCGTCGTCAAGATCTGCAAGCTGATATTGACGCAGGACTTTTAAACTGGAACACTTTGATTAGTTCGTAGTAAGCGCTTAAGCGCTTTTTAACAAGATATAAGCACGCTCAGTGCTTACTAGCAAATAAATATGAGTATTAATACTATGATGTACATCGACCCCCACATTCACATGAGTTCCCGCACAACCGATGATTACCAGAAGATGCGGGATTCTGGTATTGTAGCTGTAATTGAGCCTGCCTTCTGGTTTGGTCAACCTCGTACTAGCGTAGGTTCATTCCAAGATTACTTTAGCAGTTTAGTCGGGTGGGAGCGTTTTCGTGCCGCTCAATTTGGTATAAAGCATTACTGTACAATTGGTTTGAACTCGAAAGAGGCTAATAATGAACCATTGGCAGAACAAGTGATGGAATTGTTACCATTATATGCCTGTAAAGAAGGTGTAGTTGCCATCGGTGAAATTGGCTACGACGACATGACACCAGCAGAAGACAAATACTTCCGCCTCCAGTTAGATCTGGCAAGAGAATTAGATATGCTGGTGCTAATTCATACACCACACCGCGACAAAAAAGCAGGCACAAGTCGCAGTATGGATGTTTGTTTGGAACACGGGTTAGATCCAGCACGGGTAATTATGGATCATAACAATGAAGAAACGGTGCAGGAAGTTTTGGATCGGGGCTTCTGGGCAGCGTTTACCATCTACCCAAATACTAAAATGGGCAACGCCCGCATGGTAGAAGTTGTGCGCCATTACGGATGCGATCGCATCATCGTAGATAGCAGTGCAGATTGGGGTGTAAGCGATCCTCTCGCCGTACCAAAAACTGCCATGTTAATGCGAGAACGAGGAATTCCCGAAGCGCAAATTAAAGCAGTTTGCTATGAAAATGCAATCCTAGCTTACAGCCAAAGCGGTCAAATGAACGAGTCAGACTGGCTCAACCCGAACCCCATCGATCAGCGACAGCTATTCAATGGTAACTCCGTACTACGCGGACAAAAACCTGTAATAGAACCTGCTCGCGACTACGCATTAATTGAATAACAGGAAACTTATGAACACTACAACACTCACCACTAACCGCATTTGGGCATATTTACAAATCATGCGCCCTGCCAACATCGTCACTGCTTGGGCGGATATTCTTGCAGGTTTCGCGGCTTCGGGGAGTGTTGTGTTCTCCTCACCATCTCCCTCTCATCTCATATCACTGGGGTGGTTGTTGCTAGCAACTACGGGTTTATACGGGGGGGGTGTGGTTTTTAATGATGTATTTGATGCCGAATTAGATGCTTTAGAACGCCCGGAAAGACCAATACCTAGTGGTAGAGCATCTCGAAATGGCGCAATTTTTTTAGGAATCATCCTTTTGGTAGGTGGCATACTTGCATCTGCTCAAGTATCCTTGCTGAGTGCAACTATATCTTTTGGTACAGCTACCGCAGCTCTTATATATGATGCCTATGGCAAGCATCACAGCTTTTTTGGTCCATTAAATATGGGCATTTGTCGTGGTAGCAACTTAATGTTGGGCGTGAGTGTAGCGTCGCCAATGTTAACAGAGTACTGGTTTTTAGCCTTACTCCCAATTGTTTATATTGCGGCTATTACCACTTTAAGTCGAGGAGAAGTACATGGTGGTAAAAGTGGTACAGGCATTATAGCTCTACTGCTAATAGGCTCGGTTATAGCTGGATTTCTGGCTTTGGGTTTATTAAATAGTTACCACTTGCTGACCGCATTACCATTTGTAATTTTACTAGCTGTAAGGGTCTGCATACCTTTTATCAAGTCTGTTACTCAACCAAGTCCAGAGAATATTCGTATAGCAGTTCGCGCCGGAGTTTTATCCCTGATTATTTTAAATGCTACGCTAGCTGCTGGTTTTGCTGGTTTATCATCCGGATTACTGGTCTTATGCTTGTTACCTATTTCAATGGTACTAGCGCAAAAGTTTGCAGTAACTTAAAAAAGCAACTGGAAAAATATGACAGAATCTTAATAGTAACAAGTGTGTTCTTACGTACCATACATTTATAGAGACGCTCCGGCGGAGCGTTTGTACTCCTCCACCAAATTAACTGACGAATAATGCGTATTCTGATTTATTCATACAACTATCATCCAGAGCCAATTGGAATTGCTCCTTTAATGACAGAACTGGCGGAAGGACTGGTGGAGCGAGGTCATGAAGTGCGGGTAATTACGGGTATGCCTAATTACCCACAACGCCAGATTTATCCTGCATATCGCGGCAAGTGGTACGTTACAGAAGAGAGAAATGGCGTTACCATTCAACGTAGTTACCTGCGGATAAAGTCCAAACCAAACCTGATAGATCGGCTACTGTTGGAATTAAGCTTTGTTGGGACAAGCTTACCTTGTGCGCTCAATGGTTGGCGACCAGATGTAATTCTGCTCACAGTTCCACCATTATTGGTATCTTTACCAGCTGCTATATTAGGTTTAATTTACAATTGCCCAGTAGTTCTCAACTTACAAGATATATTACCAGAAGCAGCAGTGCGCGTAGGATTAATTAAAAATAAATTAATAATTCGCGCTTTTGAAACCATAGAGAAATTTGCCTACAAATCAGCACATACCATTAGTGTCATCGCCGATGGGTTTGTAGAGAATTTAGTAAGTAAGGGAGTATCCCCACAAAAACTGGTTTGTATTCCCAACTGGGTAAACACAAACTTCATTAGCCCAAAACCGAAAGAAGGTAACCCTTGGCGTAAGGAACATCAACTTGATGACAAATTTGTGGTGTTGTACTCAGGCAACATTGCACTCACACAAGGTTTAGAAACAGTAGTAGAAGCAGCAGCCAAGCTACGTAATAATCCGTCCATAGTATTTGTGATTGCAGGTGAATCACAAGCTTTGGAAAGCTTGCAAAAACACTGCATTAATTGTGGAGCCTCTAACGTTTTACTGTTGCCATTGCAACCGCGAGAAAAATTACCAGAAATGCTAGCCGGGGCTGATGTCGGGTTAGTGGTGCAGAAACGCAATGTAATTTCCTTCAACATGCCCTCAAAGATACCACTACTACTAGCAAGTGGTCGTCCGATTGTGGCTTCGGTTCCCAATCGTGGTACAGCAGCTCGTGCAGTGCGCAAAAGTGGTGGTGGCGTAGTGGTTGCACCAGAATCACCAGATGCTTTGGCAAAAGCGGTGCTTGATTTACATAACAATCCAGCGAAAGCATCTGGGCTGGGTACTCAAGGCAGAAAGTATGCCGTAGAACGCTATTCATTTGAGCAAGCGATCGCCGCTTACGAAGCGTTATTCACCTCTGTAGTTACTAATACATCCAAATTAGAAGTAATACCAAAATTTAACAAGAGCGAATCAGTGGTAGATATATGATTCCAACAGTAACAAATTTAACCAGTGTAACACCCCAAAAAATCACCATAATTGGTGGTAGTGGCAAAATGGGACAATTTTTCCAAGCGCAACTAGAAGCAGCAGGACACCATGTTAGTAGTCTTGATCGTAGCGATTGGGAGCATGAAGATAGACTAGAGCAACTTTTAGGTCTTGCTGACATAGTTTTAGTTAGCGTTCCCATAGAAAGAACTGTCGATGTCATTGAGCGTGCAGCCAAATACTTAGGCAAAACAACAGCTCTTGCCGACATCACCAGTTTAAAAACAGAGCCACTATTCGCGATGCTCAAACACCACAATGGTCCAGTAATGGGATTACACCCCATGTTTGGACCGAGTGTCAAATCTTTCTCAGGACAAAAAGTAGTAGTATGTCCAGGACGAAATGATAGTATATTTCAGTGGCTACTAGACTTAATGGAAAGTCAGGGTGCGCAGTTAATTACCTGCACACCCGAAGAACACGATCGCCTGATGGTAATTATCCAAGCCACCAGACACTTTGCTCGATTTAGCCTTGGTGTATTCTTAACCGAAGAAGAAGTCAACATAGATCGTAGCTTGTCAATGGCAAGTCCACCCTACCGTCAAGAGATTGACATCGTTAAACGATTGTTTGCCCAAAGTTCACACTTATGTGTAGACATTATGCTAGCAACAGAAGAACGATGTCAGGCAATAGCCAGATTAGCCGATACCTACAACCGCTTAGCGAAGTTGGTATTAGAAAAAGACAGAGAAGCATTAATTCAAGAATTTGAAACAACGCAAAGCTTATTTAGCGATATCAGTTCTCATAAAAGCGATTCTGTTACTCAGATGAGTTATGAAAACCATGCTGATCGACATATTTCACGACACCGTATGTCCGTGGTGTCGAATCGGTAAAAAGCATCTTTTTGATGCCTTAGCTCAATGGCATCAAAAAACAGTCCAAATCCGTTGGCATCCCTACCTATTAGACAATACCATTCCTGCTTGTGGTTACGAGTTTCGTAGCTTCATGCAACTTAGAAAGGGTATCCAACCAGCGCAACTCCAGCAATTATTTGACTACACACAACGTGTTGGTGAAATAGCTGGAGTCAAGCTTAATTTTGACAAAATCAGTTTGGCTGTCAACACAACTCTTTCCCACCGACTGATTGCCTTAGCACCAGATGACATCAAAAGCAATGTTGTAGAAGCAATTTACAAAGCTTACTTCGAGGAAGGTTTGAATATAGCAGATGTAGATGTTCTGGTTGCTATAGGAAAAGCAGCGGGAATGAATTATACTAAACTACAAAATCAACTAAATAGTGATGCTGGGTTAGATGCAGTTGTAGCTGAATCAACATTTGCTCGGTTAAACGGAATCACAAGCGTACCATTTTTTGTGCTCGATAACAAAATCAGAGTAGATGGTTCTCATTCCGTAGAAGTATTCCTTCAAGCATTTAATCGTGCTTCACTATTAGAATTATCGCAAAAAATATGGTAGTAGATATAAAGAAAAAAAGCACTTTTAACCTGCAACCGATTCACCAAACCGTATCGGTTACATTTAACTATAATGTGTACTTCACCAGTTGTTTGTTTGATGTAAAAAATCCCCTGCTAGCCCAAGTAATTGCAGCAGACGGCGAAGAAGGACCAAAAAAAATCGCAGCAGTAGTAGATGGCGGATTATTACAATTCCGACGCGAATTACTAAGGCAAATATCGGCATATAGCGAGTATTATCCCGACACACTCACACTTGCCGCAGAACCAATGTTAGTTCCGGCAGGAGAATCAGCAAAAAACAATCCTCAATTGCTAGAGCAAATCCACCAACTAGTTGACAAAGCGAAGTTGTGCCGACACTCTTACTTATTAGCTGTTGGCGGTGGAGCCGTACTAGATTTAGTAGGCTACGCAGCAGCAACAGCACATCGAGGAATTCGCCTCATTCGTGTTCCCACCACAGTACTAGCACAAAATGATTCAGGAGTAGGTGTAAAAAACGGCATCAACGCCTTTGGGAAAAAGAACTTCCTCGGCACATTTGCCCCACCATATGCAGTATTAAACGACTCCACCTTCTTAACCACTTTAAATGAACGCGATTGGCGTGCGGGAATTGCAGAAGCAGTTAAAGTAGCCCTCATTAAAGACACTGAATTCTTCGACTACATTCACCAAAACACTAAAGCACTTGTCCAACGTGACATGAATACCATGCAACAGGTAATTTACCGTTGCGCCCAGCTACACATGCAACACATCGCCAACGCAGGCGATCCCTTTGAAATGGGTTCATCCCGCCCCCTAGACTTCGGACATTGGGCAGCACATAAATTAGAGCAGTTAACAAACTACAGCCTGCGTCATGGCGAAGCAGTAGCCATAGGGATTGCCTTAGATAGCACCTATTCCTACCTACTAGGAATGATTTCTCGCCTAGAGTGGCGCAAAATCATCAAAACCCTATCAGCACTTGGCTTTACACTGTACATACCAGAACTAGCCGAACACATATCACAACCAGAGCATCCCCGCAACTTATTCAGAGGACTTTCCGAATTTCGCGAACACTTAGGAGGAGAACTAACCATAACATTGTTGCAAAGCGTCGGCAAAGGCATAGAAGTTCACGAAGTCAATCTACCTTTGTACAGAGAAGCAATCAAAGTACTAAGTACCGAGTGCTGAGAGTTAGTATAGTTTGTAATAAGCGCTTAAGCGCTGACTACGAACCTATTAAAGCAAGATTGACAAATTACTAGTCCTCTTTAGAGGACTTTTGCTCTTAGCGTGCGATTTAAATCGCAGGAAATAATATGAAAATCGATCGCAACATACACCTAACCTATTGCACCAACATACACCCAGGTGAAGAATGGAGCCAAGTCTTTGCCAACTTAAAGCAATACATTCCCCCGCTCAAAGCAAAACTAGCTCCAGAAAAACCCTTCGGCATTGGATTACGCTTAGCAGACGTAGCAGCCAGAGAACTCCTGCAAGGAGACACCCTAACGGACTTTAAATCTTGGCTTAGCGAACAAGAACTATACGTATTTACACTGAATGGATTTCCCTACGGAGGATTTCACCGACAAATAGTCAAAGACCAAGTTTATGCCCCAGACTGGTCCTTACAAGAACGTCTAGACTACACAAAAAGACTAATTCAAATCCTAGCAGAACTACTACCTCCTTCCATGGAAGGAAGCATTTCCACACTACCATTATCATACAAACCCTGGTTCAAAGGAAATCAACTCTTCCAAACATCAATTATTAATAGTGCCACTTTACACATAGCACAAGCAGTAGCGGAAATGGTTCGCATCCGTGACAAGACAGGTAAAATACTACACATAAATCTTGAACCAGAACCAGACGGACTAATAGAAAACGCCGCCGAAGTAGTTGATTACTTCCAAACACATTTACTACCAACTGGAGGAGCATACCTAGCCAAACAACTAGGAATATCCCCAGAGACAGCCGAAACTCATATACTAAACCACGTACAAATTTGTTACGACACCTGCCACTTCGCCGTAGAATACGAAAACCCCGCATCAGTGCTCCAACAATTCCAAACAGCAGGAATTAAAATCGGCAAAATTCAAATTAGCGCTGCATTGCAGGTAGACATACCAACAGACATCCAACAGCGCCATCAACTAACAGAAAGATTACGCCCCTTCGCAGAATCTACATACCTACACCAAGTAATTGCTTGCGAACCCAACAGAAGATTACGTCATTATCCAGACTTAGAAGCAGCCCTACCACACCTAGAAAACACCACAGCTTCTCAGTGGCGCATTCACTTCCACGTTCCCATCTTCATCAGCGATTACCAACTATTCCAATCCACCCAAACAGACATAATTCACACACTAAACCTACTCAAAACCAACAACTTCTGTAACCACCTAGAAATAGAAACCTACACCTGGGAAGTATTACCCCAACAAATGAAACTAGAATTACCCGCATCAATTGAGCGAGAATATGAATGGGTATTATCTTTGTTTACCCACAGGCTAGAGCCTGCCTTCGCAGGCTAATATTACTTGGCGTTCTTGGCGTCTTGGCGGTTTATAATCATGAACAAAACAGTTGTACTCAACGTAGTCGGACTCACACCCAAACTCTTAGGCAAGCACACACCATCACTATCCCAGTGGGCAGCAAGTGGAAAAACAGCCGCCATCACACCCGTACTACCAGCAGTCACCTGTACAGCACAAGCAACATACCTCACAGGCAAACTACCATCCGAACATGGCATCGTCGCCAACGGCTGGTACTTCCGAGACGAGTGCGAAGTGAAATTTTGGCGACAGTCCAACAAACTCGTTCAAGCCCCCAAAATCTGGGACAAACTACGTACCATAGACCCATCCTTCACCTGCGCCAACATATTCTGGTGGTACAATATGTACTCATCAGTAGACTATGCTATCACCCCCCGACCCATGTATCCAGCCGATGGTCGGAAACTGCCTGATATATATACTCAACCACAAGAATGGCGATCGCCACTCCAAACAGAACTAGGACAATTTCCCCTCTTCAAATTTTGGGGTCCTAACACATCCATAGACTCCACAAAGTGGATTGCCGCATCAGCAAAGTGGGTAGAAGAACATCATAACCCAACTTTGACACTAATTTATCTACCCCATCTAGATTATTGTTTACAAAAACTTGGTCCCGATCCAGATTTAGTAGCACAAGATTTACAAGAAATTGATAGCGTTTGTGGTGATTTAATCGAATACTACCAAAAGCGCGGGGCTTCAGTCATCGTTTTGTCAGAATACGGCATTACAAAAGTATCCAAACCCATTCACATCAATCAAATGCTCCGGGAACACGGCTTGATTACCGTGCGCGAAGAACTAGGAAGAGAACTGTTAGATGCAGGCGCTAGTATTGCATTTGCTGTAGCCGATCATCAAATTGCTCACGTATACGTTAACGATCCATCTTACATTACCAAAGTGCGATCGCTACTCGAAGCCACCGATGGAATTGCCTACGTCTTAGACGAAACTTCTCAGCCAAAACACCATTTAAATCATCCTAGATCAGGAGAATTAGTAGCCGTAGCCGAGCCAGATGCTTGGTTCACTTACTATTATTGGCTAGATGACAACAAAGCTCCCGATTTTGCCAGAACAGTTGATATCCATCGTAAACCTGGGTACGATCCTGTAGAGTTATTCGTTGATCCCCAACTCAAAAATCCCAAACTAAAAATAGGAATCAAACTACTAAAAAAACAACTTGGTTTCCGCTACTTAATGGATGTCATTCCTCTAGATGCTTCCCTAGTAAAAGGTTCTCACGGTTGTGTAACTACCAATAGTGCCGATCAACCTCTATTTATTACTCAACAAACTCACTTGCTAAATTCCTCATCAGTAGAAGCAACTGACGTTTATCAGTTAATTCTCGGACATATTTATAAATAATAGTCAAAATTATAACCAGTATTGTCGTTCCCTGGCAGAGCCAGGGAATGTCTTTTATGAGGCTCCACCTCCCGAATCTAACCCCAGGAGGAAGCCAATTCAAGCTATTTACCCCTTTGTGAGAAAAGTATTAATTAAAGTTGAAAAAGCAAAAAAACTGATACTTCTAACGAAAAATTGTTCATGTATCAGTTAGTAACAATTTAGTACTCTGAACTCATGCTTAGAAAAGTTCAAATCTGAAATACATCCACTAGCCCCCTGAGTGTTAACCATTAACCTTAACTCTCATAGGTAAGCTTCTGGATGAGGTTGAACGCAACTATGCTTTGCATAATTATAAGAAATTAGGCGTCGTATATTACGTGGGATGAAAATCTCACGCAAAAACGCACCAGATGCTAAGGAGTTATTTGTACCTTTGCGCCTTTGCGTGAGAATGAAAAAACCGCACTCATCTTCTCATCCCTTAACTAAAACCGTAATCTAGAGAAACCCATGATTGTTGAAGACTATTCCTACACAACCCTTGGTGGTGTGCAAATCTCACGCTCCATCACAGAGGTGAAGATAGACACCGCCATTGAAGAGATTTTGTTTCACCTGGATTCTCAACGTGGAGGACTACTAAAAAGCAGCTATGAATATCCAGGACGTTACAAAAGATGGGCGATAGGATTTGTCAATCCCCCTTTGGAGTTAACAACAAAGGAGAAAGCATTCACAATTACAGCCCTGAATGCTAGGGGTAAAATGCTATTGGCAGTGCTAGCAAAGCGTTTGTCCAACCATTCTCAACTGCAACAAGTTACAATCGGTGACGAATACATTACCGGGTTGGTGAAGTCGGGAACGCAACTATTTGCAGAAGAAGAGCGTAGCAAGCAGCCTTCAGCTTTCACAGTTATTCGGGAAATTTTACACACATTCTCTAGTGATGAAGATGAGCATCTTGGACTTTATGGTGCATTTGGTTACGACTTAGTGCTTCAGTTTGAACCAATAGCCAAACGTTTGTCCCGTGCTGCAGATCAAAGAGACTTAGTACTATATCTACCTGATGAACTGGTAGTTGTTGACTACTACTTGCAACGCGCCTATCGTATTCAATACGATTTTGTTTTAGCCCATGGCACAACAAAAAATCTCCCGAGAACAGGCGAATCAATTGATTATAGAGGAGAGCGTCTTGTTCCAGAACAAGCAAGCGATCATCAAAGAGGAGAGTATGCAAGCCAAGTTGAACTAGCTTTAGATTACTTCCGCCGGGGTGATTTATTTGAAGTTGTGCCGTCTCAAAGCTTCTTTGAAGCATGTTCCGAGCCACCAACCAAGCTATTCCAAACCCTACAGCAAATCAATCCTAGTCCCTACGGTTTCATATTCAATCTTGGTGGAGAGTATTTGATTGGCGCATCACCAGAAATGTTTGTGCGCGTCGAAGGTAGGCGTGTAGAAACTTGCCCAATCAGTGGCACGATTAGTAGGGGACAAGATGCTCTAGATGATGCTGAGCAAATTCGGCAGTTACTTAACTCAGGTAAAGAAGAAGCTGAGTTGACAATGTGTACTGACGTGGATCGCAATGATAAATCGCGGATTTGTGAGCCTGGATCAGTACGAGTAATTGGTCGTCGGCAAATAGAATTATACAGTCATCTGATTCATACAGTAGATCACGTTGAAGGTTTACTAAGACCTGAGTTTGATGCCCTAGACGCTTTTCTTACCCATACCTGGGCAGTGACAGTTACAGGTGCACCCAAGCGATCGGCAATACAATTCCTGGAAAACCACGAGCGTAGTGCAAGACGCTGGTATGGTGGAGCAGTTGGCTATCTAAACTTTAACGGTGACTTCAACACAGGATTAATATTACGAACTATTCGTCTCAAAGATTCCATCGCTGAGGTAAGAGTAGGTGCTACAGTCCTCTATGACTCCACACCAGCAGCAGAAGAACAAGAAACAATGACAAAAGGGGCTGCTTTATTTGAGACAATTCATCGTGCTAAACATACTCTTGTCACAGACCAGAATAATACGAAACAATTAAGTGTAACTACCCCAAACATTTCGCTAAACAAGCGTATCTTGCTTATCGATCACGAAGATTCTTTCGTTCACACACTAGCTAACTACATTCGTCAAACTGGTGCAAGTGTGACAACACTACGTCACGGCTTTTCTGAATCACTTTTTGATCTAGAACGTCCTGACTTGGTTGTTCTCTCTCCAGGTCCTGGTAGACCAAGTGAATTTAGAGTTCCAGAAGTAGTGTTACAATGTGTACGTCGTCAAATCCCAATTTTTGGCGTTTGTCTGGGATTGCAAGGTATTGTAGAAGCTTTTGGCGGAGAATTAGGAGTTCTCCACTACCCTCAGCACGGTAAATCTTCACGGATTTTTGTCACTGAACCAAATTCAGTTACGTTCAATGGTTTAGAGCAATCTTTCTCCGTAGGCAGATATCATTCTTTGTTTGCTTTACCACAAAGATTGCCGACAGAATTAAAGGTAACAGCGATTTCTGATGATGACGTAATTATGGCGATCGAGCATGAAACACTGCCAATTGCCGCAGTACAGTTTCACCCAGAATCCATCATGACCTTAAATGGAGGAGTAGGTCTTTCCATTATTCAAAATGTGGTGCGTACATACACCGCAATTCAACAGCCGTTAGTTGTTAGTTAGGTATATGAAACAACCAGTTGCTACTACCACTGAAGCCCGTGCCCGCCATATTCTTGATGAAATTGTATGGCACAAGAAACAAGAAGTTGCACAAATGCAACAAGATATACCTTTAGTTGCATTGCAAAAACAACTGAATGCTGCATCGGCGGTGAGAGATTTTCTCCAAGCACTGCAACAAAGTCCTAGTAATCCCAGCTTAATCGCTGAGGTGAAAAAAGCATCACCGAGTCGTGGTATAATCAGGGCTGATTTTGATCCAGTGGCGATCGCTCAAGCTTACGAACGTGGTGGTGCTGCTTGTCTATCTGTCCTCACTGATGAAAAGTTCTTTCAAGGTGGGTTTGAAAATCTACGTGCAGTCAGAAAACACGTAGATTTACCATTGCTATGTAAAGAGTTCATTATTGACTCATATCAAATATATCTAGCACGTACTGCAGGTGCAGATGCTGTACTGCTGATTGCTGCCATTCTCACCGATGAGCAACTTCAGGACTTCTTGCGCCTCATTCATGATTTGGGTATGAACGCTCTGATCGAAGTTCATACTCTTGAAGAACTGGATCGAGTACTGAAACTTGAAGATGCACGTTTAGTGGGAGTTAACAACCGTAACTTACAAAATTTTACAGTAGATGTAGGTATCACTCAAGAGCTACTAACACAAAGGCAAGAGCAGTTACGCGGCATTACGGCGGTAAGTGAATCTGGTTTGTATACACCAGCAGATTTAGCCATAGTAGCTTTATCTGGTGCGCGTGCGGTTCTAGTCGGAGAATCTTTAGTCAAGCAACCAGATGTTGAGCAAGCTACGCGGATTCTGCTGAACAACCCCGCGTAAAAAAGACGCGGCTTTACACGATAAAATTGCTGTACCAATGTGGAGACGTTCCGGTGGAATGTCTCTACAGCAATCCAAAATCAACGCATCCAAAATCCAAAATTCTATGACTTCTATTTCCCAGCACTTTCAATCTTTAAGAGCTAGTAAACAGTGTGCATTGATTCCATTTGTAACAGCTGGAGATCCTGATTTAGAAACAACAAAAGAAGCTTTACGTATTTTAGACCGCAATGGTGCTAACTTTCTTGAATTAGGTGTTCCTTACTCGGATCCATTAGCTGATGGCCCTGTAATTCAAGCTGCTGCAACTCGTGCTTTACAAAATGGAACTAAGTTAGAGCATGTACTGGAAATGCTTGAAGCTGTTAGTCCAGAATTAAAAGCACCCGTAATTTTATTTACTTACTATAATCCTATTTTGAACCTGGGCGTTAAGTCATTTTTAGCACGCATTGCTAATGCTGGGGCAAAAGGCTTGGTAGTGCCAGACTTACCACTAGAAGAAGCAGAAGAATTAATTAACAATGCGGCGGAATTTGGCATTGAGGTAATCTTATTGGTAGCTCCTACTAGTTCTAAAGAAAGAATTGAAGCAATTGCTAAATATTCTCAAGGCTTCATCTACTTGGTAAGTGTAACTGGCGTTACAGGAATGCGTACACAAATCCAAGATCGTGTGAAGAATTTGCTCACAGATATGCGCAGCGTAACCGATAAACCTATTGGCATAGGCTTTGGTATCTCTGGAGCCGATCAAGCTCATCAGGTAATGGATTGGGGCGCAGATGCAGTAATTGTTGGTAGTGCCTTTGTCAAACGGTTAGCAACTGGTAGTCGTGAAGAAGGATTGCAAGCTATTGAACAATTTTGTCAAGAATTAAAAGCGGCAATTACTCCAGCAGTAGCTACTGTCTAAGTTTTTCTGCGTAAAAGCACATTTACAAGGATTGGAAGTTGATACTTAACAGTCAACGACATTCCCTCAATAAACGAGCAAAAAGTAACAAACACATTTGAAGGCGAGAGGATTTTAACCAGTGGTTAGCACTCCAGATATTAGTGAGAAAATAGCTTCCGCACAAAGTGCGCCCGACTCTTTGGGTAGATTTGGCAAGTTCGGGGGTAAATACGTTCCTGAAACCTTAATGCCAGCTTTGAGTGAATTAGAAGCAGCATTTAAGCAGTACTGTGGTGAACCTGATTTTGAAGCAGAACTTCAAGGTTTACTACGTGACTATGTGGGTCGTCCTAGTCCATTGTATTTTGCTGAGCGTCTGACAGCACACTACGCTAGACCTGATGGCACTGGAGCACAAATTTACTTAAAAAGGGAAGATTTAAATCATACCGGTGCGCACAAAATTAATAATGCTTTAGCACAGGTATTGCTGGCAAAGCGTATGGGCAAACAGCGCATCATTGCTGAAACCGGAGCAGGTCAGCACGGTGTAGCAACTGCTACAGTGTGCGCCCGGTTTGGTTTGCAGTGCGTGATTTACATGGGTATTCACGATATGCAACGTCAAGCCCTAAATGTGTTTCGGATGCGGTTGATGGGCGCAGAAGTGCGTCCAGTAGAAGCAGGAACTGGAACACTTAAAGATGCTACTTCTGAAGCAATTCGGGATTGGGTAACAAACGTAGAAACAACCCACTATATATTAGGTTCTGTGGCAGGTCCTCATCCTTACCCAATGATTGTACGTGATTTCCATCGAGTAATTGGTAAGGAAACTCGTGTACAATGTCAAGAAAAATGGTCTGGGCTACCAGATATTCTCTTGGCTTGTGTTGGTGGTGGTTCTAATGCGATCGGATTGTTCTACGATTTTGTTCAAGATGAATCGGTGCGTATTATTGGTGTAGAAGCAGCAGGCGAAGGTGTTAACACCGATAAGCACGCAGCAACTCTAACTAAAGGAAGAGTCGGAGTTTTGCATGGTGCGATGAGTTATGTACTGCAAGATGATGATGGTCAAGTAACCGAAGCACATTCGATTAGTGCTGGTTTAGATTATCCTGGTGTAGGTCCTGAACATAGCTTTTTGAAGGATCTGGGTCGTGCTGAGTACTATAGTGTGACAGATGCGGAAGCTCTAGAGGCGTTGCAGCGTCTATCAAAATTGGAAGGGATTATTCCGGCTTTGGAAACTGCTCACGCGATCGCCTATCTAGAAAAGCTTTGTCCTCAACTACAAGGTAGTCCCCGAATTGTGATCAACTGTTCAGGCAGAGGTGACAAAGATGTGCAAACTGTTGCCAAAGCCCTGAATCAGGATTAAGGCACTTTCGTTTGTAGTCAGGGCTTTAGCCCTACTTACTCTGAGTGCTAAAGCACCTACTACAAACATAAGCGTGTTTTTTATGTCTAATTTTACTTACTTACTAGGTTACGAAGTTAATCCCAAACCACAAATCTAAAATCCACGCATTGGTAATGGTAACAGCAACTCAAGTGATTGGCAACACTCCCCAAATTTCCGCGCCTGGATACTGGTCATCATTATTACAACAATTACTCGATCATCAATCATTAACAACTAACCAAGCAGCTGATTTAATGCAAGGTTGGCTAACAGATGTGATTCCGCCAGTAATTACAGGGGCAATTTTGGTGGCAATTCAAGCCAAAGGAGTTTCCCCAGCAGAATTAGTAGGTATGGTAGGTGTTCTGCAATCTCTCTGTATAGGAGGACACGAACAACTTTCTATTCCCCACACCCTACCTGCCACACCCCTAATTGATACTTGCGGTACAGGCGGGGACGGAGCTTCTACCTTTAATATTTCTACAGCAGTAGCTTTTGTTGCCGCAGCAGCTGGAGTGAAAGTAGCTAAGCACGGTAATCGTTCGGCATCTAGCAAAACTGGTTCCGCTGATGTACTGGAAGCTGTAGGTATAAATCTTAATGCTGCTCCCGAAAAAGTTAGAGCGGCAGTTGACGAAGTTGGGATTACTTTTTTGTTTGCTCCTGGTTGGCATCCGGCGCTAAAGTCGGTAGCTGCTATGAGAAAAACTTTAAAAGTACGTACTATATTTAACTTGCTTGGTCCTTTGGTAAATCCCATGCAACCAACAGGACAAATTATCGGTGTGTACAATCCAGCTTTAATTGAGACAGTGGCTAGTGCATTATCGCAACTAGGTACTCGTCGAGCGATCGCACTATATGGAAGAGAAAAATTAGACGAAGCTGGATTGGCAGATGCCACAGACTTAGCTGTGCTGTATAATCAGCAAGTGAGTCAAGTAGTAATTAAACCAGAAGAAGTAGGTTTAACTCCTGCACCAACATCAGCATTGCAAGGTGGAGATGTTGACGAAAATGCAGAAATATTGAAGCGAGTTCTTCAAGGTAAAGGTACACAAGCACAACAAGATGTGGTTGCTTTAAATGCGTCACTAGCTCTTTGGGCTGGTGAAGTGGGAGCAAGCAACATCAAAGAGGCTTGCGTGAAGAATATTAGTCTCGCTAAACAAGTTTTACGAAGCGGCGAAGCGTGGAAAAAGCTAGAGCAACTAGCTGAATTTTTGCGGTAATAGCTAATAGCTAACGGCTAATGGCTAATAGCAATTAACCATTAGCAATCAACAATTAACAATTCTAATTAACTTGAGGGAGAAAAACAGATGATTGTCGTAATTAAAAGCGGTACACCTGCTGAGGAAATTACCCGCATCAGCCAAGATCTGCAAGAAAATTGGGGAGTAATTGTAGAAAAGAGCGTTGGACAGCAGAAAGTTATCTTGGGAATGATTGGCGATACTGCTACTATGGACCCTATGCAAATCCAAGAAGCAAGCCCTTGGATTGAGCAAGTATTGCGAGTAGAGCGTCCCTTTAAGCGCGTTAGTCGGGAATACCGTTATGGAGAACCCAGTGAAGTTGTAGTTCCTACTCCCAATGGCGATGTCTATATCGGTGAAAATCATCCGATTGTGATCACTGCAGGACCTTGCTCTGTGGAAAATGAAACAATGATCATAGAAACAGCAAAGCGGGTTAAAGCTGCTGGCGCTAAGTTTCTCCGTGGAGGGGCATACAAACCTCGTTCTTCACCTTATGCTTTCCAAGGACATGGAGAGAGTGCTTTAGAGTTGTTAGCAGCAGCGCGTGAAGCTACTGGTTTAGGTATTATCACAGAACTGATGGATGCTGCCGATCTACCAGCACTATATAGAGTGGCTGATGTGATCCAAATCGGCGCGAGAAACATGCAAAACTTCTCCCTGCTGAAAAAAGTAGGCGCTCAAGATAAGCCTGTGCTGCTCAAGCGCGGTATGTCGGCAACAATGGATGAGTGGTTAATGGCTGCAGAATATATCCTGGCTGCTGGTAACCCAAATGTAATTCTTTGCGAACGGGGAATTAGAACTTTTGATTCCAAATATGTTCGTAACACTCTAGATTTGTCAGTGATTCCTGTATTGCGGACACTTACTCACTTACCAATCATGGTTGACCCAAGTCATGGTACTGGTAAATCTGAGTATGTTGCGCCTATGGCGTTCGCGGCGATCGCTGCTGGTACAGATTCTTTGATGATTGAAGTTCACCCCAATCCTGCTAAAGCTCTATCTGATGGACCCCAATCCCTCACACCAGATAAGTTTGACCGCTTAGTTCAAGAAATGTCAGTGATTGGCAAAGTAGTTGGTCGTTGGGAATCTGAGCCTGCATTAGTAGCTTCTATGTAGAACAGACAGGAGTCAGGAACTATCTTGATTCTGTCTCCTATCTCGTACTTCATAGTACCTCTCCTCGTTCCCAGCCTCTGGCTGGGAATGCATTGTTTGATGCTCAGCCTCAAACAACACACCTAAGTTTTTATTTTTACTTATTTTTAAAGTACTTTCACGCAGCCAATAATCTAAAAAATCTAAAATATCGGCAGATTGATCGAAAAATATTTTATTGCAATTACGAGCTTAAACTAATTTAATAGTAGGTGTTGGTAATATTGTTTACTCTTTACGCGATATAGTCAACTTAAACAGTTCAAAATGCCAACTTAATAAGCTTTTTAACCACGTAGCAGGTAACTTTTTCAACCAGTTTAAAGAAGTAATTCGCTTTAATATGCAGACTTATCATCGTCTGCGTGAAGTTTTTGTTTTCTCACCTTAATTTTCCCAGTAGAAAGAGGATTATCTGATAATGGCAGGATTTAGCGGTTTCAGTGGCTCTAGTGGCTCCGGTGGCTCTAGTGGCGGCGGCGGACAAGGCGGCTTCGGCGGTTCCGGCGGCTTCGGCGGTGGTTCAGGCGGCTTCGGCGGTGGCTCAGGTGGCTTCGGCGGTGGCTCAGGTGGCTTCGGCGGTGGTTCAGGCGGCTTCGGTGGCGGCTCAGGTGGCTTCGGCGGTGGTTCAGGCGGCTTCGGTGGCGGATCAGGTGGCTTCGGCGGTGGACAAGCTGGTGGACAAGGCGGCTTTGGCGGCGGTTCCGGCGGCTTTGGCGGCGGACAAACTGGTGGCGGCTCAGGTGGCTTCGGTGGCGGCTCAGGTGGCTTCGGCGGTGGACAAGCTGGTGGACAAGGCGGCTTTGGCGGCGGTTCCGGCGGCTTTGGCGGCGGACA
>NZ_JACXAE010000075.1 GCF_014698965.1 Iningainema tapete BLCC-T55
ACGTCGTAAGGGCTTTTCTCCACCTTCTATTCCTGCTGTTTCTTGACTCTTGTTTTTAGGGGGAAGTGAAAAGTTACCTTTCAACTTCTTCCAGAGTATCTAAAACTTCTAAAATTCTTTCTCTATAATCCACAAAATCGTCCATTAAAGGTACAAAAATTCCAATTTTTTTATCTGCTCTACTATATATCCAGGCAGATATACCCTCTGCTTCTTTTATTTTATTCCATCCAGATTTTTCCAAATATGTAACTAGTTGATTTGGAGATATGTACTTGTCATTAGAGTACATCAAATTACGCATTGTCTTTACCTAATAGTTATGTCTACGCCTGCATTATCTAGCGCTCTACTTGCATCAGTTACAATAAGACCGCTTACAGAAGTAAGTAATTTTACATAAGCATAGCTGAATTCTTCTTTTTTTGTGTTATCGTCCATTCAATTTAGCTAGTTTACTGATATTTTTCATTCATATAAGTTGTTAATCTTATCATTCTACGGGTCTTCAGACTTTATGGTCATCAGGTTTTTTAATAGTAAATAGCATGGAACAGGTAAAAAAAGTCGGAAATTTGTGCCAGGGTGGATTGGTGAGGTATCGGAATGAGCAACTAGCATTAAAAAAAAGCCTGTTTTCAGGATTGCTAGATATTAATACACTCCTGCCTTGTTAGGATGTAAAAGAGCTTTGACATTTTCTAGTATAATTAGAGAAAAGAATATCAAAACTTTGACAAATTCTTTTACATCTCCCTCCAAACTAAGAGCGATGCTCCTTCCCTTTGGGACGCTGTGCGATCGCCGCTGAAGACAGCAGGAAATAATCAGTCATGAAAGAGATCATCGCTGCGAACCTAATCCGCTACCGTAAAAGTCTGGGCTTGTCTCAAGAGCAACTTGCTGCAACTACTGGGGTAACTCGCCAGAGCATAAACAACTACGAGAACGCCAAAACCTTACCAGACAGCAAGATTCTCTCTGATCTGGCTCGTGTTTTGGGCGTTACACTTGATGACTTACTCAGCTCACCAAGCGTTGGATTACCTAACTTTCGGTTCCGCGCTCATGGGACATTGGGTAAAAATGCCCAGTTTGCAGCCCAAGTGCTACGAATGCTACAAACTTACAACGCTCTAGAACAAGCCGTTGGCGATCCTCCCTACACGCCAGAAAGTACACCTTGTTATCAAGTAGAAGGCAATGAAAAACGCATTCAAGCAATTGCCGCTCAGTTTCGCCACCGTTTGGGATTGGGAGAGGCTCCCATTGCTAACCTGTTTCAAGCTGTGGAAGAAATCGGCTTAAAAGTTTTACGCTCATCTATTCCTATTCAAGGTTTCTTTGGTCTAAGTGCCTATAGTGATACTGAGGGTGCTTTCGTCTTGGTAAACACCTATAACATCACAATTGAACGTCAATTGTTTACACTGGCACAGGAGATTGGACACCTGATCTTCCACCGAGTTGAGTACCAAGACAACGCCACTTGCTTCAACTCTGGAAACCAGAGCAACGCAGTGGCTCCTCTAATTGAGGAAGGAACCAAAGAAGAAGAAAAAGCACTTAATAACGTTGCTGATTACTTCGCATCTCATCTACTTGTTCCCCAAACTGAATTTGAGCGGATGTATGCTTACGTTCAGGATATTGTTAAACTCAAGCGGCATTTTCGAGTAAGTTACCAAGTCATCTTGAACCGTTTAGCATCAATGGGAATTATTGATTACGAAAAAGAGAAAGCTAAAATTTGTGCAATTTATAAAAAGCGTTCAGGAGGTGTATCTATTCACGAGGTAATGGAATTACCACCAGCCCTTGAAGCCCTTGAATTTCCAGAAAATGAACGGTATGAGTTTTTGATTTGGAATGCCTTAAAATTGGGCAAAATTTCCGAAATGAAGGCTGCGGAACTTCTTAATCTAACCGTTGAACATCTGCGGGTGCGTCGTCTTGAAAATGAGGTTTATGCAGTCGCTTAATGGAACAATTCTTGACGCAACCGCACTCATTGATTTTTGTTGGCTGAATGAATGGGGGTGGCTACAACAGCACTGAGTGCGTATACTTTTGCTCAAATGGCAATTTCTCCCGCTATGACCTCTTATTGTTTCTCCAATTGCTCAAGCAAATCTGCAATATTTTGCAATTGAACTTCATACTGCTCAATTCGCTGTGAAAGCTCGTATTTAGCTTCCGAATCAGTTTTAATAGTCCATTCTTTCTTCAACCATTTCAACTTCTTACGAATCTCCTCATACTCTTCTTCTAAGTCTTCACGTTTTTCTTGGACACGTCGCTTGGAGGGCAGTGTTTGAGTTGCACCATCAAGTAAATTAGTACCTAACGCAGAAGAACCATTTTGCGTAGAAATAGAATTTGATTCTGACTTTTTATAGAGAACAGGAGTCAAATGCTCAGGCAAGCCCGCTATTTGAATTGCTGTACAACCCAGATTATAAGCAAACTCCATTGATCGACCAGCTCCTAACGCATCATAAAATCCCAGAGCAAATTCTAGAGCTGCTTCATCGGTAATAGATTGCTTCATCCCAATCACATAAGAAATGTGTTGTGCAATGACCTTCGCTTGTTCCTCTGTGTAACAACCATTCAACAAAACACACTTCACTTGATCCGAAAATAACTTAAACAAATCTGCAAGGGCATTGGTAGGAATAAGACGAACTTGCCCAGTCTCATCTTGAAATGCTAATCCTTCTTCTTCCTGCTTAAATTTTGCTTCTGCAAAGGTACTAGACTCCGGAGCCATCTTTCTCTGGCTTTCTAATACCCCATTCTGTTTGCGTTGTCCGGCGAAATGGACGATTTGAGAATTGCATTCTAGAAGGGCGAGTCGAATATCTCTAGGACGTACCGCCCATCGTTGTTCAAATTTGAAGTGATCGCGATGTTGTGCTCTTAGTAACCCTTCACTAATATCTCGCGCTTCCTGCTCTAAACGCGATTGAGAAGTTTCTAATGGATTTGCTGCTAAAAATAAAATAGTCAGAGCAGATGAGTCAACCATATTTATATCATAAGTTTCAGCTTAAAAAGATTTACTTCTTCTATTAACGTTTTTGAAAATCTAAGTTAAGAAAGAGCAAAACTCCACTAATTACTACTCCAAGACTAACTAAGTTCGCTAGTGTAATGGAAAGAACACTAATTAATATTGGAGAGTTTGCAATAACACTACTTAGAATTTTATTCATAATTGCCTGTAAGCCGACAACAGTTATAAAACTTAATAAGTTCAAGAAAAACACCCTCCACCAATTTCCTTTAACTAGGGATCTGCTATATTGAAACGCTGCTTTACCTCTTTGATCTCGGAGAATAAGAGCATTAGCATAATAACCATTGTTTACAATATAAATAATACCTGGAACAATTAGCAACAAACATCGTAAAAAATAAATGATACCACATCTTATATTCAAACCGATTAAAGGTAAAATACGATGCAAAATTCGCTTAAATACAATTTTAAGTTGAGGTTTCTCCGCCATGACGAACCTTTCTGTAAGAATAGCAAGAGCAGTAGTGTAGAATGGAAGCACAAGTATAAGAAAAAACAGAAATATGGAATAATATAAAATTAATAAACTAAGATTGAAAAGGGCGTATGGCGCAATAATATTTATAATGATTACGAAAGGCAAGTACGTGCATAGAAGGCTAACAAAAATTCGGAAATTATTTAGATATAAATCGAAACCCATTGCTATTAATTCAAACAATCCAAGTTTTTTATTCTGAAGATCATAAAGGATACTCATAGAGCATATTCTCTCATCGTCAATATAGCCTTAGCAATAGTATAAAAGTTTTGCTTAATGTTAACAGTACCCATTAGGGTACTTCTGAATAAAAATTTACAAAGTTTTAGTTTATAAACGGTAATAAAAGATGCTTAATCTTTACAAAATCATTTGAGATATGCTTCGTGTAATGATACTGCTACCCGAAAGCCAATCGTAAGCACTTTGTTACCAGGAGGAATACCGTTACGATAGGCAGAACGACATATACTAGGTTCATTTATCCAGGAACCACCCCGTATAACTCTAGGTGAAACTCGGTTGTTGGTAATTCGGACACTTCCGTTTTCTGGTGCATTTGTGTAGTCGTCATACCAATGGTCAGCACACCATTCCCACACGTTGCCATGCATCTCATCTAGCCCGAAAGCATTAGCTGCGCTATGGGAACCTACTTCACTGGTTTGTTTGCTTGCTTGCCCTTTTGGACCAGAACGATATCGTTTGCTTCCATCATAACTGGCAAGTTGAGGAGAAATAGTATCGCCAAAGTAAAATGGGGTTTCTGTCCCTGCTCGACAAGCATATTCCCACTCTGCTTCGCTGGGTAAACGATAGGGCTTCCCGGTCTGCAACTGCAAGCGCTCGCAAAACTCGATCGCCTCAAACCAGGTAATGTGTTCTACAGGTAAATTATCACCTTTAAAAGAAGAGGGATCGGGATTCAGTTCAATCCGGACTTTGGTAGTCTTGGCAATTGCCCGCCATTGGGCTTGCGTCACAGGAAAACGGCTCATAAAGAAGGACGAAATGGAAACCGGGTGTTGAGGGCGTTCGCGATAGTCTCCCTCCTTATTTGCAGTTCCCATCCAGTAGTTGCCCTCTGGTATACGCACTATTTCTAGCGTAACCTGTCCCTCTAACCTCTCATAAAACAGCGTTGCTTGTTGTTCGCTTCGATCAATTACCCACCGCAATCCCAAGCGCATAAAGCGGGGTTGACAAATCAGTTTAACTGTCTCAAATCTAAATGACTTTAGAGAAGGGGCTTTGGATACAATTGGGCTGATATTCCAATTAGCGTCTTGAAACTCAGGAATGGGTAAGGTGACTCCTGCTACAACTATTCGATTATGATGAGCTGGCAAGGATTTTAGGGTTGATTCTGCTTGAATATGATTGCCACGAGCCAGTTCGCGCATCCCCTGAAGATAAGTTAAAAGGGATTCAAAATGAGCCTTACGCAAAGGAGTTGCTATCGTTTCCGTTAACGATGTCATCCGGAGCCATTCAGTTTTTTCACTGAGCTTTAATTCGGTAAGCTTGGTAGCTAAATCATGGGCGACAGCTTCAGGATAAACATAAGCAAGTGCCGTCCAACGTTGAGCCTGAGCTAGAGTTTGTGTCGATGGTTTAGAGTGATTCAACTCTCGCTGTACGTAGGACAGCAAAAAATGGGCTAATTCCTCAACACGCTTCTGACCGAAGCTAGGATGATGAATCATTTGGTCTAGTAGGTAATTGCGTAAATCGGCATCCATCTCATATAGCTCATATCCTACCTCTTTGCAGAGCGGAGAGAGTAGCAAATCTGCCACTGCGATCCACGGCACCTTCAAGTCCTGGTTTTTGATGTCCATCTGAAAAGTTGCCCATATACAGTAGGTCAAATGTGGCGTGAGGGCGATTGGCAAAGCAGCATGGTAGACCAGATACACATGGGCTTCAGTAAATTGTCTCTGGAATGATGCGATCGTCTGCTCGATTTCGTGAGAGCGATTTTCCGGCAGTAAAGCACTATAATTATTCATATTAGCGCAATGAATCCCCCAACGGTTGATGCCGTCCGCGTAGGACATTGATCGCTTTGTAAAATTCCTGACGATTCACCTCAAACATGGGAACTAAAGCAGCAATGTCATGGGCGGTTGTATTTTCCCATCGTTGGCGAGGAACTGGATTTAGCCAAGCAGTATAGCGTACATACTGCCCTAACTCCTTTAAAAAGAATTTTGTCAACCGCCGTCGCCTAGAACTAAATCCACCACGGGCTGCCCCGGCATCGCTGAAAATCAAGCAAACTGTCTTTGATGGCGGCAAATTCGATAAACAATCATCGATTGAAACTGCATTTAAATGATAGCGATCGCGATACAGATATTCATCCGGACAGTTGTGAAAGTAGTAGACCCGAACTCGGCTGAAGCGCCCCCCTCGAGATGCGGTATCTGCCAACTCTTGGGAAAGGTGATGAAATGGAACCATTGAACCATCTTGATCAATTAGAAGCAAGAGTTCTATTCGGTTGGTACGTCGTGGAACCAACACAGGATTGAGTAGAATCCCCTGCTGAGCAACCTTTTGAATAGTGGCTTCCAGATCTAGCTCAATAGGTGTACCTTCACGACTAAACCGACGCAGATAACGCCATCCTTGCTTTATTTGTCGATGAGTAACAGGCAAATCGTTAACGATGAGGGGGAATTCGCTTTGGTTGTCCAATAGCCTAATTGCTTTAGCAACTTCGATCTCATCAGCCATTGTCCGAATGACTTCAGGAGAAAGCACCGTTTTGGATAAGTTAATGTTAGTCTCAGGAATGATCTCCTCATCTCTGGGTGAGGCTGTCTGTCGAATTTTCCACATCCTCCAAGCAACAAGTAGCAGAACAATACAGGTAAAAATAGTTAATAGCAACTCCAAAATATCTTGATAAAGTATTTTCCTCAAATATTCGTTATTTTGGATGATTAAAGTTGCTTTACTTCGCTCATCAAGATTAACTCCACCTTGAGGAGCAGTCAAGCACAAGTTAATAGACTTCCGAAAAAAATCAGCTTTATCGTTGTTGAGAAGCTTGATCGGGATTGTTATTTCACCTTCGCCATCCTTAAATTCAATATTTTGGGTGGTATCCCTGATTGGAGAAGTATCACTATCTTGGGAAGCTTCATTGGAATCGTTTGGTAAACATTTCTTCCCAACATTTAATTTTGCACTAATTACCCCATGCTTATCACCAGTGCGGGTAATTTTGATACGTGCTACTTTTTCGCTTGTATTGACGGTGAAGACAGAATAAAAAAAAGGAAAGCTGCCGAACGCTAAATTACTTTCCTTTTTTGGCGGAGGAATGAATTTTTTTATGATAAATAGGCTGCCAAAGGTAACAATACAGAGCGCCAATCCTAGTAGCAGGAAACGTGGGATTCGGAATTCCCGTTTCCTAGAAATTGGTTGTACCTTTTGATTCGTTCTTAAACTAGTGTCCTCCGTTTCGTTTTGAAAATAAATTTGTTCTAGTTTATTTGGAATAATCTGATCAAAATAATCCTGAAAAATTTGCTCTTCTCGCTGGGATTTGACCCAAAGGGTACGACATAGTTGAGCTAGTGCGTCGCGATCGCGAGTACCGAACCCTGCGTGAACAGCCTGAAGAAGCAGATGATACTCTTCCAAGCCCAGCGGAAGACCTGCCTCCCTTAAACATGTGAATAATTCTAACAGTGCAGGGTCACTCACGATCGCTACTTAACCTCAAATAATTCTTGTGGGCGTCCCAACTTTTAAGTAATACCTCTAAGTAGGGCAAGTGGGATTCTCCGGACAACTTGTTTAATACGTCTTTTAATGAATCTCTTTGCATTGCCTTAACCCAATCGAGCAACTCACTGGTACTTACATTCTTACTGAATTTACCTGATTCGCCCTCCAGAGTTTCCCGTAATTTCATGAAACGAGAAACAGCTTTGTCTACCAGTTCCTCTGCAATATCAGGGAAACGATTTTTTACAATTTTAACAATTTCTTCGTAGCTGGGAAAATGAACGTAGAAAAATAAACACCGACGCAAAAAGGCATCAGGTAGATCTTTCTCATCGTTACTTGTGATGAAAACGATAGGTGGATTAATCGCCTTAATTTCCTTCTCCCTCCCGTTTTCTCGCACCTCCTCAATCTTGATTAGTTGCTCATCGAGTTCCAGCAATAAATCATTTGGAAAATCCATGTCCGCTTTGTCAATCTCATCGATTAAAACCACTGTACGCTTTGGATTTGTAAAAGCTCGACCTAAAGGTCCCAAACGGATATAAGATGTTGGGTCATCAAAGCGTTTCTTTTCTTCTATGGTTAAAGAACCAGATGCCGCTAATTGGGCATCGCGCAGTCGTCCAATCGTATCATAAATATACAATCCATCTTTGGCACGACTCGTGGATTTTACATACCAAGCTTCAAAATCTAGCCCTAACTCATAGGCAACTGCAAAAGCTAATTGAGTTTTGCCGCATCCGGGTTCTCCTTTCAGTAATAATGGACGACCTAAGTAGATCGCTAGATTCACAACATCCACTAGTTTTTGACTTGGCAAGTAAGGGTAGATGAGCTTACCTTTGTAGCTTTCTCCTGGTTTCGGTTGTTTGATGCCTGTATATATAAGCTGCTTGGAATCTAGAGGCGTAACCATTTGCTCTCCTGCTCAAACCAATTACAACCACAAATATCGCAAATCTTTCGTAACGTTGGTACTGGAATACCCTGTTTATCTAAAAGCACTCTAACGGTTTCTGCCTTATTTGTAGAGATAGCTGGAGGTAAGAAATCACTTTGATAATTTAACCAATCTCTTAAATCTTGATTTGAAAATGAGTTGATTGTAGGTAATTCAAGAGGATAATTGGGTTGCCAATCTGAATTATAATTCTTAACGAAACCAACATTCCATTGAGATACCACAGATTGATAATCTAAGAAGAAAATGAGAAGTTTATAACTGTTTTGATAACTCTTGTCTTCTAACATTTTTTGAGTAAGTGATTGCCAAAAATCGTTAAGCAAATCACACAGATTTTCTTTAATCGTTTCATCGACATTGTTAAACACAATCAAAACGTTCTGTGATTTGCATAGTTCACAAATTTTCTCTGCAATGTCAGAAGGCAAACTCTTTTCAGGTAAACCAACTCGACCTGCAAATTCATCCCAAATTGCTAATATATCTGTCCTTGATGAAGTTCTGTTTAAGTCAATAATAATTTTTTTCCCTTCTAAGATGTAGGGAATAATTGAAGCCAGTCGATTGAGCAACCATCTTTGACCGTAGTCCTTAGAATAGCCTTGAATCAAAAATATACCATGAGAGTATTTTGCAGTAATCTCTTCAAAAAGATTATGCTGTTCCCAGTATCCTAACTTCAATAATGATTTATATAATAAATCCAATGTCTGGCATTCTAAGTTAGAGTTACCCACTTGTTTAGATTGGTTAATTTGTTCTTCTAACTCTTCAAGTTCTTCTTCTATTTCTTGTTTTCTTGCTTGGTACTCCTCAATTCGTTGATCTAGCTCATATTTTGCTTCCGAGTCAGTTTTGGTAGTTCGTTCTTTCTTAAACCATTTCAACTTTTTACGAACTTCCTCATATTCGTCTTCTAGGTCTTCATGTTTTGACTCTAAACGCTTAAGCGAAGGCATATGTTCTCCTTATGTGGATTTCTTGATCAGCACTGGGGTTAAGTGTTCTGCAATGCCTGCCATCCTAATTGCCGCACACCCTAGTTTATAGGCGAACTCAATCGGACGACCTGCCCCGATTGCATCATAAAACCCTACGGCAAACTCGATCGCAGCTCGATCTCCAATTGCCTGGTTCATGCCAATCACATAGTCAATGAAATTGGCGATTGCCTTCGCTTGCACTTCTGAATAACAGCCGTTGAGCACAACACAGCGAATTTGGTCAGCAAACAGTTCAAACAGCCCTGCTAATGCTTCTCCATTCACAAGCTTCGCGTTGCCAATTTCATCTTCAAAGACTAGCCCTTGCTCCCCCGTTCCATGTCCTGAAAAATGGATAATCTGTGGATCTATATCCAGCATAGCTCGTTGAATATCACGAGGACGGACCGCTAACCGTTGCTCTAGCTGAAATTGGTCGCGCTTTTGAGCACGTTGCAGTCCTTCCCCAATGTCCCGCAACTCTTGATCGAGCAGTAGGCGCGTGGTGTCTTTAGGATTGGCAGCTAGAAATAGGATAGTTTGCGGATGCTCCCTGGAGAAACTCATAAGGAACTTAGTTCAATACAGTTAAAAGCTTGGTTTCGTTATTTTATACTTAAAATCAGTCCACCACACTATAAAATACAAATATCTCGGTTCATGGCGTTCAGCTTCCCCTACAATCTGCTAACCTACATTGTCATCAAAATTTTAAATAAAACAGCAGATTCCTTTAAAAATAAACAGCACCAATTGACGTATCAATAGTTATCTTTAATTGTAATGGGGCAGGTAAACCAACTCACCTAGGAGCCGAATCATTTTTAAAGCCTTACAGTTCGCAATGAACCCTACCGCCAACTGCAAATAGCCGGGTTTGTTTCCACAAAATACGATGCCTGCAATTCCCAAGGACACTCGTACCTTAACAGCCATCATAGAACAACTAGCGAGCGCTGGAACTGTCTTCCCCCCGATTCCTCGCTCCACAGATGCAAGTTGATGCATCAGAAGAGCGAATGCCCCTTACGGTTTAGGAACCATAGCACCCATCTGTTAAAATTTTGAAAAAAAAGCTTACTTATTAGAATTCTTAACATAAGACGTACTAAAGCCAGCCAACCCCTCAAAAGCAAAATTGAAGTACGGTCATAGGATGGGTCTACAGATTGCCCAACTTGTCGTGAAGGTAATGTCCTCAAACTAGTAAAAGCTCAAATTGTTGGTGAGCCGGAAAAAACTGATACCCAGGTAGCAAATAAACCAATTGTAGAGAACCCTAAATTGGTAAAAGCAAATGCTCTCTTAGCAGAACAACCCAACCTTGTATCTTAAGAATAGTGGTAGACCTTCCCAACCTTGGTTTGAAAAACCGCTTTGTAGCACGGGTCACCACAAAATATCTCCTAGACAGAACTCGAACAATCGCCAGGGGCACAGCCCTATACCAAAAGTAAATAATTAATTTACCTCGGTATAGAGTATACAGTCCGTATCGGGCAAGGATGAGTGAAATCAAGGAGATTAACAAACAAGCAAGATACACGAAGTCTTTTGAGGTCAAAGTGGAAAATATCAATACCCGCGACTTGGGTGGGCATCGATGTCAGTAAAGCGACTTTAGATGTATACATCCGTCCAATGGGTAAAGCATTGAAAGTTGCTAATACTGAATTGGAAATTGCCACTTTAGTAGAGCAACTCAAATCATACAATCTGAATTTAGTTGTACTTGAAGCCACAGGAGGATTAGAAACAGAAGTAGTTATACAGTTACAAGCAGCGCTTTTACCAGTAGCACTAATCAATCCACGCCTTGGGCGTGATTTTGCCAAGGCAACAGGTAAGCTGGCAAAAACTGATGCCATTGACGCACAAATCTTGGCACATTTCGGTGAAGCAATGAAACCGCGAGTGCTGGAAATTGAGTCAGAGTCCGCACGTCAACGAGAGCGAACTCATCAGCCGTAGAAGACAGCTCGTCGAGATGTTGACTGCGGAAAAGAATCGTCGTGGGCGTGCGCGTGGCGAGGCTTTAGCAGACATTGAAGCTCATATTAGTTATCTGGGGGAACGACTCGAACAGCTCAATCAGCAAATTGAGCAATTGACTCAAAACAACCAGCAATGGCTGAATAAAGTCGATTTGCTCAAAACAACTCCTGGTATCGGTCAAGTCATTTCTGCAACGTTAGTTGCGGATTTACCCGAATTAGGACAACTGAGCGCTAAGCAAATTTCCCGCTGAGTTGGAGTTGCACCAATCAATCATGATAGTGGTCAGCACAAAGGCAAGCGCATGATTTCTGGTGGTCGTGCCCATGTTCGAGCCACTCTCTACATGGGCGCAATTGTGGCTATGCGCCATAACCCAACGATCAAAGCTTTTTATGACCGTCAGGTCGAACGTGGTAAGCCGAAAAAGCACAGCGAGGACTGCTTGCGTTCGGAAAATGTTGGTCATTCTCAATGCAATGGTTCGGGATAACCAACCTTGGCGTGTTCCTCAACTTGCAACCTAGTTGCGGCTCCAGCTTTACTCGTTTTTATACCTACTCTATTTTCTCTGGCTTGTTTTGCACTGGCATTGCTTGCTCTTTTTGTCCTGCTCTTTTTTGTTTTTGATCTTTTCTCCTTTGCCTCAACAGCTTTACTTTTTTTGTTTGCGATCACTTGACTTTCAAGACAATCGCTACATGGTGCTGAGCCAACTCTAAATTTCAAAAAATATGGCTACACCTATAAGTAGTCATTAGATTTAGGTACGTAGCAAGCCTTTAGCGCTAAAGCGCAACTACATACCTAATGTAGTAATTAACTAAGATATTAATACAAATACGATCGCTACTCTCAGATTAAGACGCTGCTTTGAAATCGGAATTGTTAAGCCTGCAACTCAAGCTTTTTGAATTTTGAATTTTGAATTCCGTGCAGTGGTACTAGGTTCGCCAATTTCAATCGGTAGCGATGGATCGCGTGACCACTCGTTCCAAGAGCTAAAGTAATTCCTGACATCTTTGATACCCGCTTGTTTGAGGGCTATCAGGGTATGAGAAGCTCTAGACCCCTTGAAGCAGTAAACGTATACCGTTGACTCTGGCGTAATGCCCACGGACTGACAAATTTCTAGGATTTCTTCTTCTGGGCGAAATATGGGAATTTCCGAATTAGGCATCATCATACGATACCACTCAATCCATACCGCACCGGGAATCCTACCTTTGCGCGGACAAAAGTCTATTCCATAAGGAGAAGAACTGATTCCCATCCATTCATCGTAATCTCTCACATCCAGCTTGACGATCGCTGGGTTGTCCAATGCTTGCAGCATCTGCTGTGCAGTCACCATGATTGAGGAGTTGATGTTCATGGAAAAAGACTTTTGACGAGGCGTAGGAATTTCTGCCGTAGTCGGCATTGCCTGAAGCCATGCTTGATAACCGCCATCGAGAACCGAAACTTTGGAGCAACCCAAATACTTTAGTAAAAAGTAACCCCGACAGGATTGCCCATAGCCCTTGTTCATTGCATCTTCATAAATAACCAACTGTTCCGTACCAGATATACCAGCTTTACCTAAAAGCTCTGCAAACTGCGACTGTAAGCTAGCTAAACCGAATGGCTCTGAGGAAGCAAGGATGGTGAAAATTTCACGAATGTTGACCGCTCCGGGAATGTGGGACACTGAATATTCTTTGGGATCGCGAGTATCAATGACAATAAGCGATTTCTGTTCTAGAATAATAGCCAGTTCTTGTGGGGTAATCAGTGGTTTTACTTCCATTTGTGTACTTCTGTTGGGCTTAAGTTTTAAATAATCTTTGTCTACCGCCTCATATCTAAAACATATGCGTTCATTATTGGGTAATTAGCTATTAGTTATTACCCATTTCAACCAATTTTTATTTATACATACCTACTTCTCAGCATATTTTAAGTTGCAGTTACAGTTGAAGTAGAGTTATTTTTTTCGGTGGATAGTTAAGTCTTATTAAACAGAAAATTATCTCTTTTATCCTGAGTTTTCATACTTAAAATCTTAGAAATTACGTATTAAAAACGAGCATTATAATATCTCCGACTTCTTAAATTTCAGTTTAGCCAATTCCAGAAAAAGAAGCGCTTTTGAGGTAGAGCGCTCATTGGTAAGTAGTCGGACAAAATTAAATTCATTCTTGAAGACAGGAGACAGGAGGAGCCAGCGCCAGGGTGAGACAGCGCTTCATCCGGGTTTCCCACTGTCGGGCGTGACTGCCGCTCATGGTTTCCCGACTTGTTCGCGCAGCGTCTTTGACAGGCGAGACGTCTAGCGTTCAGGAGACAAGAGTTAACAGGAAAATAATTTGCTCTCGTTGTTCTGTCGGAGTACTTTAGAAGGGTGATAGCGGTACACATCCCCTAGTATGTGGGTAAAGCGTGCATAAGTTGATTCCACTTACACCTAGATAAGATGTGGAAGTTCGGCGGATGTCCTCACAAGGTAATAACCCCGACTTTGATGTTTTTAACAAAGGACAAAGTAATGTACATCATTCAACTATTGAAAGATTCAACTTACTTCACTGCGACATTTAAAGTTAAAGATTGGGATGAATTAGACACTGAAGACTTTTTCACTGATAGAAACCAAGCAATTGAAAAAGCACAACAAGCCCAATGCTATGAGGGTAACAACATGATTAAGCTCTGGCAAGTTTATCACCGCAGTAATAAAAAAGAAATCACAGTTTACAAACTACCAGTAACTATTCCTACTCAAAATTGGTGTAATGAGTATTAAAAAAGTATTTATATGCTAAAACACTTGTTTTCTCGTTGGATTGCCACTAGATAACTTTTAGTTAATGGCTATAATACCCTGACGATTCTGTTCGCGATCGCATTGAAAAAATTCAATTGATATTGTAGACTCATCCACGGGTTGGTCGAATTGATCTGCGTCAAAATCGTTATAAACCTTGTTGAATGCTGCTTTTGAGCTATACTCGGTTTCTTATTCTCATGATTTTCGTACCCCTATCCGTAGTAAACTCGGCTGTACCAGTGTATTATGTGATAAGTGCGTTATGATTAGTCAACCATCCTTGTCGCCCGATCGCGTGGTAAGAAAGGAGAATGATTAAGACAGATTGAAAAAAAGCATGAACACAGAATCGACAAACAAATTCCCTCCACCTTCTCATGAAAATGAATATCGTGCGCTCGGTGTTGTGCGAGGCAGATACTACCCTAGCGTTGAGGATTTTCACCAAGGAATTTTAGTTACAGATGGTGCAATTATTCCGGCATTTGTATTACAAAGGAAAACAAATATTACTCCAGAGGCGATTGAAGATGAATTGCTTTTCTCCGTTTATCCCCGCACAAATAAAGAGCAAGGCAACGCCTTAACATTACAGCTTGTTAAGTTTCGTACAGAACCCTTAGAAACTGATAATTATTTCTCAATAAGGGGTAACTTGACAGCGATTATAGAAGACCAAATTCTCATCCGAATCCAGAGAAATGATAACAAAGATAAAGCTTTTTACCTGGGAATAAAAGGGACACTGCCTGATGATGGTGTGAAAAAGTTTTGGGATTTAGATTGCGTTCGTGAAGGTAATATCCTCAAACTAGTAAAAGCTCAACTTATTGAACAGAGCGAAAAAACTGATACCCAAAAAGTCAATAAACCAATTGTAGAGAAACCTAAATCGGTAAAACCAAATGTCTTAGCACAATCCAAAATACAAGAGGCTGAGCCAGCCAATCACACAAATAAAAATCAAGAAAAGGTGACAATCGTGCGTTCGGAAATAACACTAAAATTCAACGAAATTCCTTCAGCAGAACCGGCTCCAGATAAAAAAGTAAAAATGACTTTAGCAGATGAAAACGGTAACAAATTTATCGTTTTACTTAATGGCAAGTCATACAGAAAAGCGCAGGAGTCAGCCGCATCTTATCCCAAATATGCAGGCAGTGTCTCTGGGAAGCTTGGCAAACTGACTACGGATGGATTCGAGGTTTTAGAGGCTGGCATTAAGGTTTTTGAAATCAAGCCAAAAGAAAAAGAAGAGGTTGCTTAATCGTTTCCCTACCTGGAGCATAAACTTGAAGCCATAATTGATCTTTCCATGTCATCGTTTATTGGACACTCACTTGCTGCACTCACTGTTTACGGTTTTAATCAACCATCGGCACGACCAAAGCAGTTATGGTGGATAGCATGTTTAATTGTCATTGCTTGTTTTCCTGATATCGATTATCTTGTTAGTGCGCTGCGTCCAAAAGTTAAATCGGCACCAGCAGATGCACTGTCATTATGGGTGAGTAATTTTTCCGGTGCATCTCTTACCACCGGAGAACACACTATCCGCGTCACTCATTCCATCTTGAGTTGCTTGATTTTACCATGTCTGTTAATTATTATTTTGCGCTGCTGTGGCTTACGTCGCCGTCGCTTGATGGTACTTTCTTTACAAGCAGTGGGTGCTGGATTTTCCCATCTACTGCTAGATCTTCTTGTGGGCGTCACACCAACAGCCGTTTTTTGGCCCCTCAGCACAACTTCTTTGACACTACCATTTGGTATCTTACCCAGTGCTGGTCGAATTTTACTGTACAACTATTATTTTTACAAAAATCTTTTCATTGAGTTGGGTGTTCTTGTACCCATCTGTATCAGCGTATACAATATCCGAGGAGGTTTGAGAAGAACCGTTGGACAAATCAGCTTATTGGCGATACTTTGGACTATTTCTTTGGGATTTATGATGTGGGCATTTAGCTTGGAAAGGTGAAGCGATTAAGCGGGTGTTAATTAAATCCAGCCGTGACGAGATTAAACTATTGCATAACAACCAAAAACATAACCGTATGAAATAAATGAAGTTATTTATGTCTAATTTAAACGATTATGTCAATTTGGTTGTTGATAGCTTTAGTTTCTTATCTCTTGGGAGCCGCCGTCCAATGGCTTCAACTCAGGCACAAAGTTAGTGAATTCGATGAATATACTAATTTCCCAATAGTTTGGGCAGCACAATTGGTGACAAGATTAGATTGCTTTTTACAAGCTTTGATATGGCCTTATGTTCTCATTCTGGAAAGCGATCGCTAACTTTTATAAAAAGCTGCCATTTATATGATGACCCAAAAGCGCATTCCAGATTCCCGACTTCTTTAAGAAGTCGGGAATCTATTATTTCGTCTTTATAAATCAACCCTTATTGAAATCTCGCATCGCTTTAGTAATCTTCTTCCATCGTTCTTTCTCCGCTAAATGTTCCCTGTGATCTTGTTTCCGCGTCAGGTAATTCATTTCTTTTTGCAGTTTTTGATAGTTCAAAAACCTTGAATAATCAAGTCTTCCCTCTACCAAAGACTGCTGTACAGCACAACCGGGTTCACGGAAGTGCTGACAATCGCGAAAACGGCATTGCTGCGCTAGTTCCTCAATGTCTGCAAAAGTTTCTTGTAAACTTTCATCACCCGCCCAAATTTGGATTTCTCGCATTCCTGGGGTATCCATAATCAAACCACTATGCGGGAGTAAAATTAACTCACGATAAGTGGTTGTGTGTTTACCTCGATCATCATGCAATCGCACTGACTGCACAGCTTGAACTGCTTCACCCATCAGTTGATTAGTGATAGTAGATTTACCAACGCCGGAAGATCCCAACAAAGCAACGGTTTGTCCCAGTTTTAGATAGGGTGTTAAGGCATCTAATCCTTGATTGTTAGCGGCACTTAGCACGATAATGGGTACACCAAGGGCAACTGCTTCCACTTCAGCCAAGCAGTCTTCAAGGTTGTTGCATAAGTCTGCCTTGTTTAACACAATAACTGGATAAGCGCCACTATCCCAAGCCAGAATTAGATAGCGCTCAATCCTTCTGGGATTAAAGTCTCCATCCAATCCGGAGACTAAAAATACAGTATCAACGTTGGTAGCAACAATTTGCTCCTCGGTTTTAGCACCCACCGTTTTGCGCGAGAATTTGCTTTTTCTCGGCAAAATCTCGTGAATGATTGCTCGTTCTTCAGACTTAGCACGGATAACAACCCAATCTCCCACCGCAGGAAAATCTTGACGTTCTCTTGCCTGATGTCGCAACTTCCCAGAAACTTCCGCAGAAACTTCTCCCTGTTTGCTGTAAAGAATGTAAGTATTTCTATGTTCAATGGCAACTCTACCTACCGTAAATCCTTGTTGACGATAGGGTTCAAAACTGGAAGCAAAAAAGTCACTCCAGCCTAAAGATTGTAAATTCACTTGTATTTCCTCGATTTGTGCTACTTGTTCTGCACAAGGCGCACAGAGGAGGACACTTAAGTACAAGGGTTTACCTCACCCCATCCAAGTGTCCGTATCTAGGCTTCATTCCACACCCTTTGCTTTTAAGAAGTCACACTCGTGGCATCAAATCTAAAATCCAAAATGGCAGGAGGACTGAAGAAGAATCTCTACGCCTTGTGTCTGTGGTGTTGCGATTATTACAGTGACCCAGACTGCTAGAAATTCACTCATATTTCAACCTCCTTGCTACCTTACTCAAGGGATCAACAATTTCAGTTTAGCCGATTCCGGAAAAATAGTCGCTAATTTCTAAACTCCAGAATATGTTGAGCCGTAACTTGGGGCTGCTCAAGTTGAGGGACATGACCGCAATTTCTCAGCTTTATCAACCGAGAATTAGCAATATCTTGCTGAAATTTCTCAGCATCACCAGCCCCCAGCATATCATCAGCTTCTCCCCATAAAATTAGCGTTGGTTTGTCAACAGAGGCAATCTTATCTGCAAAGTCGTTGTAACCACCACTTTTAACATAAGAAATCATGGCATCGTGCCAACCTGGCATTTCCTGGTGTAACTCCGCACACCTGATCGCCTCAACAGTAGTAGGATATATAGCCAAAACACCTCCCAAATTCAATGCCAGGAGTTTGTGTTGACGTAAGTATTCCACAGCTAAGAAGTCAAAAGGTGGAAACAAGAATTTGCTAAAAGCGGGACCATTGGTGTAGCCAATACTATTAATTAATACCAAAGATTTCACTATCTCTGGGTAGGAGAGAGTAAAATCAATTGCTGTTGCTCCTCCCATAGAAGCACCTATTAGTATCACGGGTTGATTGATTAAAGTTCTCCAAAAGTGGAAAAGGTGAATTTTGATTGCAGTTGGGTTGTAATCTATTCCTTTTATGTATTGTGTAAAGCCAAAACCTAACAAATCTACGGCAAATGTTTGATTATGAGCGGCAAGTAATGGCAATAGAAGACGAAACTCCAGAATGGAACTATCGAAACCATGTAGCAGCAAAATTGGCGTGCCTTCCCTGCCTTGGTTGACGTAGGTTGTGATAATTGATTGTTGGCACAGGGAAGTAGCAATGGCAATTCTTTCCATGCTTTTAATTAAAGCAATTGCCGCTTCATCCCGCAGTTGCTCTACTTGTGGTGGTAGAAAAGTGGGAAACATTATTCAAAAATCATCAAGCAGAAATTGCACAAACCTGTACGCTAATAAGCGTGATAATAATCATAGCTTTTACACCAAAAACTTGAGCAATAATCAGGATAATAAATGCGCTCATGCTGTACAATTCCTCCTGGTAACGTTTTTTACCCTACAGTGTTTTTGAGGAAGAAGTATGAGTCACCACTTCGATTCACCGGAATCGCGAAATGACAGTCGCATCAACATCACCGACATCTATCTCTTTCACGCAGATGATCCCACTAAGATAGTCGCAATTATGAACATCAGCCCACTGGCTGGACTCCCTTCTCCCTTTACACAAACGGTTCAGTGGACAACCTTTAGACCGGAGACTGCCTACGAATTCCGCTTTGATACCAATGGCGATGCGAAGGCAGATGTGATCTTCAGGTTTTTGTTTCAAGATGAAGAGTCTCCTCAAACCTGGACTTTGCAATACATCAGCGGAAACGATGCCCAAGATCGACACGCGACTGGACGGGAATTGGGAACAGGTGTGGCTGATGAAATCACTTGTATCCCTGGTGTAGGTAGCGTCTGGGTTGGGTTAGCAGGTGATCCTTTCGCCCTCGACGCCGTTGCAGTTCGCGTTTTTTTAGACAAGATCATTCAGAACAATCAGTGGGACCCTGACAGCTTCAGTACAGGTACTAGTACAACAGGGGCAACCAATGTGCTGGCAATTGTAGCAGAACTGCCTTTGGAGATGATTTCAATGAACCCGTTTGGCTTCTATGCAACTGTTTCAGCCAACGATCATGGACATTGGACCCAGGTTAATCGATGCGGCAAGCCTAACTTTGCAGCAACTTTCAATGATAATCCCGAAGGTTCGCTGCTCCATAACTCCACTGATCCAGACACTGACTACAAAAACTTCGCCCAACCTGTAATTGACCTAGTGGTGCAAGTATGTAAGGCGGGAAACACCACTGATCGCCCTGAAGATTATGGACGGATGGTCGCACATTGGCTTTTTCCGGATATGCTGCCGTTCAATCCGCAGTTGCCAGCCTGCTTTGGTTTTGCTGGCATTAATGGGCGTAGGCTTCAGGATGATTTTGGCACGGTTGCCTACACCATATTCTTCAACACCCTGCTGCAGAATAAAGTACCGCCTGCCACCGATCTGAGAAATGAGTTTCCCTATGTACCAAAAGCTAGACCTCTTCCGACCTCTCCGGCAGTCAATGTTCCTAGTAGGCAGGAAGGCTGAGTTGTTTGAGGATGCAAGCTAATGCGCACACACTACGGTTCGGTTAAAAGCGTTCCATCAATTTTTTGCCTGTTTCTCCCAGCATCCAATTGCTAATTATAGTGCGCCATAGTGCGTCGGGAAGGATGGCGTGCATGAGTAGGTACGCCTGACCATAAGGCGCATAGCGTAGTTTTTGCGTTCTGTCAACCGCCGCTCTGTAGATTGTCTTCGCAACACCTTTAGGTCCTGGCAGAGTGGCATCTAGCCGTTCGCTAACACTTTTGACGCGCTCAATCATTTTTGTATAGGCAGGATGAGTTGCCCAGGTTGTGCCACGATTGATAAAGTCAGTTTTGATTCCACCTGGCTCAATGATTTTCACACGGATGCCAAAAGGTTGCAGCTCGTAGCGCAGTGCTTCAGAAAGTCCGTCTATAGCCCATTTTGAAGCATGGTAAGAGGTTGCCAGAGGGAAGGCGAGACGACCGCCGATTGAGGCGACGTTGATGATAGTGCCACCACCTTGCCGACGAAGAATCGGCAAAACCTGCTGAGTGACGGAAACAACCCCAAAAACGTTAGTTTGAAACTGGTGTTCAAGCTGCTTTGGTGTTAAACCTTCTAGCGGTCCCATCAGCGCATATCCGGCATTATTTACCAAGACATCAATTCTGTTGAAACGCTCTAACGTCTCGCTAATGGCAGATTTGATTGTTTCGGGGACGGTTACATCAAGACGCGGGTAGATTACTCGGTTCCCTATTGCCCAGTCGCTCGTTATTTTGGGCGATCGCATTGTTGCTGCAACATTCCAACCTTTTGCTGCAAACAGTTGAGCAGTCGCCTTACCAATACCGCTAGAAGCACCTGTAATTAGAACTGTCTTACTCATCCTATCACTCCAAAGGTTTTTGCATACGTAACATTGTTACTATCTGGAAGTGTAAACTGTGGAGTATACTCCACAGTCAAGTGGAATCTGAAAGTTTTAGGTTGCTGCGATGTTAATTGGTGAATTGTCCAGGAAAACGGGTTTGTCAAAAGACACCATCCGCTTTTACGAAAAAATGGGGTTAATCTCTGCAAGTGACAGACAGGCGGGAACAAGAATTTACAAAGAATATGGTACAGACACAGTAGAACGTCTTTTGATGATCAATCAGGGCAAAGGACTAGGGTTTACGCTCAGTGAGATCAAACAGTTAATCAATGAATGGGGTAATGATGGAATGCCTAAGCTAGAACAGATTCAAATTATTGAGCGTAAACTTGAAGAAATTACTAGAAAGATGCAACAATTGGAAGAAATCAAAACTTATCTTTCTACGAAATTGAGCAGACTAAAGCAGGAACATGAGTAATAAATTAAATGAGAAAATTGAAATGGATCTATTAGCTACGTAAGAAAAATGGAGATTATATAGGAGAATATGATGAAACTAAATGGTCAACAATATAGAATATTAAGAGATGCGTTAATTGATGCATTTCCTTCTCAACAAAGACTTGCTGAATTAGTCAGATTTCGGTTAGACAAAAACCTCAACGCAATAGTAATGGGAGATGACTTACAAGCGATCGTCTTCAGATTAATTCAAGCCGCAGAAGCTGAAGGATGGGTTGATAAACTGATTGTGTCTGCTCGTGAATCAAATCCTGGCAATTCAAAATTGTTTTTTATTGCCTCCGAGTTAAATCTTGCTACTCCTATGCCACCAGAACTATCAGCAAGGGGTGCATTAGAGAAAATCATTAAGAAAACGAATAGCTTTCTAGATGTGAATACTTGGCGAGAAAAGTTAGGCACAATAGAGGCGCAAGTTTGCCGAATAGAAATTACTGATAACAATAATGTTAAATCTTTTGGTACAGGTTTTATAATTGCACCAAATGTGGTAATGACTAATTATCATGTCATCGAACCTGTCATTTTAGAACAAGCTACTCCTAGTAATGTTGTTCTGCGTTTTGATTATAAACAGCTAGCAGATGGCAAGAAGATCAACGAAGGCACAGAGTATCGTTTAGTAGAGGACGACTGGTTAATTGATCAAAGCCCTTACGCTGAAAATATTTCATCAAAACCTGATGAACTAGATTATGCGTTGCTTCGAGTAGATGGAGTTTCTGGAGAAGAACAAATTGGCAGAAATCCTGATCCAAATTCTTCAAAACGAGGATGGATTAAATTACCCACAGAACCTCATTATCAGTTTTTACCTAATACTCCACTGTTAATAGTACAACATCCCAAAGCGGAACCATTAAAACTGGCATTTGATACTGAAGCTATTATTGACATCAATGAAAATGGCACAATGGTAAAATATAAAACTAATACTGAACCAGGTTCTTCTGGTTCGCCATGTTTCGACATTAACTGGAATTTGGTAGCACTGCATCATAGCGGCGATCCTGACTGGAATCCAACCTATAACGCGGGAACACCCTTGAGTGCTATCTGTTCATACTTAGAGAAACAGGGTTTGTTGAAAGATTTACGTAGTGGTCTACCAGTATACCGAAGATTTTAGATATGTGTGGAGTAGCTTTTAATGAGATTACCTGGAGAAACAATCAGGAAAATTAGAGAAGCAATAAAGTCTGCTTTTCCTAACCGAGGCGAATTGATTATGTTGCTACGTATACAACTCGATATAGATGAATCAGAAGTTCCTGATGATTCCAATTACAACATTGTTGTTTTTAAGTTAGTAAAACAGCTTGCAAGCCAAGGTCGTATACTAGATTTAATTAAGGGAGCTTTAAACGAAAAACCTGGTAATCCTAATTTACAGGAATTAGTTCAAGAAATTAATACTATAGATTTTTACTTTAGTAATCAACCATTAAGAAAATTATTGCCTTACCTCTTGTCCATAATTGTGTCAATAATCCTCACCCTCTTGATATTATCTGTATTAGGAGAATTTTTTGGACTAAGGAAACCTATCGTTGTATCTCCCGAACTTAAATCTTCCACTGAAATCGTGATTGTTGAATCAACAGCAGGCTGGCAAGATTCTGGCATTGAGCTTAAAGAAAATGATACTGTACAGTTTGATGTCGGCGGACGCATTCACCTTGCTCTAAGACAAATAATAAATCTTGCAGAAATTGCAAAACCACTGATCATTCAAAATATGTCAGATCAAGAATTGAAACAAGTACCAGGATCGGATGTTCAAGAACTTAAGAAGAACTACCTTCTTCCTAAGAAGAAGACTAAGAACACTTTCTTCCGTAAATGGTTAGGTTCAGAGGGACAACAATATAATTTAGGAGGAGCAAAAAGCGACATGCTTGATCGTTGTAGAATTGTTCCTGATCGTCCGTGGGGGCAACTTCTCGCTACAGTCTTCCCGAAAGGAACTAAAATTTCTGAAAAAGATGATCCGTTGGCTGTGCTTAAGGAAGCTCAGATTCAACTATCAACACTAAAAACTGTTAATAACAGTACAATGAATAATACTATTAATTTCAACCAAGAAGGCAAGCTTGCATTCGTCATTAATGAAGCTGTTATATCGCGGCAATCACCATTTTCAGAATGCAGAATATACTATGAAAAGCTAAGATATCAATCAAAAATTCCGGAATCTGAACAATATAAATTGGATGAACACTCAATACCAATGATTTGGTTTGCAGACAATGTGGGATCTTTCCGTGTAAAGGTGACGGTTGAAAGACAGGCATCCGCTTCCTCTCATTCGGGAGTATAAACTTTCACTGCAAGTCCCAAACCTTCTCTATACAACTTCGCCGCTATTGCTTTTGAGAGCGATCAATTCTTTCTGTTATATCTTGGTTTTGAGCGCTGAAGCGCAACTACATACCTAATGCCATTTCACAAAAACTTTGATACAAATACAGATGGTGTAGACACGCGAAATTTCGTGTCTCTACAGGATTTATATGTATCGTGATTAACGTGAAATGTTATAAGATATAAAACTTAATAAGTTATCACTCAGTTTGCCGTCTTTTCCAGTAATCAGGTTTACGCTTTCCGTGAGCGATCGCGATAATCCAAATAAGCTCCTCAAGTTCTGCGTAAAAAATGACGTAGGGAAAACGTTGAATAACGTAACGACGCACCCCCTCGATTTTATATGGCGTTCCCACATTTGGATTAAGTTGAATTTTTCTCAGGGCTTCCTCTACTTCAGTAAGTAAATCAAGTCCCAAGCCTATATTTTGAGCTTCGTAATAAGCAATTGCACCATCAAGTTCCTTTCTGGCTTCAGTATGAATTACAATATACTTCACGAATACTTCTCTCGTAGTTCAGAAAATACTTGATTGGATGGTTCGCCAACAGCTGTCCTATGATGGATATCTTCTAGGCGTTTGCTTAACTCCTTATCCCAAGCAACTTCTACATCATCATCTATATCTCCATCCAAGGAATTAATTAAAAAGCTAGCAAGCTCAGCACGTTCTTGTGTAGAGAGCCGAGAGAGTTCAAGCTTAAGTTTTTCCGCAGTTTCACTCATTTTATGCTGTCTCCTTTATTTCTAAATGAGCTGCTAAAATTGATAATGCCACAATAAAGGCTAATTCCGCAAATGAGGATAGCTACCTCTAGTCTCACAAGTATATGTTCTCCCTGATTTATTACGTTACTGTGACCGAGAAAGTTCTCGCGTCTAAACGAGGTAGTAAATGATGATGAAACAAAAACTAACTAATAAAGAGAATCAACTTAGAGCTATTACTTACAGTATAGATTTATTAATACCAGGTTTTTATTTTTGGTCGCTATACTTCAATATACGCATCGGTGGAAGTGTACCTGACGACAACCCTTACAAATATCCTGGTATTATTCACAGTTCTATGGGAATCGCACTAGTTTTACCAGGATACAAAATATTTACAACATATCAAGGTAGTTATGACGCTGGATAAACACTTCTTTTCAGGGATTATCAGCATTTACTACCAAAACATTACATAAGAGCGAATTTGAAAAAAGAATGATTAACTCTGAATATTTTGAAACAGGAACTGCATCTGCTTAAGGTAGAAGAATAAATGTATGATGGGCGCATGATATTTTCCCACGGGTTGAATCAATTTATAGCTCTAATAGAAATATTGTGCTTACTAATTAAAAGGTCTAGTTTAAATTGAGGGGCTTGCCCAACTCGTATGCAGCAGATTCTAGGGTAAATCCTTCTTCAAAAAGAAGCGAGTGTAGCCTTGTGGAAAGTTTGGCAATTTGCCAAAAATAACATACCCACGTTTTTGGTAGAACTCTGGAGCTTGAAAACTAAATGTATCTAAGTATGCATATCGACAACCTCGCTTCACAGCTTCCTGTTCCGCAGTAGTTAGAAGAGTATCCCCATAACCTTCCCCACGAAAAGATTCATGCACCCACAACACATCAACATACAACCATTGCCAATAAGTTTCTCCTATTAATCCACCAACTATATGCTCATGCGAATCTCTCAAAAAGATTGCCAGATGCTTATAGTTGCCTTCTCCGACGCGATTTGAGTTGAAATTGACAATCTGTTGTGCCACAAATTCAATTTCATCAGGTTGTGGCTCAACAGCTACCTCGATTATCAGTTGCTCCATCAATTTAATTTATCATAACATCAGGACAAGTCGGAACCTGCAAGGTTGAGTACAACGCGAACCTGCAAGGACACTGTTCCATTCTAAGTTAGTGTGGCTTGAAGTACTCAAACCCTTAATAAAGATGCCGTACTGCTGCGTCAAGCACCCACGCTTGTTGATTCTAGTTTAGCTACCACAATTGATAAGGCGACAATCGGGGCTGTTACTGCTCTAAGGATACGACTACCAAGGGAAACTGGTTGGAATCCAGATGCGCGAGCACACTCTACTTCTTTTTCTGTCCATCCACCTTCAGGACCGATCGCAATTGTTATTTGTCCAGTATTATTAGTCAATAATTCTTTGTCATCCAAGCAATCGAGTAAATGGGGAAAGTCGCCACGAGCCTCACAAATATATCGCTGGTTGGTGACAGTCGATAAACTAGTAATAAAAGAAACTGGTTCTAAAATTGTTGGCACAATTGAACGTTCTGACTGCTCTGCTGCTTCTTGAGCGATGCGCCGCCAGCGTTCTAGCTTTTGGGGACTGGGATTAAGTAAAGTACGACCGCTCACTACCGGAGCAATCACAGCTACTCCCAACTCCGTACAACACCGCACCACTTCATCAAATCCATTACCTTTTGGTAGTGCTAATATCAGCGTAATAGATGCTGGTAACTCAGTTTGCACTTCCAACGGTTCTAAAACCTGCGCTTGACTTTTCTCTAACTGCGCCAACCACCATTTACCTTTCCCATCAATAGCAATAAAGCGCGAGCCATCACCTAAGCGCAACACTTGCCCCAGGTAATGTTGTTGTTGGGGTGTGAGCAGAATTTGCCCTTGTTGTAGTTGGGATGGTGCGATCGCTATTCGTTGCAATTGAGCCATGAGATTTAGTTTTACTGTAGGCTCCGCCTCATGGAAGGCATTCCCAGGTTGAACCTGGGAATGAGGGGAACTAAGAGAGGTTGTTGAGGTAATCTGTGAGTGCTTCGTTGACTAGCTGAGTCATGGGTTTACCTTGGCTCTGGGATATTTCTTTGAGTTTGTTGTAAACCTCATGTTGTAGGGTGACGCGATGGCGAGTTTTGCTAGCAGCAGTAGTAGTGTTGACTATTGCTACTTCTTGCCCATCGCTTTCTTCTGTGATTGGTGCGGTGGTGGAATCTGCCATCGTCTCGATCAAACCATCGCTATCGTCTGTGATTGGTGCTTCAACAGCAGTTTCCGATTCGTACTGGGCGGCGAATTCTCGGATTGCGTCGAAACCGATGCGATCGCAAAAATCCCCAAAACTTTCTTCTGATTGCCGTGACTGCTTGAAGTAGACGAATATTGGTTCTAGCTGAGTTTCTAGATCGTTCATGTGCAGTCGTTCCATGTAAGGTAACGCTAGCCGAGTTTGATCTGGTGAACCTCCCAACCACAGTTGATATGCTTCTGGGGCGCTGCCAACAAATCCTAGTTCCGCCATGTATGGACGAGCGCAGCCGTTGGGGCATCCTGTCATTCTTACCACAAAGTGTTCATTTTGTAAACCCACTTTGTCTAAAAGTGCGCGAATTCTTTCTAAAATTCCTGGTATTGCCCTTTCTGATTCGGTGACTGCCAAGCCGCAAGTAGGCAAAGCAGGGCAAGCCATTGAATAGCGCACTATTTTGTCGATGGTATCAGGTTCAGTGATGACACCGTGAGTGTTAAGAATCTTTTCAATGGCTTGCTTTTGCTCTGGTTCGATGTCACAGATGAGCAAATTTTGGTGGGGTGTCAAGTGGATGGGCAAGTTATACTGTTCGACAATTTGCCGCAGAGCGGTTTTGATTTGGAAGTTGCCTTCATCCTTTATGCGACCATTGTCTATGGAAATGCCTAAGAACAGTTTCCCGTCACCTTGTTCATTCCAGCCCAGGAAGTCAAGATATTTAAATTCGGGTAGTGGTTGAAAAGGTTCTACTTGTTTGCCAAAGTATTTTTCCACCATTGACCGGAATTTATCAACACCCCAGTCGTGGATGAGATATTTTAACCTGGCATGGCGACGGTCAGTGCGATCGCCATAATCTCGTTGAGTTGCGACAATCGCTTTAACTAAGTCGTAAACGTCATCTTTTGCCACATAGCAGATCGGATCTGCCAACCTTGCGAAAGTTTCTTCTTTATTGTGTGTGCGCCCTAAACCTCCACCAGCAAAGACGTTAAATCCTTCTAACTCTTGATTGTCATTAGTTATGACGACTAAAGAAAGGTCTTGGGAATACAAATCTATGGAATTATCTCCTGGAACCGTGACGCTCACTTTAAACTTACGCGGCATATAGTAAGTACCATAGATGGGTTCTTCCTTTTCGTGGAAGATTGTTCCAGTGCCATTTTGCTGTCGTGCCGCTTTTACCTCTGGGTTTTCTTCAGCACTAATAGCTTGTTCGCCATCTAGCCAAATCTCGTAGTAAGCACCAGTTTGCGGGGTGAGCAATTCGGCCACGTTGTGAGCGTATTCCCAGGCATACTGATATTCTGGCTTGTTTTTGAAGGGAGCAGGCGGTGCCATGACGTTACGGTTAAGATCGCCACATGCACCCAAAGTTGAACCCATATTTTGGATAATAGCGGCGATCGCTGCTTTGAGATTTTGCTTCAAAATCCCGTGTAACTGAAAACCTTGACGAGTCGTTACACGGAGAGTGTGGTTGCCATATTCATCTGCCAGTTGATCTAAAGTCAGGTATAGAGAAGGCGGTACAAAACCACCAGGATTTTTTGTCCGCAGCATGAACTGGTAATCTTTCTCCTGTCCCTTGACCCGATTATCACGGTTATCTTGCTGATAAGATCCGTGAAATTTCAGGATTTGTACTGCATCTTCACTAAAATGAGTTGTATCTTGAAGTATCTCTGTAGCTACAGGTTCACGCAAGAAGTTGCTGCGTTCCTTAAGACCTTCTACTTTGGAAGGTTTACGGTTTGATGCTGGGGGAGGAGCAGATTTAACCATTGGAGTGGTATAGTGTTCTCAAAGGAGTATTTATGCGCCCTTTAGGCTATTCCTTATCCGTAAATTCGGTCGGAATAATGATGAATATACTATAATTTTAACACGGCAAAATGCTGGGTTTGTCAGAGATGCAAGACTCAACAACCCAGCAATCATACCAATAGATTATCAGTAATTAGTCATAGTTCTTGTCCGCTTAGAAATTTATTTCTAAGCTAAGAGCTAAAGTCTGCTCAAGCAAACTAAAGAAGTTTTCAGTCCGTTTTAACGGACTTGAGCTGTAAGCCTTGAACTTCAGTTCAAGGCGTTTTCAGAGCTAAACCTATTCAAGCGCATTATTTGAAGCGATAGCCTACACCACCATTAACGCTTACTGCAGAAGCAGGGCTATTTTGGTAAGCATTAACGCCTACAGTAGCATTACTGTAGACAAGGAAGTTTTTACCGACTTCAGTTTCTACGCCAGCAGTGACAGCAAATGCATCTTGGTTACCCAAGGGAGTTGGTTTGCCATTGTTCTCTACAAAAGAGTAACCAGCACCAAGATAGAGGTTAGTATTCTTAGCAATGGGCGCGTCAACTGAAAGTTGTGGGATGATAGCAGTTGTTTCATCGCTCCATAGGACATGAGTACGTGCAGAGAAAGGTGTAGGTCCTAATTTTACACGACCTGTGAGGTTACCACCAAATGTTGCCGCATCACCAGTTTTACCACCATTGGTAACACCAGCAGCGAAACCACCACCGACATAGCTAGCATCAGTTCCTTTTTTCTTAATTGGTTGAGCAGAAGCTTGACCGCCTGAGAGAATTAAAGGAGTAATTACTAAAGAGGACAATACAGAAATTGTCACAAAAGACTTAAGAAAGCGTTGCATAAATTTAACCAAATCTTGTAGGAATTGCTTTTACGTACCATGTCGAAAAACAAACCAAAATGTTCCAGTTATTTTTCTCATCTGAGTGATTTTTAATGCAAAACACTTAAGGGCAAAATTATCTATCATTTTAATAAACAAGGCATTTTAAATACAGCTAATTTAATTTTTATCCGGATTTCATAGGTGTAAAATATGCCGCTTTTTATTCTGGCACAAGTGGAGTTTAAATAATGCCGATCGCGACAAAAACCGTATCTGGTTTAATGGGATTGTGTGTGGGTGATGCTTTGGGTGTACCTGTAGAGTTCACAAGCCGTGCTGAACTAGTAAAATCCCCCGTAACATCAATGCGAGGTTATGGTAATTGGTTTGGCAGGAATTTACTACGGTGTGGAAAATATTCCTTCAGAATGGATTGAGCAAATTGCGCGGAAACAGGACATTATTGATTTAGCAATGCGATTGGCAGCGGCTATTGAGAAAACCTAATGCTAAGTTATCAATATAACGAAGTTACCAGACCTATCATGAAAGCATACGAATTTCCTGCCAAGGTTATGCCCGATGGAAAGCTTGAGCTACCAGATGTGCGACTAGAAGATTTAGCGAATAATTCTGTGGTGAGGTTAATTGTTCTGATTGAAGAACCAGCCGACTTTGTAGAAATCGATGAAGATGAAGAGGAGGAAGATAGATAATCTGCTAGAGAAAGTTTCCGCAGATCATGGCATGAGGCTAGGATTGGGCAACGAATTCCACTTTCCCAACTTTGGGAGGGTATAGAGAGCAATGGCTGATTTAACATTCGCTTCACTTAACTTGCTTAGAAAACTAGCGAGGCCTAAATGCGCTGATTTACTTGGTATTAGCAGCATTTATAGGGATGGTAATTATAAACTTCGCTCCTTATGGAGATGCCGAATTAACATCAATAGTTCCACCATGCTTTTTAAGAATGATTTGAGGGGCGATCGCATGTCCCATTGTCCACACTGATTTCCAGTCTCACGCCCTGCGGTTATTGACGACGCCTTGAACTAACAATCACGCCTTTAAAGTCACTCTACCCAATAGTTTACTTTAACCGCTTAGTAATCAAAGTGCGTGAGAATCAGTGGGTTATCAACAAGTCAATTTAGTTTGTATTAGGAGGAACCCAGTCTGGACATTATGTGCCAAATTCTGGTTGTCAGTGCAGAATTCAATTTAGAACTCTTTACTAAAAAATGTGATCAGACATATCCGACTATTAGTAAATTTTGGAGGGAAGACAGAGTGATTGCACACTGTTAGCACTTATCAGTTCGACACAACTTAAGTCGTTTAATGCTAGTTGATAATTTACAAATAGTACTAACGAGGATCACCGATTAACACGAGGGGAGCCCAAAACCAAGGATGACTCTTAATCTGTTTGAGTTTTGCCTTTTGTAAGGCTTCAACCTTACTCATCCCTGACTGTGTCAAATTACTGTAAAAATCTACTATAATTTGCTGAGAAGTTTTGTCATCAACGCTCCAAAGATTACCAATCACTGCTTTTGCTCCTGCCCTTTCAAATAAGTAAGCCACTCCTGTAATTTGTAATGGACTATTAGTAATCTGTGTATGGTCAGTAATTATTGGTTTGCCTGAGTAATAAGTCCGTAAAGCAGTTTGACAAGCACTGAGAACAATTAAGTCAACGTTTTCTAACCCTAATAAAGCAGCATCAGAAATCTTAAGTTTCTTGTCAGAAAAAACAAGGGTATTCTCTTTAAGTCCTAGTTCATCACAGCCACCATATTGAAAACAGCCGTGTGTTGCTAGATGTATTATAGGGAAATGAGGAGTGTTGTTCTTAAAAGCGTCGAGAGTTGCCTGCTCACGGATAAGAACTTTACTTTCAGGCAGTATTTCTTTGATTCTTTGGACTTCTTTTTCTGCTCCTGAAAGAGTTAATTTTCCCTTGGTAATAGGGTTGCCAATAGCAAAAACTCGTCTTGAAGCAGTTACATTGCCTGTTTGAGCAGTTTGAAGCGAGCGGACAGAAAGGCGAGTTAAGTAACTAATAGGATATTTTTGAATCAGGTATTGCTCAGTTTTGCTATCGTAGAGAGCTTCAAAAGGAATGTAACGGAGTTTTCCTGTAGCAATAATACTTAGTTGTTTAGGTTGATTTGCTTGAATTTCTGTTTCAATAGGACGAATTAGCTGATCGTATAGCTTCTCTAAATTATCAAGGTATTCACTCTGGAGGCGATTGGTTAAGGAGGTATAACACTCTATCAATAGTTGATTTAACTGTTCTGGATCAACAGGCACTAACTTAACAGTTACCCGCCCATTGGCAATGACAAAAAGTGCAATTGTATTAGGGGCATCCTTAACTCCGGTAAGTAGAACGGGATGAATGACAGTTGTACCTACTGGAATGCGATCTTTGAGATCAGCAATATCCTTAGGAGTGGTTTCATACAGTTCTGCAACTTCTGGAAAGCGACGTGAGATGTCCTCAGCTTTCTTGTAAACTTTAGTTTGTAGCTTATTCACTTGTTGAGAGAGTTCCTCAGAAAATTTCCCTTGTAATTGCTGCTCTTGTAATTTCTGACGCTGCATTTGCAGTTTTTCGTTTAGCTGGTTCCACTGTTCTAAAGCTTTTTGAGCTTCTTTATTTCTCACTTTGGCTTTAAAGAGGCGGGTGTAGTCAGCTAGCTCAGTTGTGGTGAATAAGTTAATCCAATCAAAGGCTTCATCAAATTGTTGTTGCTTAATGAGGAGATTGACTAGATGAATTAAGATCCAATTAGTAGACTGGATAAAGTTTTGACGAACCTGCCGCTTTAAACCTTGGCGTATTTGCAAGATTAACTCGGCAGACTGCTTTAAATCAGAAATGGCACTAGTGGGTTGATTGCCTTTATCGAGCAAGATACCATTTTTACCCAAATTAATAGCTTCGTCTAGGGCATCAGTATACTGAGAATTTATCTCAAATGCTTTTTGAAATACGACGTTGGCATCTTCGTACTTACCCAGTAGTAAAAGTGTGTTACCCAACTTGTAGTACAACTCTACCTCAAATGAGCAACTTTCAATAGCCTCGCGGAATTTTGCTTCAGCATCTAAAAAATTCCTTACATTAATCAAGCCATCTCCCTCTTTAATAAGTCTACGGCATTCCTCTCGCCTCTCCCGCTCCTCTCTCTCCTTGTTCTCCCGCTCCTCTCTCTCCTTGTTCTCCCGCTCCTCTCTCTCCTTGTTCTCCCGCTCCTCTGTCGGCTGTGGCGCTGGCATCTGTGTTGGCGGCGGGGGCAGTATCAGCTGCAGTGCTGGCGTTTGTGTTGGCGGCGGTGTCGGTGGTGTCGGTTGCGGCTCTGGCGTTTGTGTTGGCGGCGGTGTCAGTGGTGTCGGTTGCGGCTCTGGCGTTTGTGTTGGCGGCGGTGTCGGTGGTGTCGGTTGCGGCTCTGGCGTCTGTGTTGGCGATGGTGTCGGTTGCGGCTCTGGCGTTTGTGTTGGCGTCTGTGTTGGCGATGGTGTCGGTTGCGGCTCTGGCGTTTGTGTTGGCGGCGGTGTCGGTTGCGGCTCTGGTGTTTGTGTTGGCGGCACGCCTGTCTCTTTCTGTGGCGTCTGTGTCTGCGGAGTTTCCCGTGCCTCAGTCTCCTTTTGATCCGGCGTCTGTGTTGGCGGCACGCCTGTCTCTTTCTGTGGCGTCTTTGTCTGCGGAGTTTCCCGTGCCTCAGTCTCCTTTTGATCCGGCGTTTGTGTTGGCTGTGCCTCCAGCGTCTGTGTTTCCTTTTTCTCTCCCGCCTCTTGATCTTTTGGGTTAATCTCCCTCTCACTTAATTTTAGAGGAGCTTTTTTGATCTCTCTATTTAGTCCCTCTTCATCTCCTCTTACTAAGTGTTCGCTTTCATATAATCTTAGGCTATCTTTTATAGCAATTGATAAACCCCTAGATATTTCTTGGCTTGTTTCTGCTCTTAACCAAGAAAAATTACCTAACCATAGTAAGATCAATGTCACTAAATAGAGATACTTACGTGTACACAGCATATATTTTGTAACTATATTTATAGTAGATTTTAATACTAGTAATACTTGTTAGCTATCTGTAAATTAGACTTATGCAAAAATCAACTAACAAACCTTTTCGCCAATAAGTCTATTAGCTCTCCTGAGTTTTTGGGTAGAAATGTATCTATATACAAAACAATCTTCCCTACATAGAAGCTGAAAGCATTGGTAATACTTAATTATAAGTTAGCATTATCATCTTAAATGCAGGAGAGCCAGTCTATTCAAGGTACACGATCTATCGGCGTTACCGTGATAGCTATCTTGCCTTTTGATTTAAACTCAATTTCATTTGCCACATACAAACTGTTTTGTGCTATTGAGTTAATTTCACGCAGTCGTTTTGAATTCATTATTAGCGTTGACAAGTCAACACTTGCTTCTCCGCGACTGGGGTTAATTAGTCGAAACGCATTTAGTGGAATATTATCCCAAATACTTCGGCTTGCTTTTGATTGTTCCTCTCCACGGATAACCCGCTCCCCAGTGCTAGTATAAATGAGCGCATCTCGCTTAAAGATTACTTTGGAAAGTTGGTTGATCGGAAGTTTGCGAGACTCACCGCTGTTGGAAATTTGAATTGTTTGCCCCTTTGAATCAAACTCCGTCACCCGACCCGTTGCAGAACGCCCGTCCGTGAAAATCACATCTGCAGCCTTAGGTAGTGCCAAGACTATAGGAGTTACATTAATCGATGTTCTTTGTGCTTGCGCTATTTGAACATGACTTATTTCGGCTTGGACACATTTTACAGTTCCAACGAAGGTAACTATCAAGGCAAGAATCAGTGTCTTGAAAGCTACTGTCATAGATTTATGATTTGGGACTAACAAAATAAAATGTTTTGTAGCGGAAAAAGTTTTGTTAGTTTTCATAGCTATATACCTGTAAGTATGAATATTAGGAGATCATCGGAAGGCTGTAAACTTGACACTTAGGCACGATTGTCTTCCTGTTCTTATCTTCAGATTCTGTCAGTCATTTTCCGTACTTGTTTCAAAAACTTTTCGGTAACTTTAAAAACCTGGTAGTAGTGGGACTTTAAACATTTCTCAGCCCAAATGTCAAGCATTCGATTGAATTACCACCCAACGTAAACCTTTTAGTTTTGGGACATACACTTAGATGTGTCCTACCCAAACCTGTGGGCTTTTCTAAATTCAGTTCTACTGGGATGAAGATTGGTGGTAAATGCAGTGCTGCTGTGTGGTTTCTTGACAAATTTCGGGTCTTCTTTTCCTTTAGACAGCAAACTAGCATGTTGGTATAACGCCCACGCGCATGGAGTTTCTGTACCCCAGTAACCTCAGCGGTAGCGCTGGGTGGTTAAATGTGCCTACGGTTACTTCAATTAACGCCGACGTTTAAGAAAGGATTGTAAAGTGCTGCCACAGAATTGCGATGATTTACCTGATACTCTGGTCCTTGCGTGACTATCATAACTTTTCAGACATCCTCTTACATAGGAGCATAATTTCAACTACATCTACAATAATTATTTAATTACTGTTTTTTAGAATTGCTTCTTCAAGCCAGTGAGATACTAGACACACCGTAGTTTTTATGTAATTTTTTCAACTAGTCATGTCTTCAGAATCGCACAACCCCTCCAGTACCAATCTTCTGGGAAGCTTCGTTGGTTTCCTCAGCGTTTTAGGTATTTTTCTTTACTTTATTGGCTGGATATACCGCTGGGCTTATTTTGGCTTTTTTGAAGTAGAAATCATTACACTTGACTTACCGATTCAGTCATTCCTATTGTTGTCAATTCAAGTTATTTTGGGTAATCATTGGGCATTTATACGTTGTATATTCGTTATATTTATTACAACATTTCTAATTAAATTGACGCTCTGGTTAATTCGTTCACCCAACACAGACACTTCCTCTTCTACTAAACGGTTTCTTAAAAAGGAATGGATAAAAAATCTCCATAATTTCTGGCTATTTCAGCCACTACGTTATTTTGCCCAACTTCTACCCCTGCCCTTTCGTCACGAAGCCGTTATTGTCATTTGGATTTTAGTTGCGCTATTTTGGTTAGCTTGCTGGCAGGGTACGACTGATGCTTTCCGGGATGCTGTTAATGAAACTTCGACAAGACCGATCATTACTTTAGTTAGCCCTAGTGACAAACTAACTTTAGGGCGTAATCTGGATGATCTACTGACCAATCCTTCCCTTAAGGGTTCTCGCATTATTGGTGATGTGGAACAGTTTAAGCAAATTCTTGGTAGAGAAACTAACGATACAACAGATCCAAAGCAACCCATTATTTGGCGACTATTGATTGAGAACCGCAACTGGGTTTATCTATTCCCGGCAATGCCATCAGGAGCAAAAGCTAATCAGCGTCCTCCCGTCTTAGTCATTAACGCAAGTGATGGTGGAGTAAGATTGCTGATTTTGAGCCGTCCTAAATTAGGGTAGTACTTTAAGTCTCTTTTTCTTCCATTCTTGCTCTTTTTGTATTTCCCCCTTCTATGTATAAATTGAGTGGACGGGCAAAATATTTACTCAAGCAGCAAGTTTAGCTTCCACACAGGCATAAGCAATCGCCTCCGCCTCTACGCTCAGAAGATGTCACTAGTACCACACTATACTATATTTAGCGGCGTTATCCATAACCAAAAAACTAAATGGCTAATAGTTAATAGTTAGTTTTTTTACAAACCATTAACCATTAACCATTAACTAAACCGTCGTTGCCGACAAAGAGTAAACTTGTCCGTCAATCAACAGTCGGGTGATGCCCTTGGCTTGGAGATGATAACGAGCCTTGTGTAGCATTTTGCTATCGGGAACTTTAATTACGCGATCGCGCTTAGTTGAGAAGCGCTTTGCTACTCGGTGGTTATCAAATATTGGCAGAGTTTTTTGCTGTGTTTCCAAGTTAGGAATTTGTCCTAAATCGCCAAAGTCTCTGAGTGGGCGAGTGATTAATTCACTTGATCGATCTATCACAAGATAGCAAGTTTTGGGTAGATTTGCTGCTGATAATGGTAAGACACGAACTAAAGCATCACCTCTAGATCTTGTGACTAAACGTGGGGCTTGATAGTCTTCATCATCTTCATAATCATCATCATCCTCTTCATCATCTAAATCCTCCAACTCTTCTGACTCATCTAGTAAATCTTCGCCGAACATTTGGGCGATGGCGTTGACTTCTGGATGAGAATCCTCGATCAACGGACTCTTGATATTGGTAATGACATGAGGCTTTTGTTCTAAAAGTTCTAATTGTTCTGCTACCACTGGTTTAGGCAGCGGCTTCTCGACGGATGCTACCACTGGTTTAGGCAGTGGCTTCTCGGCTGAGGATCGCCGTTTTACCCTTCTAATCACAGGGGTTGACTCATCATCATCATCATCATCATCATCTAACGGGCTGCTAATTGGAGGTTGCTCTTGTGGAGCTGGTTCCTCTTGCTTGCGTACAGATGGTTTTGCCACCGCTGGGACTTCTGGTTTTACTTCTGGCTGGTTGAAATCAGGCAAGTTGTCATAACTTACCTGTGCTCTTCCTTCCGGAGTTCTAGCAGCACGCTTGAGAGAGACGAGGTATTCATACTCGTCTTCTGCTAAAGTACTTTTAAGTAAACGGCTAATCGTCGAATTACTTACGTCATAACGCTCTGCTAGTGTTGAGGTTGTTTCGGCGCTTTCTCGATACAACTTGAGTATTTCTTGTTTGTCTGATTCTGTTAGTTTTCTCACGGTAGACACCAACAATTTTTCTAAACTTTTTTTCTTCCTCGTTCCCGTCGGGTGCGGGTTAATGATGCGTCATATTCTAAGACAGCACCCATACCAAATAACAAAGCGCTAAATATCCAGAATACCTCTAGTATTTCTCCACTTTGATAATTGGGAATTTTCTCTGTGTATTTAAACCACATATCTGCAATGTATAGCGAAAAAGTTGCTGCCGCAATCATTCGCCAAGATAGAGACACTCTGCCACCCCAAAAGGCTAGTAATAAGGTAGTAGCGATCATTAATAGCAGTACGTCGCTGGTGACATAAAACCAATTCAAAATTGTAGCGATATTTTCTGCCCATGCTGGCACATCCTCCTTGGCTACTTCTGGCAAATTAGAAATTAGCCATGTCAAAGCACTTGCCAAGGTGCCAATTGCCACTACAATTGCCCACTGCCATTTTTCTAGATTAAGTCTCCGCGAAGTTACTGCTAAAATCATGCCCACACCTAAACATAAATAACTCGTTATAAAAAATACGTCGCCTAGCGAAATAATCGGTTGTTCTTTTAAGATTATTTCTGTGTAGCCAAAAAATATCCCTCCTAAAAAATAACAAAGCATTCCCATGCCAATAGCTAACCAAACGTTTGGACCACTGACAATTTGTGGACTGCGCCAATTTCTCAAGCATAAGATACCAGCGCCCAAGTAAGCCACTGCTTCAAAAATATTTGTACCAATCACGTACCAATCTGCACGCCTTTCTATGCCGTCTGGCTCTGGGATTTTGGCACTAAACAGCAAAAAGTACAATAGTGCCAGCACACCCCAGCCGAGCAGAGCCAAGACGATGTGTTCAGTGGTGAACGTGATTTTCGGACGGTATGACTTGTTGTAAGTGCTACTCATAGGAATTTACTGTACAAATGCACTTTAGCAGTTTTTTTGGCTTTTTGAATGTGTGGGGAACCGTCCTTAAGGAACTGGTTGTTCAATTCAACTTGGGCGTGTGAAACTGCTGTATGCTAATGCCACAGTTTACTCAATGAAGACTGATTTAGCCAAGTCATGAACAGCGATCGCTCTGGCTCCGGCATATCTTGTAACCTATCTATAGCTTGCTGGACAAAGTTCGTGTTGCCAAAATATGATTTTCCCAACCGATGTAATTCTTGCAACATGGCTGTGACATGCTGTTCTTGCCAGTTGAGCATTGGCGCTAATTGTAGTGAGTCCATTGTCAGCAAGTGTTTGACTGCGTTTGGTGAGTTAGTCTGCGGAAATTGATAGCGCTGCAATACTTCCATAATACTTTTCTCAAACAATCCCGCTTGTCGAGTACCTAAAAAGTCTTCAATATCCATATACACTGCTTGTAGCAGCATAATACAGGCAAGTGTGAAAATACCCATCTTGCTTTGATTTCCCGTATCACTCTCTAGCTGCTCTAAACGAATTTTACCCCAAACGCTGTACCGCTCTGGTTCCTCTAATAAAACGCAAGCTTTACCTCGGTTATCTGTTAAATCTCTCCACAAAGCTTTGGCTTCTTCCTCTTGGCTGGCTTTAAAGACGCTAATTAACCGGAAAGTTTGCCCCTGATAACTAAGGATTGGCACAACAGAATCCCGCTTTGGGTGCTGAATATTCGATATTTCCACATCCTGCCGTTTGAGAATAAACATGGCACTGGCACTACAAAAGGGGCGTTACTATTTGGAGATATCATAACTGCTTTGACGCGGCGATACCCAAAACCCATCAACATGGTTTTATTGTACATCCACATACCTAGCGACTAGGATCTTAGCCAAGAAAAGCGCAAAGAAGCAATTTTTTCTTGCCAAGCTGAATGTAGTAAAGATATAATTGTGATACAATAATTTTATAACTCAGGTTAAAACTTGGGCGCGTAGCTCAGCTGGATAGAGCAACAGATTTCTAATCTGTTGGTCGCAGGTTCGAGTCCTGCCGCGCTCGTTTTGTTGTTTATTTTCCTATTATTTGGGTTCAGTTTCCTCCGGCAAGACCAAAATAACTCTCATTTCGGCATGGATTTCTCTATGGCAGTTGGCACAAACTAGAATACACTTGTCTAGTTCTGGTATAGCTTTTTCAAAACTATATCCTTTCCCTGCCGACAATTGCAGGTCTTTTTCTTTTGGGTTTACGTGGTGAAACTCTAAAGCATCTATACAGCGATCGTAACCACATCTAGAACACTTGCCTCCTTTGTAAGCAACACATTTTTCTTTAAACCGCCGCATTCGTTCTATTGTTTGTCTGTTTGTACAATCTTTACAATATGGGCTAAAGTTTTTACCATCTCTTCTTAGATAAAAAGCGTCTGCTGCTAAGTACTGTTTACATCTGGGGCAAACTTTGCTTGACTTATCTCTAGTAACTGTCAAATCAACAGTGTTGTGCCTGCCATAGGGTGAACAGTTAAGGCAAAATTTACGGTTTTGAACGTTTTTCAACTTTCCATCGATAAGTAATCTATTAGGAAACTCAGCAGCACACTTTCTGCATTTTGGCATTTTTTGTAGCTTAAATGGATAAATAAGTTATATTATCCAATGATACGATTCCATGAATTTTACGGAGACAGCTAAGTTGCTGATGGAGATCATATAAGCACATTCCACAAGTTTGAGCGCAACTGTTGCCATAATGCAGCATGTTCGCTTATGACAGTATGAGAAATTACTGAAACAACAACTGCTGTACTTCACGTAAAATTTAAGGACATAAAAAAATGCCAATGACTTTAATTCAGGGCAACTTTAGCATACTCAAAGCTGCTCCTGATGGCGATTCCATCCGGTTTTATCCCAATAATCCGCAAATGTGGCGCAAATTGCCCAAGAAACCCCGTACTAATCATAAAGGAGGCGCACAGCTACGCCTAGATAGCATCGATACATTAGAAACGCATTACCAGCCCAGAACAGGTAGTATCAAAGGTATGCAGCATCAGCCACTGAAATATGCTCATGCTGGTGCTGACGAGCTACTCAAATTCTTAGGATTTAAAAACTTTACCCGTGGTGCTGATGAAGTGATTACTAAATCGGAACCAGAACAAGTGCCTGGGTTCATTTTATCCAGATTTGCCGACACCTATGGTAGACCAGTAGCTTTTGCTTTCAAAGGTAAACCACCACAAGAAGATGGCAGCAGTGTTCAATTCGATAAATCTTTACTAGAACAAAGTGCCAACTACCATATATTAGCTCAAGGGCTAGCTTACCCGACTTTCTACTCCAAGTTATATCCTGATATTCGGCAAGAGTTGGCTACTGTCGCTAAGAAAGCTCGTAAAGACAACAAAGGTTTGTGGGCAGAAGACAAGACTAATCAGGGTTTTGTTGTGGAAGACGTCAAAACTATCACAGAAGATGTGGTTATTCTACCAAAACTGTTTCGTAGACTGCTTGATTATCTTGCTATTAATGATGGCAGTGAATCTCTCGATGGATTTCCTGAATTTTTGAAGGCAAAAGATGACAAATTAATCATCATTCCACAAACTCACATTACTGGATTTGACTATGTAGTTAAAGTCGATGGTCAAAAAATCCAGCTAACTTCTTTCCCTGAAGATTTGGTGTTTATGGAGAAATAACTGGTTAGAATTCGGAATTCAGAAGTCAGAAGGAAAAAATTTATTCTGACTCCTGACTTCTGACTCCTGACTCCTGACTCCTTTAACTACCTTTTTGCGCAGATTCTCCTGGTCCTGCTGTGACAATTACTAAGTTATCTGGATGAATTAACTCTTGAATTGTCTGCTGTACTTGAGCCATAGTTACTGCTTCAATGCGCTTGGGAAATTCTCGGATTTCTTCTTTTGAAAGTCCATAAATTGAATTATCCAAAATAATGCTCGATACATTACCAGGATTTGCTAAGTCTACAGGGTAGCTACTGGTAATGGAGCGTTTTGCCGTGTTCAATTCAGCTTCAGTTACGCCTTGATCGCGCAACTGCTTGAGTAGGGCTACGGCGCTCGTGATCGCCTTAGGCGCATCAGAAGGCGAGGTTTGCATTTGGATCAAAAATGGACCTGGATTGATCCCAGTAGCAAATGCACTGTAGATCCCGTAAGTTAAACCTTGGCGATCGCGTACCTCTGTACCCAAACGGCTAGATAAAGTATCCCCACCAAGAATTTGGTTCATTACTAGGGTGGCATAGTAACGAGGGTCTTTGCGCGAGATCCCTCTATAACCAATATAGGTGACAGCTTCTGACTTACCGGGAATGACCTTGTTTATTCGGTTTGTAGTTTGTGGCAACGATACAGTTGGTACATTGACAGTTGGCGGTTGACCTTTTGCTTGCCACTGATCAAACACTTGATTGAGCAACGCTTTCACTTGAGTTGGCTCAAAGTCGCCCACCAAAGCAAGAGTCGTAGTATCAGGTCGGTAATTTTGCTGATAAAAGCGAACTACATCAGCACGAGTAATACCTTTTAAACTTTCTTCCGTGGGAAAAGTATGAAACGGATGGTTTTCTGGGTAAACTGCTTGCTGGAACACTCGTCTACCTAATCCACGGGGATCGTCTAGTTGTACTTTCAAGCTGACTAACGCTCGCTGACGACTCAATTCTAACTGTTGAAGAGGGAAAGTAGCATTTTGTACCACATCAGCCAAGGTTTGCATTAAGATTGGTAAATTAGTAGAAAGACCATTTCCACCAATGCTCACCCCCTCACGGCTAGCACTGAATCCCAAGCTAACTCCCTTGTCTTCTAAAGTTTTCGCCAGAGTCAAAGCATCTCGCGTCTTTGTCCCATTCATTAAGTTAGCAGCCGTTAAATTCGCTAATCCGGCTGTTTTACTTGTATCAAATACACTTCCTGCCTGAATGTTTCCACTGATGTTTATTGTCGGAACACTGCGATCTGGCAAGAGCAGAACTCGTAATCCATTCTTGAGTGTAAATAACTCTGGTAACGGCTGCTTGTTTGTCGTAGTAGCAGATGTCGCCGGAGGCAAATATTTAGCGAGTTCCGCTGGATCTACGGGTTTACCGGGGTTGAAATTCTCCACAGTACGCCCAGAGTCTCCACCAGAAGCTCCTGGTTTACCATCTAATTGAGTTGGTTCAAAAAAGCCAATGGTTTGTTTAGCAGGATTGAGGTAAGTTTTTGCAACTCGCTGCACATCCGCTGCGGTAACTTTATTAATTGCTTGCAAATAGCGTTCAGTAAAACGGTAGTCTCCCGTAACTGTTTGGCTATACCCTAGTTGACTTGCTTGACTGGTAATATCCTGGTTATTTAAGACAAAGCTAGCTTGTAACTGCGTCTTTGCCCGGTTCAATTCTGCTTGAGTCACAGGTTTTTGTTGTATTTCCAGCAAAGACTGTTGCAGTACTGAGGCAATTTTTGCTACTTCTTTACCTGGTGCAGCGGTAGCTTTAATCTCATACCAACCCGGTTCAATCAGTTCTGCCGCACTACCTCCAACAGAGGAAGCCAAACCAGTTTCTACCACAGTTTGGTAAAACCTAGAGCTACGTCCCCCCGTTAAAATTGCATCCATCACATCAATCGCAGGTACATCTGGGTGAGTGGCATTTGGTAATGGATAAACAATTTGTAATAGTGACGCACTCCCTGGCTGTTTCAACACAATCGGCGATTTCTTAGCAGTAGGTGAGGAAACATTTGCGGCTGGGAGAGGAGATAATTTCTCCCCCGCTCCTCCACTCACAGGCTCCCCCACTCCCCTGCTGTTTTTCGGCACTTTACCAAAAGTTTCTTTAATCGTTTTCAAAACAGGTTCGGTGGTAAAATCTCCTGTAACAATTAAAACTGCATTGTCAGGGCTGTAATATTTCCTGTAGTAATTACGTACTTGCTCTACCGTGAATTTCTCGACATCGGCTTTTGTACCTCCTACGGGTAAACCGTATTGTCGGTTGGGAAAAGCTGATCGCATCACAGCGCGATCGAGACGATAACCTGGTGAATTTTCGTACCCCTGCAATTCAGAGATGACTACACGCTTCTCACTCGTTAATTGGTTAGCATCTATTACAGAGCCTTGCATCCGGTCAGCTTCAAGGGTTAGTAGTGCTTGTAATTTGTCCCGTTGCACTGTACCATAGTAAGCTGTTTCGTCATAGCTGGTAAAGGCATTGGACTGACTGCCTAATGCACTAAATATTCGTCCAAACTGTACCGGACGTTGGGTAGTGCCTTTGAACATCAAATGTTCTAATTGGTGAGAGATGCCATTTTCTCCCACTCCCTCATTGCGCGAACCAACTCGATACCACACTTGGACACTCACTACTGGTGCAGTATGGACTTCTTTAGTAAGCACGATTAAACCGTTGTCAAGTACGGTTTTACGCACCCCTTGTGTGAGGGCAGTATTAGATACAGGCGTGACTTTTGTTGGCGTTGCAGCGTAAGTAAAACTGCTGGAAATTAGCAGTGTACTCAGTAAGAAGCTGAGGAACAAGCCTATCAGTGTGGATGGACGTAGCTTATTGAGTAAAGGCATGATAGGTTTCACAACAACAGAAAAGTGTTAATCAATATAGCGTTTATTTTGAAGTGCTGCGTTCTTCCGTATCACTACTGCTGACGGTTACAACAGCACTGAGATATAACAGGCAAAGAACCGTCCAAACAGAACATTAGATGGCTACTAGTACCCAGTTGATTGAAACAATTCTCAGCCAGCTAAAACAATCATATCCTCTTGCTAGCTATGAGCTTAATTGGGAAACTCCGCTTCAGCTTCTGGTTGCAACCATTCTTGCCGCGCAATGTACAGACGAACGTGTAAATAAGGTTACCAAAACTCTCTGGCTGAAATATCCGAATGCCCAAGCTTTCGCCCAAGCTGATATTTTGGAACTCGAGCAAGATCTCAAGCCAACTGGATTTTACCGGAACAAGGCAAAAACTATCAAGAGTGTTTGTCAGGAAATAGTTACGCAATTTGGGGGTGAAGTACCAGATACAATGGCATCCATGGTGATGCTACCTGGAGTTGCCCGAAAAACAGCGAACGTAGTTCTCAACACTGCCTTTAAAATTAGTTCTGGCATTATCGTTGATACCCATGTGGCTCGTGTTAGCCAACGTTTGGGGCTAACAAAACAGAAATCTCCCGAAAAGATAGAACAAGATTTGATGAAGCTTGTTCCTCAACAAGAATGGACTTTTTGGGGACCTGCGGTTGTACTTCATGGTCGCTACACGTGTACTGCAAAAAATCCAAATTGCACGGAGTGTGTTTTGCAAAATGTTTGTGAAAAAATTGATGTTTCGATTTAATTGAGTGGAGGAAGGCATTTTGACTTATCACCAGCTTCCGGCATCTTGGCAGGCAGTACTTGCTGAAGAGTTTGACAAACCCTACTTTCGTCAACTCCAAGATTTTTTGAAAGAGGAAAGACGAGAATACACGATATATCCACCTGAGGAGAATGTCTTTTCAGCTTTTGAACTTACACCTTATGAACAGGTAAATGTTTTGTTACTGGGGCAAGATCCCTATCATGATGAAAACCAGGCACACGGTTTATGCTTTTCAGTCAAGCCGGGAATTAAGCCTCCACCATCACTTGTAAATATTTTTAAAGAACTCAAAGATGATGTTGGGTTTAATATTCCTAACAATGGATATTTGGTAACATGGGCTAAACAAGGTATTCTCATGTTGAATGCGGTGCTAACTGTGCGATCGCATACACCGAATTCCCATAAAAACAAAGGTTGGGAGACTTTCACGGATGCGGTGATCAGCAAAGTTAACCAAAAGGAGGAGCCTGTTGTCTTTGTTTTATGGGGTGGGTATGCACAAAAGAAGCTAAAGTTAATAGATACAAAACGACATAAAATTATTCAATCTGCACATCCCTCGCCACTTTCTGCACGCAATGGCTTTTTTGGCAGCAAACCTTTTTCAGCGATTAACTTAGCACTGCAATCTTTAAATAAGCCAGAGATTGATTGGCAGATTCCAGACCTTTAACCGGGTAGAATTATCAATGCCCAGCACCCTTTGGACTCCCCTTCATGCCAAGATACACCGTCAAATCCGCTCTCGCCAACTCTTTAGACGTAATCAGCGTCTATTAGTTGCCGTCTCCGGTGGGCAAGATTCTCTCTGTTTAATTAAATTACTGTTAGATTTACAACCGAAATGGGGATGGGATTTGGCAGTAGCTCACTGCGATCATCGTTGGCGGACTGATTCTCAAGCAAATGCCCACCACGTAGAAAACTTAGCGAAAACTTGGGGTAGTCAGTTTTATTTACAAATTGCTCAGGAGCCTTTACATAGTGAAGCGGCTGCACGCGATTGGCGATATCAAGCTTTAAGTGCGATCGCGATCAATCATAATTTTGACTGCATTGTTACAGGTCATACAGCCAGCGATCGGGCTGAGACTGTTCTTTACAATTTAATTCGCGGTACTGGTGCTGATGGTTTGCAATCCTTAACTTGGCAACGCCCACTTACCGATGGCATAGTGCTGGTGCGTCCACTTTTAGAAGTCACTCGCACACAAACAGCCGAATTTTGCCAAGAATTTCAACTCCCAATATGGGAAGATTCAACTAATCTTGATTTAAAATACGCTCGTAACCGCATTCGCCAAGAATTATTACCATATTTGCGCTCAAATTTCAACCCCCAAGTTGAATCAGCTTTAGCCCAAACTGCCGAACTTTTGCAAGCAGAAGTGGAATATTTAGAACAAGCTGCTTATCAGTTGTGGCAAGAGGCGATGACAGAATTGAGTGACAGTGGAGATCCCCCCAACCCTCCAAACCCCCCCTTATTAAGGGAGGGCAAGGGGGGGTGGGGGCTAGTTGCGTTGAATCGTCGTGTATTACAGAAAGCACCACTTGCTTTGCAACGTCGTGTGATGCGCTACTGTTTGCAACAAATACTTCAGATTTCTCCTAGTTTTGAGCAAATTGAAAAACTAACAGCTTTAATTACAGCACCAAATCGTTCGCAAACAGATCCATTTCCCGGAGGTGCTTACGCTTCTGTAGATGGTGACTGGATTTACCTCAGAAATTTTAGATTGTAGAAACTTTCGCGCACAAATTGCCGAGTACTTTCATTAACTGTCACGACTGGCAATTAGTTTAGCATTAACAAAAGTGAGAATTCTCTCCAATTCAGCAATTGCGGCATATTCAGCTTCAAGAATGCGCAGTCAGTAATTCAGCTTTCCGCTTCTCCAGCAGTTCTTCTAAACGATTATGTAGCTCTGATGTAAACTTAACGAGATTAACTCCATCGACTTTTTCAATAGTAATTCCAGAACGAAGGCAGCCAGGAGGGTTCAATCATCAAAACTGGGGTAATGACTTGAGATGCCATAATGCTTCTAATCCAAATAATCTCAAAGCGTAACTCTTTGAGTCAGCGTAACTCTGACTTAAGCTATGAGCCCTTACATAAGTCAAGGCGGCTAAATCATCAAAAATAAGAGACTCCCTCGCTGCATTTTATTGCTTGAGGGAGTTCTATGCTTCGGTATAGAGTTTCGGTATATCGCTTGATGATTCTATTCTATGAACTATTTATCCCATTGCCAAGTACTCATACCAGAATTTACGTAACGTTTATAACTTTTTTATAAATTCTTCACAGTGGGAGTTTGCGAGACTGGTTGGGTATGTAACGATAGCAATACACTATTGTGGAAATTGTCAACACCTAAGTTATCAATAAAGAATATGAATCTTCGGATTGTCGGTAGTTTTGTAGTATTACTATCTTGTTTTGGGTTCACAAAGCCAACTCTAGCATTCAATCAGCAAGACGTGGAGCAGTTAAGAGCAACCCGTACTTGTTCTCGATGTGATTTGAGTGGAGCAGATTTATCTGGAGCTAATCTGTCTGGTGTAAATTTGCGGGATGCGAACTTAAGCAAAACCAATTTATCTCGAGCTAATCTGAAAAATGCTGACTTAACAGGTGTAAATTTGGAAGGTGCGGTATTAGAAGGGGCAAATTTAAGCAATGCTACCTTGACTGGTGCAAATCTCAGGTCGGCAATGCTAGAAAATGCCAATCTAGCTTTCACTGGGTTGCTAGGTGCTAATTTAGAAGCCGCTAATATGAGAGGTGCACAAACGCAGTTCACTAATTTCCGAGGCGCTAACTTTCGCCTGACAACGTTGTCTTCTGGCGTTGTCACCTCAGACAAACTTTATTGGTGGTCTTTGCAACGTGGCACTGAACGGGATTGTAACACATTCAAGCCAGAAAATACTCTAGGTACAACTTGCTACTCAGAGTAACTAAGTAAAAATACAAACAGTTAACAAATAACAGTTAACTGTTCAACTTTCTCTATGATGGAAAAGAGTGTGTACTAGTAAATTAATTGACTAATGCTTACCCGTATTAAAGACTTAGCGACAAAACTAGCACCCCGCTTAATTGAAATTCGCCGTCACATCCACTCTCACCCAGAACTGAGCGGTGAGGAGTACCAAACATCTGCATTTGTTGCTGGTGTATTATCTTCTAGTGGTCTTCATGTGCAAGAGGGAGTAGGCAAAACTGGCGTAATTGGAGAATTACCGGGTAATAGTAATTCTGAACAAGTTCTGGCTATCCGTACTGATATGGATGCCTTGCCAATCCTCGAACGTACTAGTTTAGATTTTAGCTCTCGCAGCATCGGCATCATGCACGCTTGTGGACATGATGTTCACACTACGGTGGGCTTGGGAACGGCAATGGTACTATCACAATTGGCAGAATTACCAGGAGCAGTACGGTTTTTATTTCAACCCGCAGAGGAAATCGCCCAAGGTGCCAGTTGGATGGTAAAAGATGGGGTGATGGACAAGGTGAAAGCTATTTTAGGTGTTCACGTTTTTCCCTCGATCCCCGCAGGTTCAATTGGTATACGTTACGGAGCATTGACAGCAGCAACCGATACATTAGAGATTATCATTATCGGTGAATCAGGACATGGTGCTCGTCCCCACGAGGCAATTGATGCGATTTGGATTGCCGCCCAAGTAGTTACTACATTACAACAAGCAATTAGTCGCACACAAAATCCCTTGCGTCCTGTCGTACTAAGTATCGGTCAAATTAGTGGCGGCAGAGCGCCAAACATAATTGCCGATCAAGTAAAGTTGCTGGGAACAGTGCGAAGTCTTCACCCAGAAACTCGTGCCAATCTACCAAACTGGATTGAAAAAATTGTCGCTAGCGTATGTCATTCCTACGGCGCTAAATATCAAGTCGATTATCGTCGCGGTGTACCCAGCGTGCAAAATGATTATGCGCTGACTTCTTTGTTCCAATCAGCAGGGGAAGAAGCATGGGGTAGCGATCGCGTTCAAGTCTTACCCGAACCTTCCCTTGGTGCTGAAGATTTTTCTGTTTATTTAGAACATGCCCCTGGTTCCATGTTTCGTTTGGGTGTAGGCTACAAAGATCGAGCGATTAATTACCCACTACATCATCCCCTATTTGAAGTTGATGAATCTGCCATTGTTACCGGAGTTGTAACCCTTGCTTATACAGCATACAAGTACTGGCAAGAAGAAAGGCTCAAGGCAGAGTAGGATGAAGAAAAACTCCCAACATGTGGTGTTGGGAGTTTTAAAGATAACTTAGCAGGTTTCCTGCCTGTGCAAGATGGGCAGTACACCCCGGTAAAACTTTAGATAGAGATACAAAACGCATCTCTATGTCTAACTAATTCTTCTATTTGCTAACTACACCCATTTTTTCTTGAAGCTTGACTTTAGCAGCTTTAAATTGGGTAGCCAGTTGCTCGCTTTGCTCAGTGCTTAAGTTGTTGCGGATTGCAGCAAACATGGTGCTTTCTTCTTGACGAATGTGATCGCCAACAGCATCCATTAGCTTTTTGATTTGATCTTTGAATTCAGAAGAAGAGGGGCTGATAGCCTTGATTTGATCTAATTTCTTCTTCATTTCAGCCTGCTCGTCATACAATTCTTGAGTATCGTTCTGACCGTAGAAAGGACGTACTGCAGGATATACTACTTGCTCTTCTGCTTCTGCGTGAACGCTCAAATCTTTGTAGATTTGACCGAAATATTCTTGGATCTTTTGGGGATCGTTGCTAGCTAGCAGTTCGGTAAATAGGGTGTTTACTTTGTTGTGATCCAAACGGATAACGTCTTGAACGTTCATATCCTGCTTGTCGGTAGTTTGGGTAACAGCACTACCAAATACACCGCTCAATGCTGCCATAGCATCTTGGACTCTTGCCCAAATACCCTGATCCGCATCTTGTCCAGTTAGTTCGCGTACACCCAATATTTCGAGAACACCTTTGAGTTGCTCTTGGTGAGCGCGGTTCTCAAAGTTAATTGTATTCAAAGGTCCGATCGCTAACATCACGTCAGCACCTACTTTTTGTGCAGCCTTGTGGATTGTCAAGCCACTCATTACTTGTTGGTGCTTAAGTAGTTCATGCTGGAATACTTTTTCATACAAGCTCAGCTTGGAACCTTTCATCAGTTCACGAATCTTTTCTACCATTTGTGTAATGGTTTCTTGGGGCTGAGCTTGAATACCATATTGACCGATGACTGTTTCTAGAATACCCAAGTTTTTCTGGTCAGTTTCAAGCATATTCCGCAGGTTATTAGCAACTTCGGAATCGGTTACTTGTCCAATAAACTGTTGCTCATTCTCGATCAGTAACTGCTGAACTGCTTTTATATCTGCTAATTTTACAGCAATAGCAGAGCGCTTGGTGTCATCTAAAGTTGCTACCATTTTTAGTTCTCCTCTCAAAAGAATTTCGTATGATTGCTAGTTTCAAGGTTGTCATAAAAATTAGTAGTCCTCCATCTTTCTTTTGAACGATAACACCCAACACTCTAGATAGAAAACAATTGTAGAGACGCTATTAATCGCGTTTCTACCAGAAAAATTTGTATTTATTCTTTTAGATAGATAATCAAATCAGCTATACTCCATCGTTAGATAGATTAATTTTGCATAGCAATTTTCTAGATTGACGCAAGGATATTTAAACAGGAGATTAGTCATAATGCCCGACAGTCCTGGACTAGGACAACAGGCGCTGAATAAAGCGGCAGAAATAGGAATATCTAGCCAGTTAGATGAAGTAGAAAATTTGGATGTAGATATTAAAACCGATCCGGTTAAATTGGTTCAGGGAGAGGTAGATGCAGTCAAAATAGAAGGCGAAGGTTTGGTAATGCAAAAAGACCTTCGGATGGATGAGCTAAAAATGCAAATGGGTGGGGTCGCCATCAATCCCCTTAGTGCTGCTTTTGGTAAAATCGAATTAACAAAACCTACCCAAGCAAGTGCGCGGGTTGTTTTAACCGAAGACGATATCCACCGCGCTTTTAACTCTGAATATATCCGTTCACAGTTGCAAAGCCAAAAAATTCATGTTAATGGGCAATTACAGACTATCTTTCCTCAACATGTTGATTTTCGCTTACCTGGTGATGGGAAAGTAGCACTTTCAGCAACAGTTTTGTTAACAGAAACTAACGAAACCCACCAAGTCGCCTTTTCAGCAATTCCCCGTGTTAGTGCTAATGGACAAACAGTTTCTCTAGAAAATGTTGAGTATGGTAACACTCAGGAAATATCGCCTGAACTGACAAAGGCAATGGTTAATCAAACCAGCGAAATTTTAAATCTCAGTAACTTTGATTTGTCAGGAATGAGCCTGCGGGTTAAACAACTGAATGTAGAAACAGGTAAACTAATATTGCAAGCTGAAGCTTATGTTGAAAAAATTCCTTCAGCATAATAATCAGCTAGAGATGGCAGCAATCACGTCGGTTCTTAGTAAAAATTAACCTTTATATCATTTGGAGTAATAGGAATTATGGAAACTGAAGAAAGAACCACAACACCATACCCAAATATTCCGGCTTTTTTAGAAAGTGATAGCAGAGAGTTTCGTGACACTGGTGTACCAAGTACTGTGGCGATCGCCGGACATCCCATTCATCCCATTCTGGTACAATTTCCAATAGCCTTTCTCGTTGGAGCCTTACTCAGTGATGTCACCTTCTGGTTTACCAGTGATGTTTTCTGGGCAAGGGCTTCTTACTGGCTAATCATTGGTGGATTAGTCGGAGGTTTAGCCGCAGCCCTAACTGGAATGCTCGACTTTTTAAGAATAGAAAGAGTCCGCAAGCGTACCGCAGGCTGGGCGCACTTAATTCTTAACATTTCCATCTTGGTACTAACAATTATTAACTTGGTTTTGCGCTGGAACAATCCAGTATCACCCATACTGCCTTGGGGACTGGTAATTTCAGTAATTACAGGCACGCTACTTGGTATTTCTGGCTGGTACGGCGGTGAATTAGTTTATAGACACAAAATTTCTGTGATTGGCAACGGTAGTCCAAATTACCCGTAGTTGAAACTAGGGGCTAGTGTTAAAACTATGATCTAGTACCTATTCACTAATCCCTAGTTGAGCAAAAATGCACTATTCACCAACTCAAAGGTTTTATAGTCTAGTATCCCTGCTCATCGTTATCGCGATGGGCTTTTTCTTTAAGTACTACACTGGACTTTACAAAGGAAATTTTATGCAAAAAAGAGTCAAGGTTAAACCTAACTCTAAAGTAAGTCAGATTGAGGAACAAGCAGATGGTAGTTTAACTGTGCGCTTAAAATCACCACCTGTAGACGGTAAAGCCAATGAAGAATTAATCAAGCTATTAGCCGAAAAATTTGCTGTACCAAAATCATCTGTCAAAATCAAATCTGGTTCATCCGGACGACAAAAGTTGATTGAAATTGACATTTAAGAGTGTGAGGGAGTGTCTGAGTGAGGGAATGAGGGAAATATATTCTCCCCTACTCCCCTACTCCCTAATCTTCAACCAAGTCAGGAACCCAGAAATCATCGTTGACTATTTGAGTAATGGGCATGTATCTAGGTTGAGTCTTGACTCGTTCTATCCATGCTTGAATCGCCGGAAATCGTGTCAAATCAAATCCACCTTCATCAGCTACATGAGTGTAAGCAAATAAGCAGATATCAGCAATAGTGTAACGCTCCCCCACAAAAAAGTTGTGGTTTGTTAAATGATTCTCCATTACCTTAAGCGCTGCGTAACCCGGTTCGCGTTTTTGCTCAAGTGCTTCTGTGTATTCTGAAGCTTTACCGAGAATAGAAATCCAAAATCTTGATGTGGCAATAAAAGGCTCATGACTATTTTGCTCAAAAAATAGCCATTGAAATACTTGTGCTCTGAGAAAGCGATCGTATGGTAAATACTCAGTGCCTTCACTCAGATACAGCAATATGGCATTTGATTCTGTCAAGTATTTTCCTATTTCAATTTCTAAAATTGGTATTTTTCCATGAGGATTTTTACTGAGAAATTCCGGTGTTCTAGTTTCTCCTTTGAGAATATTAATTTCTATTCTTTCATAGGGTATACCAATTTGTGCTAATAAAAGACGAATTTTATAACCATTGCCTGAAGGTAAAAAATCATACAATCGCAAGATTTCCATGCCAACAAATATTGGGATGAAGTGGATGATTAATCATGGGAGTAAAATACAGCATATTAGTTTAAAAAACAAATATGTGTGATAAGATATACATATATCTAAGACTTTGAGTTCACATAGAATTCTTTAAGAAATGAAAATTCAAAGTGTTAGTTGTAACAATCATTATTGAGTTAACTTTTCTTAACTGTCAAAGATAAGTATGTGTGGAAGATACACTCTAACTCAGTCACCTGAAGCAATAGCCCAAGCTTTCCAAGTTAAACAACATCATCAAGACCCTAAATATAACATTGCCCCGACGCAAATGGTAGAAGTTGTTTTACATAACCCTGTTCGCGGCGATCGCGAAATCGAACAGTTGCGCTGGGGGCTGATTCCGTCATGGACAAAAGATCCCGGAATCGGGGCAAAACTAATCAACGCTAGATCGGAAACAGCAGCGCAAAAACCAGCTTTTCGCTCGGCTTTTAAACATCGACGTTGTTTAGTTATAGCAGATGGCTTTTACGAGTGGCAGCTGCAAAATGGCAAAAAACAGCCTTTTTATTTTCATTTGTTAGATAAAAAACAATTTGCATTTGCCGGGTTGTGGGAGCAATGGGAATCCCCACAAAATCAAAAAATAAATTCCTGTACAATTTTGACAACTACAGCAAACGAATTAGTACAACCCATCCATGAGCGGATGCCAGTGATTCTTCAAGAACAGGATTACGATTTATGGTTAGACCAAAAGGTTTTTAAACCTGAGGATTTACAAAAAATCTTGAAACCTTATGTATCAGAAGCAATGACTGCCTATCCAGTTAGTACTTTGGTAAATAATCCTAAACATAATAGTCAAGATTGCATCATGCCTCTATCCTAAGAAGTAGCGACACAAACTAGTAGAATAAACAATGAGTAATTAAATACTCACAACAAAGCTACTTCAATAAGTAATTTACGAGACAAGTAATTACACAGCGTAATATGCCAAGAACTCAGAAAAACGATAACTTTATTGACAAATCCTTTACAGTAATGGCAGATATAATTTTAAAGATGCTGCCAGCAAATAAAAAAGCTAAAGAAGCTTTTGTTTATTACCGGGATGGGATGTCGGCACAAGCAGAAGGAGAATATGCCGAAGCTTTAGAAAACTACCTTGAAGCTCTAGAACTAGAGGAAGATACTACCGATCGCAGTTACATCCTCTACAATATGGGGTTGATTTATGCCAGCAACGGCGAACATGAAAAAGCTTTGGAACTCTATCATCAAGCACTAGAGTGCAACCCCCGTCTGCCTCAAGCCCTGAATAACATTGCAGTAATTTACCATTACCAGGGTGAAAAGGCAAAAGAGGCAGGAGACGAAGACGCAAAAGAAGCACTGTTCGATCAAGCCGCTGACTATTGGATTAGAGCTATTCGCATGGCTCCCAATAACTACATCGAAGCCCAAAACTGGCTGAAAACAACCGGGCGATCGCAAATTGATGTATATTTTTAGTCCTAAGTCATTTGTCCTAAGTCATTTGATAATAAGTAGTGACTAAGGACCAATGACCAATGACCAGTGAGTGAATTATGATTGATATTGAACAAGTACGCAAAGTAGCTCATCTAGCTCGTTTAGAGTTGACAGCACAAGAAGAAGAGCAATTTACTACCCAGCTAGGAAATATCCTAGACTATTTTCAACAGTTGAGCGAATTGGACGTTACTGATGTACCACCAACCACACGCGCTATTGATGTGAGCAATGTGACACGAACGGATGAGTTACAACCTTATCCTGAGCGAGAAGCCATTCTCCAAAGTGCGCCACAGCAAGAAGGCGATTTCTTCAAAGTACCAAAAATCCTTAACGAACAATAGTAGAGACGCCCCGGTGGGGCGTCTTTCCCAGGAGTAAAATTATGGGTTTAGGAATCCTCAAAGACGGTAAGTGGATACCCCAAAGGGATCAAGAAGACTCTGAAGGTAAATTTATTCGACCATCAACCACATTCCGCAATCAGATTACAGCAGATGGCTCTAGTGGATTTAAAGCCGAAAAAGGACGCTATCACCTTTACATCTCTTGGGCTTGCCCTTGGGCTTGTCGCACAGCTATCATGCGTCAGTTAAAAGGATTGGAAGATGCGATCGCCATGTCGGTGGTAGGTGCAGAAATTCACGACAACAGTTGGGAATTCACTAACGAACCAGGTACAATTCCTGATACAGTCAATCATACTCAATATCTTTGGCAGATATATCTCAAAGCTGACCCTAACTACAGCGGAAGAGTAACAGTTCCTGTTTTATGGGATACACAAACAAGCACAATTGTCAATAATGAGTCCCGTGAAATTATCCGGATGTTTGATACAGAATTTAATGAATTCGCCAAACCGGATGTGAACTTTTATCCCCAAAATTTGCAGACAGTCATTGATGAAACAATAGACGCCATTTATCAACCAATAAATAACGGTGTATATCGTGCAGGATTTGCTACAACTCAATTAGCTTATGATGAAGCAGTAACAGAGCTATTTGATGCTCTCGATCATTGGGAAAAAGTGTTAGCTAATCAAAGGTATCTGTGTGGAAACCAGATTACAGAAGCAGATTGGTGTATGTTCACCACTCTATTTCGCTTTGATGTAGTTTACTCTGTGCATTTCAAATGCAACTTGCGTAGGATTATAGATTATCCTAATTTGTGGAATTATCTTAAAGACCTCTACCAACAACCAGGAGTCAAAGAAACCTGCAACCTTGATCATATAAAACGGCATTATTACAGAAGCCACCCTAATGTTAACCCAACTCGCATCGTACCCAAAGGACCATTGATTGATTTTGATGCGCCCCATAATCGCGATCATTTGTAGAAACGTTCCGCCGGAACGTCTCTACACAATATCTACGAAGGTGCTTTAAAGCCGGCTTTTTGCGCAGTTGCCGTATCCTTAAAGCAAATATCTGGCTTCACTTTATCAAAATCAGGTGTTTTAGGAGCGTGATAGATATTGCCCCGCTTCTTTGTTACCTTACCCTTAACAGGCGCATTGCTCGGACAAGTAGTTTCTCCTTGAGGTTTAACCCCTAGTTTTTGTGCTTCTGTTGGTAAGCTGACGTTAGTTGCAGTCGTTGATTGGGTAGTAGATGTGGCGGCTGGAGCTTCAGTTGTGCTAGCAGTGGGTTCTTGAGCATTTCTGTTACAGCCAACAAGGGTTAGGGTAGTTAACAATGCAAACCCGATGATTGATTTAGGCAGTAGGTTGTTCATTTTACTGCAGGTAAAGATTAAAGAATAAAGATAGGCAACACGCCTATAGGAATGTTGCCTAAGAGATTAGATTTTAAACACGATCATATGCCCAGAGTCAAGAAATTTTAGTTTAAGAAAAACTAATTCCGAAAATACCCTCTACCCAACTGAAACTTGATCTGTGCTAACATCACTTGCACCGCTTACCCCTTGGGCAACACTAACCAACTGATCGAGAATTTCTTGACTGGGGACTTGACCTTTTAACACAACTGTGCTACCAGTTTGAGCAACCCAGAGAGAATTAAGATCATCAAACGAAGAGTCTTCATCAAAAGCGAGAGCGACTCTTTTGGCTAAACCACTTTGGTCATATTCTCCATTTAATCCTACTCGCTCCGGAGCAATGGTTTCACCAGTGGACTCGTCAGTCGCAACTGTTTGTGGGTTAACTTGAGCATCAGCCGGTTTTTCTAAGCCGAAAAGTCTTTGTAACCAACCCATAGAATTCACTCCTAATTAACACTCCAGCATACAAATTACAAGTAGATCGGGAAAAAACAACTAAAGAAATTCTGTAATTTGTATGTAGAGACACTCCGCCGGAGCGTCTCTACAACGTGTTAACTACAAATTTTTTGTAGCGTGGGGGTAAAATCAGGGTAGGAAACGGCAGCAGCTTCTGCACGATGGATTGTGGTAGTTCCATTGGCGTTGAGAGCAGCGATCGCCAAACTCATGGCAATGCGATGATCTGTAAAACTATCCACATCCGTACCAGTTAAAGGTGTTCCACCAGTAATTTCCATCCCATCAGGTAATTCGCGAATTTGTGCGCCCATTTTGTTCAGTTGCTGCGCCATTACCGCAATGCGATCGCTTTCCTTTACCCGTAGCTCTTCTGCATCCCGAATGATTGTGGTTCCTTGAGCAAAAACTGCCGCTACTGCTAAAATGGGAATTTCGTCAATCAACCTGGGTATGATATCTCCGGCAATAGTGCAACTTTGTATTTGACTGGAACGTACCCGGATATCAGCTACAGGTTCTCCAGCAACTTCGCGCTGATTTTCCAGTTCAATATCTGCCCCCATCATCTTGAGCGCTTCTAAAACACCAGTGCGGGTAGGATTAACCCCCACATTTTCCACCATCAACTCAGAATCTGGTACAATTGCCCCAGCCACTAGCCAAAAGGCGGCTGAACTGATATCCCCAGGTACGACTACCGATTGTCCAGTCAGTTGAGCAGGACCAGTAATTGTGACAGTATTAGTTTCTGGATCTGTATCCACTTGCGCCCCAAAAGCCCTGAGCATCCTTTCGCTATGATCGCGGGAAAGCGCAGGCTCAGTGACAATAGTTTTACCTTCAACTGATAAACCCGCAAGGAGAATGCAAGATTTAACTTGAGCAGAAGCAATCGGGGAATTATAATGAATTGGTTTGAGGGACTGTCCTTGAACTGCCAAGGGTGCAAGAGTTCCGTTATTGCGTCCCCAAATTTGTGCGCCCATTTGTTGTAAAGGTCTAACTACACGAGACATAGGACGCGATCGCAACGAACCATCACCTGTGATTGTAAAAAATCGCCCAGCATGAGATGATAGAAGACCTAGCATTAGTCGTATAGTGGTACCAGAGTTACCAGCATTTAAAACATCCATTGGTTCAACTAAATTCCCCAAACCAATACCTTTAACCCGCACAAATTCTGTATTCAAATCCGAAATTTCTGCTCCCATAGCTTGGAAACAGCTAGCTGTGCTGCGCGGATCTTCTCCCAAGAGTAGTCCTTGAATCTGGGTTTCACCTTGGGCTATGGCTCCCAACATCAAAGCTCTGTGGGAAATAGATTTATCCCCAGGAACCCGAATACGCCCTTGTAAAGATACGCCAGAAGCAGGTTTAGTAATGATTAAGTTGTTTGAAATGTTTTCTTTGGATTGTACGGTTATAACAGAAGCTGACATTAGGATAAACTGACGTGTAACTGCGCACTTGATCCTACCGCTTTCCTTGACCCAGTAGCTTTACTGATATTTGTTGATTTTATTCCATAGCTTCGCTCCCATGCTAACTCATCACCGCAAACCTGTTTCTCTCTCCCTGGTTTCCACCGATCTACCAATTTGGTCTGTACTCGAAACCGCCGCAACACTGTATCAAAAAGACAGTGACAGATTTCATTTACTACTGACTGCACCACCCGTTAAAAGTTCCGAAGCAACCAAACCAACTCCAAAAGATCATATACTTGCCAAACAGCCATTTTCTAGACTTCCAGGGCAACCCAAAATATCACAAGCCACTAGTCCGAGAATTTTATGGCTAGAAATTTCTCCTTACCGCGTAACAATGACTATGCAAGGTAATGCTCAGTTGAGTTACCGTCACTTCTGGGAACGTGGTATTTATGGCATTAGTCGCTATTGGTTGCCAACAGAATCAATGCCACCCAACGCACCGATTCGCTTACGTAATTTTACTCGTAGTTTGATCCTCACCGGACATCCCCTCCCAGAGCATTTGCAGGTGGAATACGAATTGTGGGCAGGAAAAGTCCAACTAGGGTGTTACATTCTTAACTTGGAAATTAAACACTAACAGTTTAGGCATGGGGCATCAATACTTCTGGGTTAGTAATACACCAAGCCGATGTGATCCCTTGCCCCCCGATCCTCGGGGGGTTGGGGGGATCAAGTCTTAACCGACAGGACGGTGGACCGCAGCCCATGATCCAAAATACTTAGGTTCGCCTAAATTACAGTTCATAGTGCAAAGTATTCACAATCACATTCTGTCTTAACATTAACCAATTCGTTCGGTAGAAGCGCTGGAAAACAGAATCATTTATTTTGCATGTAATGGAGTATTTTACTAAACATGTATTTTACCAATGGGTGAAGCTTGCAAAACCGTTCTATTAGTCGAAGACGACCCTAGTACAAGGTTTTTAATTCTAGATTCATTTGAGATGGCTAATTTAGCAGTCTCTTTTCAAGTCGCCAAAAATGGGCTAGAGGCTGTAGATTATTTGTCGGGTAAAGAACCTTACTCTAACAGAGAGAGTTATCCATTACCAGTAATGATATTGACAAACTTAAATATGCCTGGTATGTCTGGGTTTGAGTTACTTGCATGGGTGAAGCAGCATGTCAAAAAGAATTTACCAGTTTTGGTCATGAGCGCAACTGATGACCCAAACCATGTCATTCAAGCCGCCAACTTAGGTGCTCACTCGTACTTTATTAAAAAGTTATCATCTTTTGATGATTTAATAGACATTGTGGCGAAACAAGTATTGTGATCTCCCCTACCCCCTAGTTGTTGGCGATTCTTCCAGCAAGCTTTGCCACGACTACGACCAACTGCATTGGTTCGATTGGCTTAGGTACATGCATCTGGAAACCTGCTCTAAGCGCGAGTAGGCGATCTTCTTCCCTGGCATAAGCTGTTAGGGCAGCTGCTGGAATCTGTCCGCCTTGCTCTTTTGGCAAAGATCTGATTCGACGGATGAGAGCGTAACCATCCTCCACTGGCATTCCAATATCAGACAACAGCACATCTGGTTTTAAACGTTCGAGTAGCCCAAACGCTTCGCTTACTGACGCTGTTGCGGTGACTTGAGATCCGTACTGTTCCAGTGCTGTTACCAGGAATTCACGAGTATCTATCTCATCATCTACAATTAAGACTCGTAACCCATCAAGTCTGGGCTGATGTCCTGGGCTGATGTCTTGGGTAGAATTTTCTTCTTCCCTGCTCCCCTGCTCCCCTACAGCCCCTAACCCCAGAGGGAACCCCTTGCCCCCGCTCACTTCTAGGAGTGGCAGTTGTACGATAAACGTTGCTCCCTGCCCAACTCCAAGGCTTTCCACTTGAATCGTACCCCCATGCAGTTCTACTAGGTTGCGAACGATCGCCAAGCCCAGCCCTAGTCCACCGTGCGCTCTGGTGGTTGTACTCTCGGCTTGACGAAAGCGATCGAAGACATAAGGTAAAAAATCAGGGCTGATGCCAATACCAGTATCTTTCACCTTAATTTGAGCGTGGGAATTGACAATTGTTAGCCAAACCTCAACCCTTCCACCAAAAGGTGTAAATTTGATGGCGTTGGAGAGCAGATTCCAGACAATTTGCTTTAAACGCTCAGAATCGCCCCAAACCAGACCGACTTCGGGGTCAAGCTCTGACAAAACTTGAATTCTCTTAGTGTCAGCAGTGGGATGCACAGTATCAATGGCCGCTTCAATTACTTGTACAAGGTTAGTTGGACGGGCACACAGGCGAACTTGACCGCGAATAATCCGTGATATATCTAACAAATCTTCAATTATCTGGGTTTGAGCTAAGGCATTGCGCTCAATTGTTTCTAATGCCTTATTTGTCTTTGCCTCGTCAAATTTACGAGAGTTTAGTAGTCGCGCCCAACCAAGGATGGCATTCAAAGGTGAGCGCAACTCGTGGGAGACAATCGCTAGAAACTCATCTTTTGTACGATTAGCCGCTTCGGCAGAGGCGCGTGCAGCTTGCTCTGTAAGTAACTGAGCGCGATCTTCTTCTGCACGCTTGCGCTCACTGATGTCGCGCTGCACTGAAACCCAGTGAGTGTAACAGCCTGTTTCATCCATCAGCGGCACTAGGCTCAGTTCTAACCAATATTCAGAGCCGTTCTTGTGATAGTTGATGATCTCGACGACCACAGGCTCAAATTTCTCCAACGCCTCCCGCATTCTGTCTAGCACAGCGCGTTCTGTCTTCGCTCCCTGCATGAAGCGTGGGGTTTTGCCTAGCACTTCCTGTTCGCTGTAGCCACTCATGCGGGTAAAGGCTTCGTTAACATACACGATACGCGGTCCTGGCTCGTCTAGGGGCTCGGTTTCTGTAATGACAATCGCTTCGTTGATGTTGAGAACCACCGACTCTAGTAACCGCAACCTTTCCAGCACCTGTTTGCGTTCAGTGACATCGCGTAACAGCCAGCGCAAAGCGACCAATTCACCTTCCTGATTGCGGATGGCACTCACCGTCATAGAACCTTCAAGTGATCCCACGCGCCCCTTTGGGGCGCGTGGGATCAGGCGCACTTCCCAATCTTGCACCCAGTTCACCTGGTTCATCTGGTTTAATTTGCTACGAAAAGCTTGACGCTCACATGGGGCAACGAAGTTGACTAGCGGTTTGCCCACCAGTAACTTCTGCTTGATGTTGAGCATTTTGGCAGCGACGCTGTTGGCTTCAAGAATTTTCCCAACTGCATCAGTTACAAGGTAGCCGTCTGGAGCAAACTCGAATAAATCCTGGTAGCGCTGGCGCTCTGCTTCTACTGTCTCACGAGCGGTAGCCAGCGCCTCATTTTGCGCTCGCAGCTCCTCTTCCGCCACCTGTAATTCCTCAAAGGCGGTGTTAAGATCTTCAAGGGCTTTTGGCAGCCACAGTTCGTGCTCCAAAGGCACGGCGCTGGTATCCTTTTGTAAGGCGCTGACGCGCTCGTACAAAATCTTTAGCTGCTGGAAAAATTTATCCTCTTTCACGCCACATCTCTTCTGTTAGAAAACGCTAAATTGACAGGTAATGCAAATTGTGCAATTAGCCACTTGTAAACAGGTTAAAGCTAATTTGGATCTGATCCAATCTTACTAAGGGAACAGATGCAAACTGTGATGCTTTATTTGCACAACAGTTTATGTATATATCGCTGCCCAAGGTATCGCTGTTGAGCAGGACTAAAATATTCGGGGTTAACTACATAACCTATGCCAATACGCGCACATTAATGCACAAATTGAGCCAATGTTAGATCAACTAGAGTACTCTTTAAATCAATCCCAGTGGTTGTGTGGTGCTACTTACTCTCTAGCAGATGTAGTTTGGACGGCTGTACTGAATCGCTGGGAAGAATTAAAGTTTGCTCATCTCTGGGAAGGTGGCAAACGAAGAGCGCTCGCCACCTATTTTGAACACCTCAAAGCTCGCCCTAGCTTTCAAGAAATCCAAAAAGACACAATGCCTATAGCTATGACATTAGCAGGTTTACGGCGAATTTTTCTAGGGTTTTGAAATTGCCGAAAATAATGCAGTAATTAACCAAAATAACTAGGTTCGTTTCCTGATTTCCACTTAATATTGCAACCAATACTTGGCTTTTGCTCACCTTCCACTGATTTACCCGCCAGAACCGGAGCAATTGCAGCACGTAAATCTTCACCTGTTACAGGTTTGCCATTACTTGGGCGGCTATCATCCAACTGTCCGCGATAAACAAGTTTACGCTCAGTATCAAATAAAAAGAAATCTGGCGTACAAGCTGCTGTGTAGGCTTTTGCTGTTTCCTGAGTTTCATCGTAGCACAAGGGAAACTTAAAACCTAGTTCACCTGCCATTGCCTTCAAAGAATCTGGCGCATCGTCAGGGTAGTTTTTAGCATCATTGGCGCTAATGGCAACAATTTCCAAACGATTAAAGTAATCTTCTCCTAACTGCGCCAATTCTTTTTGTACATGCTTTACAAAAGGACAATGCCGACAAATAAACATTACCAATAATGGTTTTTCTTTGGCAAAACTTGTAAGCGTTATTGTTTTTCCAGAAACTACGTCTGGTAAATGAAAATCTGGCGCTTGATTACCTAGGGGTAACATGGTTGAAGCAGTTAAAGCCATAATTTTTAAGTTGATTAACGAAAATTACGGGATTTGGATTGAGATGAACTCTGATATTTAGTAGGATTAACTTGATCTTGCAACATCAGCAATGGCATACTGAGAATTCCAAATAGCATGACTGCACCAGTCATTACCCAAACTGTCCAGCGAGTTGGTTGATAGTCGCCACTTTCAATTTGCCAAAATACTTGGTTATATCGCCAAGCTGCTAAACCGATAGTAATCAGACCGAAGATTACTAAACCAATACCTAAGTATTGCGAGTTGAGAATGGGATTTACAGAGGGTTGATATTGAATTAGAGTAACACTAAGCTGGCGCAAGAATAGACCAAATCTGGCAATGGCAAAACCAAAGGCAATTAATGATACAGAAGTTCGCAACCAAGCTAAGAACGTGCGCTCGTTAGCTTGATGCTCCCTTTGACGATCTATTTTGGGCATTTTGCTCATGAATAACAGGATACCAATAAACGATCGCAAATAATTTCATCCGTAAGGGAGAAGACTGTATAAAACTACTCGCTAGGCTGTAGATGGTTAGAACACAACCTAGAAGTAGTCTGACGAAGCTATAGATAGTAATCAAAACAATGTACGCCAAAAATAACAGTTGCTTCTACCTGCAACAGAAAACCCAGGAAATTCGAGCAATAGTAGGCAAACGCTGGTTACAAAAGCTGTCTACTTGTATGCTGGTTATGTTTGTGAGTGTTACTTACGCATTATTCAGTGGATCAACTACTGCTAGCGCATTACCATCCCCATTGCTTGCACAAGTTGACTTGGAATCCAACTTTGTCACAGAAGCTGTAGATAAAACAGAGTCTGCCGTGGTTCAGGTGACTGTTTCCCGTACTATAGGAGGAGATGTACCTGATTTCATCAGACCCTTTTTTGGTGGTATTCAATCAGTACCGCCTACCGCACCAGTCGTACAGGGACTTGGTTCTGGTTTTGTGATTGACTCGGCTGGGCATATTCTTACCAATGCTCATGTTGTAGATGATGCAGATACAGTAGCCGTATCTTTTCAAGATGGTCGCATTTTACAAGGTCAAGTGTTAGGGAAAGACCCTGTTACAGATGTAGCTGTAATTCAGGTGCAAGCAGAAAATTTACCTACAGTGGCGCTCGGTGACTCTGATAAAGTTCGACAAGGACAATGGGCGATCGCCATTGGCAACCCGTTGGGTTTACAGGAAACAGTAACAGTTGGTGTAATTAGTGGCACAGAACGTTCCAGCGCCACTATCGGCATACCCGATAAGCGTGTAGGGTTTATTCAAACCGATGCGGCAATCAACCCAGGTAACTCCGGAGGACCACTTTTGAACGCCAAAGGTGAAGTAATCGGTATCAATACCGCAATCATTCGTGGTACACAGGGGCTGGGCTTTGCCATTCCCATCAATACTGCCAGAGCGATCGCTCAGCAGCTAATTAGTACAGGTAAAGTTGATCATCCCTACATTGGCGTGCAGATGCTTGCTCTCAACCCTCAAATTCAGCAGCAAATTAACAATACTCCTAACAGTGGCATTCGGGTAGAGGAAGATCAAGGAATTTTGGTTGTCCAAGTTGGAAAAAATTCCCCTGCGGCTAAAGCAGGATTAAGGACAGGCGATGTGATTCAAGCAATTAACAACCAGCCTGTAACCAAACCAAGTACAGTTCAACAGCTATTAGACAAAGCCGGAATCGGCGGCAAATTGGAGATGGAAGTCCTCCGCAAAGGGCGAACAGTGACATTGACACTTGAACCAGAGCAACTTCCTACTATTCAGACTCGCTAACTGCTTAAACATATTTTGTAGAGACGCGCTCATTTGAGCCAGCGCCCATGAGGCGTTTTCCCACTGTCACGGCGACTGGCGTCGCGTCTCTACAAGGTTGTGTTCACTAATGCGCACATTGGCATGACAAACCCATATATAGCCTGCCTTAATGGTTCTGAATACCATTAAAGTCTCAAATTATGTCGGCTAGAAACCGTTATCGGCAGTTGATTGTCAGCACTGTGCTATTACCCAGTTTGCTTGGTTTAGAAATAGCAGTCGGAGCAAATGTATCCATCAAAGATACAATACCAGAAACAGTAGAAAATTCTTTAATATCCCAAGCACAAGAAAACCCAAACGCTTTAGATCCTGAACAAGCTCATATTAGAGAACTGAAAAAACAGAAACGTCGCGAAAACATGCGTCGTTGGAACAACCGTAGTCGTATATTTTTCCGCAACCAAGGGCGTCGCCTAAGACGCTGGGGCGCTGGTGTCATCAATTGGAGTCGTCGTCGTTGGCAAAAACGTAACCGCAATCAGAATTCTAGCCCAATTCAACAAAGTCGATGAAAAGAATAAAATCGCGCATTTCTAGATCCCCAACTTCGTCAGCGCTATAACAAAACAAAATCCCTTTTAGATTTTTTCTAGCTAGAGGGATTTTTTTTTAAATCAACAAGAAGCAAATCTATTCCATTCATTATTATTGGAATTTTTTCTTCAGGAACACTTAATTCCTGAAAACATTTATGACTGTATTCTGTCTTTTCAAGAAATTGGTTAATCGCTCTAATTAGTGGTGAGCGCACTTCATAGCTTGCCTCAGCTTTAGAAAATGCACCCGTAGGGATATCATTATTCACCCGTAGAATTGCCAAGTCAATTAAATCCCTAGATTGGGTACTGGCATCATTCCAACGGTCGGCGTTAGCCATAAATTTTGATGTAAATCTGTCACTTATACTCAAGCATGGAATATTTGCCCACTGAGGATAAACAGGAGGATCTAAGTTAAAGTTTCCATTAGCTACAAGTTCTACTTTAATAGTTGTTCCATTAACGGTAACAGGAAATCTAATCCCGTACTGATTTGCGGTGCTGTCACCAACAAGAATGTTTGTGGTATTTATAAATAATGCAGCAATTCCGTTATCATAGATTAAATTTCTTAAATATTTATAATGTTCAGTTCCATAGGGAAAAAGAAAATCAATATCTTTACTTAGTCTATATTCGTCATATTCTAACGATAGTAATGTTCCACCAGCAAAAAGCGCGGAAGCATTTCGCAATACTTCAGGATTGAAAGCGTTAAGGATTTTAAGTATTTTATTATGATGATCGAGATTAAACATTTCTAAATCCGGTAGTATCCAAGATTTATATTTTTTTGCCAAATAATAAACAAATCTTTCTTCTTCATCTTCTAAATTCTTGAAAGTATATCTGTAATGCCAGTTGCGTTGATACAATTGAATCATTTCTTTCTCGTTTAATTGATATACATTTTTTAGCTGCCAACCAATAGACTCTAAGAAGGGTAGCTTTTGTAGATTGAGCATATTGGAAAACTCTAAGGTAAGATGACCCCGCCACACTGCCTCAGCAGGAGTTAATTTTGGTATTATACCGCAGTTGTTATCTGATGTTGCTTTGAAAGTGCTTCGTATCCTAACTTCTGTTGAAAACGGAGGAAAAATGTCAGCAGAGGCGATCGCCCAAATAATCGAAGAAGATGTATACGAAGTAGAGGAAATCGTGGAAAATTGGCTGGAGTTTTTACAGCATCATCGGTTAGGTAGAGAAACCCTTTACAGTTTCTATCATTCCAGCTTTCGGGTTTGGTTGGCACAACAAATCAGTAACTTGTAACAGAGGTTAGGTGAATATGTCAGTCACATAAGCGATCTTATTTTATGAAGCCGTGAAACGCAAGCTGGATATGCGTTTTACTGATTTATTTTCCTACCATTTAAACTAAGATCTCTACTCCAGTCACATAAGAAATCATGCCCAGAATGGCACGTATTGGCATGTTTTAGAGAGTGTCGAGAACACGGCTAATTGCTTGATAGATTGATTCGAGTTCGCTCTCAGTAATGCAGTAGGGAGGCATAATGTAGAGAGTGTTACCCAAGGGACGTAGAAGAAACCCTTCCTCTAGAAATCGCGATCGCAAGTCCAAACCAATAGAATTGAAATAGCCGCTTTGGCTTGCCGCGCCAGACGTTGCAGCGCTTGCAAAAATTGGGGACGACACATGCGCATTCCGGCAGATCCCTGTACCAGTGGTTCGATGACAATTCCGGCATAGTGATCGCCGATCTCAAGAAGTTGAGTTATCTTAGATAGAGTTAGTGCCTCACGTTCCTCAACATCTAGATCTTCGTCAAATGTAGCAGGAGGCACCACTTCTGTAGAGAACATCAAAGGTTGAAAAGGTTGTCCCCAGGGAGAACTGCTCCCTACTGACATAGCTCCCAAAGTATCGCCGTGATATCCTCCTTCAAAGGTAATGAAACTGGTGCGTTGTGATTGTCCCTGGTTGTACCAATATTGGTAAGCCATTTTCAGAGCAACTTCGACGGCAGTAGAGCCATTATCAGAAAAAAATACCCGCGTTAGAGAATTAGGCAAGTGAGTAAGGAGCTTACGCGCCAGTTGTTCTGCTGGTTCGTGAGTAAAGCTGGTAAATATAACGTGTTCCAACTGCTGGGCTTGCTGATAAAGAGTCTCAGCAAGGGCAGGATGACTATGCCCATGAATAGTTACCCAGCAACTGGAAAATACAGTCTAAAATTTGCCGTCCATCCTCCAACTCTAAAAATACCCCTTTCCCCTTGACTACCTTCATTGGGATGGGAGCTGTTTTCATTTGTGTGTAGGGACGCCAGATGGGAGAAGGATGAATATATTCACTAGTCATGAGAATGCCTCCGTATTTTAACCAGAACAAGGGGCGTATGAATTGTAAACTTGAGTAGATTCTTTGGGAATTTTGATTTTTTTATCTCACGCAAAGACGCTAAGAAGAACGCTGTAATATTGAAGTTTTCATAAAAATATGATGGAAGATAGCTCTCAGGTTTACGAATTTTACCAAAGACCAACATGGGATGAGTACTTTCTGATGTTAGCTAAATTAGCTGCTACTCGCTCTACTTGTCTGGCTTTTCCGGTGGGTGCTGTGATTGTGAAAAACAAACAAGTTTTAGCCACAGGTTATAATGGTTCGCCATCGGGTTCGGCTCATTGTACGGCTCAAGGTTACTGCTATCCTGGGTTGAGTAGCTGTGATGCTAGTAAAACTTTACCATCAAGGGCTGTACACGCCGAAGCAAATGCGATCGCCCAAGCGGCAAAACATGGCATCCCGACTGGGGGCGCAAGCATTTACGTCACCCTAGAACCCTGCCTCTCTTGCTTAAAATTAATTATCTCTGCGGGAATTAAAGAAGTTTTTTACGAAACTTCGTTCAACAGTGGAGATAAAGCCTTAGTGAGAGATTCCTTCGTTGAAGAAGGATTAGTCACCCTCACACAGATTCATTTATCTGAGATTACAGCACAAAAAGCTGCTCAATTCTTGCTTAATCCCACCTCTGTGGCTAGAGCAGTTGGGTGCATTAACGAACCATAAGGGGGATTGGGGATTGGGGTAGGGTGCGAGTAGTACCCAGTACCCCTTACGGTTGATGACTGCGACGGATATTTGTAATTTGATCTGCTAAATCCAGAATGGACTTAGGCATTTCTGGTCCTGTCAGAATAATATCCACATGTGGCGGACGTTGTGTCAGAAACACCAAAACTTCTGTTTCGGGAATTAAACCAAAGTTAATTGCCAAACTTAACTCATCTAACACCACGAGAGAATACTTATCCTCGAATACAACCTGTTGTGTATGCTGCCATAGCATTTGCAGTGATTGAGCTTCAGTATCGTCTAGATGTGGTGTATCGATGCAACGAGGTAAATCACAGCGAATCCAATCTAATTTTTGTCCAAGGCGGATCGGCTTTTCATGTCCTTGAGCAATACCACCTTTGAGAAACTGCACTACTAACACTGGTGTACCTTGACCTGCCATTCTCAGTACTTGAGCCATTACGTTAGTAAAAAAGTTACGGTGAGGACTAGTAAAAACTTGAATTAGTCCTACCACTGGGTATGGTAAACAAGTAGTCGAATTTACGCTGGGAGTTTCTAATTGGGCAATCATAAATAATGTTAAATAAATACAAAGTAATTAAGCGTTATTACTGATGTTTTTTTGGGAATCTACTTATAATATAAATTATTTTTTTACCTTGTGTGTTTAGCTTGCACTCTTAAGTCAAACATTACGTTTATGCTTAAGTCAAGAGCTATGGAAATTTAAATTTTAACTTAAGTTTTCCAAGTAGTCGTAAAAATGAAAACATACAATCACCTGTTGAAATCAATTAAAAACATTCTTGTGTAGGACTACTTTATGTCTATGTTAGATATGCTAGTTATTTGGGCAAAACAAAATTAAGTAGTAATAAATATAACATTATGAGGAGACGGTTGTTGTGAGATTAGTAATTGTGGGAGGTTCAGGAGCAGGAAAAAGCACTCAAGCGCAAAGGCTTTGCCGACACTTTGAACTTCCGCTAATTTCTACAAGTGAGATTGTACAGGAGGTGAGCAAAAGCCATAGTGACTTTAATTACAGCGCTCTGTCATTGTCAGTCACAAGAATCATCCCGGAGCAAATGATGATCGAATTCATTCATACTAAACTTTTAGAGTCAGTCGCTAACACTGGCTGGATTTTAGAGGGCTATCCCCATACTGTCTTCGGTGCTGAGCAATTGGATATTTTGTTGGAAAAACTGGGGCAAAAGTTAGATTGGGCAATCTATTTACAAGTACCGGAAGCAGTTATGGTTAGTCGTCGAGAGGGGCGTTTTCTTCCCGACGATCAACCAGAAATTGTGCAGCGTCGCGTGGAGTTGTTTTATGATCGCACCATTCCTATCTTAGAATACTATGACCGTCGCCGTCGTTTGTTAACTATAAATGGCGATCAGTCCCCAGAGCTAGTGCAGCAAAATATCATTAATTTACTTTCTACCGCTAATTAGGTGATGACGATCACAGACACAATCTAAAGATACTCATAAAAATATAATCAAAGTAAAACGAAAGGTTGTATTGTAGATCAAAATTGAGGCAACCATAATGGTTTGGCAACGCCCAGACGGTCGGCAACCTTACCAACTCCGTCCCATTAGCTTTCAGCAAAGTTTTACTCGCTTTGCTCCGGGTTCGGTTCTCACAAAATTTGGTGACACTCAAGTACTTTGTACTGTGAGCGTTACTCAAGGAGTTCCCAAGTTTTTGCTAGGTACTGGCAAAGGTTGGCTAACTTCAGAGTACAGAATGCTACCGACAGCAACTCAGCAGAGGCAAGAACGGGAATTTTTGAAATTGTCGGGAAGAACGCAGGAAATTCAGCGTTTGATTGGAAGAAGCCTACGGGCAGCATTGGATTTAGAGAAGCTAGGAGAAATCACCCTTACGGTAGATGCAGACGTATTACAAGCAGATGCAGGAACCAGAACAGCAGCAATCACAGGCGGATTTGTGGCGTTAGCTAACGCAATTTCTAAATTGTTGCAGCAGGGGGTTTTAGAGCGATCGCCCCTAAATGGACAGGTAGCAGCAATTTCTGTAGGCTTGTTGGAAGAAGACCCATATTTGGATCTAAACTACCTTGAAGACGTTGCTGCACAAGTAGACTTTAATGTGGTGATGAATCAACATCTTGGTATAATAGAAGTCCAGGGAACAGCTGAAGAAGGAAGCTTTAGCCGCAACCAGCTAAATCAAATGCTAGATTTTGCCGAAAAAGGAATTCAAGAACTGTTAATCGCCCAACAAACAGCGATCACTGATTGGAAGCAGCTTTATCAAGGAAATTAGGAGGCTAATAGTTAATTGCTAATGGTTGTCAGCAATTAACCATTAACTATTAGCCATTAGCTAGTTGAGATGTTAAAAGTTTCAAAAACTCAAAACAGATATAGTCAGAATTTCGCTATTGTATTGCTGGAAGTAGCCAATACAATAAATTGACAGATGAATAATAATGTTGAAGTTTTACCGGATCAGAAGGCTTTGATTGACAGGGCGCTACAATTGATCCTATCAAAGATCGACAAAGCGATTGAGCAGCAAGGACGATTTACCATTGTCCTATCTGGTGGAAGCACACCCAAACCTTTGTACGAAGCGATCGCCACTCAAAAACTGCCTTGGGAAAAAATTCATGTGTTTTGGGGGGATGAACGTTATGTTCCACCCGATCATCCAAATAGCAACCAACTGATGGCAAGGCGTGCGTGGCTCGATCAAGTAGATATTCCTGCAAACAACATCCACCCCATCCCAACTCAAGAAGGCGATCCAGCAGTGTCAGCGGCTAAGTATGAGCAGCATCTGCAAGAATTCTTTCACTCGTCTCCAGGAGAGTTCCCGGCAGTGGATGTGAATTTGCTTGGTATGGGCGATGATGGACATACCGCATCTCTATTTCCAAATACATCCGCATTAAAAGTAAGCGATCGCCTCATTACCGTGGGTAACAAAGACGGAGAGCCGCGCATCACCTTCACATACCCATTCATCAACGCTTCCAAATGCGTTATATTTGTAGTGGCTGGTGATAACAAAAAAACAGCTTTAAGTCAAGTCTTTGCACCAACAGCTTCAGAAACCACTTACCCCTCCCGCTTAATTCAACCCCAAGGAGAACTTTGGTGGCTACTAGATGCAGCGGCAGGAAGTGACATAAAATATTAGCTGCTCAACAACTTGTAATTGTTAAAATCGTCCATAGCCAGAGTTGCCTCTGGGCTTGCCAGCACTATTTTACGATCACTTCAACAAAGGCATAACTCCATGATCGTCTGCCCTAATTGCAATCACCCAAACCCAGACGGCGCTGTTCAGTGCGAAGCTTGCTATACCCCACTACCAGCTACTACGAAATGTCCCAGCTGTGGAGCAACCGTGCAAGCAGATGCAGCTTTCTGCGGTCAGTGTGGTTACCACCTGCGTACAGCCGCTCCTACTACTGTAGCGTCAGCAACCGTCACCAATGAAAGTCCAGTAGAAGTACCGTCTCTAGTTGCCCCCGAACCACTTGTAGAAGTACAACCTATGGCAAGTGGTGCTAGCAACTTACCCGATCCACCACCTTTACCGCCAACAGCGCTAACAACTCCCGATCCACAACCAGAACCAGATCCCGATCCCATCCCCACACCACCAATGGTGATGGCTCCACCGGAAACACAACCAGATCCTACACCAACGCTTCAACCACAAGCGCCAGCCACTGTTGCCAGAACTCAATTACAACAGGTAACAGCACGGCTAATCCACGTCCAAACAGATCGGCAGATTGAATTGCCGCAAAATCTCTCCGTGGTTCATATCGGTAAACCCAATGATCGCATTCCACCGGATGTGGATGTTTCGGGATTTCCCAATTCGGAAATCGTCTCGCGGGTACATGCAGATGTTCGGATTGAAGGAGATTCTTTCTATATAGAAGATATCGGTAGTTCTAATGGTACTTATGTGAACAATTTGCCCTTGTTGCCCGGTAATAGACACAAACTACGACCAGGCGATCGCATTAGTTTGGGCAAAGGAGACATGGTAACTTTCCTGTTTCAACTATCTTAATTATGGAGACGCGAAATATCGCCAAGACGCGATATTTCGTAGAGACGCGAAATATCGCGTCTCTACATAACTATTAGTTAGGATAGATGAAACTGCCCTCTGTGTAAGTGACCCATGAAAGAATCTGGAAACAATTTTGAATGGCTTAAAAATCAAGCCCCTTCTAATGTTGAGCGTATGGGGCAAACCTGGCTAATAGCAGCGGCGGTTGCTAGCATTTTACTGTGGCAAGTTCCGTCCGGAGATTATATCCTATATCCGTTCACCATTCTGGCAACTTGGTTTCATGAAATGGGTCACGGTTTAGCCGCCTTGCTATTAGGAGGACAGTTTCAGCAATTGCAAATTTTTTCTGATGGTTCCGGTGTCGCTTACCATAGCGGTGGGTTATTTCTGGGTCCCATTGGTCGTGCGATCGTCGCAGCAGCAGGACCAATGGGACCACCAATTGCTGGTGCTATTTTAATTTTGGCTTCTCGTAGTTTCAAAACCGCTTCCCTAAGTTTGAAAATCTTAGGGGGTTTCTTAATTCTTTCTACAGTAATTTGGGTACGTTCTTTATTTGGATTGGTGGCAATTCCCCTGCTAGGTTTAATTATTCTGGCTGTTGCCTTCAAATCCGCCCGTTGGGTACAGGGGTTTGCCATTCAATTTCTCGGCGTCCAAGCTTGTGTGAGTACCTTCCATCAACTTAACTATATATTTAGTGATTCTGCAGGTCCCGGTTTGCTTTCTGACTCAGCACAAATACAGCAACAATTATTTCTACCTTACTGGTTCTGGGGTGGGTTGATGGCAGCTGCATCCCTAGTCATTTTAGTCCAAAGTCTCCGCATCGCTTATCGTTCTGCGTAATGGCAGTTAACATCAAGATAGTCCGCCAATAGGTATAACTTTCTCAATAGTGATACCGAGCTTGGAGAAAATCAATCCTATCATCACTTACTATATAAACAATGCGATGTTCTTGAGTAAGTCGCCGTGACCATGCATCTGAGTCGAAGTATTTCATGGGTTCTGGCTTGCCAATTCCGATAAAAGGATCTCGCATAATTGCTTCAATCAAGTCAAAGGCTCGCAGCGCAGTTTTGCGGTTTATTTTTACCCAGTGAGCAAGGTCTTCTCTAAATTCTGGGTGAAAGACAGCATCTCTAACTTTGATTTTCTCAGGCTGCGGTTCATTCTTCTTCGCCAATACCCAACTCCTGACGTAGTTCGTGGATACTCTGAGGCTCCAAAGTTCTGGCTTTCGCTCTTTGCAACGCAGTCAAAAGACGGGCGGCATTTTTAGGTGAGCGGAGTAAATGGACGGTTTCTAACAAACCATCTAACTCATCAACTGCAATTAAGGCAACACTTTCGCCTTCTTGTCGGTTAATAATCACCACATCACGATTGGCCACTACTTGAGTACAGAGTTGGGCAAGGTTGGCACTAGCATCAGTCAAAGTTGTCTGGTTGGACATGGCGGAAGCCCCAATGCTACATAACTTTCCTCTACATGATAGCAATCACAGAGCGTGGATGCTGTTGGGTGACGTGATGTAGGTGCAAGTACTAGTACGATCGCTCTATGTTATGTTGTGGAAAATCCGTAATCGCCGCTGGGAACCTTGAAGTTTCTTATATAAGTCGTAAATAATATTATCCATTCTTAGATCAAGATTATGCTCGGTGCTGCTGAATTCACTACCAATAAACCAACTTTACAATTTGGGGCATTTGGTCAAGTTGTCAAACAGATGCAAAAAGCTCTAAACAAACGCCTTGCCCAATTAGACACTGTATCAGTATATCCACTTTCAGTACCTACAACAGGTTACTTCGACAAACAAACCCAAGATGCTGTAAAATATGTACAGTGTCTCGGCTTTTTAACCGTGGATGGAATTGTCGGACCAAAGACTTGGGCTTATTTTGAAGAAGGTTCCGCAAGTTTGCCAACATTGCGCTTAGGCAGTCGTGGAAATACTGTCAAAGCTGTTCAAGAAGTACTCAAGGCTAGCAACTACTACTTTGGTGCAGTCGATGGGATATTTGGCGACAAAACCGAAGAAGCTGTCCAAGTTTTTCAAGCAGAGCATCTCCTCCCAGTTGATGGTGCGATCGCTACTTTAACTTGGAATGCATTAAGTAAGTTAGATTTTCATGCCTCTACTTGTAGTATGGAGTCATTTGGTAGATAGGGCGAGCGCTAATTCAATCTGCTTTCATTGTTAATTTCTAAAAGTTCGCGATTATCAAAATTAATATTGTGAATCAATCAAATCCCCGACTTCTGGAAAGAAGTCGGGGATCTCTAATTTCTCGACTTGACTTTTTGTATTATACATACTACATTATATATAATACCTGAAAAGTACACCCCTCCCAACCCTCCCCTTGGCAAGGGGAGGGTGCGCGATAGCGCGGGTGGGGTATTTCCATATATTTGCATTCATCCTTTCAAAAAGAGGTGAGTTATGAGCATATTCAAAGTTGAAGTCGTCAGAATCAACAACATTAACCATCACCCAGGCGCGGATAGGCTAGACATTGCCAGTATTGAAGGGATGGCATATCAGGTAATCACTGCTAAAGGTAACTTTAAACCAGGAGACTTAGCCTTCTACTTCCCAATTGATAGTGTGATTCCTGACAAATTTGTGGATGAATTTGGGATTCGTTCTTATTATTCTAAGAAACTGCGTGCTGCGAAATTGCGAGGAATATTTTCTGAAGGTTTACTCATTCCTGTAGGGGAGAACTTTACAGTCCATGTCGGTGATGACTACACCGAACATTTTGGTGTCACAAAGTATGAATACCCAATTCCTCAAGCGATGAGAGGGGAAATAGAAAATAGAATTGGACATTATAAATTCCCTAGCCCGGAAAACCTCAAGCGGTATTTACACGTTCTCACTGAAGGTGAGGAAGTTGTAGTTACAGAGAAGCTACACGGAACAAACTTTACCGTCTTGGTAGATACTGATGGTACAACACACATCGGTAGTCACAACTACTTTTGGCAGAATAATGAAGCTAATAAAAATTTAGTTTACGTTCGCGCTTACCATGAAAATGTAGCTTTGCAAAAATTACCGCCAGGAACCCAAGTATTTGGGGAAATCTATGGCGTACAAGATCTTAAGTATGGGTTGTCTGGTGGTAACATTGGTGTTGCTTTATTTGCTGTACGCTGTGGTAGCCAGTTCCTCAATTACCGCGATTTTGTTGCTTTTTGTGAAGAGTATTCCTTGCCGAGAGTACCTGTACTTTATATTGGTGCTTATAGTTGGGAGACTGTGTATCAATTTAACAACGCTGATAGTGTACTCTACCCGGATTGCATGATGGAAGGTGTTGTTGTACAACCGATGGTTGAGAGAACACATCCGGAAATAGGTAGGATAGTACTGAAGTTAATTAGCGATCGCTATTTACTACGTAATGAAGGAACCGACCTACATTGACTCTTGACCTATATAGTATATTTGTATTACTATAAATTGGCTGGGTTTCGCACACGGTAAAACCAACATACAATTCTGTACAGACGTTCCGCCGGAACGTCTCTACGAAAAATTAAACTTTTGTACAGACGTTCCGCCGGAACGTCTCTACGAAAAATTAAACTGGCAACTTGCAGTCATTTGGTTTATATTACTGTAAACCCTTTTAAAAATGCTTACCCATAGGAATTATAAAATCCTCATACATAATTAATAATTCCTGAACACAAAATATGGAATTCGACTACTATAGAAACAACGAAGGTACTCCTGTGAACACCAATCGTCAAAGCTTGCTAGCTAACGGTTGGCGACCATTTCATCGCGAGATGGATTTGGGATTTTTATGGCAACTGATGTGTAAAGACACACAGGAGCTAGCTCAAAAAACTTTCAATTTAACGAGTAACATCGCCGATACTTTGGGACGCAGTAATTATGCTTGGTGGGCAAATTTATTAAATGTATTATCAGATAATACACGCTACGAAATCGAAAAATATTGGAACTACATCACACCAGACCCACTTAGCCCAGATTATCGTTATAAAGAAGTTCTGTCCACCGAAACACCGATTGTCCAATATGTTAATCGCAACAGTATACCTATTGATTATGTCCTGCATCGACTGCAAGAAATTACAGTGTTGCGAGTTCTAGATTTATTAGGTCGTCCTGACGTGATTACCCAGTATTATTTGGAGCGAGATTTTTATTTTCCTGTAGAAAAATTTGTGAACTGGGAGCGGCTCGACGTTATTAATACAGTGTATGCCTACTGGGGTAAGCACGACGTTTGGCTACAAATTAGCCCTTATGATCGCGGACGACGTCAGTACAGTCTGATGGCAAAAAATCTCGCATCTCTAATCAACAAAGCCACTTACGACTTGGCGGTGATGCTGAGTGGGTATCAAAGTCGCGTGGGTAAGGTTCACAGTCAATTTTCGCTCAGCAGTTTTCCCAGTCTGATTCAAAACTTTACTGATTCAGTACAGCAAGCAATTCTCAATCAAAATCAGCTAGCAGTTTTGGTACATGGAGAACCAGGTACAGGGAAAACAGCTTGGACTCAAGCAGTAGCAAAAGAAATTATTGCGCCGCTGGGGTATGTGATTTTTATTCTGGATCATGATGCGATCGCCAACTTTGTCCCACCGACTTACTTAGAGCGAATTTGTATCATAATTAATGAAGCAGATAACCTAGCCCAAAATCGTGCCTACGAAGTAGCCCAGTATAGTAATAAAACGGAACATATTTTAGGTTTGCTAGATGGGACTCTGTATCAGAGTGTAATTGATGAGTGTGGCATTCAGGCGCAGCAGCGATTGGTTGTACTGATGACTTGTAATACTACGGAAAGATTAGATCCAGCGATGTTACGTAAAGGTAGGGTGGATTTAATATGTGAATTTACGCAGCGTTTTGTGTAAATTTAACATTTCACCTAGAACTTCAGTTCTAGGCTGATAGCTGAAGTCGGTTAAAACCGACGCTTATTGTTGAGTTTCAGTCCGTTTTAACGGAATAAATGCTGTTAGCCATGTACTTGAGTACATGGCTAGCGTGCATAAAATGAAATAGCCCTTGACACCAGTGACAACCGTTCACCCCTAAAAAGAATTTTGAATTTCTTTTTGGAATTTCTCTATAAGGTTTTGTAGTTAGTATTTAACCGTAGTTTTTCTGACTATAAACTGGCTCTGTGAAACAACAACTGATTTTAGAAGCTCTTAATCTGCCGCAAAACGCTATTTCCTACTATGTGAGTCAGGAGTTAGCGGCATTATATCCAAAAAAAGCATTGCTGGAGAGTAGCGATCCTACATTCAATTTTGAGTGGTATGCCAAGGCAAATCTGTGTACGATTGAGTATGACAACTCTATGTATAACCAGATTCTTGCTAGCTGGAATGGTATGGATAATAAAATTTATAACTATACCGAAAATGCTAGCTTGAAGGTAAAATGGCTTGAACATGAACTTGATGTTCTGCTGATCAGTTGGAATGATGGTTGTGGTAAAGCTCCACATTATTGGATTTTGGCAGACAGCAAAGAGATTGCGGAAAACTTTTTTACGGCAGTTTGCGACTGGAATTCGGAGATTAGAGGCGAGATTTTAGTATTTGAAGATGGATTTTGGTTAAAAAATGCTGAGTTGTTTGATTCAATAAAAAATGCGAGTTTTGATAACTTAATTCTACAAGGTAATCTCAAACAAGATATTCAAGAAGACTTAGCACATTTTTTTGTTTCAAGAGCAACTTACGAAACTTACGGAGTACCTTGGAAGCGGGGGATTTTGTTTATTGGCTCTCCTGGTAATGGTAAAACACACACGGTGAAAGCTCTCATTAATCAGATGCAGCAGCCGTGTTTATACGTGAAAAGCTTAAAGTCACACTACAACCCTCACCACAATATTCGGGAAGTATTTGTGAAAGCAAGACAGACTGCACCGTGTATTCTGGTTTTAGAAGATCTTGATTCTTTGGTGGAAGGAGATAATCGCTCGTTATTTTTAAATGAAATTGACGGTTTTGCCGCTAATACGGGAATAGTGATTTTAGCTACAACTAATCATCCAGAGCGTATAGATCCAGCAATTTTGGATCGTCCCAGTCGGTTTGATCGCAAATACTATTTTGAGTTACCAGCTTTGACAGAACGCTTAGCATACATTAACTTATGGAATGATAAATTAAAATCTGCCTTGCGTCTAGAGGATACCGCTGTCACTCAAATTGCCGAGATGACTGAGGGTTTCTCTTTTGCTTACCTGAAAGAACTATTTCTTTCATCTATGATGCATTGGATGGGAGCTATGTCAGCTGGTGCAATGGAAAAAAGTATGATTGCACAAGTTGCTGTTTTGCGACAGCAAATGAATAGTAGATCTGTTGAGTCAGCCGATGCCGAATAATGTTACCATCACTGATGTGCAAGCAGCAGCCCAGCGTCTTGCAGGTGTTGCTCACCGCACTCCGGTACTTACCTCGCGAACTGTGAATCAACGCACAGATAGTCAGGTGTTTTTTAAGTGCGAGAATTTTCAACGCACTGGTTCTTTTAAGTTTAGAGGTGCATACAATGCTTTGGCACAGCTATCTGATGCACAAAAGCAAAAAGGTGTGCTGACATATTCTTCTGGGAATCACGCCCAGGCGATCGCACTTGCGGGACAATTGCTTAATATTCCTACTACTATTGTTATGCCTGACGATGCCCCAGCAGTTAAACAAGCTGCTACTCGTGGGTATGGGGCTGAGGTAATTTTGTATAATCGACAGGATTCAACTAGGGAAGAATTAGCCCAATCTTTGGCAATTGAGCGAGGTCTTTCGATTATACCGCCATACGATCATCCTCATATAGTAGCAGGACAAGGTACAGCAGCTTATGAACTAATTGAAGAAGTTGGTGTGGATTTGCTGTTGGTATGTTGTGGTGGAGGTGGATTACTTTCTGGTAGTGCGATCGCGACTAAATCAATCTTACCTAATTGTCGCGTGATTGGAGTAGAACCAGAACGTGCTGATGATGCTACACGCTCATTTCATACCAAAACCCTGCATACTGTAACTAATCCAGATACCATTGCTGATGGCGCTCGTACTCCCTGCCTTGGTAAGGTTACTTTTCCACTGGTGCTGAATTATGTAGATGATATGGTAACAGTTTCCGAAGAAGCAATTGTGCGTACCATGTTCTTTCTGTGGGAACGTCTTAAAATTGTCGTTGAACCTACTGGAGTGCTAGCCGCAGCAGCGCTCCTTGAAGGTGTGGTAAAGGCACCGCAAGCTAGGATAGGTGTCATTATCAGTGGTGGAAATGTTGATTTGAAACAAGCAGGTAAATTATTTTCCTCAGGAGATTCCAAATAAGTAAGTAAGCGTAAATAAATGAAAGTTTGTAGTAAGGGCTTTAGCCCTTAAAAGCATCCTGCCTGCAAAATTATGGGCGGGCAAGGATGCTCCGCAGTCGCCGTGACAGTGGGAAACCCGGATGCAGCGCTGCTCTCCACCCCACAATTGTTCAGTTAAAAGTGACTAGGATCATTATCAAGTGCAAGCAAGAAATTAATCAAATCTGTTTGTTGCTGTGTACTAAAGCCAGCCTGTTTATCCACATAGAAATCATGACCTGTACCATCAAGATTACTACGTACTAAACTAGGGTTAGCTTGGTTAGCTTTCACAACTAAGGCACGTAAATCGCGATCCACCAAAGCACGCAAGCTGCTAGTAGAATCAGCAGGCAAACCTTGACTGAGAGTTCCAGTAAGTCCTAACCCATTGGGTTCAACAACCTTAATGCCATCACGATCAACATTTAAACTTCCTGCTCGCACAGCCACACCACCATCATGCAAATATGGTGCGCTTAAATATAAGCCACGTAAAGTGGTAGTTTTGTAACCACCATTCGGTAGTATACCTTTGGGTAAAGTCGTGGGACTATCGGAAATACCGTTTGTTGGCACATCCAATTCTTCCGCATTAGCAGGTATGGGAACAGGAGTGTTAAAAGTGTATAGCTTGGGAGGAACTAACAAGTTATTTAGTGGTAGGCGAGACTTGGCACGTTCTGGATTAGTACCAATTTCATTAATTGGATGAATTTGGTTGTCGGTAAAGAAGGGGGGAATATGACAAGTTGCACAATTAGCTTGCTCAAATACTCGCGCCCCCCGGTGCACTGAACCTGTATTCAATGCCTGCCTGTTTTCACTTGTGCGGTTGGGTGGTGGTACTAAACTATTTTGGAAAGCAGACATGGCATTGTTAGCAAATAGGAATGTGCCGCTGGCAATATCATTAGAGTTGTCGCTATTGGGGCTAAAAATTAAACCATTGTATGTGAACAAACTAGGTCGCAAATTCGGGTAATCGCCAGCACCAGGAGCAGGAATTTGGTCTTCTAATTCTGCCGGTCCAGTACCTAATTGTTGCTGCTTTTGCCGCAACCATTCTGAGGGTTTTACAGGCTCTCCATCCGGTAAACGTAAGTTTGGATCTGTAGCATTCTGGACAAATGTACCAATATAAACTTCTGGGTCAATATCTAGTATTTCAGCACTAAGTTGGGCAGCTGCTAACAGATTTATCTCCGAAGAGTGAACACCGTTGTTGACAGCACTGAGTCCGGCAAACGGACCTACAGCAAACTGTCCGTCAAAGAAATAAGGATGATTTTTAAAAGTGAAAACACTGGGAATCTGAGTAGTGTTGTTGATACCATCCGCTGAACTCTCGAAATTACCAAAAGGTACATCCAAAACAGCATCATCGAAGGCTTTTTCAAACTTTGCCGGGTCTGGTAATTTTACTAATTGACCTTTGCTGTCAAGAATTGTTTTACCATTACCTTGGTATTCTGGATCTAAAGGGTTAAATTTCAACCGCGCAAATCCGGCAGTTGTATTTGGTGATAATGCAACCAACAAAGGAAGGGCAAGTTCACCGTTAGGAACTCCCGCAAGTCTTTTACCTTCATTTGAGAGGGTAGCATGACAAAGAGCACAGCTAACTCCAATGCCATTTTTGGTAGGTACAAGCCCGATAGGAAAACTCCCTCCCTTTTCCATTTTTAACCCTGTATTAATAACAGTTCCTTTAGAAAATATCTGACTACCTAAAGAGATATCTTTCTGAAGGGTAATTTGTAAGTTTGTTGTTGGCTGACCACCCAATTGCTGAATTGCTGTTTGTAATTCTGGTAAAATAGTATTAATACCAGAGCTAAAACCGAAAACTGCTTGCAAACCAAAGTCATCTCCAATCTTGCGATTGAAGAATATATCTTCTCCTTTGTTAATTAATTCCTGAGTGATTTTAACTGCTCCCACTCGTTGATAGGAAGTAGGATCATTAGGGTCTAGTCCTTGCTTTTTGACTAGTTTTGCTGCTGCTGTAGGTCTAAGCTGATTGCCAAAATAGTCATAATAGCCTACTGATTGAGTTGGAGCAGTTTGGAGAAACTCATTTCTGGCAATAGCTTTTGGCATCAAGCTATTTGATAACAAAGTACCAGCAAAAACAGCAACAAACAAGCAAATAAATAAGAATATTCTGGCTTTTTTCACAGAAAGTCTTCTAAAGAAGCTTGTTTTAGGAATAATTTTCTTGCTCATATCTGATTACCTAAGTAAAGAAGTATTACAAAGACGATTGAGGCTCAGATCCCCGACTTCGTAAAAGTTGTCGGGGATCTTGTTGTTTACGAATGATTTAGGATTGCTATACATCGCTTTCATCCCATCCTGATAATGAATAGGCTTTCCCGTCGCTTTTTGCAAAAATTGATGAAGGAAAGATGAAAGACTTATTTGGTATTTAAAAAATCAAAATGTTATGGTAGATACAAATTGCCCAGATAATACCAATTTTTATTGTGATTACAATCAGTACAGTGAAGAGATATAGTTGTAATTGCTAAATTTAGCGTAATATTTTACTTATCAAATCTTAATTATCTATTTTTTAATCTGGCAGAGGTATTTAAAAAAGTAAAGTGTCTCAAAATATAGTTATAACTAGTTTTTATTTTTCTGGGTAAATTTAATTTGAACAAAATATTTTTGCTATAATTTATATAAAGATTTATTAATTTATGTATGTAAGTAAAAATATCTTGATATAGGATTTTATTAGTTACATATTTTACCTAGCAATAAATTATCTTTAAAAAAATTAATACTAGAACGCCTTGACAAAGGTAAGGGCTAACAGCTCAAGTCCGTTTTAACGGACTGAAAGAGTTACGTAGTCAGCTAATCGTATACTTAAGATATTAGCCAAAGCATTGGGCTGCTGTCATCACATATCAAGAAGACAAGTTACGAGTTATCTGTGTAAGGCGATCGCGGAAAGAGGAAGTGAAAATATATGAAAGCTGAAGAATTTGATGAAAAATTTGACAACGGCGAGGACATCACTCCATACCTTAATCTGGACACTATTCGCCGTCCGGGACATGAGCAGCGGCGAGTGAACGTCGATTTTCCGATATGGATGATCGAAGCACTTGATCGGGAGGCGATGTGACTCTGTGTAACCCGTCAGTCCATCGTAAAGGTATGAATTGCCGAGCGGCTTGAGCGGCATTCCTAAACACTTACCTTAAATTCAAGTAGGAGGAGAGAAAAATGTTAGAATCACGAATTGAAGTTAAGTTTACTGTTGACCTTACTGAAATACTTGAAGAACATAGGCTGATAGCTGAACGTAAGGCGCGTGAAGCTTTTGTGATGGAATTACTACGCCAAGGTGATATTAGCGCAGGTAGAGCAGCGAACCTTTTAAATATCAACCGTTCTGAACTATCTAAGTTGATGTATGAGTACAACATCTCGCCCTTTGATGACACAATGACCCTTGAAGATTTACAACGGGAGGTATCAGACTTTATTCAAATTTTGGAGAAGAAGCGTCAACAGTAATTGTTGTTTTTGAGATTACGTCAGAGTGGCTTGATGAATAATTCTCGCCTCGTTAAAATTAGCAAATATCTCAGCAGACATTTACGCCACCAACCCGATCGCATCGGCATTACACTCGCTCCTGGTGGCTGGGTTGCTGTCGATGAACTATTAGCAGCTTGTAAAAAACATCAGCTTCCTATCAGTCGTGATGAACTAGACGAAGTAGTCGCCAATAATGACAAACAACGCTTTTCCTTTGACTCTACAGGCACTCTCATTCGTGCTAACCAAGGACACAGCGTAGAAGTAGATTTACAATTGGAACCCGCTACTCCTCCCAGTGTACTTTATCACGGTACGGGACACAAAGCCGTTGAGTCAATTTTGCAAACCGGACTGTGCAAAATGTCGCGGCATCATGTTCATCTATCATCAGATATTGCTACAGCAAAAATTGTTGGTGCAAGACATGGCAAACCAGTGGTTTTTACTGTGGATGCAGCAGCGATGCATGAGAGCGGTTATACTTTTTATTGTTCTGACAACGGCGTGTGGTTGGTGGATAGTGTACCACCAGATTATCTGGCGATCGCTAATTAAGGCAATACCTCATGAAAGACTTGTCCGAACAAATTAAAACCTCTTATTCCAAAGACTTAGAAACAAGAAAAACTTGGTATTCGCCTGTGGCAGAAGCCTACAATAAGGCAAGACCACGCTATCCTAAAGAAATCATTGCTAAGGCTGTGGAGTTAGCTCAACTTCCTGAGAATGCAACTATCCTAGAGGTAGGATGTGGTCCTGGGAATGCAACGGTAGGATTTGCTCAATTAGGCTTCCCAATGGTTTGTCTTGAACCAAACCAAGATTTTTCTAGGCTAGCACAAAAGAATTGCGCTCAGTATCCTTTGGTTGAGATTCGCAACACCTCGTTTGAAGAGTGGGAGTTAGAGCCTGAGAGATTCAACGCCGTTTTAGCAGCTAATTCTTTTCATTGGATTCCACCTGAGGTAGGGTATCCAAAAGCTGCCGATGCATTACAAAGCAGTGGTTCTTTGATTTTACTGTGGAACATGTCACCTCAACTTGATTATGAAATATACCAAACATTGAATGAAGCTTATCAGATTTATGCTCCATCTTTGGCACGATACGAAGATAGGAAAACTCAGGAAGAGATACTCAAAAAGATTGGACAAATTGTCATTAAATCAGGTCGATTTAAAAATTTAGTGTCTGAACATTTGCCATGTGAAGTCACATATAGCATCGATGATTATTTCACTCTTTTAAATACTTTATCGCCGTATTTACAGTTAGAAAAAGAGAAGAAAGATTCTTTATTTGCTCTTTTAAGGGAGAAGCTAGAGACGTCAGGTGAAGGAAGAATTCAGCTTTCATACCTCTCGGCTTGTCAAGTTGCTCAGAAACTATAGCTAAACGACACCAGCCAAGCGCGATCGCACCGACTCCACTACAATCAAAGAACTTTGGTAAGAAGCTTTATGAGAGCATGAGGAAATTCTAGAATGAATTAATGAATTGGAGGTAAGGGCGATGCAAAGTATCAAAATACGCTCTCATGTGGGGAAAGATGGCATTTTACATCTTGATATCCCCGTGGGTATGGCAGACAAAGAAATAGAAGTTATGCTGATTTATCAGCCACTAGAACCATCAGCACAGCCCAAAACACCTGAAGAATTGGGTTGGCCCCCTGGTTTTTTTGAGCAGACGGCTGGTTGTCTGCAAGATGATCCTTTGGTGAGATACCCCCAAGGTGAATATGAATAACGGTAGTTTAGGCGATCACATCAGGATCTAAACCCAATGCGCGTAATTGTTCGCGCAAACGAGCGGCTTCAAGTTCTACGGCTTCAGCACGTTGACGTTCGGCTTCGGCTTCAAGTTGTGCGGCTTTAGCACGTTGACGTTCGGCTTCAGCACGTTGACGTTCAGCTTCGGCTTCAAGTTGTGCGGCTTCAGCACGTTGACGTTCGGCTTCAGCACGTTGACGTTCGGCTTCGGCTTCAAGCTCTGCGGCTTCGGCACGTTCATTTCCTGTAAGCAATAGATTACCGAGTGAATCCCACCATCGCAGCCAAGGTAGCTCTTCTTTTGTAATAAAATTATCTTGCCAAATACCTAATTCCACGCCCATTGGCTCAATGGGATAATGTCCTCTGCTATTGGGACTCATTTTTTCGTAACGTCTACCAACTAAATGGTAAACTTCTACTGAAGCTTTTTTGACTTCATAAATTCCGTAGTATGTCGCATGAATCACATTTTCATAAATCCAAAACTTACCTTCATAGGGAGTAGTATCCCTTTCTTCTTCTCCATCACCACTAACGAATTCCAGTACAATTAGTGGTGCAATCAGTTCTTTCCACAGAACATAAGAGCGACGGAGTTCTCCATTAAGCGTGGGTGCTACATTTGGCACATAAAACCAGTCTGGTGCCTCGGCTCCACGTTCTGGTGGATCTGTTAATCGCCAGTAAATACCGCAGTCTTGTCCAATGCAGTACTGTCCATCTGGGTGAATTTCTTTTAACCGTGGCAGGATCGAGTCTGTAAGTAAAATACTCTGGGGATGTTCTTGAAAATTTTTCACAAATGTGCCATCGGACTCTGGTAACTGTGTATGATCTGGCAGTGATAGGCTTTTGGCTTCAATAACCATTGCATTACCTCACAATAGTATTTTTATACTATCCTAATTGCGCCATCAAACACTCAGCAATACGTCGCGCTGCACCTGGTTTACCCATCCGGCGTACACCATTTTCGGCAATTACTTGTAATCTATCGGGATTGGCTAAGAGCGATCGCACCGCCTCTACCACTTCCTGCGCTTCCTCAACTAAAATTACCGATTGTCCCAAATGACGGCTTTGCGCTTCGGCAAAACCAGGTGTAAACTGGGGACCAGATCCGGGAATGGTAATTGCAGGTTTGCCCAAACCCACAAATTGTTCTGTCGCTGTACCTGCCATTGCGATCGCCATATCCCCTAAATGTAAGCAGTCATTATATGCATTTTGTGTTAAAATTAGATATGCATTTTTTTGTTTAAATGTCAAGGCATTGGCATCAGAAATTTGGATAGGAGAAGGGGAGTGAGTTCGCCAACCTTGAGATTGGAGAATTTGGCGCATACTGTCAAAATGTAAGCTGGGTGCGATCGCAGCTAAAAACACCATTGTTCTAGAACTGTAAAAAGAAAAATCTCGCTGTTGAAATGCCATCAACGCAGACACAGCAATCATGATTTGCTTCCAATTAGCGTAGGCTTCAGGGGGACGGGAACCAGGTAGAAGCGTGATAATCAAAGGTCGAGCTAACTCTTGTTTTTCGATATTAGGATTATAAAATTCCTGACGCCCAACTGTTGACTCTAAACCATCCATCATCGGGTTACCCAAATCAAAAGCGGGAACAGAAAACTTCTGCAATATCTCCGTAGTCAGCGCATCTCTAGGAAACACCGCTTTGCAATGAGGATTGCTCATCAACAACCGTTCCCACGGATGATATATTGAACCAGAAAAATTTTCCCACCGAGCAGACATAGGTGATTTACGTTTCAACAACCCAACTTCATCGCGCACATAATATTCTGATTTTGCCGTACCCACAAAAGCATAGTTTGCACCACTCAACCACGCAAATAATAGTGGGACAATATCCCCCACTGCCAAAATAGCTCTTTTATGATGTGAAGAAGTTACCCAGCTACGTACAGCTTGAATCTGGCTGAGAGTAAGTTGCACTAAACCACCACGCATATCTCGCACAAGCTGAAGTCCATCTTGGTAAATGAAACCGCCAGAAGGCATGGTACGTACTGAACCAATGAGGGGAATATTCAACTTTTGATAAGCGTGTCCTTCTCCCACCAAAGGTAAGGCAAAAATTTCTGGTGGATTTGGTTGTTGCTGGAGTTCCTGCAAAATTCGCACAGCAATAAAATCCTCTCCGTGTCCATTGCTAAGTGCAAGTAAACAAAGGCGAGTAGAAGCAGTTTGCTCTTGATTAGTTAAAGATAAACGCGATACATCACTCATAGGAAACAAAAACTTAAAATTTAATGTCTGATTAAAACAAGAAGGATCAATGGGGGTATAAATCGGCAAGAAGCTGGAAGTTAGTAATCCCCATTTAACCTCTGTACAAACTAACTCCCAGTTAATCAGGCTATTATTATGCGAGTTTCGTCTGCTGCAATTTGTACTTTAGCTACTTTAGCTGTTGGCAATTTTTACAACAAAGTATTGGCTGCACCCACAACGTCAACCACTCCCGCTGAAACTGGTGTGGTAGTTCCGGTAACTGAAGAAACGCCTGCACAAGTAAAGGCAATTTCATCACCGGAAGCTGTAGTTATCCCACAATTCTCCGAGAAGAGAGCACAGGAGCAGGGAAGCACAGGAGCAGGGGGGCAGGGGGGCAAAGGAGCAAAGGAGAATGTGTATTCTTCTCCCCCACTCCCCAACTCCCCCACTCCCTCTCTCCCCAACTCAGCTACTACCAACGATTTAGTAGTCACTGCCACGGATGTGCAAATAGTCGGAGCAAATGAGGAATTGCAGCAGATTATTCGCAGTGTCATCAAAACCCAAACGGGTGGAGAAACAAGTCAAAGCCAGCTACAAAAAGATGTAGCAGCAATCTTAGATACTAACTTATTTGCCAACGCCCGCGTCAATAGCAGCAGTACCTCTGCTGGCTTGAAGGTAGTGTATCAAGTAGAACCAATAGTTGTGCGTTCCCTACAACTTTCTGGAGCAAAGGCACTTACCTACCAAGTAGCTTTAGAGCGGTTCAAATCTTTAGAAGGAAGTCCTATTAGTCCAAATGCTCTCAAGCAGGTTGTGCAACAAGTTAATAAGTGGTACACCGACAATGGCTACAGTTTGGCACGGGTAGTATCAATCACACCTAGCACAGAGGGAATTCTGACGATGAATGTGGCAGAAGGCTTAGTGGGTGATATTAAGTTTCGCTTTGTTAATGAAGAAGGCAATACAGTTGATAGTAAAGGTAAGCCAGTATCTGGGCGCTCTAAACCCGATTTCTTGCGACAGCAGCTTAAACTTAAGCCGGGTCAAATATTACAAGATAATGTAGTACGTCAAGATGTACAGCAGTTATATCGGTTGGGCTTATTTGAAAATGTCAATGTCACCCTAGAGGGGGATGCGAATAAAGTAGATTTGGTGTATGAACTTAAGGAAACTGGAGCGCGATCGGTTAACCTGGGAGGTAATTACAGTGCTGATCAAGGCATATTAGGTAGTTTGACTTATCGCGACCAAAATGTTGGCGGCATTAACGATTCTTTAGGTGTGAATGTCCAAGTTGGTCAACGTGACTTCATGTTTGATACTAGTTTTACTAGTCCATATCGTGCTAGCGAACCAAATCGCTTGGGCTATCGTGTGAATGCTTTCCGTAACCGGGGACTTTCAGATACTTTCTCTGATGAAATCAAGCTGCCCAATGGTGATAAGGTACGCCAAGGTAAGATTGGTGCAAGTTTCAGTCTTCAACGCCCGATTGATGGTTGGGATACTTCTTTGGGATTCAATTACAACCGTATTAGTTTACGCGACAAGGAAGGTAATATTAATTCCACAGATTCTCAGGGCAACCCCTTGTCTTTGAGTGGTACTGGCGTTGACGATTTAACTACGGTATCTTTTACAGCCAGTAAAGATCAGAGAAATAATCCTTTAAATCCTACTCAAGGTTCTATCCTCACTTTAAGTACAGAACAATCTATACCTTTGGGACAAGGTAATATTTCCATGAACCGTTTACGGGCAAATTATAGTCAGTATGTGCCAGTAAAGTTATTTAACAGTAAAGACACACAAGTGTTTGCTCTGAATCTCCAAGCTGGTACTGTGTTAGGTGATTTGCCACCTTATGAAGCTTTTAACTTGGGAGGACCCAATTCAGTACGCGGTTATGATACTAATAATGTTGGTACTGGTCGTAGTTATGTTTTAGCTTCGGCAGAATACCGTTTCCCGATCTTAAGTGCGTTGGGAGGCGTATTTTTCGCTGACTATGCTTCAGATTTAGGTTCTGGTGATACTGTTTTGGGAAATCCGGGGGGTGTACGTGGTAAACCTGGTACTGGTTTTGGTTATGGAGCCGGTGTACGCTTTAACTCTCCTTTAGGGGTGCTTCGGGCTGACTACGGTTTTAACGATCAAGGAGAAAGTCGTGTACATTTCGGTTTTGGTCAACGATTCTAAATTAGAGATTGTAAACTAAAGGTGAACCAAAAAAAACATCCATTATCTGCGGTGGCAATTTTAAATTTTAGATTTTAGATAAATTCATTACCCTCATCTAAAATCTAAACATGAACAGCCCATACCCATACACAAAATCACTATGCTAACCGGTACAACTTTGCAGGGTGGCAAATATACTTTAAATCAAGAAATAGGGCGGGGTGGCTTTGGCATTACGTTCAAAGCTACCCATCACTATTTAAATCAGATAGTAGTCATCAAAACTTTAAATGAAAAGCTACGACAACATCCTGATTTTGCCAAGTTTGAGCGCCAATTCCAAGATGAAGCAAGGCGCTTGGCTACTTGTATCCATCCCAATATTGTCCGAGTCAGCGACTTTTTTGTTGAAGATGGGCTGCCTTACATGGTGATGGAATATATTCCTGGCGAAACGTTGGGAGAAGCATTTATTCTACCTGCGATCGCCATGCCTGAAGCAACAGCAATTCATTACATCCGTCAAATTGGCGCAGCGTTGCAGGTGGTACATCAAAATGGTTTATTACACCGAGATGTAAAGCCAGACAATATCATACTTAGGAGAGGAAGTCAAGAGGTAGTGCTGATTGACTTTGGCATTGCCAGAGAATTCAACAGTGGAGTAAGACAAACTCACACGGGTATGGTTTCTGACGGCTATTCACCCATAGAACAGTATTTGTCTCAAGCACCGCGTACTCCAGCAACAGATGTTTATGGTTTGGCGGCAACTCTTTATGCGCTGCTGACGGCTCAATCTCCCATGTCGGCTCTGTTACGCGATCGCGAACAAATGCCTTCTCCCCGCGAGTTGCAACCCCACCTTAGTGCTGCTGTTAACCAAGCGGTAATGCGTGGTATGGCGGTAGAGGCACGTTTTCGTCCCGCAACTGTGTCTGAATGGTTGAAGCTTCTACCGAGTAATGGAATGAATGGTGGACTTCAACCAGTGGCAACTCACACAGTTTCAACTGTGGATTTATCTGCTCAGGAAAACCCGATACCTGATACTGTGGTGACTAATGAAGGTGCGACACCTTGGCGGAAGATGCGCGGATGGGGTTTGAAGGTGCGATACGGCTTTAGCCGTGGGCGCAAAGCGCCATCGCCAAAAGCTTTCATCGGTATGGGTGTAGCTATTGTTGCTGCTACAGCAGGTTTTGGCGTTACCAATATGATGACTAATACTCGTCCACAGCAGTCCCCAAAGGTCTTTGAGGAAAAATCTATCAACGGAACTACTGAGCAAATACGTACAATAAATGCAACTCCATCTCCTACTGTACGCAAGACTAATACGGTAAAATCAACAAACACTTCAACGCAAGCTGAGTCAGCACCCGTCTCCACGCCACCCCGTCGCAGACGTATTCGTCGTGTTTATCGTGAAGAATATTCTAGACGCGAACGAAATAATGTTAACTACAATAATAATGATAACAATACAGAATCGACTCAACGCTACTCAGGACAATACCGTCGTCGCAGAAGGAGTGTAGTAACGCAAGATTCTCCTTCTCCTACAACTTCTCCTACACCGTCGTTAAGAGAAAGGTTAAGAGAGATACGCAAATATCGCAGTGTTTCTCCATCGCCTTCGTCGGAGAATAACCCCCGTTCTTCTGGGGCAGACGTTGTTGTACCTGCACAACCAATCACGCCTCCTGCTGTAGTAGTACCTACAGTGGAGAATAGGCAAGGAGCATCATCGGAGCAAATTGAACAACGATCGCAAAAAGAAGATAAACCACAATTTGAGAATAATTAAGCAAACAAGAAACAAGATACCCGACTTCTTAAAGAAGTCGGGTATCTTAGTCTGTCAAAAAATCCCTCACATTTTGTACAAATGCAGAAGTATTTTCAAAATGAACATTATGACTTGAATTACTAATAACCTTTAGCTGAAAAAACTCACTCATTTGAGCTATTTTTGTATTGATATCTACAAACTTTGTATCATTTTCACCTACTATTAAGAGTACAGGAATTTTATTCTCGGTAATCTTTGACCACAAAGAAGGTTGACATCCAGTACCCATCAATCTTAGTGATTTAGCCAATTCAATAGGATTACTTTGTAACCGATTTTCTAGTATTTTTTGAAACAATGAATGATTTTTAATAGAACCAAAAATTGGCTGATTGTACCAATTTAATAAAAAATTGGCAAAATCACTCTTATCAACACTTCTCTCTAATTTCCTCGCTATTTGCTCATCACGTTTAACTCGCTCTAACCGTTCTGTTTCTGTTTGCAAACCAGGAGAAGCTGATTCTAAAATAACTTTAGTAAAACGTTGAGGGAAATATAAAGTCAGGTATAAAGCTAATCTTCCCCCCATAGAATAGCCAATTAAAAAGCTTTTAGATATTTTTAATTCATCGAGTAACTTGATTAAAGCCAGAGCAGTGTTTGCCATTGTATAACAATGATCATCACCCAAAACTTGAGTTTTGCCATGTCCAGGAAGATCAACTGTTAAACAATAAAATTCTTCTGACAGTAACTGTATAGCCTCATCAAATTCATGGCTATTACCCATGAAGCCATGTAAAAAAAGAATTAATGGTTTGTCTGAACTACCCGTAAAAGAATAGTGCAATTGATAATTTTTCAACGAATACATAGAATTTCTTTATTGTGGCGTCAACCACTTGTACTGTTAGCCATGCGGGAGGGTAGAAAGCCTGGGTAGCATTCCAAACGGCGTTTATTGCGTTGTTCGATTTGTTGTTCTACTACTTCTAAACGCTCCTGCAAGCCGATGAGAACATCAATGGCTCGTGGATCTTGAAAACTATTCACACCGAAATCTGTAAATGCCTTCGGATCTTGCTTGGTGCCAATTGATGCTATAAGGTTGACTTGAGCGAAGGTTGGTTCGACGCCAGGTAAGAAACTAGTGAGGCTATTGGAGTCGTTGAGTGTCCCTTTGACTGTAGGAATATTTCGATAAATTGCTCCGGGCAGATTAGGAATAAAAGACATATACTGGTATTGAATCCAGGCAATGGCTGAATGTTGTGGACCTGCAGTGAAAATAATTTGTGTTAGCAGATCAATCAGCTGATCGCGGTTAGTCAAGCGGGGTGGTAAGGAAACTATCCCAAATCCTCCATCACTAACAGGTGTCCGTAAAGCTTGTAGCCAATTTTGCAACTCGAAGTCCTCACGGACATCTCGATTTGATCTATAGTAAATTCCGACGTAACGACTAACATAGTCTTCTAAAGCATCCCAAACTAGCAACCCGTCATCCCGATAAGGAAAATCTTGCCGGAAAGAGCGATCGTCAACACCGCGCAGGCGTAAGTTGTTCGGGAGAGCAAAGTTGCTGAAGTTGTTGAAAAGCTCAGAGACACCAAGAGCTGCAAGCTTGAGTGAGCTTTCTAGAGTGCCTCCGAGAATGACATCTACATATCCCCCTGGATTGATCAGAACCTGATCGCCAAGGGCATTGATTGCCATTGTGAACTCAAAATGGGGTTTTAATAGCACATTGACAGGATGGCGAGCAGCTAGTTCGCGTATAGTTGCTAATGCGATTGGTTCTAAAGAAAGATGGGTTTGACCTAAGTGACGTACTATCTCATGAACATAAAAATCAGCCATCTGAGCAATCAGTTTTGCTAAAGTCCAATCTACGCCATCTAGAGGTGTACAAAGTAGACTTTCTCCAGGCACTTGTCCTAGTTGGATGGCAATCGGAATTAAGCGCCAACCATTCCGACTGCGCTCAGTAAAATAGAGTGCGATTGGAGCAGTGAGAAATCGGTTCTGTTTCGGAGTAACGGTGTTCGTATCGAGTACTGCATAGTCGGTGACGAACAGACTGCCATCCTGAGTGGCACTGTTGAGGGTTTCCTTAATCCGTCCCCCTTTACGTGCAGCTTTGAGTACAGTTTGAAAAATCTCATCCGTTATGCCGAGTTTTTCTTGGAGGTTGTAATTGAGTGCTAGAACATTAGTTAGTTCCATAGGATTGGGACCAGAAAGCCGTTGTAACGTAAATGTAGCGTCGTTTATGTAGGTTTTGGCTATATCTGGTAGGGGCAGAACTCGAAAGACTGTAGCGTAGTCTTCTAAGGTGAGAAAGGGCTGAGGGCTTTGTAGAAACGCTAGTTGATTTGCTCTCACTTTCTGGTTTAAGATGTCGCGATTATTGTTATACCCCTGATCAAAAATCTCTTGGGTAGGTAAAGTTGCCACGCGAACAGAGTTCGATAGCCGAGAAGTTAATTGATATTCTTGGCGTGCTGCCAACAGCTGTTGTTGACGCTCTTGTTGGATCGTCGATGAATTTTTTTGAGGTAAAGTCGGGATGTGTGGATTGGCTGGTGGTGTGGGTTTTGAGGGTTGTGTGTCGCTGACTAGTAAGTTTTCTAAGCCGGGGGCACAAACAAAACCGATTAGCGCCAGCATAGTACGGCGCGATAGAACGTATCTCTCGATTAATTGTTGGCGTATTTGTTTTCGAGTTGGCGATCGCATTACGTGTTTTCCCCCAAAAATTTAGACTTTATGCTAACTGTAATCATAGGGGAACACTCTGAGCTACCGCATCTAAATTTTACAAAAATATATTGGTATACATTATAAACGCCAAAATACGCCTAGAAACCAATGTCCTTATTTACATAAATACATTCCACCAACCTACTACAACTGTAAATTTATTAAATAAACTTCTGAGTAAATGCCTTTTATTTTCTAAAGATATATTAATTAAAGTTATATTGTGAACTTTTTTATCTATGGTAGTCAATTAAAATTTTCAGCATGTTAGTATTATGCACAAAAGACAACTTTCCCATTAAGAATTAAATCCAAAATTTTCAGTTTTCAATTAATTCTAGAGAATTGAATTGACAATTCAATTTTTCTAAACAGACATTGACAATAACTTGAAGGAATTCAAGTTATTGTCAGAGGCTGAAGCATAACAAAAATTTCTTTTTCGTTTACTTTCGCTCAAAAACCTCTATAAATCCGGGAGGTTTAAATTGCCTTCAACTATATCTAGAAAAATACTTCTAGATATTGAGATTCGTGGCATTTAATGCATAAGTTGAGCAAGAATTTACTACAAAAATATAATAATGATATTTGATTTGTAGTATTCTCTCCTTTGGATTGTCAGCAAGAGGAATTTTAAATTCCAAATTTTCCTATAAAATCGACGATTTTGATCAATTTCAAGTCATCAAGAGGAATGATATTGGAGGAATTTGTATGAAGTTAAAAACACCTTTCCAATACGGCAGTTGCGCCTTAATATTCTCACTGTCTTTGATGGGGCTAAGTAAACTAGTTGCTCCTCTGAGTTCGGTAGCTGCCCCTAAACCTGTTGCAGTAACCGATGCGATGAAGCTTGCTCATGTTAGTAAAATCAACAACCTCTTGCCATTGAATTTTGAGGCTAATCAAGGACAGACAGACAAGCAGGTGAAATTTCTGTCGCGTGGCAACGGTTACAGTATGTTTCTCACCCCCAAACAAGTAGTACTGACTTTGATGCCTACTAAGACAACAAAACAGCAGGCAGTTAAGTCACACAAGCAGGTTGACGGTACAATTTTACAGATGGAATGGGTGGGTGCAAATCAGACATCGCAAGTCTTGGGTCTAAATACCCTATCTGGAAAAAGCAATTATTTTATCGGTAAAAACCCGAAAAACTGGCATACAAACATCCCAACCTATGCCAAGGTACAATATCGCTCAGTCTATCCCGGCATTGACTTAGTGTTCTACGGTAATCAACGGCAGTTAGAGTACGACTGGGTTGTGGCTGCTGGTGCCGATCCTCGACTAATCAGGTTAAAGATTACAGGAGCAGACCGACTGTCGGTAGACAAGCGTGGTGATTTGGTGCTGCACATCAAGAGTGGAGAAGTGCGGCAGCATCGACCCCGCATATACCAGCAAATAAACGGTCAGCAAAAGGCTGTGGCAGGTAAGTATGTGCTGTTAGGCAAGCAAGAAGTTGGGTTTGCAGTAGCAAACTATGACCAGAGTAAAGCGCTGGTAATTGACCCAGTACTCAGTTATTCCACTTACTTAGGAGGTAGCAGTGGCAACGGTAATGATGCAGGTTTTGATATAGCAGTAGACTTGCAAGGCAATGCTTACGTGACAGGACAAACTGGCTCACTTGATTTCCCAACCAAGAATGCTTTTGATAGTTCGGGCAAAAACAATTTTGTGACGTTTGTGACGAAGATAAACCCAGCCGCATCTGGCGACGCCTCCTTAGTTTACTCCACTTACTTAGGGGGTAACAACAACCCACAAGGCAATGCGGAAGTCGGCTATGGAATTGCTGTAGACTTTCAAGGTAATGTCTATGTTACAGGGATAAGCTATTCTAGTGATTTCCCAACTACTGAGAATGCTCTTTCTCGTACTTTAGGTGGCTTATCTGATGCCTTTGTAACTAAGTTGAATGCAAGCGGCTCGCGCCTACTTTACTCTACTTATCTAGGCGGTAGCACTGCTAGTAGCAGCGGAAGTTCGGCTGATTTTGGTAGGGGAATTGCAGTGGACTTGCGAGGTAATATCTATGTAACAGGAGAAGCTTACTCATCGGACTTCCCAACCAAAAATGCCTTCACCAGTGAGTTGAACGGTGGTATCAATGATATTTTTGTGACGAAGTTAAACCCGAATGCATCAGGGGAAGCCTCCCTCCTCTATTCTTCCTACCTTGGGGGTAATGGCTTTGATACGGGTTTTGGTATTGCTGTGGATTTGCAAGGCAATGCTTATGTGACAGGGTTAACTAACTCAACTAACTTTCCCACTAAGAACGCTTTAGATACCTATATCGGTGTTAATGATTCCGAGGCTTTTGTGACAAAGGTAAACCCAAATGCATCAGGGGAAGCTTCCCTCCTCTACTCCACATACCTTGGGGGCAGCAGTGAGGAGTTTGGCAGGGACATTGCCGTAGATTTGCGTGGCAATGCTTATGTGACAGGAAGAACCCAGTCTACTGACTTCCCGACAAAGAATGCCTTCGACAGTACGTTGGGAGGTTCTCAAGATGCTTTCGTCACTAAAGTGAACCCATCTTTATCTGGTTCTAACTCTTTGGTTTACTCTACCTACCTTGGTGGCAGCGTTTCTAACTACACTAATACTGATGAGGGATCTGGAATTGCAGTAGACTTACTCGGCAATGCTTATATAACTGGCTCTACTAGCTCAACTGATTTCCCCATCCAGAATGCCTTCAATAGTACTATAAGTGGTCTCAACGATGCTTTCGTAACTACGCTCAATGCCAGAGGCTCGCGCTTACTTTTCTCTTCCTACTTAGGAGGCAGCAACTTTGATAATGGCTATGGAATTGCTGTAGATTTTTTCAGGAACATTTATGTAACTGGCAATACTACGTCTACTGACTTTCCTACCAATAATGCCTTTGATAACACGTTGGGTGGCTTCTCCGATGCCTTTGTGACAAAGATTAATTGGAGAGATTACGCCAGTGGACAAGAGGACGAAGAATGAGAAGCGATCGCACGCTATGAATGCATTTTGTGTTAGCCTGCTTCAGACTAGCTATCCATTTCTTGTGGAATGGGCAACATGAGCGTCCCTTTAATTTTGGGGGCGCTCAGGATGCTCCGCTGTCGCCCTCGACAGTGGAGCCAGTGCTGTTCGTTACTGTCTTTTGCCGAGCGCGAGCGCTGATTTAAAATTGCTCATCCCTGCTCCAAGTCTATTAATCTTCGTCGTCTTCGTCGCTTTCCTCTTCTCGCCATGTAATTTTTAATACTTCAAGAGCCACTTTTAAACGTGCTTGATCCAAATCGGTGTCTTTTGACATTAATGCTGCCTCTATGAAATTAGCAGATACCTTTGCCGCTTTGTATAAAGCGTCCAAAGCTTCATCATAAAATTTTGAATCAGACACAGATACCTCCACCATTTAAATCAAGAATTTATTTAATAAGTAGTTAGACAAAATTAAATTTATTCCTCAAGACAGGAGACAGGAAAACAATTTGTGTAATTAATTCTGTCGAAGTAACAATTTCTCCAAAATTATATTAGTTCAACTTATTCATAGCACACTTATAGAGTTGATTTATACCAAACCCTACACAGCGCCGAGTGCAGATAACTATCGATTACACTGGTTTGGGTCAAGCAATCACTCTTTTTGCCAATCGCACAGAAAAAGGTGGAAATCTGGGTAGCGATCGACCGAACGACCCTGATGGTATAGAGATCATTATTGGTGACCCAAGTTTTGTCAATGTTGTCGATCTTTCTGGTACAGATTTAGCGTCTCTAATTGACCTGAGAGCAGAAAAATTTAATATTTTTGATTTTTCTGGGGGTATTACCATCAAAAACTTTGTCAATGTTATTGGTAGCAATCAAAATGACACGATTATTGGCAACCAATTCGATAATATACTTATCGGTGGCGGTGGTGATGACTTAATTAATGGTTTCGGCGGTCGAGACACTTTATTCGGAGGTGCTGGTCAAGATACATTTGTTTTGGGAGAAAACGGTAATGTTCTCTATCGCAATTCTGGTTTTGAGGACGTAGCTATTATCGAAGATTTCGTCTCCGGTGTAGACAAAATCCAACTAACTGGCAACAGAAGCGACTATTCCTTCTTTAACCAAGGTTCGACTAACTTTATTGCTCTAGACAATGGTAATGGTCAATTTGACTTTGGTGTTGATGAAGTAATTGCATCTCTCAACAGCAGTTTTAACGTTGCCAATGACTTGATCTTTGTCTAAGAAAAAGCGCTTTATTTGCAACGCTAAGACAGTAGGGTGATAAAATCATCAATAAATGCATCATGAGTTGGAAAACAGCACTTTCATTCATAGCTTTTGTCACCCTACTAATCTTACTAACGGGTTGGCTCACAATCAATCGAATATTACCAGTCGAAACTTCTTTAAATTACAGCACTGATGAATCCAATTTTATACAATTTTGGCTCAAGCTGGCTGTTTTGATTGGAATAGTGCTTCCTGGAGTAGCATTATTGATATTTTGGCGTAATTGTGATCCGCGAAAAATTTTGGGTTTTTACTTATTAGTTCTAGTTATTCAAATAGTAACAGAAGCAGTTTTTAGTCGTGTACTTTTTCCCAGTATTGTGGTAACTATTGGAACTTTCTACACGGCTTTTCGGATTTGGCAATTATGGCAGGGACAACAAATTATGGCAACAACTGCCGAACTTGGGACAGGTAGTCGCACGCTACTGAGAGCGTTGTTAGGTTTGATGTTGATTTTTTGGTCAAGTAACTTAATAATGCTATTCACACTACCTTGGCAAAAAATCTTGTCAGGAAATTTGTAACTAACTCGCTCCTTCCATCACATTGACAAGAATTGCAGCGGTTACTCTTAGCCAGCTCTTTCAACTTTAAGTGGAAGCGATCGCACCTTACCAAGAGCGTAAAGTAACCATTAAGACACAAAGGGCGATACTTCCTGGGAAAGACGCACTTCTCCTGCTGCCTCCCTAATATTGTAAGGGTTATTGTCCACAGTCCACGCAAAATGTCACAGAATCGACAGACAAGCAAGCTATAGCTTCCTAGCGTGGAGTAATTATATAGGAGTTTGTCCGGTTATGAATAGTTCTTTAACCAAACCATTAGCTGTAGTAACAGGTGCCTCTAACGGCATCGGCTACGAACTCGCCAAACAGTTCGCCCAAAACGGCTTTGATCTCCTCGTCACAGCTACCGGAGCAAGTATCAACGAAGCTGCTCAAGCCTTTGAGGAACTAGGTGCTAAGGTGGAAACGGTACAGGCGGATCTTGCCACTTATGATGGGGTGGAGACGCTCTACAACAAGATTAAGGCAACTAACCGACCTGTAGATGCGATCGCAATCAACGCAGGTGTTGGTGTTGGTGGTGAGTTCGCCCGCGAAACTGACCTAAAGGACGAGCTTAATCTCATCAATTTGAATGTGGTATCGACCGTACATCTTGCCAAACGGGTGGTGAAGGACATGGTTGAGCGCGGCAAGGGTCGAATCCTCTTCACTTCTTCCATCGCCGCCATAATGCCAGGACCGTTTGAGGCAGTCTACGCAGCTTCCAAGGCGTTTGTACAATCTTTCTCGGAGGCATTACGCAATGAGTTTAAGGATAAGGGCGTCACCGTCACCGCACTCATGCCCGGACCGACCGATACCAACTTCTTCCACCGTGCGGGTATGGATGATACTAAGGTGGGTGCAGGTCAAAAGGACGACCCGGCTCAGGTTGCCAAGCAGGGTTTTGAGGCTCTGATGGCAGGTTCGGATCACCTGATTGCAGGCTCTCTCAAGACGAAGATTCAGGGTACTGTGAGTAAGGTCTTACCTGATACAGTCAATGCCGAACAGCACCGCAAACTTACTGAGCCAGGAGCGGCTAACAAGTAATCTGCTGGTATCACGGGTGCGATCGCTCTGGATGTGCGATCGCACGGAGTTCTCAACAACTACGCTACTAAACCCAAAGTTTACTATGCTGAATATCCAGCAATTTGGGAACAACGCAAATATGTTTTACAAGGCGTTTTAGCTACATTATTAGTCACTGCCCTAGTTGTAGCCGCTTTTGCTGCTAGCTAACATCATTATTCGGCATTTCCCATCATCATTTGACATAGCTGATATGACTTTAGGTACAATCAATCACTTATCTTTGACGGTTAGCGATCGCTCATTATCCGAGCCATTTTACGATCAAATTCTACAATTTATGGGATACCACCAAGTAGAAAGGCATGAAGAATTTACAATGTGGTGGCAGGAAAATGCAGGAGCGTTCTTGATTTACGCTCAAACGTCCGGATTCTCCCAACAAAACTCATCATCGCTACTCACCTGGACTTCATCACCTTGCTTTCAATGCCCAAAGTCGAGAACAAGTTGATCGACTGTACCAACTAGTTCTGGATATAGGTGGTACTGTACTTGATCCACCTGCTGAGTACAATCACTATGCACCAGGATATTATGCATTGTATTTTGCCGACCCAGATGGTATAAAACTAGAATTCGTTCATATGCCAAAACAACAAAATTTGGGGACGTGTGAGACTGAGGTTTGAACCTCAGTTTGAAAATTCGGTAATTAAGCCAAGTCAAAAACGTCGTTATTGACGATAACTATAGGTTCTAAGTCAAAGGTAATAATTCCCGACAAAGCTTTCCAAGTCAAAGCACCAACAACTCCATCAGCTTTCAATTTTTCTGCTTGTTGAAACTTGATTACAGCAGCTTTTGTATTTGCGCCAAAAATACCATCGGTGCGAATTCCAAAACCTCCGGGTACATTCCACACTACTCCGTGATCTTTGTTGATTTCATCGGCTTGCTGCAATAATGTCTGTAGCTTTTCGACATCATTGCCTTTGGAACCTTCTTGTATAGTTTGTCTCTGCGATACCCACAGCGCACGTTGTATGGCGGCTTCTGTCTCATATCCCACAATTCCGTCATCTTTGACGGCATTCTTTTTCTGAAAATTGATGACAGATGCTTTGGTTTGAGGACCAAAATTACCGTCTATTGCACCAGCGTAATATTTGAGTGTTTTCAAGCGTTGTTGAAGTTTGGTAACTTCTGCTCCTTTAGAACCTTCTTTTAAAGTGACAAAAGTATCGGGCATGTATTTCTCCGGTTGTTTAGCTCGTGAAGCTACACTTGTTTGGTGTAATTTGCTTCAGTAGTTTTCGTGTATATTTACAACCTCAAATTTTAGATTCCGGAAATATTCTCAAAATTGACCGTATTTATCCAAAATTGGTCATACGCTTTGTCGGTTGGCGAGCGCCTTATATTATTTCATGCGCATATTTTAATACAACTACTTAGGTAAAGGCGAACAGCCCACTCCTACTCAATTCAATCCTACGAACGTCAGGGTGTATTTTATGTTTAATTTCACCTACTTATTTGTTAGGTTTTGAGATGATAATTTGTTTAGCTATCGCCACTACTCCTTGACTAAAAGGATGATTGGGGTAGCGTAAACAGAAAATATCGCTACTAGCTAATTGAACCATTTCTTCAGCAAGAGGAAGAATACCAGCAACTTTCGTGTTGTAAGCCATCTCCACCTGTCGCCGTAAAGCATCTAAATCAAAATCTGGTAGCACCTTATTAACTACCAGTAGCATCTGGGGTATCTCTAACTGACGAGCCACATCTACAGTTACAGCAGTACCTTGGAAATCTTGACGATCTGGACGCAAAACTACAATTAAACTATCAGAAATCGTGATTGAGAGTAAAGTTTCCTCATTAAGCCCAGGATGGGTATCGATAAATAGATATTCTAGATTTAGCTTTTCAATTAGCTCTTGAAACCCTTCGTTAAGTAAGCCAACGTCATATCCTTCACGTAAGACTCTGGTAATCTCCTCAGTTTTGAGAGCAGAAGGGATGAGGTAAATAGCTGTATCTTTCCTCACAGCATTCTTCAAAGCAAAACTGACATCATAAGCAGTGTCTTCAATTTTACAGCGACCCCATAAATAATCATTAAGGGAACGCTCCATCACCTGCTCGTCAAAACCAAACAGAACGTGAATCCCTGGTGATTGGATGTCTGTGTCAACAATACCAACGCGATGTCCGAAGCCAGCAACACAAGCAGCTAGATTAGCAGTCATATTTGATTTCCCAGTTCCTCCCCGGAATGAGTGAACAGAGATAATTTTGGACATAACTAACCTCGTTTACACCATATTTAGCATAGAACAGATGTTGTTGGCGATCGCTCTCTACGCCCCAATCTCACCTTTTCAGACTTTTACCGACTTATTTAGATAACTTTACAAAAATATTACTAGAAAAGTCCTTACTCCTTATGACGTTTTCATGCTGCTCCTAAAGAATTTGTAACTTAAATTAGATTCAAGTAACAAACATCAACGCAATTAATCAAAACGAGGACGTAAATTATCTTATGCTACAAGAACTTATTTCTAACTCGAATGGTTCTCTCAACACAAATAGTACCACTAACAAACGCACTAACTTCTACAAAGATTTAGTAGCAGATTATTCTCGACCTGGACTTGTAACTACATCTGTAGCAAAAAAACTGATTGAGGAAGGTGAAAAGTTTGTCGCAATGAAAGAAAAGACATTGCCACAAATCGATTTTGACTATACTCTTGAAAAAATTGAACAAGAAAACAAGGAATGGTGGCCTACTCATTGTGAAGCTCTGCGGCAAGGAAGAGGTGACATATTAACTGGTGAATACCGTGATGATTTGGTTTATTTGTGCCAGGATGGTCCGTATCACGGTTTAGAACAACAAAAAGAACGAGAACAACATTGGTGGGCATTAATTGCACAACCAGGTGTGACTATGTGCTGGCCTATTGTCATGTTTCACGGTGAAGTTACTTACTTTGAATGGAAGTGTGTAGATGATGAAACCAATGAGACAATTGCCAAGGGAAATGTTACTTGGGTACGCCGTGGTCATCGCGGTGGATGCTATCTTAAAACTGAGCAACTGACTTTCTATCGTGATGTTTTTGCCCCAAGTGGATTAATAAATTTAATCACCACAATCTAATCATAAAACACTTTTTTTACTTCTCAAGAATACGCGGAGCTAATCATGAAAGTAAGCACAACGAATCAACCAAAGTTAGACATAATTCCTCTAATTAAGAATAAACAACCTATTAAATCTGGATTAGGTCATTACCTCCAAGGAATTCAACACATCGGGATCACTGTTTATGACCTGGATAAATCCCTAGAATTTTATACAGAGGTATTAGGAGGAAAGTTAGTTATTGCAGAAGATGGTTTGATGGGTGAAGGGATGCAAAATACTCTCTTTCAAAAAGAGGAACTGGATGCAATTACCAAAGGAATTGACCCAAAAACTCTTGATATCCCCACTCTTAAAGATTCTCAAAACGCTCTAGATATTAAGTTTATTTCCTTTGGCAACACTTGTCTTGAATTGATTTATTTCCGAGATGCAGAGAATTCTATCTCTCATTCTTCTGTTGGTAGCATTCCTTCCCACATTGCTCATGTAAATGCCATGCACCTGTCTTTTCATGTTAAAGATGATGTGGATTTGAATGTTTTTGCCAATCTCTTAGAAGAAGAATGTGAAAAGCGAGGAATAGCAAATGTTATTTGCAATCGCATAATTCAAGTTAAATCTGAAGCAGAACGAAGAAAAGTTGCTCTCAAGTACAATTCCACCAAATTTTGGCATGAACCATATATAACAGAGGATGAACCAGAAGATTTTGGTGAATTTGAAGGCTGGGCGCTATTTTACTGTAAAGGACCAAGTGGAGAACAGTTGGAATTTAACCAAGTAACTCGTAAAGTTAAAGGACATTTTGCTCAAGCACAGCAGGAATATAAAATTGCTAACAAAACATGGAAGGAATAATATGGTATATACATCTGTAATTAACGGTAGAATTGGCTCCCCAATCAAGGGTAAAATTGGTGTTTTAATTGAGGAGCATTTCGATCAAACTGAATTTCGCAAATTTAATGAGTACTTTCCCAAGCGAGGCTATCAAGTAGATTACATTTCTCATCTTTGGGGTAATTCAGAGTTAACTTTTGGTGGAAATCCTGATAATGGTGTGGTTGAAGACTATGTGACAGTGACAATGGAAGTTAATGACATTGACCCTTCTGATTACAAAGGTATTATTTGTATTGGTGCTTATGCTATGGATCGTCTGAGGTATCAGGTTTCTGTGCGAAAAGGTCAGAAAAATCAAGCTCCGGCGGTAGTTTTTTTGCGGAAGGCTATGGAGACTAATGGTTTGAAGTTAGGGGCGATATGTCATTCTTTGTGGCTTTTCTGTGCTGATTCAGATTTAATTAAAGGTCGTCAAGTTACTTGCGCTCACAATATTATTTGTGATGTGGAAAATGCGGGTGGTGAGGTTGTTTATGAGGGTGATGCTACTGCTGAGATTGTTGTTGATGGGAATTTGATTACGGGGAAGCATCCTGGTTTTGTTGATCGGTTTATGGAGGTGTTTGTGGAGGAGATTGAAATGAACCGCATAGCCCCAGGTTTAAACCTGGGGGAAGCAGAGTACGCAGACAGAGAAGAGGATTTTTGTCTGGTGCGTTAACCCTAAAAAAACAATGTAGAGACGTTCCATGAAACGTCTCTACTTAACGCAACAGACGCAGATTTATCTTATTTAGGAGAGAATGTTATGGAGCACATGAGTTTTTCTTTTGCTGATGCGATCGCAGGTTATGTCACTTACTTTAACCGCAGCGAGAGATGCTTTGGAGTTAGGACTTCTCATGGACGTGAGTACCAAGCGTATCTGACTCCAAGTGCTTATGGTCGGATTACACAGAATTTGGAGGAGCCGTATAATGATTGTACTGCTCGGTTTGGGGAGATGCTATCGCCTGGGCAACATGTGTTTGCTTATGGTATTTTCTATCCGCAGGGGCAGGAGTACAAGTTTGAGGTTAAGTCTGTTGTTTTTCCTGGTGATGCACCTGGTAAGTATCGGCATGAGGAATCGGATTGGTGGGTTAAGCAAATTCGTTCTATTGCTCAATACCGTTGCCAATTTACGAGGGTTCAACGCCCGTAGAAACAGGATGAATACGTCCTAAAGAAGTAAGCTTGGC
>NZ_JACXAE010000076.1 GCF_014698965.1 Iningainema tapete BLCC-T55
ATACAAGTCCCGTAAAGGTTCTAGCGCTAATGGTACGTTTTAGAGCCTCAATTTTTTGAGGACTATCATTTTCAAAAACGGGATTCCAAGTGGCATATTCCTTACCGCCAAAATATGGTGGAGGTGGTTCTGGCTCTGGTTCTTCTGGAGGAAACGCGGCATTGTAGACTGTATCCGCAATTATTCCACCAATCAATCCACCAACCAACCCACCAACCGGACCGCCTAATGCAGTACCAATGATAGTTCCTGCTAAACTACCGCCCGTACCATAAGCTGCTTGAGCTGGTGGCTGTCCGGCGGCTACGCGAACACCAAACTCGACTGCAGCACCAATAGCAAAGCCTCCTAAAGCATTTTTAGGCGCTGGTGTTGGTGCAGGAGGTTTAGCTGGTGGAGGTGGAACAGGTTCCGGTGGTGGCGGCGGCGGTAGTGGTGGCGGCGGCGGTGGTGGCGGCGGTGGTGGTGGGGTCGGCGCTGGTAAAGGAGCAGGTTTGGGAATTTTTGGCGCTGGTTTGTGAGGCGGATCAAGTCCAATCGTTTCTTGAGCAGGGTTGGGTAATGGCTTTGGTTCAACTGGCATCGGAACTGGGTCTAAACCAATTCCCCCAATTGATTCTTGAGCCAAATTTGGTATTGACTTTGGTTCAACTGGCATTGGAATTGGGTCTAAGCCAAATGTTCCTGGATTCGGGTTTGGTAATGGCTTTGGTAGCGGATTTTGATTAGGAACCAGACCTGGAGTAGAACCAATTGTTTCTGGAGTAAAGTCTGGTTTACCCAGTGGGGAGTACTGATAAGACTGAGGTTGATTGTAAACATCAAGAGGCAATGGTAACGGCTTTTGTACAGGTTGACGTTGTAATTCCCCGCTCATATCAAGTACTCCTTTTACTGTTTGTTAGGCCGCTACCTTAAATTCATTGGGAATTGCTGTCTGCGACAATGCTTCCGCATAAGTCCACGGATTGCTAGTACCTGACAAATGATCAGATGACATGGGCAAAGATACTCGAATTAACAATCTATGTTTATTGTCAGCATCAATGAAAAAAGTACCTGCCTGACAAGTTCTTTGTGAGTAGTTGGGAGCTTCTATCGCCGTCAATGTTAGGTTAATAGACGCGAGAGATAAGCCTACCCAAGCTGCAAGTTTTTCTAAAGTATCAATGTTCGATGGAATATCGCTGGTAGAGAAAGCAGTCATGTTAATTAATTTGTCTGTACATATATCTATTACTATTTAATAACTAATATTGGTTTTAGATAATTAGTAAAAATATTGGTTTTTTTTTTAGATCAAACTTACGTATGAATACTTGCTTTCGTATAGATAACTTTTTAAGCTTTAAAGAAAATCAAGCTATCTTGGATTGGGTACTTAACAACGAAAATAGGTTTAGCCAAAGCTGCGTTACAACTAAAGTCGAAGGTTACAGGCGTTCAAGAATTGCTCATATATTTCCGGTGGGAAGCTATGTGCTGCCTAAACTTATTGACCTCCTACCCATGATCACTGAAACCTTGGAGTTGACGTTTGAACTGGGAGTAATTGAATCTCAAATTACTTCAAGCAATGACCAGGATTACTTTAAAAGCCATTTGGACGCTTCCATAGATTGCCCAAAACGTGTGCTTAGCTACGTTTACTATTTTCACAAACAGCCCAAAGCATTTACGGGTGGGCAATTAGCACTTCACCATAACATAACAACTTTAATTGAACCACTCAACAATTCGTTGATCTGCTTTCCAAGTACATGTTTGCATGAGGTGTTAACTGTTCAATGTCCGAGCAAGATTTTTTCGGATGGGAGATTTACTCTTAACGGTTGGATTAATTGTAAGTAATTCCTCTTTTATGTAAATTCAGAACTACTTCTGATGACGTACATACCTTGCTATACATAGCATTGAAACAGTTAATAGCCCTAGCCAAAAATCAAAATGTTCCGAAATTATTACTCACAATAATAAATCCGGAACATTTAAGAAAGAAACAGCAAATGAAAAACAACCGAAATGGACAAGCATCCATTTTAAGTACCGAAGAATATTCTAAGCTTCGTAAACAAATCCAAAGTCAAAAATACAAACTTCTTTTTGATTTGGCATGGTTTACCGGAGAGCGGTGGGGAGCTTTAGTACAGCTGCGTGTTGAAGATGTGTACAACCAGGATTTAACTCCTCGCGAGTACATCACTTTTCGCTCGCGTACGCGAAAGGCGTCCCCCGACGGAAAGCGACAAACCCGACAAATTCCCACGCATCCTACACTGCTTGAATCGCTTAAGGCATACTCGCCCGATCCAGAATCAGTTTGGCTTTTTCCGAATAAGGACTCAACCAAACCCATCACCCTCAGATGGGCTGACGCTATCTTGCGCAAAGCCATAGAGAGAGCAGGATTTGAAGCAAAAGGCATTTCAACTCACAGTACCCGCCGGAGCTTTATCACTAAGCTCCACAAAAACGGGACTGACCTTTACACCATCAAGCGCATCACTGGGCATTGCAATTTTCAAGCCCTGGAACGTTACGTAGACATCGACTCTGACCGCATCAAAGGAGCCATCGCCACTTTATGAAACCATTGCTTTTGTTTCACAACAAGTTGGGAGACTCAAGTCAGTTGTTGGAGGGACGCCTACTGCTAATTGACTCAGAATCCAACACAATCAAAAACGTTTACCGCGCTACTTCCGGTAGTGCAGGTTGGCAGGAACATCACGAACTAGCGGTAAGGGGAAAGGGAAGTATACCACCCCAAAGCGATGTAAACATCCCACATTACACTGTTGCCACCAAACCAATTCCAATGCCAAAGCTCAAAGGAGTTGAAGGCAACTTTTACAAGATTGATCCGCATTTGGTGCGAATAAATGGTCAACAACGGGGTGATTTTGGTATACACCGAGATGCCAATGTTCCCGGCAGCGCCGGTTGTGTTGTATTAACAACAATCCCTGGTTGGGAAGGATTTCAGTTAGATATGCGAAATCTAGCAACCTCTGGAGTTCAAAAAGTTCCTTTACTCGTAAGTTACATCCGATGACAATACAGCAATCTTATATTTTCCTTCAAATTGAAGAATTCTAAGCCCAACTCCAGAACGGACAATTCGACCACCCACTGGACTTGGCACGATCACTCCAGGAGCTTGCCGACAAGGGATGGGACCAGGTAGAAGAACTTTACGCGCCCTGCATCTGCATAGTTCCTTAATCGCTACAATGCCGTGTAACAACGGCAATGTAGCGATGAAAAATAAAACTACCTGGACTAATATCAATGGCTCCTGGCAACATGGGAAAACTAAAGTTATCAGGGTGCCCGAAGCTCTGGCTGAGCGAATACTCGAATATGCTAGAGCAATTGATGCTTCTGCTCCTATATCTGACACGGCATACGACATCCCCGACCGCTACGGGGATGTTTCTCAACAGCAGGAAATTATTCTCCAAGCCCTGGCGTCATATGTTAAGTGGAAGAGGAAGAACTATCACCCAAACCAAAATTCAAAACAATTGAATACTGACACCAGAGCCTGGGATGAATTTAGAAAGTTTCAAACAATGGTTCAGGAAAACCCGGAATTGTTGATTTAGTTAACACTTAATCTGGTGAAAGGTTTTTTGACAGATTTGACAAATCCAATAAAGAATGGGAGTGCCATCACTTAAAACGCTTCCGCCATTTTGATTGGTTTCAATACTTAAACAAAATGGGCATTGTGCTATACGCTTTACACCTCTTCTTTGTTGGAAAGTTTTTCGGCAGTCTTGACAAAAATATCTTTGAACGATAATGCCATCGCAAAGGGTGTTACTGCCATTTTTGTAAGTTCGATTGGATTCGCATTTAGGGCATTGTGGTCTTTGGTTCATGATTTGAAAGTAGTAACTGCTTTATTTCACATGGTGACAGTCCCGACGCGATCGCAATCTCCACAGCTTCCTTTTTTGTTTGAGCGGCGCGAGATCGCACACTGCCAATGTAAATGCGATTGAGTTTGCGCCCCTGCATCCACATATAGCGGTAGTACCAATATTTATTCCCACCGCGCTGCACCCAATACTTCTCCACCCAGTGAGCGGTATCGTGTTGGGGAGCAGATTTTTTAGTATCTTGTTTAACTTGCTCCCCAACAAGTGAATCTACTAGGTCTGTTGTTGCATTTTCTGTAACTTGCTCCCCAACACTTTGGTACTGAGATTGGGTTAAAGTTTGTTGGGGAGCAGACAGGAAAGAAAGTTGCTCCCCAACAAAGTCATCGTGTTGGGAAGCAGTGCCGTAAAGATTACATTCGTCAAAGTTATCACAGTCCTCACTTTGGGACGACTCACGTAGAATTTCATCCCAGTAAGGATCGAGAATTGGTACGTAGGGATTTGACGGTTTCGTTGGAGCTATGTTGAGGGGAAGTTCTAATTGCTCGTGTTCTTTCATAGTGCCACCCCTATTTCTTCCCAATATCGCCACTGCAAACAATCGATTAGCCAACCTTGTGGATTACGGATTTTTTCATGCCCACCGCGAATGAAGAATGAAGCAATGGCTAGCTTGATTTCTTCTACTGAGTAAGTAAAAATTCTCGCTGGTTTATTAGGAGGATAATTGATACCAGCCTCGTTACAGATTTCCAGTATTTCCTCTTTGTCCCCCGCGTCATTGTGAGGATAGCTGCTGCTGTTAACCTCGTTTTCAATTGACTGCGGATTTGAGGTTTGTGAAGCGTAAATTTCATTCTGCTTTTGTAAGTTTTTTTTCGGTAGCAACCAGTCAAGTGGGCGTGTAACTATTTTGACAATCCGCCAAGTGTACTGTTTTATGAGGGTTATGACCCTACACTCTACGAGTTTGGCAAGTGCATTTTTGAGCGTGAGACGACAGTAGCCTTTACCTCGGTGCTTCTTTACCCAATCGTTGAATTCGGCTAAGTCTGGTTCGGTTTCTTCACCAATCCCTTGAATTATCAGCCACTGCCATAGAAGCTTGGCGGCGGGGGGAATTTGATTTTCTAAACAAAAAGCCTCGTGTTTTTGTGACCAGCTTGATAGTCTGTTTTTGGTTTTTTCTGTCATAATTTGGTTAGTAATTGTGCCATGAGCCGCTTGATAGTTGATAGATAAAAAGCGGCTTTTTGGTTTTTTTAGTGCCGATCGCGCTCTAAGTCGTAAATCACTTTCTCTAAGTACCAGTTATCTGACTTGCCTTTGTGTAGTTGTCGCTGCTGCTTTAGTAAGCGTTTAGCTGTAGCAATGTCACCGCGAAGTAAGCCGATAAGTCTATGCTGTAGTTCCCGGTTTCTCGGGTCATTGCGGTAGGATGATGACCATTTGCCCTGTCGCTGCTGTGGTGAACGTCGTGGCTTTTTTGGGATTTGAAAACCAATTGGTTCACGAGATTTGAAATAGTGCCTGAACCTTGCAAAGAGGTCTTCTACTGATGCAATTAGGTAAACTATCTGCTGCAACAGGTAGAGTATTTGTGTTAGTAATTCCATAGGTTTGAGTATTGAAGACTACTCAATCCAACTTGCGGGGTATTTCCTAGTACAGCATCGGGAAAACTCCGCATTTTCATTTGAAGAATTACCACATACATGAAAACCGTCCTACTTGTGGGGTGGGACGGCTCTATTCGGATTCCACTTCTTGTTCACCCAAAAGCTCAAGTACCTGCTTTTCTAGGTGCTGTATGGTTTCAATAATTTGGTTTCGGTGTTCTGTATCTGCAGCTAACTGAGATTCAAGGGATTTTCTGCGGTCGTCTAAAAATGCCAGGTGAGCTTTTTGTAAATCTCTCAACTGGCTAGCAATTTTCCCAGCACTTCCTTGTCCTCCACCAATATCTTCTTCTCCAAGTGAATCTCTCCGCGTGCTATTTGGGTTAGAAATTTGGTTCGAGTCATGCCCATCTGTTGAGCTTTGACTTGAAGGGCTTCCCAATCTTGAATTGACATTCTCAACGTTGCGTTTACGGTTTTCTTCTGCGGTTGCGAGTTTTGGTCTGTCATCGTTAGCTTGCATAATCATCCCCTTAAATTATTGCACGTGCTAATCAGCGAGAGTTTGCACGTGCTTGTTTAAAAAACCCTTGACTTTTACTTTTGCACGTGCAATTAATAATTACATACCAAGGTTATCACGTGCAAGTAGTTTTGCTAAGTGATACCAGCCCCCTCCCACGCTGCTTTATGCCTAGTGGGACACCCAAATAAACCGGGGCAAGCACCCATGACACTGCAGCGCGTGCCGTCGTGGAAACAACCTAAAACTGAATACACATCCATCGCGATCGCGCTTCTTGCTTCGCGCACTCAACCAAACCAAGGAGGACACTCTATGTAATAAAACACTCACAAACGAAACGTTCTTGCAAATCGCACCAGCTACCTGGGTGCTGATTTGTGCTGGTGCTTCTTAAAACTTGGATTCAATTTTATGACATTAGACAGTTCAACTCACAAACCGTGGGTAGTTTTCCGTGTGCTGAAAATTCAATATTGCCAGCCCGTAGGACGCTTCCGTTCGCGGGTCGATGCAGACTGCTACCTTAAAGTCGCGAGGAAATTGCAGCCGGGATGTTACACGACGGTTTGGCAGCCACCACAGCCACCAAAATCTGAATCTTAAATGATATGACTAAACCCAAAAACCACATTAAGCCGTGGGCAATTTTTCGATGGACCTCACCCGTCAATAGCTCTTGTATCATGCGATTCCGGCATCGAGGGGATGCTGAGGGATACCTGCAAATTTTGCGCCAGAATTCACCTGGCGCGAATTTGCGGCTAGTGTTTGACCATGATAGTACCACTGTCAAGATAGATTAACCCGGACTACATGTGAGCGAGGCTTTGAAACTCACATGTGGTCAACAGGATCTATCTACCTTAAAGCACAGTATAAGCGGCTCTTTCAGGAAATGTCATGCAATACAAGACCATTGTTTATGAACGAAGCAAGGGCGACAACTACAATCGCCAATCGCTTAGATTTGAAGTTCAAGTAGGCGAAAATGAGGATTTAGTATCAATCTTGGATTGCCTAACAGCAACCGTAGATCAACAACTGGGAATCAACTCGGAAATATTAGAGCGGGAAACCAAACGACTCGAAGGTAGGAAGCTCGATTTAACTAACGAGATTGAAAACATAGAATCTCAGCTTATTCTTGCCAAAGAACGCATTATGAAGGCAAAGCTTTTTTTAGAAAAGAATGGTATTCCCATACCAGGAGAATATGACCACTTACCATTTTAAAAGTCATGGCAACTCAAAAACATATAGCTCAAGCAAAGGAAGTAATAAAAGAGTATATTCGCAGCGCGGTAGTGGGCGGCGGCATCAGGATACCTGTAGAGGATGAAGCTAATTTGGCTCTTTTTCAGCAAGTCAACCGTAGTGCCGACATTCAAAGTATGGCAGCACAAAAGCACATCGCTGCCATAGAATTTTACATTCCCGACGTGGTAGGACAAGCCAAAGAACACATGCTGAAATACATTAATGGGGCAAGGAGTGAGGTCAGGCAAGTAATTTTTCCGTGCTTGCATCAAGACTACGTAATTTATCATCAAGCATTGCAATCAGATGAAATTCAACGCGCCTTACAGCGACGTGGGATAACTGCATCTTTGCGCACTGTAAGCAGGGATGGGGAGCCTTGCCCGGACATCATAATTGCGACTCTTGAAGATGCCCACAACGGAAAATTAAAACGCTTCTTAGAAAAGTTTGAAGGACCATGAATGAAACTTTAGAAAATAACAATCATCCCCTACCAGATCCAGCTTGGGATTACTACGAAACCTGGGAACAACTGCTCAAAGCTAAAGAGGAAATCGACAAAGCTCTTGCACTGATAAAAGTAGAAGAAGTAGGTAATGATGATTGCGACTTCCACGCTAATCAGCACGTACAAGACGCGATCGCGGCTTTAGACTCAATTGATTTTGGGATTGACAAGGAAGATTACAAATAACGCCCGATGAGTCGGACTAACCCACCGGCGAAACGGGTCAAGTTAGCGGTAAAGGGCGTAGCGGTCAATGCTGGCAAGTGGTGCTTTTTGGTATGCCACACTCGCACGTCTACCCGTCGCGTATTGGGTCCAAACCATTGCGTCCCGTTATCAGCAGGGAATGCGGTGTTAAAGAGGAAATGCGCCCCAAAGAGCGTATCGTTTTTCAGGCGCAGCTTCCCTGTTGAGCGCGGGTTTCCCAGTTCGTTAAGGAGTGAATCGCGCATCTTGTGTGAGGCGTTAGGGTGATTCTTGCGTTAACTGGGTCTTAAATTTAGACAAAACCCAAATTTACAGAACCATGACAACTGAATTAAAAGTGATCGGCATCGATGTTTCAAAATCAAACGTCACGGTTCACATTTTATCCGCTTATCCCAAAGGAGGGTTAAAAAACTATTGGGATAAAACTAGGAATAAGTCCTCAAGCTTGTACCCAGTTTTTTACAGCAACCCTCGCAATAAAGAAACACAGAAAAGTGCTTTTGAGTTTGCTGATTTTGTCAAAGAAAATCAACTCAATTTGGCTATATTGGAGCCAACAGGAAACCACTACAGTCGATTGTGGGCAATGATATTGTCAAGTTTAAAAGTCGAAATTCTTTGGGTAGGACACGTCGAGTTGCGGCGCTACCGTGAAGGCAAGAACTTGCCCAACAAATCTGACGCTGCTGATGCCCTGGCAATGGCTGCGTACACGTTAGATGTGGAACATCACACAGAAGATGGGGAATTGAACAAGCGATACTTCCTGCTGCACCGCCCTTACCCCATTGATGACCTCAGGGAGATGTGCCAGCAGTTGGAACATCTCAACCGAGTTCAAAACCCAATTATCAATTATGCCAGACAACTACTCGCTTGGCAGTTCCCGGAAGTCGCGCTTTCTCAATCAAGAACTACTTTAGAAGGAAAGGTCCCTCCACTGTGGGGATGGCTGGCATCTCGACAGTCCGAGGTAGCTCCTAACAGTTGGAAGCGTTTACAAAATCAGTACACCAAATCAATAGCTAACGCTTACTGCATCAACTTTGATCCATTTTTGAAGTTACATGCAGATTGGTTGTGTGACATTGAATTGTATGCTCAACAACTAGAGGGTAAAATCTCCCAGTTATTAGCTAACGAATGCTTTAGTGTTTACAACCGCATCTTTGATACATTTGGCTTTGGTTTACGAGTTCGCTCTAGGTTACTAAGTCGAATTTACCCATTTGAAGCTTTTCTGGTTGACAGCAAACCTCTCATTGAGTACGAGATCCGAGAAGTTAAAAAGGTAGAGAAACAGCGCATTGATGGAAAAACCGTCGTCAAACGTTCCCCTGGAGACAAGAAACGAATTAAACGCAACCGCAGCCGGGACGCCTTCAAAATGCGGCTAGGTATGGGGACGGTGCTTGAGTCGTCAGGTGATGAGTTGGTAGAGAAAGCTAGTGGTTCGGCGCTGTGCCGAAAATCAATTTGGCAATATGTGCTTTGCCAAATTGAAACCGGAAAGCTTCCCGTCAACAACATCACTCTTGAGCTTGTCAAATACAGGGATGACCTAAAAAATCTTACCAACTCCCAGGGCAAGCAACTTCTTAATGGTAAGCACTTGCAGGGCAAGCTGATGGCCAAAGTGGTCAATTTGCTCTTTCGGGAACTCGTAGCGGCGATCGCCAAAAAGTAGTAAGATTTTCTAACGCCTGGTGCCGCGTAATTTTAGGGAAGGCTAGAATTTAAAACCGAGGGGAGGAAGTGAAAACTTTCGCCTCTCAACCCAAAAATTATTAATTGAGCTTATCTAAATAGAAGCGATTGATTTCCGGCGGGAAATCAATCGTTTTCAGACTATCGGTTGCGAGAATCGTTTTATACTTGATACTTAACGCAGTTGACTAGAGTGAAAAAAGGTACGACATTAATTACCTGAGGAATATCCCGAATTGGCGTATCAGTTCCATTTCTAAGATTCACACGCCCGCCTTGATCGGCTTTCTGATTTAATTGCTGTAATTGAGACTACTTTTAGTATTTCTTCAAAGGTTGTAAATAAACGGCAGCCTTTATTCTAATTTTGCTAGATATTTGTTAAGAAAATTTACAAGCCCCTTAACAAAAGGAAATAGTTCTTATGGTAGTTGTACATGAGAATAATGCACTACATCACGTTGTGATCATTGGTGGAGGCTTTGGTGGACTGTATACAGCAAAGACTCTTGCCAAAGCGAATGTCAATGTGACTCTGATCGATAAACGTAACTTTCATTTATTTCAGCCGCTTTTATATCAAGTTGCGACAGGTACGCTATCACCTGCTGATATCTCCTCACCATTACGAGCTGTATTCAGGAAAAGCAAGAATACAAAAGTGTTGTTGGGAGAAGTAAATGATATTGATCCAGAAGCCCAAGAAGTTATTCTGGGTGATAGAACAATACACTACGATACATTAGTTGTTGCTACAGGTGCTAACCATTCCTATTATGGTCACGATAACTGGAGACCATTGGCTTCTGGCTTGAAAACTGTTGAAGACGCCATAGAAATACGTCGCCGGATATTTTCGGCATTTGAAGCAGCAGAAAAAGAAACTGACCCCGAACTACGCCGAGCTTGGTTGACTTTTGTGATTGTCGGAGCAGGTCCGACAGGTGTAGAGTTAGCAGGTGCGATCTCAGAATTGGCAAAAACTCTCAAAGAGGATTTCCGCAACATCGACACAACAGAGACTAAAATTTTATTACTACAGGGGGGCGATCGCGTTCTCCCTCATATGGCACCACAGTTATCAAAAGTAGCAAAAGAATCTTTGCAGAAGTTGGGTGTAGTTACCCAAACTAATACCAGGGTGACGAATATTGAAAATGAGATCGTTACTTTCAAGCAAGGCGATCAAGTTGAACAAATTACCTCAAAGACTATATTATGGGCAGCAGGTGTGAAAGGTTCCGCTTTAGGGCAAGTTTTGGCAAACCGTACAGGTGTAGAGTGCGATCGCTCCGGACGTGTGATTGTAGAACCAGACTTGACGATTAAAGGCTATAAAAACATTTTTGTCATCGGAGATTTAGGCAACTTCTCTCATCAAGATGGGAAACCCTTACCTAGTGTTGCACCCGTAGCCAAACAAGAAGGAGAGTATGTAGCTAAACTCATTCAAAAACGCCTTACTGGTCAAACACTACCACAATTTCGTTACAATGACGTTGGTAGTTTGGCGATGATTGGCAAAAATTTAGCTGTTGTAGATTTAAGTTTCATCAAACTCCAAGGTTTTGTTGCTTGGATATTTTGGTTAGTCGTTCATATCTACTTCTTAATCGAGTTCGACACTAAATTAGTAGTAGTATTTCAGTGGGCTTGGAATTATATCACTCGTAATCGTCGCTCCAGATTGATTACAGGTCGAGAAGCTTTTGGGGAAGCGACAACTGTTACCAACGATGTTCCGTTAACTACTATAAAAGTGCAAGAAGCTTACAAGGTAGGAGTCTGAAAAAATGGATATTTCAGTGAAAAGTTAAATGGGCTACAATGTCGAGAGTGTTCTATTTGACAGATATTTTTCAGATCACCATTAACCGACTCAATACAGAAATCATTCACGTCATGAAAATCTCACGCCAAGACGCACTCGTCGCAAAAAAACCTTGGCGTCTTGGCGTCTTTGCGATCGAGCAAAAAATAATTCATACACGAATTCAGCAACGCCGAAAAAGCTATACTTATGGTACGTATGCCAGTTGATGTCGTAGATGTTGACACACAAGAGATTACTCAATCGATAAGATAGCTCACCCTTTGAATAAAGAAATGCGATCGCATTCCCAATGGGCGCTAGTATTATAGAAGATTTGGTTAGTGAAAACTATGGAAACTAAACTTGTCAAAGATATGACTGTTGATGAACTCAAAGCTTTGATAGCTTCTGTTGTCGATGAGCGGCTACGTAATAAGGAACAACCAGGAGAAAAACGCTCTTTACAAGAGATTTTTGACTCTATCGATCGCCATAGATGGACACCACCACCAGGTGCAAAATCATCGCTCGAACTCCTGCGTGAGGATCGAGAAAGATGAAAGCAATCTATGTGGTAGATACAAGTGTAGTGATGCAGTATTTACTCACAGAGACTTACACCTCACATGCAATAGTTTTGGTACAGCAGTTGCAACAAGGCGCTCAATTATGCATACCAGAGTTTTGCCTACTAGAGTGCGCGAATGTGTTGTGGAAACAGGTACGCTTTCAGGGGATGTCACAAACAGAAGCCTCACTGCTACTTGTTGAACTTTTGGCTTTACCATTAGAGATTATGCCAGTAGGCAATTTACTACAACGAGCTTTACTAATTGGTCTAGACCACCAATTAGCTGTTTACGACTCATTTTACATTGCTTTGGCAGCTCGTCTTAGTTGCCCGTTGATTACTGTAGATCAAAGGCAAGCTCAAGCCGCAACGGCTAGCAATGTAGTTATTAAACCCATCACTGATTTTGTGTAAACGAGTGCGATCGCCTATTCAATTCAGGGTATAAGTTAAAGGATTTTTATAATACTTTGTCTATTAAAAAAGCCCCTATTTTGTAACGAATGGGGCTGAAAAATATTTACTAGCAAGAAGACAGATAGTTTATAGATAAAACTATGCCACCTTGCTAGTATTCTAGCAACAGGTTAGTTGCTCTTGCTATAAGAAGAAAAACTTAGCTAGAATTCTAGCAAAATGTATGCTAATCTTGCTATAAGACATTAAAAAAGGTAAGCATTTTGGCAATAATCGCCCTTCTAGTTGGACATGACCAGTATTAAAATCAGGCGTAGAGACGGTTCGGTTGCTGCTCTAAATACACTTGTTGATGGATTATCTAGTCCGGCGAAACTGATAGAAGGGATTGGATTTGTTCAACGTTTTGAGGTAGCTGCTGGGGAAACGTCGGAAATTATCCGACTCGATCACCACCTTACGCTCAATCGAAGAGGAAATTTTACGCTAACCTCAACTCATGAGGGGCAACGACTAGGGGCGTGCCTCGTGAGTGCAGGGCATATTCATTTCCGTCCGGCATTAATGCCACATTCTTCAGTGTGGGATGGTGAAACAGCATTTACGGTAATTGCGCTCAATCCTACTTTTGTTCAAACCTGTGCAATAGATTTTTTTAAGCAAGTCTGTTTTGCTACGTTTCGTCCAGTAATTGCACAACAGGATCAGTTATGCTGGGCGCTTGGTTCTCGCCTTGAAGCGGCTGCTTATGATGAAGTACAGTCTCCTCGCGTTTTTGTAGAGGAAGTTGCAACCCTGCTAGCAATGCATTTACTTCTGACTTACGGTAGCAGTGTTTCTACTCGTGCAGTGTCACATATTGCTTTAACTGAAACAAAACTCAAACAACTATATGACTATATTGAAGATCGTATTTGCGAAGATATTGGGTTGCATGAGTTGGCAAGCTTGTGTGGTTTAAGCAAATATCATTTCTGTCGCCAGTTCAAGCAAATTACTGGAATGACTGCACATCAATATGTTATTCATCGTCGAATTGAGGCGGCGAAACGGTTGCTTGCTAAACAAGAACTAACTATCAGAGCCGTGAGTGAATGTTTGGGATTTGCAAGTCACAGTCAGTTTACTGCATTCTTTCGTAGGTATACAGGTGTAACGCCTCAAGTATTTCGACAAAGGCTGTAGCTCTATCTGAAGAAGGATTTTGGTAAACAACCGCAACTTTTGATCAGCTTGGGCAAGATTTACTCAAGACAACTTTGAGGTAGCTTAGTAATCTCTGTATAGAGGTTTCAGTAGGCTAATAATTGATGAAATCTAAGACACGGCGTAGAGTAATCATTGGGAGTGGAGCTACTCTAACAGGTTTAACAGCTGGCACAATTACGGCAAATCAAACGAATGCTCAACCAATGCCTCCTGCTTCAAATTCACAAGGTGCAGGTCGATTTAGTAACAAGGTTGTGCTAATTACAGGTGGTACAAGCGGTATCGGTAGGGCAACTGTTGAGGCGTTTGCAGCTGAGGGAGCGAAAGTGACTTTCTGCGGACGGCGCGAACAACTGGGTAAGGAAGTTCAGGCGAACGTTCGTGCTAAGGGCGGTGATGTACTCTATATTCGTGCGGATGTGCTCAACCCTGATGATGTACAAGCGTTTGTGCAGAAGACGATCGCTACCTATGGTCGGATCGACATTGCATTTAACAACGCGGGAGTCTCCACTCAAGGCAAAGTTCATGAAACCTCTGAGGAGGAGTGGGATCGAGTTGTTGATACCAACCTCAAAGGCGTATGGCTTTCAATGAAGTATGAAATTCCGCAGATGCTCAAGCAAAAAAGTGGTGTCATCATTAACAACTCGTCCGTACAGGGGTTTGCAACTCGTCCTGGTGGATCGCCTTATGCTGCAACTAAAGCTGGCATTATGAGCCTGACTCGCTCGGCGGCTCTTGAGTATGGCACTTCTGGTATTCGAGTCGTTGCGATCGCACCAGGTATTATTGATACTCCATTGTTTCGACGCTATAGTGAACTGGCGAAAACTTCAGAGGGGCTTGCCCAAATTGCAGAAAATGTCGGTGGTTTAAAGCGAATTGCGATAGCAGATGAAGTAGCAAAGGCAGTGCTGCTACTCAGTTCTGACGAGGCATCTTATATTACAGGATCTCCCCACATCATTGATGGTGGCTTACTAGCAGGGTTTTGAAAACTGAACTATGGGAACGTGAAATATGATTCAAGTGAAATTTCCTTAAGATTAATTTGTTAAAGCTATATATATTAGGGTAGCTAGTTTTCTGGCTACCCTAAATATCTTTTTTACTTAGGGGAGTGAGTGTATAGTACCGTGTTGTGGTATAAACAAAGTTGGTAAAGTGGTTGGTAACTCCAATAGTTACTTTGTAGTAATTTCCAACTGGAAGTTAACGGCACTATCCTTAGCCAAACGGTTTAATTTTTTAATAGTAGGTAGACGTATAGTTTATGAACATTACTCGTGGGATTGCAATTGTATCTTTAACACTGTCATTACTAGGGGGATTAGGACAACCTACCTTAGCTAACCCTGTAGGAAAAAACTCAACCTCTAGGGAACAAACAGATTGTTCAGGTGGTAGGTCTGAGCAATTTGAATTGGGTGGTCAAGTCGTAAATCGCAGAACCTTCAACTTATCAGATTTGCAATCATTCCCAGCAATAGAAGTCAATGCCAGCTTCCGAACAATGCAAGGACAGGAAAATCGTACCTATGTCGGAGTGCCTTTATGGAATCTGATCCAAGCAGCAGGCGGACTTAGACCCAATCCCGATCCAACAGTAAGAAACAACTTCCTTCGTCAGTACATTGTGATTGAAGCTACTGATTGCTATCAGATAGTTTTGGCGGTGGGTGAAATTCAACCAAACTTTGAAGGTAAGAATGTAATAGTTGCTTATGCAACCAAAGACGATTCGTCTGATGATCCACAACTACTAGGAGATGATCTAGGATTTGCTCGTCTAATAGTTCCAGGCGATCAAGCCGGTGGACGTAATATTTTCTATATAAGGCGTATTCAAGTGCTATCTGCTCCTGATTTTCGTTTTAAACGTTAGAAAAGTCTTGAACATAATTAGCACTCTGCTTGATTTCAACTTTCAAGATTCAAGATATTTTTCCTCAAAACAACAACTATACCAACCGCAAGAAGAATTCCATATATATCTTGAGATTCTGGGATAGAAGCTGAAGCAGTACCAGAGGGGCTAGTAAAACCATACTTTGCTAGGATTTTTTGTCCAGATGGTGAAAGAATATAATCAACAAGTTTTGCTGTATCAGGGTTTGCATTTTTGATGATTGTTAAACCGTATTCGGCTTTAACTGCTAAATTCTCTGGTAATTCTACTACCTGTAGATTCGGTGACAATTCCAGTGCTGAAATGGCGCTGGTGTAATAAACGATTTCTGCATCTACTAGTTGAGTATCTTCAATAAAGTAGACAATACTACCACCTGAACTATTTCTTTCAGGTGGTAGTGTTCCTGACAAAATGATGGATTTTGCATCTTCGTTGTTCAATCAAAACTCTAGAGAAATTGTTCCTAAAATAGTGAGTGGCGCACCTGGAAAAATTTGCGTTCTGCTTTGTGCCGACTCAAAATAGCGGGTGTCAAATAAGTTTTTGATGTTGAGTGCGGCACGAAGATTGCCGTAGTTGTAATAAACAGCAGCATCAACGCGGGTATAATTGGGTAAAGTAAAACTGTTGTTTAAATCTCCAAACCGAGAGTCGGCTATAAACACACCAGCACCAAAACCTAATCCCTGCAAACTTCCTCCCTTTATTTCATAAGTAGTCCAAAAACTAAAGGTATTACGTGGCACACTAGCAAGGCGATTACCAGGAGTAAATGTATTATCTGAGGTAATAATTGCGTCGGTGTAGGCATAGGATGCGATCGCATTCCATCCTGGTAAAATTTCACCAATCAAATCAAATTATACACCACGACTGCGTTGTTCACCAGTTTGTATAAAAAAATTTGCCCGCTCAGGATCTGCTGTTAAAACGTTAGTTTTAGTGATTTGATAAAGTGCTAAGGTTGAGGAGAGACGACCATTAAACCAGTCAGTTTTCACACCCACTTCATACTGAGTTCCCCGTTCTGGTTTAAAAGGTGTACCATCAAAAGTACTACCAGACTGTGGTACAAAAGAACGACTGTAATTAGCATAAAGTGAGACAGCTTGAGTTGGTTGATAAACAATTCCGATTTGAGGGCTAAACGCTTCACTATATGTATTTGTGTTTGTACTTCGTAAATTGTCCTTAAGGTCGAAATTGACAGTATCAAAACGTCCACCTATCAAAAACTTTAGATTATTTGTCAATGCTATAAGGTCTTGCAGATAAATACCAAACTCTTTAGTTTGTTCATTTTGATCGACATTTTTTGTCAAGCTACCCACTGAGAAGCGGTATGTGGGGTTAAAAATATCAAAACATCCTGCATTGCCATTGAAATTTGTCACCCGTCTTAATTCTTGATTCAATTCAAAGCCAATTAAGGTCGAGTGCTTAATCGTACCTGTGGTAAATTTACCGACTAAATTGGTTTGAAAAGTATCTGTACTATAAAATTGCTTGCTGTCTTGAGCGGTTAAAGATACTAGATTATTCAGTTGTGACGGACACTGCAGCGCACCCGCACCAGAACCTTGCCCAGTACCTGCACCAGAACCTTGCCCAGTACCAATTCCCGTACCTTGCCCTGTACCAGTACCTGCACCAGTACCTGCACCAGTACCTTGCCCTGTACCTGCACCAGAACCTTGCCCTGCACCAGAACCTGCACCAGTTCCTGTACCAGTTCCCGCACCAGAACCTGTACCAGTACCTTGTCCCCCAAGTCCATCACCTGTAGCTAGAGGCACAATTGGAGTTAGAGGCACAATTGGAGTTAGAGGTACAATCGGACTGGTAGTTTGTGTTTGGGGAGAAATCTGGGACATACCTTGACCCATACCTTGCATCCCTCTTGGTTGAATAGCAGAAAAGTACTGGTCACTAGTAGTAGTACGGAAAGAACTCACCAAAAACCAATTGTTACTAAAACGATGTTCTACGGACACATAACCACGTCGTTGGTAAACATCATTTGTACGTGATGGATCGCCGATAAAACGGTTAATAGGGATGTCGGCAACTTTATTGCCTATAGCAACTAAGCCAAAATCCACAGGACGGCTGTCCCCAAGATATTCTCCAGATAAATTGAGTGTTGTCCGGGAACTAAGATCTAATGAAAATTTTGGTGAAATAAACAAACGATTGATTTCAACCCCGTCACGGAAGCTTCCAGAGTCTTCGTAGGCAAAGTTCAAGCGATATCTGGAGTTGCGTCCACTATCCAAAGGTGCTGTTAAATCTAATGTGGCACGATTGTAACCAAAACTACCCGCAGTGTAGTCAGCAGCATAACCAGGGAGCGCTAATGGTTGTTTTGTGACTAAGTTGACTACACCCCCTGCTTGGGCTTGTCCATAAAGCACCGACGCTGGACCCTTAAGAACTTCAATCCGCTCCAGGTTAGTAATTTCCGTGCTGACTCTGTTAGAGTTATTACCTTCCTTAAACCCATCCCGGAACTGTTCGGCAGTGAAACCCCGCGTTAAAAGGGAAAATTCGCCTCGCGCCCCTCCTCTACCTGAAAGAGCAAATCCGCTCACATTTCGGATCGGCTCTCCAATAGTCAATGCTCTTTGATCTTGAATAATCTGTTGTGGAATTACTTGTACATCAAAAGGCAAATCACGCAATGGTACATTTGTTTTTGTCACTGTCGCCGAGTTGGGGAAACTGTATCCGCTAGGTTCACCCGTGACAGTGAGTTCTATGGCATCTTGAGGTGGAGTCAAACTTAATACCAACTCTGTATCACCAGGAATGACCTGCACGAGTGGTACAGCAGTATCTCCAGTTACCCTCACTTGGATAGTACTGACATCAGTTTGAATTACACTAATTGCTGTAATCCCCTTAGCTGGTTCATTGGCTTGAAAGTCTTAACCATTCGACAATACCAAGACAGCATTAGAGATGTTGACAATTAATGTATTATTTTGTACTTGCGTTTTTGGTGATGATAACGTTCCTGCAGGTGTTTCTAGAACAACCTCAACACCAGTATCAGTTAGGTTAACTCTGACTCCTGTAACTTTTACTATTGTGGGTTCAAGGGTAAGTAAAGCAGCGGCATTGGCGATCGGTTTAATTTCACTAACATAGGGAATGTCAGATGCAGTTTTGCTTTGCACCTCAACCTGAGCTTGGGCTGATTCTACAAATACAACTAATACACCACTGGTTAGGGTCAGCAAACTAAGTAACTGAGATTTTTTCAAGGCTACTACTCATCTTAGGGTTAAACATCGCCAACCTTGACTTGCTGCTTTTGAGCCAATTTCTTCTGCAAAGCAAAAGCGACACCCAAAGCAAACACCATACCAACAACTCCTTGCCCTTCAGGTACAGATGTATACTGTGGACTTGTAAACCCATACTTTAATAGAACTTGTTGCCCCTCTGGCGAGAGGATATATTGTGCTAATTTCTCACTGTCAACAGAAGCACCTTTAAGAACGCTCAAGCCATACTTTGCCTCAGTTGCCAAGTTATTTGGCAATTCCACGATTTGCAGATCAGATGCAGCTGCTACTGATGCTAAAGCACTTGTGTAATAAACTAAACCTACATCCGCCGAGCGTTCATCAACGAGAATATACTTGAAGTTATCCACACCAGCAGGAGGTGTAACGCTTGTAGGAGCGCCACCTACCAGACGTAAAGCTTTACTATCTAAAATTTGAAAGCTACCTGGTTTGATACTATCAGCTTTTTGAAATATCTCTTGGGCGTAGTCCCCAGAAGGGTCTAGGATCGGTGTTGAGGTTGCTAACCTAATATTGGGGTCTAAAAACAAGTCCAACAAGTTGTCTGATGTTACTGATAAGCCTGGTTTGACAAGGGCTACCAGTCGGTTATCAATAAAGTTCACCACCGGACTACCCAAACCGGATTCAAACAGTTTCTGCGGGTTTCCGATATCCGCACTAGCAAAAACGTCTGCGGATGCTCCCAGCGATGAAAATTCTTGCTCGATGCGCGCGCGCAGTGAACCAGAAGGACCAGACACTTGTGTAACCCCAATGCCATATGTTTGAGTAAAGTTGTTAGAGATTTCCCCAAGCGCATTCCTCAAACTGCCTGCATTGTATAAGGTAACAGCCTGAACCTTACTAGCCAGCGTGGCACTAACAATACCAGTAATTAATGATACAGCAAATAAATATTTTTTCATGATTTTTAGCATTGTTTACAATCTTTGTAGAGACGTTCCGCCGGAACGTCTCTGAGCTTGTTTTTCACGCCTACAGATACGTTTATTAATGTTTAACTATAAACATTTATATGTACGTAATTTTTCTGAGCGAAGCTATCATACCAACAATATTGGCAAAAGTCAAATTGACTATGTTATCAAACCCTAACGAATGCGTTTTAACCCCAACACTACACCGGAACCTACCAAACCAGCAACAAGACCAAATAATAGATGAGTCACCAGTGGATAAATATATCCATTAGACAAAAAACCATACGACCAAACCCCACTGGCACTAACAATCATACGAGTTAAGGGTCGCAGCAGATGAACTAATCCAGCTACTATCGCCCAGAACCAAATTTGTCGTCGCCATTTTTTTCCCAAGTGGTAGGCTATATCCAAGAATTCACCCACGACTAAATAAAAAAACCAGTCAAAGGGATCATTTTTCACAGCAAATAATAGTGAGAACCCAGCAGCGCTCAAACTTACCGTCGAAGCAGCGCCAAAACGGGATGTCAACAGCCGTGTGGCTACCAGTGGTGTCAACCAGTAAAGTCCGCGCCAACCAGGTAATCGCAATGGCAGACGCAGGTTAGCTTGTACAAGGGCAATCATCAACCCAAGAGCGATCAACACACCTATTGAGTGCCATTTAACTTGACGCAGGCGCTTAATATCGACGGATAATGTTTTTGGGAGCCATTTCGTATTCATAGTCTTCTGTGATTTCAAGTTTATTACCAACCGCTTTGACTACCAGCATCACGGCTTGTCCATCAATCAGCACCGGACGAGGCCAAGGACTAGTGTTTATTCTGGTGCTGACGCTAACAAGTTCTCCTGCCAAATCCTGAATGCGATCGATGCTAGCTATTTGGTAAAGTTCGCTCTTTTGTATGTACACCGGAAAGGTCGTACAAACCAGGTACCCAAATAAACCGTCCATCGTTGCCATTTTTCCGTAAGCCAACGGCAGCAAGTGCGCCTATAATACCTTGTTTTGTGCCAGTTAAACCGAATAGGAATATACCAGAAACAGTTGCTACTCTAACAGCTTGTTCTTGGGTGAGTACTATTTCTTTTGCCTGCTGACCAAAAGCCTGTACTGTGGGACTTACCTGCTCCCACGCGGCTACACACAGTCCCACATCCGATTCCTCTTCGCTGTGGAGGAGCAGATATTCTCGGCAGTAGTCAGTCAGGGCCACCAACTCTTGTGATGTATCCACCATAATACAGGCGGAACTGTTGTGGGAAGTATAGGGAATTTCTGGACTCAGATGCAGTTGGTGGCGGGTAATGCCAATGGTTTGTGCTAAATTCTGTTCGGCAATTTCTTTGCTGAGTTGCCGTGCTAGCTTTCCTGTCCCACCACTGGTAAGATTGTCGGTATCATCTATGCCTATGAGGTAACGCATTTTCTTGTATCCTGCACCCTCAGCCTACGCTATCTAGTTTTAGATATTTTATCACCAACTATGTAGGTAGAATATGGTCAATTTTTTCATGCAGATGAGTAAAAGAGTTGTTACCACAGTTAGATGATTTTGCCTGACTTTAAAGTGCGTCTGGTGGTGGCTCCGAATCGCTCTGCGGCTGCTCGTCGCTAATTCCCAGTTCTTTTTTGCTGCGTTTCAACTGTTTCCAGAGCGCTTTAATTTGATTGTAGGCTTCTATTGCCGAGATTTTTCCCGAAGTTTCTAGACTAGTAATATATCCGACTTTCTGGGCAAATTGTTGCAGATTGGCATTAAATACTAGGGTTTCTGGCTTAAATTGACCGTAGTAGCGACTACGAGGGTAGAGAAAGTTTTCTTTGTCCATCGGGTCAGGCTGTTCCATCAATCAATTCCCCTGTTTATAGTTTTTCTTAAATTATATTTAATCTAATTTTAACCTATGTGTTTTTCATAACACCATAATTGACGACTAATTACGTAACATCCTCCCAAAGGAATAAATACCAAAATAGTAGGTTAAATAGTAAGCTTTCGGTGCCGTACTCTGAAGCGACGCGGGCAACCAGAAGAGGTGGCTGTGGGAATTGCGTTTTTATGTTCGAGGAAGATCGAGCTTTGTACTAGGTGCTAGCTGGCGAGTGGATGGTGGTTCGGTTGCAACTGTGTAGAGCTTCTCAATCTATCTTCATGAAATCTTAAAAAAAATCTTGAGAGTTTGACCTGTTTTCAGCAAAAGGTGCGAAGTTAGGTGTATGCACCCTCAAGATTGGAAAGGGCTTTTATGAGTAAACCTACCCTTCCTCCAGAAGATTTACCTCCCGTCAAAGCAACGCAGCTTGATGAGTTATTGCTCAGACAATTAGAAGAGGCGATCGCTAAGCGCTTTTACCAAGCTTGTGGTCCGATTACTCGTGTTGTGTTGTCCCATTGTCATTGGTATTTTACTACTAACTCCAGCGCCCTAACGCTGATTATGATCTGCTATGACATGGAAAGTTACTGGCATATTGACAATGCTATTCCTCAAATCATCAAAAAATTGATGTTGTTTTCCAACAATACCAGAATTCACATATCTCACCCCTTTAATACAGGGATTCTATGGCAAATTCCGGTAGATGAAGTTTAGCTAGTGGTAGTACAGTTTCACCAAATGTTTACTACACACGATCCCCCCAACCCCCCTTTTTAAGGGGGACACGGAGGGATCTGATTTTTTATACTTACCAACTTATTTGGAAATTTCATATATTTTTACCAACTAAACTGGTAAACTGCAGCTATTGATACAATTTTAGTGATAAATTTAAGGTTACATGATTACTAAGCAAGCTGTCTACGCCTAAAAAAAATACCAACCAATACCAGCTAGGCGGACTTCTGCATTGACTCAAAACATCTTCTATTCCGATGAATCGTGCGCTACTAAGAATAGCAACTGTTAATGCGACTAGCTTTCCTACAAAGCTCCGCCGTCGTTTTAACTCATCACCCTCGATTGCAGTACCAGATTTTCTCACTTGGTTTGAGGTAATTGGCTATACCGTATTGTTGGAATCAGATATAGCATCAAGACACAAAATAGAGTGTAGTTATGACGATGTGGTTTTGCGCAAAGAAGATGAGTGGAGCCTGTTTGTCAGACATCGACTACGCAGCGCACTCCAACGGATTAATCCCCAAATTCCACACCAGGTAATAGATACAGTTATCTGTACTTGTTGCACAAGTCATCCTGACTTGCCTAAAAGTAATTATCATTTTCACCAACTTTTGACTGAAGGTGTTGATGTTACCTATTATGACGGTGAGCAAACGGTTCATGACAAAGTGTGGCTGATTGATTCGTCTAATTTGCTGAACAACGATTGGTTAGTGATTCATCCGTTTAGTGTTACCTCCCCCAGTCATGCTCATCCCATTACTACGGTTGTCTTGATTAACGGTTTACCCTTAGCAGTCATTGTTCAAACTCACCCAAGGCATGTCCAAGCTTTGCGCAATGAAGCGTATCAAAGTCTTCAGAAATACATTCAACAGCAACAGGCTCTATTTTCCTACAATGCGTTGGCGATCGCCTGTTGTGGAAATCGCGCAAAAGTTGGTACATTAACCTCGAATTGGCAAGAGTTTTTGCCTTGGCGCTCAATTGACGGTGAAGATTTTTCAATTTCAGGAACAACCGAGCTAGAGGTACTAATTCAAGGCATTTTTGACAAGCGACGGTTCTTGGAACTAATCAAGGACTTCATCAAGTTTGAGGATACCGGAACCAGCATTAGCAAAAAGTTGCTTCGTCACCCTTTTTGTACGATAAAGAACCCAAAAAACTCATTGCACAATCGACAGTAAACAACAATGCTAGAACTAGTTTTATTATGAATAAACCCTCTGTTCATCCAGATGATTTTCCCCCAACCAAGGCAACGCTACTTGATGAGTTACTGCACAGACAACTAGCAGAAGCCACAGGCAGACTCTTCTTCCAAGCTTGCTGCCCCGTTATACGGGCTTTATTGTGCCATTGTCACTGGTATTTCAACGCCAAGACAAGCCCTTTGACTCTGATTATTATCTGCTATGACATAGAAAGTTACTCGCATATTGATGATGCACTTGCCCAGATTGTTGACAGGTTAAAGCGGTTCTCCAACAATGCCACAATCCGTATTTATCCTCCCAATAACAATGGTGTATACTGGGAATTTGGAATAGATGAAGTTCACGATAGCTAGTAGTCTGATGACTGAAAATAGCCTTGAGGCATAATGATTATTCCAAGATAAAAGAAGATGTCCTCGCAACTACAAAGCCTCCACCTAAATGGAGGCTTGACAGCTTTATGATGATCGCTTCTCTAGAAATTTTTAGTCAACAGCAACAATGACATCCGAAGATTTAATTATGGCGTAAGCATCTTTACCCTCAACTAGTCCCAGCTTTTCTGCCGATGATTTAGTAATGATTGCCGTCACCTCTACTCCTGGAGCAATTTCTAGTATCACCTCAGCGTTAACTGCTCCATCCACAACTTTTTTCACTTTAGCCTTGAAAGCATTACGTGCGCTAACTTCCATTTTCTGATATTTCCTAAGCTTTGTGTGAACTTACTGATGCTAGCAGATGTTGGCTACCGAGTTGAAGATGGTAGCTGTTAAAGTCAATATTCTTAACTTGTTCTTAACTTACTTACAATTAGCATCGCTCTCGTTGCTCTGGATTTATGGCTCATCTAAGTTGCAACAGTGGTACTAGGCGGGGATACAAGTGAAGTCAGAAAAAATACTTTTCTACAAATTGTGGAATTACCAGAAAACTTGGCAACTGATGCACCGTTTAGCTTGACTGTCCTCAAAGGTGCTTCTGTTGACGGTGAGAAATTGGCAGAGTATATCCTCTCAGCAGAAGGGCAGCAAATTCTATCAAAGTATGGGTTTCCCAGTCTGAACAAATCTACATCTGTACCTGAAGGGCAAGGAGTTACTGGTGTAGTACTTGCTTTCGGGTTGATGTATGCTCAAAAGAAATTAAGCAAGAGAGATTTCTCTAAAGAGGGAGTCAGGAGAGTCGTACATCATAGCTCTTGGCTCCTGTTTAAAAAGAAACGTTTACACCGCAATTAGTACGTCTGATGCTTTGATGATAGCGATCGCTTGCCCACCTTCAGTAAGGTGTAGATGTTCAGCAGACGCCTTGGTAATAATTGCAGTTATTTCTACACCAGGCGCAATTTCTAATATTACCTCAGTATTGACTGCTCCTGGTTAAGTTGCTTTACAGTTCCTTTAAAACTATTACGAGCGCTGACTTCCATATTAGTAATGCTCCCTACTTATGTGATGATCTAAGACTTCCTCATACTAGCAATTAGATATCTTGTGGTTATCTCCATTAAGTTAGATGCTTAATGCGAGCAAAAGCAATATCTCCACGGGAACAAATGAGAAATTAACGCTTAAAATAAAACAAAACAAACCAATTCATATTGCAATTAACTGCAATATTTTACGTGTGTTTTTGGCAGCGAACAATAGACAAATAATGGTAAAACCTAAAGTAATTAATGAGTGTAAAAACATAACAACTCTTATTGGCAATTACTAGTAATTGACGTAAGAATGGAGCGCAAATATTTCCTTGGTTTATTACCGCTTGGAGCCGTGGATTTTCTCTACTTAGTGATAATGTTTGATCGATTAAACTTGAGCAGTGTTAGAACTATCTTGTGTTAATTTTGGCAGTGAATTAGCTCGTAAAGCGCGAAACATTCCAAATCGGCAAAGACCAATGCCAAATGCTAGCCGCATCAGTAGAAGGGTTGGTACTTCGCGCAGAGATTTAATTAAACCAGGTAGACCAAAACGAACCAAACCTTCAGGTCGAACCACTCCCTGCCAGATAGAATCTAGCCAAGAAGGAAGTGTTTGTGCTGTCCAGTCTGCTGTTTCCACTCTTCCCTCGACGAATCCCGTTGCTTCTAAAAGTTCACCAAAGCCTTCGATACTAGAAAAGGCGGGATGGGACCATTGATCTAGGAGTTGCCGCATCACAATTTTCTCCCAAAAGTTAAGCGGGTGTTGGCGATCGTCCCTCTGATTCCAGTCAGCTACAACCAACACGCCACCCGGCTTGAGTACTCTCATTAACTCATGAGCAAAAATGGCTTTATCTGGCATATGAGGTCCCGCTTCAATTGACCAAACGACATCAAAACTTGCATCTGGGAAGGAAAGTGCCATAGCATCATCCACCTGAAACTGCACATCAAGTTCCTGGGGAGTTAACTGCTGTGCGCGTTTGACTTGTTGAGGACTGATAGTAATACCTGTGACGGCAAACCCGTAATCCCGTGCCAAAATGCGGCTGCTTCCCCCAATTCCACAGCCAACATCTAAGACGGTAGTGCCTTTCGGTAATTGATCTAAACCACTCCAACGCACCATTTCACGCACAAAGTCAGATTTGGCTGCCAAAAAATCCTTCCGTTGCGGTGGGGAACCATAATGACCTAAGTGGATATGTTCGCCCCAGTAAAACTCCAAAATACCGTCTTCAGTCCATTGGTCATAGGAATTGGCTACAGAATCAGAGGATTGATAAGGGCGAGCCGCGATCAAATAGAATACAACACCTAGTGTCAGTAGGAAAAAGATAAGTCCAAGCACCGAAAAAAACAAACTCATTAAGATCTAACCTTAATATTTCTTTGATAATCTTATTCTATTGCTAGATGACAAGCTCCAGTTTGTTCAGAGGGATAGCTGTTGGTGCGATTGATAGCCAGAGACATCAAACACGCTCTCTGTAGTAAGGGTGATGTTTTTTTAACTAATATTACAATAAGCTAAATTTCTGTTGCGGGGATTGAAATGAGAACTTGAGAAGAGGATGCTATGACCACCGTTGACTTTACTCAGCACGAGATGCAGACTGTCTCCGAACTGCTACAAAATGATACTAAGCAGGTGCCGTCTGTGCTGCTTGAGCAGTCGGTAGCAGATCTTGGCATCGCCGACATTGAGCGCGAGGTCTTTTTCTCGAAGCAGTACCACGACCTCGAGGTCGAAAAGCTCTGGAAGAAGGTTTGGCAGTGGGCCTGTCGCGAGGAGGAGATACCCTCTATCGGTGACTACGTGGTGTACGAGATCGCCGACCTCTCACTGATTATAGTGCGCAGCGCACCTAGCGAGATCCGGGCGTTCTACAATGTTTGCCTGCACCGGGGGACGCAGTTACTAGTCAGCGAGGGCAACGTCAAAGCGTTCCGATGCCCGTTCCACAATTGGACGTGGAAGCTTGACGGCACACTCGCATACATTCCCTGCCAATGGGACTTTGAACACGTAGAAAAAGAAGCCTTCCGTCTGCCCGAGGTAAAGGTAGCAACGTGGCAGGGCTTTGTGTTTATCAACTTCGACCTTGAGTGTGAGCCATTAGAAACCTACCTGGAGAACATACCCGATCACTTCAAGCACTTTCCCCTTGAGGAGCGTTCCAAAGCTGTACATGTAGCTAAGGTGATGCCAGCAAACTGGAAGGTTACGCTTGAGGCGTTCATGGAGGCATACCACTCGGTTGCAACTCACCCGCAGATCCTCAAGTTCACTGGCGACGCTAATTCCCAATACGACGTGTACGGACGTCACAGCCGCATGATCACACCGTTTGCAGTGCCGAGTCCACATTTAGGCAACCAGGTCGATCAGCAAGCGGTGGTCAAGGCAATGGCAGAGTTTGAGGGAACCGACCCAGAAACGGTGCAATTGCCGAACTCTATGACTGCACGCACATACGCAGCCTCGGCTGCTAGACAGCGTATGAGCGATCGCATGGGAGTTGACTGCTCAAACCTGTCCGACACCGAGATGCTCGACGCCATTGAGTACTTTATCTTCCCCAACTTCATGCCGTGGGCAGGTGTAGGAGCGCCGCTCCAGTACAGGTTCCGTCCCAACGGCAACGATCCCGATTCCTGTATTATGGACGTGCTACTGCTCCTGCCGTACCCGCCCGGGATGCGCCCAACACCAGCTAAAATTCACTGGCTTACACCAGAAGAAAGTTGGACTAACGCACCCGAGTTAGGCGGACTTGGTCCAATCTTCGACCAGGACACCTCAAACTTGCACCGCATCCAGCGGGGCTTGAAGGCGTCCGCAAAGCCAGGGGTTACGCTCTCGCGATACCAAGAGTCCCGTATCCGCCACTTCCACCTAGTGCTTGAGCGCCAGTTGCGGTCATAATTCAGAGTTTTTGTGAAATGGTATGATTGTTGAGTGTCAACTGTCAACCTTTTCGTTCCCAGTTTCTGTCTCACCAGGACGTTCGAGGGCGGGAGGAAAGTCTACAAATTCTTGGGTTCTTGTGGTATTGGTAGTTGCACCTTCTAATAGAACATCTTCGGGATCTACTGATTTGTCAGCAGCAGACACGTTAATTTGACCTGATGTGTTTACGTTGGGTTTGTCAGAAGTACCTTTATGACTTGCATGACCGCTAGGCATAGTTAATTCCTCAAGATTGCTATGGTGTTTATATCCTCTCAGCCTAGACTTGTCGTTAATGAGGTACACACTATCATAAGGCTTAAATCTAGATTGGTAAAAACTGTTACTAATGGTAGGTGCTGAACAATTATGTGATTTGATGAGACTGTTTCACTACATTCAAAAACTGATTCAAAACTAGAGAATTTTTTTCCTTTCGCCAAGCTACGGCAATCTCTAGGCTAGGGACTGGTTCAGCAAGGGGGCGATAGATGACTTGTGTTTTGTGTCTCTTCTCGGCACTCGTTGCAACCAGGGAAATCCCCATCCCTGATTCTACTAACCCAATTAAAACTTCAGGTGGACTAGCTTCTTGAACTATCCTGGGTTGAAATCCGGCTTGTTGACAAAGATTCAAAATTTGGGTGTATAAGTCAGGCTTTACTTGTTTTGGGCAAAGAACAAACGGTTCTAAGGCAAGCGATCGCAACTCTATTTGCTTTTGTGCTGCCAAATAGTGGTTCGGAGGTAAAGCAACCACTAATAATTCACTAAAAAGATTTATGGAGATAAGTTCTGCTATATTAACAGGTCCATGCACAAAAGCAACGTCAATTTCTTCATTAAGTAAAGCTTTAATTTGTGATTCTGTAGACATCTCTATTAATTTTACTGTCACATCGGAAAATTCTTGACGGAATGCTTGAATAATTTCCGATAAAACGCGATTAAAAATGCAGATGGAAAAGCCAATCACCAATTTTTCTGATTGCACGACTGCTTTCTTCGCTGCTTTTACTGCTCGCTCTGCTTGGGCAAGAGTCAGTCGTGCTTCATCCAAAAACGCTTGCCCTGCTTCAGTTAAAGTCACACCACGTTTACTGCGCTCAAATAATTCTACCCCCAATTCTTCTTCCAAAGAGCGAATCTGCCGACTTAAAGGCGGTTGTTCCATATAAAGACGTTCGGCTGCACGTCGAAAGTTTAATTCTTCTGCAACCGTCACAAAATACTTCAGATGCCGCAGTTCCATAAAGAGTATTGATACTTTTTAAGTATCAGTTTAGCTTAAAAGAGATCTTGGACAAAATTCCCTACATTACCTGATACTCAAAACTATAGAGTTTGAACACAGCAATGAAAGTAATTGAACTTTGTGCAGGTTTTGGTATCAACAATCTCCAGATGACAGAATATCCCAAACCAACTCCGCTTGCTGGGGAAGTATTAGTCAAAATGGAAGCTTTTTCTTTAAACTATGTAGACTTGCTCGTTGTTAAAGGGCTACTGAATCCCAATCTGTCACTTCCTTACATTCCCGTATGTGATGGAGCGGGTATTGTTGAAAGCGTAGGTGAAGGTGTAACAACGTTTTCGCCTGGTGACAAAGTAGCAACAACGTTTATTTCTAATTGGGTAAGCGGCTTTCCTACACCTGAAACTGTTGATTTTGCAACTCGGCAGGGGCTTGGTGGTGTTCCCGGGCAACTTTCTGAGTATAAAATATTTCAAGTTAATCAGTTAATCAAAAGCCCGAGCAATCTTTCTACCGCAGAAGCTTCTACTCTTCCTATTGCCGGGTTAACTGCTTGGAATGCTTTGCGCTACGGCAATTTGAAAGCAGGTGATACTGTATTGCTACATGGTACAGGTGGAGTGTCAATTTTTGCACTCCAATTTGCTAAGGCACAAGGGGCAAGGGTGATTATTACATCAAGTAGTGATGAAAAGTTGGCAAGAGTGCAGCAATTGGGTGCAGACTTAACTATCAATTACAAAACTACTCCCGATTGGGATGCGAATGTCATAGAATTTACAGGTGGTGCAGGAGCAGATTTGGTTGTGGAGACGGTAGGCGGTAAGAATCTGCAAAAGTCTATTAATGCTTTGCGCATGTCTGGGCATATCTCAATTATGGGGTTACTTGATGGCTTCGACACTAGCATAAATACTCTCTCTCTAGAGGTTAAACAAGCTACTATTAAAGGTATGGAAGTTGGTAGCACCAGTGATTTTGAGTTTATGAATCAGGCGATCGCCACTAATAACATTCACCCTATAATCAACAAAACCTTTTCTTTCCATCAAACCAAGGAAGCGTTTGAGTATCTCGACAAAGGTTTGCACTTGGGAAAGGTGGTAATTGCTGTTGAGCAAGCTAAACTCTCATCATCAACATAGTTAAAATCTGATATGCATACAATTGAGAAAAAGTCAAATAAAAAAGCTTGGGCAGGTGCTCTAGCTCAACCAGCCCAAGAATTTCCTCACACTCAACTGCAAATCCTTTCTGGCGAAATTCCCGCAGGCATACGCGGTACACTTTATCGCAATGGGCCAGCAAGGTTAGAACGAGGTGGTATTCATGTGGGACACTGGTTTGATGGAGATGGCGCAATTCTTGCCGTACACTTCACCGACGCGGGTGCTACGGGAGTTTATCGCTACGTGCAAACTGATGGTTACAAAGAAGAAGCAGCATCAGGTAAACTGCTTTACGGCAATTATGGCATGACTGCACCAGACCCAATTTGGAATCGATGGTTAAAACCAATTAAGAACTGTGCCAATACTTCAGTACTAGCATTACCAGATAAATTACTAGCACTGTGGGAAGGCGACAACCCCCACGCCCTAGACTTGCAAACGCTCCATACTTTGGGCAAAGATGATTTAGGTGGGTTAGATAATGGCTTAGCTTATTCCGCTCATCCCAAAATTGATCCCAAAACGGGGGAGATTTTTAACTTTGGTATTTCTCCAGGATTAAATGGCAAGCTGAATATTTACAAAAGTGATTCCACAGGCAAAATTAGGCAAAAAACATCATTTGAACTTGATGGTATTCCCTTAGTACACGATGTTGTCCTCGCTGGGCAATATCTTGTATTTTTCGTTCCCCCTGTGCGAGTAAATCCAATACCCGTGTTAACTGGATTTAGCTGCTACAGTGATTCTTTGGAATGGAAACCGTCCCTTGGTACTCAGGTTCTTGTTTTTGAACGTGAGAGTTTATCTCTAGTTAGTCGCGGTGAAACTGAACCTTGGTATCAGTGGCATTTTGGTAATGGGTACGTGGATGATTCTGGATTGGTAATTGTTGATGTTGTTCGCTATGAGGATTTTCAAACCAACCAATATTTAAAAGAAGTGGCGACAGGTGAAACTCATACCACTGCTGTTAGTACTTTATGGCAAGTGCATCTTGAACCTAATACTGGGAAAGTACACACAATACAGGAAATTATGGATCGCCATTGTGAGTTTCCTATAGTACCACCATCAGATCGAGGACAAAACGATCGCCAAACTTATCTTAATGTACATCGCCCAGAAGATCAGCACAAACAGATTTTTACGGCGATCGCTCGTTTCGATCACAACACCGAAACTCTGACAATAGCTGACTGTGGAGAAAATCGCTATCCTTCCGAACCCATCTATGTCCCAGATGCCAATAACGTAAAGCAAGGTTGGGTGATAACAGTAGTGTATGATGGCAATACTGATAGTAGTGAAGTCTGGATTTATGATGCTATGAGACTAGATGACTTACCAGTGTGTAAATTAGCATTACCTAGTGTCATTCCCCACAGTTTCCACGGTACTTGGAAACCAATTTAAAAAACTCACAAATATAGTACTTTGATGTTTCCAGCGTTTTCTAAAAATGATTGGCTTCATCTTTTACTGCTTTTAATTTGGACATTATTAGGATTGGGTTTACGCTTTACCAATTTGATGGAAAAACCTCTGTGGGCAGATGAGTTTTCCACAATTGTGTTCAGCTTGGGTAACAGCTTTCTGTCAGTGCCGCTGGATGAGGCGCTGACAGCACAACAACTGCTCAGCCCTCTTGTGCCTAATCCTCAAGCAAATATCAGGGCAGTAGTAGATCACTTGTTCGACGAAAGCAATCATCCACCACTGTATTTTATCTTGTCTCATTTCTGGTTCAAGTTATTTCCCACTGAAGATGGATTGGTGACAGCGCTGTGGGCGCGATCGCTATCAGCCCTTTTCGGTACCATGACAATTGGGGCAACCTTTGTTTTGGCACGGATGGCATTTCGCTCAAGCGTAGTAGGGCAAATTGCAGCTGCATTCATGGCAGTTTCTCCCTTTGGAATTTATTTAGCACAGGAAGCCCGTCACTATACCTTGGCAATTCTTTGGGCGATTGTTTCTCTATACTGCATGGTGAGGGCAGCCCAAACCATACATAATCGCATCCCACTGCCACTTTCCATCTGTGTGATTTGGATTGTTGCCAATGCGTTGGGAGTTGCTACCCATTTCTTTTTCTGTCTGACGTTGGCGGCAGAAGCAATATCAATGGGCAGTTTGGGGCTGAGAGAATGGCGACGTGGAATTAACCTTTATGCTGTTTATTGGCAAAGGATTTGGGCAGTAGCTGCTGGTACGTTTGTTACTTGCTTAGTTTGGATACCTTTGCTCCCAAAGCTTTCTAACAACGAGCTAACTCACTGGATTTATAAAGGCTCGCGCTCGGGATTAGACTGGTTAGATCCTATATTGCAAGCAATCGCAGGTTGGATAACCATGCTCTATCTGCTACCGATTCAATCTGAATCTCGTCTAGTGGCGATCGTTTCTGGGATACTACTGATTGTACTTGCAATCTGGACAATACCTAAACTCTGGCGGGGATTGAAACAACTTTACAACCGTGATGAAGAGCGGTTTACTGTCTATGTTCTTGTCAGTTTCGTTGGGGCGGCAATTTTTCTGTTTTTTGCGATTGTCTATTTTGGGAGTATTGATTTAACAAAAGCATTTCGCTATAACTTTGTTTACTTTCATGCCGTCATAGTTCTGGTAGGAGGCGGACTAGCCAGTGCTTGGAATGACACCACTAAAATTGTTCAAAGTCAAATACATTGGCTGAGATTATTTAGCATTAGTGGGCGGCAAACCGTAATCCTGATTTGGCTTGTAAGTTTATTAGGGGGATTGAGTGTGGTGACAAATTTGGGTTACCAGAAAACCCATCGCCCGGATGTAGTAGCTGCAACAATTCGGCAAGAATCTCAAGGAACTGTGTTGATTGCCATACCCCATTACCATCACGGGCAAACAGGCAGACTGATGGGTATTGCTTTGCAATTACAGCAAAATAAGTGTGAGGGAAAACCCTTAAATCCTCTGTTTTTGTTAGCCCATCAAACTCAAAATCCACTGTCGGCACTCACCACTCTCAACCAGTCATTAACTCAGTTACCTCATCCTCTCGATTTATGGCTAGTTAATTTTCAACAAGTACCTGAGCAACCGCTTAACACGCTCCTTGTTCAACAAAGTTGTGCTACCAGTGATCAAGCACATTCTATCGATGGTTATCGATATCAACTTTATCATTGTTTTTAGTCAGCAAATTGTTTAGGCAATTGATGCTAACAGCTTCAAGAGAACAGAGTTCACTAATGATAAACAAATTGAACCGAGAAAAGCGCTCCAAATACCGGTTTTGAGGCGAAATCCTTCTACCAAATAAGCGGCTAGACAGAAGATAATTGTATTCAAAATAAAGAAGAATAACCCCCAAGTAGATACAATGAAAGGCAAGGTTAACAGAGTTAGAATCGGTTTGAGAAGAGCATTTAAAACTCCAAAGACTGTTGCACAAATGAATACTTTCTCAAACTTATCTATTTCTACTCCGATTGGTAATTTAGAAATAATCAAAAAACTCATAGCGGTTACCAACCAGGTAATAAGCAGATCAAGCATAGTAAAATCTCCTGCCTAAAGTATTTCCAGCCAGCAGGTTTGTGGTATCATAAACAACAAATAAAGCTAACCTAAATTTCCCATAACTCTGGTTAGCTTTTAAATGATTTATAATACTTTTGGCGCTACAATAAATCAGCTTTTAGATAGATGACTAATTGATGATATTATGCTTAGTCAATTCAATAGATCCCCGACTTCTTAAAGAAGTCGGGGATCTGAAACCGCCATGTGTTAAAACGGACTAAAAATCAACAATTGGTGAAAAGATGGAAATATTTACTTACTTTCTCCGGTGTATGAAACGCGGTAAATTACACCATTGGTATCATCGGTGAATAACAGCGCACCATCAGGTGCGATCGCTAAACCAACCGGTCTACCAAACTGTGCCGTTCCTTCTTCGTTTAAGAATCCAGTGATAAAGTCTTCAAACTCGACTGGTTTGCCATCTTGGTAACGCACCCGCACGACTTTGTATCCTGAAGGTGGTAAACGATTCCATGAACCGCGCATAGTGACAAAAGCATCATTCTGGTATTCTTGGGGAAACTGAGATCCCGTATAAAAAAGCAGTGCTAACGGTGCACTATGTGCTGTGTAGGTTAGTACTGGTGGTTCTGTATTGGCGCAATATTGCTCCTTGGTTGTGCCTCTTGGGTTTAGTTGGAAATACACATCCGGACGGCGATCAGCATAACAGAAGGGCCAACCATAATTTACGCCTTGACGAATCAGATTTAATTCTTCTGGTGGTTGCTCATTACCACGCCAGTCAGTACCGTGATCCATCCCCCACAATTCCCCTGTTTCGGGATGCCACGCAAAGCCAATGGTATTGCGTAAACCAGAGGCATAAATTGTCCGATTGCTACCGTCGGGTTGTGCCTGTAGCAGGGTGGCGCTTTCTGGGTTTGTATCATTGCAAGCGTTACAAGTGCTACCTACTGAAATATAGAGTAACCCATCAGGACCAAAGGCAAGGGTACGATTTGGGTGTTGCCCTGCATCAGGTAAGTTATCAATTAATAGTTGTGGTTCGCCTTCTATACCTTCAGTTGCTAAAGAAGCAACGTAAAGTTGTTTATCTGTGACAAAGTAGAGACGATTCTCATGAATTGTGATGCCGTTAACGTATGGTAAACCTGATGCAACAGTATTGTAACCGTCGGCACGACCATCGCGATCGCGATCGTACAATGCCAAAACATCTTCTTGATCCCTACGTGTAACGTAGACAGTACCATCAGGAGCAACTGCCAAGTTCCGGGGATTGCCCAAGTTTTTGGCAAATACTTCAATCTGAAATCCTTCTGGTACTTTCAACTGTGACAAAAGTGATTCATCAAATTCTAGGCGCTCAGGTGTTGCTAAGTAGCCTTCAACTTGCTCTACCCTTTGTTGTTGCACTTGTTGTGCGCCTGCAGGGATGATGCTGAGCAGTAATGCACAACCGACGAGTAAGCTTGTTACTTTCACGGTATTTTTCCTTTAAATTTTGGTAAATGAATTACCGTGAAACAGCTTAAAATTTTGTATATAAAACTACATCCTTCTGATGGAATAAGTAATATTACTTTCTGTGTTTATATATACCTTTAAAAAAATAAATTAATGAGCGAGGCGATCGCTCATCCCAAATATTCGGCGAAAAATTGGCTTCATCAAGCCGGGAAATAAGTGAAAAGCTGATGACCAAAAATTTGCTGTACCAACGACTACATTGGCTTTTTTATATTTGACTCCGCGCCAAATTGCTTTTGCTACATCCTCTGGTTTTTCTAATAAGGGACTGTTGAATGCTGTGTTTATTAACTGATAACGAGCTTGTTTTGTCTCCTCACTTTTACCGCGAAAGATTGCTCTTTCCATCAAACGAGTCCGAATGAAACTGGGATAAATGCCACAAACATGGATGCCTTTTGGGGATAATTCTGCATGTAGCGATTTGGTTAATCCAGTGATAGCATACTTACTTGTTGTGTATGGTACTTGATATGGAATTGGATCAAGACCACCGATAGAACTCACGTTGACGATTGTGCCAGTTTTGCGCTCTAAAAAATGGGGTAAAAGTGCATGAATGGTGTGAATATAACCCCACAGGTTTGTATTAATTATTTGTTGCCAATCATTGAGCGAACTTTCGTCCACAGGTCCCATATAATAAATACCTGCATCATTAATCAATACATCTACATGACCGAAATGAGCAAGTGCTTTTTCCACAAGATTGTTCACCTGTTCGTAATCTCTTACATCTGTGGAAATGGCAAGTGCTTGTCTACCGAGCGATCGCACCTCTGCTGCTGTAGTTTCTAAGCGCTCTAGTTGACGAGCTGCCAACACAATATCATACCCTTGACGGGCAAATTGGAGTGCTGTTGCTTTACCAATACCTTGAGTTGCCCCAGTGATGATTACTGTGTTAGCCATACTAGATTGTTTTTGATCATAGGTGTCTTGTCCCAGTTTGCTACAGAAAACTTGAGAAACCTTCTAACAAAAGTTAGAAGTTGTGACACAAACACTCTTTAGCGACGCAAAAATAACTGAGTAATGTAGTAAGTGTTACCAGTCCGCCAGACGCCTACGCCTGTTTCTTTCCAACCGGGGCGTAAAATGTTCTCGCGGTGTCCTTTGCTTTTCATCCAACCCTCAACTGCTGCAGGTACAGGTTGAGGAATATTTGTACTGGTGAACAGATTTTCACCCACTACCCAGTAAGAGATTCCCCCAGCACGTACTCTCTGGGGAAGAGTACTGCCATCTGCTCCGGTATGACTGAAGAAGTTTTTTTCTGCCATCTGCCTACTGTAATTACGGGCAACCCGTGCTAGTTTTTCATTATTTTGCAAGGTTGTTAACCCGTTTTGCTGACGTACTTGGTTGATGCGTTGTCGAACTGCTGCCTCAATGTTATTAGTTGTACTTGTTTGGCGTGGTATTGGTTTTGGGGTTTGTGTTGATGGGATTTCGACTCTGGGTAGTGGTGGCAAATATTCAATTACCTGCTCACATCCCGTGGTTAAAAGTGCGAGTGCCACCCCAAAAGCCCAAAACATTGGGGATAATAGGCGGTGTTTCATAATTAATGCTCTCCATCCTATATATTGTAGTGTGAGCAATATGACAAAAAAATGACATGAAGATGAAGTGGTGGGGATGTGGAGAAGTTTTAAGTTTAGAAGGGAAAGTGAATGACAATAATAGAGGTATGTCTGTGAGTGCGTGCGATCGCCTTTGGTGCAATTCCTAATGCTGACAAATGAAATTCGGGATTAGTACCAGCAATTAATATTAATAAATCATCAGGTTCGAGCATTTTTGATACTTGGCTCACAAAGTTACCCTGCAACTGCACAATCGGAATATCTAATTGCCAATCATCTATTTTTGTCTTTGGATTACGTCGCGATCGTGCCGTAACTTGTAAAATTTGCAATGTACCTTTCAGTTCGACAGCAATAGTTTGTGCTAGCGTTACTACTTGCTCAAATATAGGAGATGTACTTTTAATTTCAGGAATTGCTAAAAATACTCGTTTTGTATTTTTTATGGAATGAGGAAATCGAGCAATTAGCAGCGGCACAGTTGTGCGACGTACCACATAGTCAAGCACACCACCAAACAAATTTTCACGGGTAGTAGAATACCCTTTCCAACCACAAATAATCAGACTAGCATCACGTTCTTGAGCAGAGCGCACAATTCCTTTCCCAATTGAATCATCCACCCGCCCAATTGGTTCAACGGAAGTAACAGCACCATGAGCTATTGTTTCTGCCGTGGCTAATAATTGATTTTGCCGTATTTTTGCTTCCGCTAAATTCGCTTCCTGACTCTCAGGAATAACGTGCAGTGGTAGTAGAGTTCCTTCTGTCGCTTTAGCTAAAATTAAAGCAAGTTGCAGTAAGTTATCTTCAGTATTTGGGTTAGCTACTGGTACTATAACACGAGCGCCTAAAAGCTTTTTTTCCTGACTAACAGAACTTGCTACCTCTGCTTTGATACTTTTTCCCCAACGAGCGGTAATCCAAGGTGAAGCAATGCAGGTAACTAGAATCATTGCAATAATACCATTAACGGTTGGTTGATCTACTATTCTAATTTGGTAAGCAACTGTAATCGCTGCTAGTGTTGATGCAGCTTGAGCAACGGAAAGACCAAACATTACCATAATACTGTTCCAGTCAAAACCAGATACTTTACCGCTTACCCAGGCAGGAAGAAACTTGGCGATGATTGATACAAAAATCATTACTGCTGCCACTAGTAAAGATCGAGGTTCACTCACTAAAATTTTTGGGTTAATCAGCATCCCAACTGAAATCAGAAAAAATGGTACGAATAAAGTATTACCAATAAACTGAATTCTATTCATTAATGGGCTAAGTTGCGGTATTAACTGAGTAATAGCAATTCCTGCTAAAAATGCTCCAATTATCGGCTCAATTTCAATTATTTCTGCTACATACGAAACAACAAATAAAGTTGCTAATACAAACGTAAATTCTGCTCCTTCATCATGCCCAAAACGCCGAAAGAACCATCGACCAATTCTTGGAACTCCCCATAAAGTAGCCCATGTATAAATTATCAAAGATGGAATGAGAAACAACCAAAAACTAAAGGAGAGAGTACCTTGATGAGCCTTGACAACAACAGCCAAAACCAGTAGTGCTAAGACATTAGTAATTAAAGTACCGCCCAAAGTAGTGGTTACAGTCTGAGTTCGCATAATTCCCAATTTACTAGCAATTGGCAAAGCTAAAAGTGTATGGGAAGCGAAACAAGAAGCTACTAAAATTGATGCTAAAAAATTGTATCCCAATAGGAGCATAGCAACTGTACCAAGCAGCATGGGAATAGCAAAAGTAGCTAAACCAAAAATCACTGCTTTGTCGGCGTTGTATTTTAAATCATCCAAGCTGGTTTCTAATCCAGCCATAAACATCAGAAATAGTAATCCTACTGTACCTAAGAGAATAATTGTGCTATCTCTTTCCAATATCCCTAATCCATTAGGTCCGACAACGACTCCGGCTAAGATTAAGCCAACAATTCCTGGTAGTTTCACCCGCTCAAATAACAGCGGTGCAACCAGCATAATTGCCATAATTATCAGAAAAACTGGTACTGGATCGGTGATCGGACCAGATAGTACTGAGGGAGTTAACAATTCCTTAAATGAGCGCACCCAGCTTTCCATGCAATACCAAAATATTTTATATTAGTAATCATACATTTATATTGAATCGTAAGTTTTTTTCTATCTATATTAGGTTAGATAACAAGAAAAATATCAGATGCACAGTAAATGATCCCAACTTTATATAAGAAGTCGAAAGTAAATATGATCGAAAAGTAACAGCATTGCTGACACACCGCTAGCAATCAAACATGAATAGTTAGTTATTTAGATATACTTTGTTGATTTAGCTATAATATATCCGGCTAATTAACCTGACAAAAACCCTCTATCCAGGAGCTTTTTCCAAATTAGAGGATCTGTATTGAATATATCCGTTTTAACCATTACTGTGGGGGGATGTGTTATTTATAGTATGTCAATAAAATTCGGGAAATGGTTATAATAGTCCGCTACCTATACAGCCAAACCATGAGCTGATAGTTTATGAGTCGTCATCGCTGCTTGCGGAGAAATTCCACTATCCTTGCCATTGCTTTGATGGTTATCCAGGGATGTTTTCTCACTTTAATACCGGTGCAAGCCCAACAAAAACAAGTAAATGCTCCCATCATATTGGATGGCTACAAGCTATTTGAAGTTAGTCAATCTGGGCAATTCAGTGCTGAAGATCGCGCCGATGATGCTAACTTGATTTTAAAACAGGTAGTCCGCTCCACTAAGCCGGTGAAGGTGGAGATTGTCAAAAGCAATCAATTACCTGTGATTCGGGTAAATGGTCGTCACTTGCTGAGTGTGACGCAACAAGACACTCCCACAGGAAGAACAGAACAGGAACAGGCTGAAATCTGGGCGCAACAGATTGCGGAAGCACTTCAACAAGGTCAAGAACAGAGAAAGTTAAGTTATGTGTGGAGAGCTATACTGTTCGCAGTCTTGTCTGGGTTAGGTGCTTACGCTCTCCATCGACTTTCCGGTTGGATTTGGCGTTACTGGCTACGACAGTTGGTGCCAAGAGCCGCAAGCGATCCCGACACGGGAGCGCAACCAAAATCAATAGAATTATTTCTGCTGTTGACTCTAACTGTAGTGCGTGCTGGAATATGGTTAGGGACGACTATTTATATTACTAACTTATTTCCTTTGACACGGTATTGGAGTCAGCAAATTACCAGTATTCTCTGGTTGAGCCTGACATCACCTGCGATTTCTTTAGGGAAAAGTTCTTATTCAGTCATAAATTTAATTATCCTGTTTTGCTTATTTTTTGGAGTGGTAGCTATTGCTGGAGCAGTCACAAATCTGTTGCGATCGCGAGTACTGCGCATCACTCGTGTTAGCCGAGGCGTTCAAGAATCGATTGCGCTGATTTTCAACTATAGCCTAATCTTTATTGGTGCATTTGTTTTACTGCAAATTTGGGGTTTGGATATCAGTTCCTTAGCAATAGTAGCCAGTGTTTTGGGTGTGGCGATTGGATTTGGTTTCCAGGGTATTGCTAAAGAGTTTATTAGTGGCTTAGTTATCACCTTCGAGCGAGCGATTGAAGTCGGGGATTTTATCGAAATTGGCAAGTTTATGGGAACAGTGGAGCGATTAAATGCTCGCAGTACTCAGATCCGTACTTTAGATGATACATCAGTGATTGTGCCAAATTCTCATCTGTTAGAAAATGAAGTGGTGAATTGGAACCATCAGAGCCTCGTTTCTCGGTTAGTACTACCTGTACGTGTAGCTTATGGCTCGACATTAAGTAATGTGCGTTCTGCGCTGCTTGAAGCTGCTAAGGATAATCCTAATGTATTAAAAAAACCAGCGCCTAACGTCTTTTTTAAAGGATTTGGAGAAGATTTTTTGGATTTTCAGTTATTAGTTTGGATTTCTCAACCGCAGAAACAATTTCAAATTAGGAGCGATTTGTACTTTCGCATTGAGGAAATGATGCGGCTTCATCAGGTTCATATTCCCTTTCCCCAACGCTCTGTGCATGTGCAATCGGGAAATCTACCCCTGCAGCTTTCACCAGAGTTAGAAGAGTCTTTGTCTCACCTTTCTCAAGGGTTGACAGCTTGGTTGAATCAAACACAGAGTGAGAAATTCAATGGTTCAACTAATTCATCCACAAAAAACCAACCTGATGAGCGGTAATACCATCTGTTTTTACAACCCTCTTAAAAAACAACATCTAATGTTGTAGAGACGCGCTTTTTGAATGCCTTCACGAATGAATTTAATTTTGTCCAACTACTTACAGTAATCGCTCTTGACATTTAAGCAAATGCTTATCTATAATCAAAACAGTTAAGTATTCACTTAAATATTTTGGTCAACCTCATGATAACATTTTTGTTTTGTCAAGCTAAACGATCATCTCGCCCCTAAGAAAGCAATGCACAATCCAATATCTTATGAGTAGACTTGCAGCTAGTGCTGATGTGTTTGCAGCGATCGCCGATCCAACTAGACGAGCGATATTGGATCGGTTGCGTACTGGTGAGCAACCAGTCAAACAGTTAGCCGAGCCTTTTGCCATGAGCTTGCCAGCGATTTCTCAGCACTTGCAGGTTTTGTGTGAAGCTGGCTTAGTAAAAATACGCAAATCAGGACGACAACGCCTGTATAGTTTAAATCCAGAACCACTCAAGCTGGTATCTGATTGGATTGGCGATTACGAGCAATTCTGGCAAGAAAAACTGGAAGCCCTGGGCAACTATTTGGAGGATTCATGCTCGGAAACTTAAAGATAGAAACTTTTTACCCTCATCCACCCCAAAGAATTTGGCAAGTATTGACAAATAGCCGCACTCTTGCTGCATGGCTGATGGAAAATGACTTTGAGCCGCGTCTGGGACATAAATTTCAATTTCAACATACAACACTACCAGGATTGGATGTTCGTATTGATTGCGAAGTAATTGAAATAGATGCGCCAAAACGGCTTTCTTATACTTGGCAAGACAAATTTATGTGCCAGCCTTCTATTGTTACTTGGACGCTAGAAGCTGTTGATAATGGTACTAAACTACAGTTATTGCATCAGGCTGTAAAGACGTTACATGTAACGTCTCTACATAAATCAATGCGCTATGCTCAACCGTGGCAAAATCAATTCGTCCAAACACCAACAGCAGTAACTCAAACGCCTCTTTTACAATCAATGCCTGTTGGGAGGTATGAGGCTTTGGATAGTGTAATTCTCAACTCTTTTCTCAATGGTGGTTGGGATTACAAGTTGAATGAAAGAATGCCACAAATTTTGATACTAATACAATGAACTTACAACATCAAAGCAACTTACCGTTTGTGATTCAAGCATCAGATAAAGGAGAACGCACATTTGATATATATTCGCGCTTACTTGTAGAGCGAATTATATTTTTGAGAGGTGAACTGACAGATGAAACAGCTAACTTAATTGTTGCACAAATGCTGTATCTTGATGCTGAAGCTCCAGAAAAAGATATCACTTTGTACATTAACTGTTCTGGAGGAGAAGTAATGGCAGCTATGGCTATATACGATGCCATAAATCAAATTCGTTCAGAAGTATGTACAGTCTGTATTGGTAATGCAGTTGCAATCGGCGCATTATTGCTTTCTTCAGGTACTAGGGGTAAAAGATACGCTTTGCCCAATGCTCGAATTACCATCCGTCAACCTTCAGGAGGCACTCAAGGAAAAGCTAGTGATATAGAGGTAGCAGCTAGAGAGATTCTGTATCTTAGAGAATCAATAAACAGAATACTCGCTATCAACACTGGTCAATCAAAAGAGCGAATTGAACGTGACTCAGAACGAGACTTTTTTATGAGTGCCGAAGAAGCTCAAGCCTACGGCTTAATTGACAGTATCATCAAAAGAACACCTACACCTATTTAATCCTCAACCAGCCGCTCCCCAAGATCCCCAAGATCCCCGACAAATAAATGCGTTGTCAGGGATCTTACTGTCATATAATCACAAAGTTTACTAAATTTTTAATTTTACTCTAATTTTTTTTAAGTATTGTTACTGAAGTTATTTGTCATTAAAAATACGAAAATAGCAGTGGTTTTATACCATATTGTTTGGTACATGCCAAGTTATTTCATACCGTTACGTAATTATAACTTTAGTAAAAAATGAATAATTGTCCAACTTGTGATACCGTGCTTCTACGACATGTACGTGAGACAGGAGTCTACTGGTTCTGCCGCTCCTGTTGGCAAGAAATGCCTGTACTAAGTTGTAAAAAAAGCAATTTCTTACCAGAGGATCTCACAGGGGAATTACCTAAAGGACTTTCTCGGCAACACAAAACTCATCTCACTGTTTCTTTGAGTAGAGCGAAAAGTAGCTAGGCAGTAATATTCTTCACGTATATTTAAGTGAACTTTATAAACATCAGAAGCCTACTTTCTCCGCAACAAAATTGCTAGAGCTTGTGGTGTAAAAAATGCGCTGGGAATTCCGATGATGGATAGAGGTGAAGTTTGGGCGGTTCTTACCTTTTTTAAAACTGTTTAAAAAAACTTTCACTGTGAACTTTTATTCACAAACTGCTTCACCACTGTCATCGCATCCTGGGGAATTTCTCTGACTAAATGAATGGGAAAAGCCTGAGTTGAAGCAGATTGAGCATACTCAGGCGTGAGAAAAATTGCATATTTATCTGCCTCAGTTGTCATTTGCGCAGCAAAAGCCAAAGTGATAGCTTTGATGTATTTGCGAATATCAACAGCTTGTTCGCCAAACACTTCATCCCCAGCAAAGGCTGTACTTGGTTTTGTCGCCTCATCTTGAGTGGTGCTAGGGTCTTTTACACTAGCATGAGTTGCCCCAACTATACCAACCAGCCATTTGTCCCTGGGAATTTTGTTAAAACCAATAATTTGTTCTGTCAAAGCTGGAGTAGATTTGTCGGCGGATGATGCTAGCATCAGCAGCGGAACTTGTACTTTCTCTAAACCAGTCTCGCCAAACATCAGGGAACTGACGGGGTTAAGAGCGATCGCTCGTTTTACTCTTGTATCTCGTAGTTGATAACTATTTTTTGGCAACGCTTGCGCAGCACATTGTAAACCTTCAGCATAGTTAACACTTGCTAAGTTTTTCTGACAGCGTTTTTTCAAGTAATCTATTTGTAATTCAGCCCCAGCAATGGATAGTGTTGTTCCACCCCCAAGGGAATGACCTACTAGAATAGTTTGATCAACTTTTAGTTTACCACTCAACGGATTATTTGCTGTTTTATTTAGCTTTTCTAGTTGATCCAAAACAAAACTAATATCTCTAGGACGTTCTAAAAACTCCTGTGGTTTGATAATTCTTACCTTGCCCTGAGTTGCCAAGTTATCATAAGCTTTGTTACTACCAGGATGTTCTAAAGCTGCTACTACATAACCATGAGACGCTAAATGCTCGGCAAGGTAGCGCATATCTGTACGTAGAGAAGAAAACCCGTGACTAAAAACAATGAGAGGTTTAGTATTATTTGCATCTTTTGACCAGTATATATCAACGGGAATTTGGCGTTGGCGTTTTGTATCTTTCCAGTTAAAGTTAAGAACTTGTACTTGGGCGCTTCCTGTTTGGCTAGGATCAAATGGTGGATTTATTTGAGTTAGTTTTCGCTCAAGCTGAGGAGCAATAGCTGTGATAAACTGCTGAGTTTGCTTAAATGAGGTGTTGAGATTACCAGCTACTTTGAATGCTTGCTCAACATCTATAATGATCCGCTCGCTTGGATAAGCTTTGATAAAGCTGGCGATCGACAAGCCACCAGGTGCAGTAGAACCTCTGATGATTCCACTTCTGAGCGCCTGCATTCCGGCATTATCTTCTCGCGCTATCACTGTAGATAGATCCTGAAGTATCGTGCTTCCAACTTTGGAGTTAAGTAATTTATCAATATATAAAAGATTGACTGGAAATTTTGTCCGTAGTGCTGTTAATACTTGGCTACGTTGTGCATGCGACAATCGTTTAGAGTAAGATTCGTAACCTTCAGGAGCTTTTCCAGTTTCTGCGATTTTTTCTAATTCAGTTACTGTGATAGACTCTTCTAATGGACCAATACGTAACACAGCGGTTTCTGCTGCTTGTGCGGAATTATTTGTGTTGCTTTGTGTAATAGCAAGTGCGCAAAGTAAACCCACACCCATTTTGATACTGTTAGAAATTTTGCTCACGCTCGCACCCTGTTTGAATGACTTCTTGATGATATAGTGGATTGTGAGGATGACTTATGCACTTTAAGGCAGAAGTCAGGAGGAGCCAGTGCTGCTCTCTACCCCACAAGAATTATCCCCTAATTCAGCAATGCCGACAGGTTGCAATTTAAGTGTGTGATAACTTCTCTTCAATGATATCAACAGCCAGTTTGACTCCATTAGCTTTGCTGATTGTTGCTTGTAGGCGACGGGCGTTTTGACGATAGGAGTCGTTGGTTAACACTTGATGTACGAGAGTTTTTAAGCGATCGCGATTAAAGTTTTTTACGGTAATATACTCACCAGCGCCCACCCAAGCTAATCGTGCAGAAATACCTGGTTGATCGTCACCTGGTGGAATTGCTACCATTGGTACTCCGGCACTAAGTGATTCTAGCACTGAATTTAAACCTGCATGGGTGATACAAAGGCTGGCGCGTTTGAGGAGTTCTAGTTGTGGGGCGTAGTTGACGACTATTGGTGAACCTGGTAATTCTCCCAACGCTTCAGCAATTGAAGCACCACCTAAAGATATCAGGAGTTGTACATCTTCGCGATCGCAAGCGGCGGCTATCCCTTGAAAGACTTCGACAAAACGATTTTTTAGCGTTCCTAATGAAGCATAAATTAGGGGTTTTTCGCTCAATTGTTCATAGGGAAAATCTACCTGCTTACGTGCTGTTGGGTTAACAAATGGTCCTGTATAATAAAAGTGTTCTGGTACGATGCGCGGAAAGTCAAATTCAGTCGGTAGTTGGCTAATTTGTGCTATTGTTGACCAAACATCTGTCAGCTGAGAATACAGAGGTAAATTCCACTGTTTGCGGTAAGTTTGAACGATTTTGAAACCTGGTAAAAATAATAGGTTGATCAGCGAGTATGTAATTTGATTACGCCACTTCGCCCACCACACAGGTTGATAGCTCCAGGTTGTGAAAAAAGGTGGTATATTTGGTTCGGGATTCATCGGTAGGGCAATACAGATGGTGATGAAAGGAATGCCCAGATAATCGGCGATCGTACCTCCTTCTGGAGAAACTTGATCCACTAGTAATGCTTCAATGCCTGCATCTCTGATTACATCAGGAGCATTTTGTAACCTAATTTTTGCTAAATCTGTAAAGTAATTTATAGTGAATTTGAGCGCAGCAAAACCACTTAACTCACCATCAATTTTCTGTAGTTCTCGTGTTTTTCCTAAAGGAAATTCTTCCGGCGCTATGACTCGGAATTCTACTCCAGCAGCTTGTGCAGAAGCTTCAGCATCAAGAAAATTAATCAGTGTTACTCGATGTCCGCGCTCTTGAAGTTCCCTTGCCAAAGCAATCATCGGATTGAGATGACCAGAAACTCCTGGACAAATTATACCAAAGTGGGTCATCTGACGCTCCAATTAATAATGATTATCCCATCACTTCTTTATTAATTCATAACTTTAAATTTGTAAATTAAACTTAAGAATTACGAATTTGTAATCTGAATTAAGGTATCAAAGTTATTAGGATCTACTTCATAAGCAGCACCAAAACCGATCACAAAGCGACCATTGTTTGGCGTAAGTTTAAAAATGCGAAAATCTGGTAAACTACGAAACATTTGAATCAGCTCGCCAAATCGTGCTTCAAAATTATCAACTATTTGGTTCCATAATTCCGTATCACGTTCAACCAAACTTGCTGAACAATCAAATGTCAGGCGACGACGAGCAAAGATTTGCTTAGTTTGAGATTCATCGTCAATAAACAGTACACTTACTCTCGGAACTGCATAGAGATTTTGAGTGTGGGGAGAAAGACCACTAACATATATATAGATATTTTTGCTCTCATCAATGACGAAAGGAGCATAACTAGCATTGGGAAGGCCATCTGCACTTACCGTGCTGAGCATAACACTTTGGAACTGGTCGGTAAAGCCTTGATAGGCGGCAAGGGCGTTTTCAAATTGTGACATGAGTCTATATTACTTATTTTGTGCTAAAATCAAACTTTCCAAAAAACCTACTTCCAAAGCAGATGCAGGTTTACTGCCCCCATCTTCTAATAACCTCAGATACTTTTGCAACAGGCTTTGCATTTTAGGAGTACGGTACTGGGGGGCAATTTGAGCTAAAGCTTCCTGCCAATGAGCTTCTGTGGGTAAGTAACCAATTCCAGATCGATAAATTGCTTCTTTAACTAGCTTATCTAACTCTGCTCCAGAAAAGCCATTTGTATACTCTATCAAGAATGCTAATGTAGGTTCGGGAATGGGAGGAAGTTTGTAGGCTTGGGCGCGTTTGTGCAGAATTTCGCAACGCTCGTGTAAATTAGGTGGCATGATAATGAAAGTTTCATCAAATCTACCTGCACGGAAAAGCTCTGGAGGAAGTGCGGTTCTATCATTAGAAGTGGCAATAAAAAAGATCGGATATTGATGATCGTTGAGCCAAGATAAAAAAGTGCCAAACTGTCGCGTACTTACTCCAGAGCTATCTCCTCCTACCCCAGCAAAGGCTTTTTCAATTTCATCCATAAATAGAATATTAGGGGCTGAAGCTTCAATTGCACGTAAGGCTTGAAATGTGTTGCTTTCTGATTCGCCTACCCATTTGGATTGCAATCGTGATATTTCAAAGTTGATTTGTGGTACGCGCCATTCTTGCGCTATGGCTCTGGCAATAAATGTTTTGCCACATCCAGGAAAACCTTCGAGTAAAATGGCACGGGGGCGCATTTCTGGGTTGGTGTCTTGCTCAAACCACTGCTGGCGACTTTCAATCCACGTTTTTACGTTTTCTAATCCGCCAACTTCTGTTAATCCTTGCCCTTGGGGGACGAAGTATTCTAAAACTCCTGTTTTGCGAATTTCTTGCTTTTTTACTTCTAGTAGTAATTGTCCCGCTTCTTGTGGTTTTGACCACAGGTTTCTGGCGGTGATTAATCTGGCTGTTTGCAATGCTGCTTGTAAGGGCATTCCCTGGGCTTGTTCGGATAATTTTCTGGCTTGATTTGCGCTTAGTTCTGTTTTTTCGCTGACTATGCTAAAGACATCTTGATATAGTTCTTCTCCAATGGGTAGGGGTAAGTCTTGAATGTGAACGCTGTTGCGCAGGATTTCGGGTATTGTCCAATCTGCGCCGATGACTATTAATGTTAGCCTGGGTCGGGGTCGTTTTTCTTCGATCGCGATCGCTAGTTCTTTGAGTTTGCGAGCTGTAAAATGGCAGTTGGGTTCGATTAATGTTGACCAATCTGGCAAGATGTAGGTGTATTGTTGTTCTGGGTTTTTGCCTGCGTGATTTTGTAATCGAGATTGGAGAAAGTTGAGGGCTGTGAGTAGGGGTTCGGTGTTGGGTTCTGGTGCTGAGCCTGTGCTTTGCCAGATGTCTTCTCCTGTTAGTCTTTGGAATCCGTCGATGCTACTCCATCTGGCTATTTCGCCGTTTTTGATGTTGGTTGTGGTTAGGGTTTGATGGGCGGCGATGGCACAGTTGATTGCTCGGCTTTCTTCGGATGAGCGGAGGAAGATGAGGGGGTATTTTGATTTTAGCAGGTCTTGTAGTTGGTTTTGGCATTTTTGTAGTGGTAGTTCCATATTCTAAAGCACCTGTTACACGAATTATCTTTATCGCTGCCACAAATTAGAACCCCCCAGCCCCCTTACCAAGGGGGGTTTAATGCCCCCCTTACAAGGGGGGTTGGGGGGTTCTACGGTATTAACCATCGAATTCAAATTTGTTATTTTTTGCCCGCTTTTCGGTTGTGGGTTCTGGGGTTGGTTTGAGGGGGGGTTTTGGTTGTGGGGTGGTTGGGGGTACTGGAGGTTCTGTGGGTAGGTTGATGGGAATGGTTGTGCGGCGTAGGTTTTGTTTGATGTCTGATGTCCATTGTTGTATGATTTGTTTTAGTTGGGTTTGAGTTATTTGGCGGGCTGTTTTTGTTTGTAGGGTTGTGTGTAGATTGGTTTTGTTTTCTTGTATTTCAAAGTAGTCTTCGGGATAGGCTTCGTGGGTTTCTGTAAGGTTGATTGTATGGGATATTTGTTTGTTGCCGGCGTTGGGGATTTTGATGATTAGGGTGTATTGGGGCATTTTTTAGTTTTGTAAGTTGTGTTCTGCTTGTTGTTTTAGGTGGTGGCTCCATTTGATGTAGGTGAGTGTTCCTATGCTGGCGAGGGTGGTTGTGAAGGCTAGTATGTTTATGCGTTGGAGGAGTGATATTTGCTGGTAGTGAAAGTTGGATATGCGTATGGTTTGTGGGTTAGAGGTTAGTTTGTTGATTTGACGGGCGGGGGAGTTTATTTGTATTTTTGTTTGATGGATTGTGGCTCTGTCGGCTCCTGGTTGTTTGTAGATTAATTGATATTCTCTTAGGGTTGTGAGAAAGTCTGTTAGGCTTTTGGCTATTTCGTTGGCGTTGGCTGAGAGTTTGTAGATTCCGCCTGTGGCTGTGGCTATGTTTTTGAGCAAGTTTTCGTCGATGATAAATTCACGAATTTCTCGCTGGCTTAAGCGACAATATTTACTTACTGTGTCTGCTGTAAGTTGATCGTTGGGGGGTATTAATATGGTACATTGGGCGCGATCGCGTAGTTGACTTAAGGATTCTCCATACCCTAATGAGTGAACTGTTACGGGTGGTGATTGCTGTAAGAAGTTTGTGAGTTTTTGTATTTGCTCTTGTTTGGTTGAGTCATAGCCGTCAGAAAGTAGAATTATTGCTAGTCTGGGTTGTGTTTCTGGATTTACGTTACTGGTTATGTTGGCAAATTCATTTTTTAAGTAATTTGCGGCTGCTTGTAGTGGTAGATGTAAGTTAGTTGAAGCACAAACTGGGATATTTGCTAATTCTTTGAGTTGGGTTTTTAAGTTATCGTTGGTGATATCATGAAAGGGGGATTTTTGGGCGATTGTTTGTTGAGTAACTTCATATAAGTGTGCGCATTGATTACCGCCTTTATATCCAAAAGGCACAAGAGCTACTTTGACGGGAATTTTGTTATTCTTGGCTTGCTCAATAAATTGATCGATTGCCTGAATGGCTCCAGTAAGTTTTTTGGTTCCTCCTGAATCGTTGTGTTGCATACTGCCGCTCATATCTAATAGAATAGCGACATATGCAGGGTCAGGTTGAGATTGTCTTTCTGGAGGTATTAAGTCGAATTTGATCGTTGAAGGTTTGACAGGTTTGCCTTGACTATCTGTGGAAAGAATTTGCATGTCTTGGCGATTTAAGCCTTGGATAGGTATGTTATTATGATCGAAAACTCTGAATCTTAAGGTGACGCGATCACTTTCGGTACTAGAACGAGATATATCTATAGTGTTAGCCATGACTGGGAATGGTAGCAAGCCAAGCAAGACAAACGCAATTAGCTTAAGCTTGTGGATCGAGAAATCTATCATAGAAAACAAAACGGTAATATTTTTCGTCGTCATGGGCATGATAAAATGTGAGAATCTGGTTATGTGTTAACGAAATTGGTTTTGCTCTTTCAAATAAAAGCCGGGATTGAATTTTCACAGCAGCGTCGGTAAGGCAAGTGAGTGTGACGTGGCGATCGCGTATAGTTAAAGATGCAGCTTTTCTGGGAATATTAGGAATATGGATATCCGCTTCCAAAGAAGAACCAATAATTATCGATGTTGTTGTTGCAGGTAGTTGAATAGATAAACCCTCTTCAATAAATTCGTAGTCATCTCCAGTCACGAATTGGAGGTTGGGGTTGTTAAGATAGGGGCGGGGACGATTTTTATCTTCACTAGAAGGATCTACCGCTTCAAAACCCTCGCCTGCCCTAAGAGCCACTAGATAAGTAGGAGAAGTAGCAAAACTCAAACCATATCCTAAACAAAGTCCCAAAATCAAGAATCCCAGAGCATCTTCATATCCTCCTAATTTTTGAAAGCCGCGCAGAATCTCTACTAAAACTGCAGCGATAAATCCGGCTCCCAATCCATACAAAGTTGCTCTTTGAATTCGTTTAGTAGCTTTTCTCGTTCCCCCTTCGATACTCCGCAGACGCCAACTAACTCCTTCGCCTAAACCTGTAAATAAACCAATTAGACTCCAGCAGACAATCCTAACGCTCCCAGCAGGTGCTCCAGTTTGGTAGAGTATTTTAGTTAAGACAGAGGCAACTAATCCTGCTATAATGCCAGTCCACAATGCTACCCAAAAGTAGCGTGGTAATACGCGCCTATTGGCTCTATGTCGAGTGGGGTTACTGAGAAAAATCTCTGTTACTACCATTGCTATGGCAAGGCAGGCGGCTTCGATGGGAAGTAAAATAAAGTCTGGATTGAGTGGAGTTTTGTTAGTTCCTAAATCGATTAATAAGATTTGGCTTAAGCTCCAACCAAGTAGAGCGGAGACAATCCCGGATATGGTGTAGAAATAAAATCTCATGGTTGATTTGTTGTCTATGAGGTGGGTTGTTTTGAACCGCAGAGAACGCAGAGAACACAGAGGAAAGAAAGAGAAACAGAATTGTCGAGTGGGCAATACCTACCCTACGTGTATTTCTATATGATTTTGAGTTTTAGTCCGTTTTAACTGACTTTGCTATTAGCTCGGAAATTTATTTCTGGGTGGGCGTGAATGTAATCAAATAACCATAATTGCCTTATTCATCTTAATTTTTACAAAATAGCGAATTTCATTTATTTTCTCTTAGTAATCTAATTTTTTGTAAATGAATCTCATTTAGTAAGTTTGGGTTTTCCACAATCAAAAAGGCAGCAGATATAAGACTGAGGATCGAGAAGAGAATAGCAAAGTGAACCGCTGTATCTCTAGAGAATAAATTGGATACAGAAGATAACCAGTTTCTTTCTTTTGGCTCAACTCTTGTTGTGGGAATGATTTTTACATAGTCTCTGTCATATATTTTGGCGGGAACTCTACCATCGCTTAGCTGATAGAAAAATGCAGATAAACAGTAGTTTTTCTGTTGAGCAAATAAATAAGCTAAACGTGTATATTGTGGAAAGTGTTTTATAAATTTATACTTTTGCTTCCATTCTTCCCTTTCCTTAAATGTTTCACCGATTTTGTTGTAAAAACTGTCATCTTCTACTTGTTCTTCACGGATTAACCAATACACAAGATTAAAAGCATAATTATCAAAGCCTTCACACCATATACTATTAGACTTAACTAACAACCATTCAATAGCTTGATATTGCTTTTTCTCCTCTTTAGAGTAAAAAGTATTTAATGAATGACATTTTAATAGCAGTTCAATAATTCCAGCATATAAATAATTTAAGAGTTGGCGGTAAGCATTATTTTGATCTAGTTTTTTGGTAGTCACAATCAGTCGTTTCTGTAGAGTTAGAGAAGTAATTAAAGATTTCTTGTCATCATTGTCATCATTGTGTTCACTCCACCAGTTTAGCCAGTCAGGTACTTTTATATAGCCCAGAATAGTTAGTAATGCTCTATATCTTGTTGTATAGTAATTGGCAGAATTACTCATAGTTATTTTATCAACAATAGCGTCCCAATCCCAATTGGCGCTGGGATATCTATCTAGATATGTGGCTAAATGTGAGATCTGTGTTTCATTATCTCTCGCAATATCTAATAGTAACTTTTTAATTAGATGCAAAGTTTGCTTGTCTATTTCTCTTTGTTCTTTTTCTTGAGTAACATTGGAAGTGTCAATAGGTGAATTACTATGTCTATCTGCGTTTTTTTCTGATTCTAGAGTAAATGATGTAGGAGAAATTAATGATTTTAGGCGAGTTTTGATATGACTTGTATTTTCTTGATAAGCTTTTTCATCAGCACAGTATATTAAAAGGAATCTTTCTGGGTAATCTAGCAAACGAACATTCCAAGCCCAAGAGAGAGTAGTATCATATTGTTTTTGTAGTTGTAAAGCCAGAGTGTGCAATATCCAAGGTAGAAATTCTCTAAATGATTCAGGTTTAAAAACATAGGGATAATGCTTAATTTTAGATAAAATTTCTACTACTTGTAAACTACATTGCTGAAAGTATACATCAAAATCTTCTCTAGTATAGTATTGAGCATTTGAGTTTAGCTTTGAAGACGATTCACTAACTTGAAACTCAAAGCATGGTTTTCCGGATCTCAACCACCATAATAGTAATGTACCCACTCCATCTATATATTGAGCCGATTTTTCCAACCAGAAATACCGATAAGCAACTAGAGGGCGCTCCCCTTTATCATCTATTTGCCGCGTAGCTACCGCTAAAACAGAATATTCATTTATGTCCCTAGCAATTAGAGCATACTCTCCATCTTGCGGAGGATAATTATCATTAATCCGAAAATCACCCTTGTTAACAGCTTGTTGAATCTCTTCCGGAACAGCGACATCAGATACTCCCACCTCCTTACCAAATCCACCAGAAACATACCTTCCATCCTTTTGAGAAACATCAATCAATTCTCTAGAAAACTCATGAATCTGAACAACATTTTGTGATACCATAAAACTCCTCTATATCAACTCTCTCTTCTCTGCTTTCCTGGGGTTAAAACCCCAAGCTATATTGTTCTCAACCGCCGATCATCCTTACCCGTATATAACCAATAAATAGGAGCAACCAAACCAAAAGGTTGCCAAACAGCAGGATTAGCGATCGCCGCATAAGTCCCGCCACTATCTGTTGATTGCACTTTGACATTTGGGCTTGGAGGACTTCCCTTCATCCCAAAAGCCGAACAAAAAAAGTAATTAACCGAACAACCCCAACTTTTCACCCAGATTCTTAACGTTTCTTTAGTCAAAGGAAATTTTCTATTCACAAATTTTTGCATCTCATGACGATGAATCCAAACCTGAGATTGCTCTGCTTTAGAAAAAACAACAGCTACACGATAATCTCTCAAATTCTTATTCTTCCCCACCAAACGCTCGTTCAATTCTGTTTGCAACCGCGCAAAAGCTTGAGAATAATAATTATCTTCTCTAGAAGTACCATCTATTAAAAGTAACAAACTAGAAGAATTAGCACAATCATCTAAATAGTTACTCAGATTAATACCAGAAGACTCACCGCGTAAATCTTTAATAATTTCACCTGAGTATTCCCGACAAGATACTTGAAATCTGACATTTGAGCCAATAATAAATGCTGGCTTAAGTTCAATCAATAAAGTGTACAAAGGCAAGTTATACACATCTTCATCTGGACGTGTAGGAGCCATAGACAAACCATTTTCTAAAATATCTTTTGCCATAGCAATCAATTTGCCTGATTGATCGTCAAAAGGATTCACTGACTGAATTGCACCATCGGGTTTAGCATTGGGCCAACGAGCCAAGGATGCCATGAATGTTGTTTTACCAGCACTACGGGGACCAACAATCCTAATGTCAGGACTCCCTGATAAATCTCGCGGTAGTCTTCTAAAGGTGTTGATCATGTAAAGTTTTTCCTGTACTCAACCAATAAATCGGAGAAATTAAACCGAAAGGATGCCATTGGCTAGGACTTCTTAAAAAGGCGTTGTAATCGGCTGGGCTACCATCATCGGGAATGTAGCGATTGGGACGGGGATCGAAATCATTAGGGCGCGAGCTAAGTACCCCAAAGGAAGAACAGGCAAAAAACTTTAACCTGTTAGTACGCGGTGGAAATTTTTTAGTTAAGAACCGATAAGTTTGTGGTAATCGAACTTTGAATAAATCTTCTTCCGGTTCCAAACGACAAGGCCAAATTTCACCTCTCTCACACTTTGACATCACAACTGCTATCCTTAAATTTTTAATCTCTCGATTCACCTGTTCTCTTTCAGAAATTTCTTGACAAAGCTTTTCCAAAGCAGGTTTGTAAAGGCGAGTATCTTGACTTGGTTGCCAATCAGTCAGCATCACCATCCAGCTTTGTGCAGTAAATAAGTCGTCAATATATGACTGAATTTCATGCCATTTATGTTCGAGGGGGATATCGTGAAATATTTCTCCTGCGAAATCTCTCACCGTTAACTCGATTTCTGTTCCTGGCAAACCTTTACGCGATGGTATTTGAATTCGGAAGTAGTAATAAGGTAAGTTATTTACGTTTCCTCTATTTGTTCCAGCTAATTTAGTGCCTTTTTTGATAATATCTTCTGCCATTCTGGCTAACTTACCTGCTTCTGAGTTTTTGTCGTAAGTGACTGCTAAACCAGGAAATTGGCTTTCTAGTTGTTTTTGATGAGGTAAATGAGCGAGGGTAGCAAGATATGTAGTTTTGCCAGAAGAACGCGCTCCGATGAGCCGAATTTCTGTTGTTGCCGGATAACGTGCCATTTTAGATGTTAGCAAGATATGAACCCAGGTAAATCCAAGGAAGTTCTAATAATGAGGGATGATCTGTGGTAGTGATGAAGAATTGCAGGTTAGATGGGTAATGACGTGAATTGTATTGTCGAATTAAATCGTTAGCTGCTGTAAAGTAAGTTTTGAAGATGTAGTTGTTATATTCATATAAAAGAGAGTTTCTGGAGTTGTCATAGCGCCACTTTTTGCCTTCGTATTCAATATCACAAAAAGTATCTGCTCTATGAATACAAACTAAAATATGTTGGTAGTTGGTACAATTTTCACTGAAGAAATTTAGCCAGTGTTCTAATCGATTTACCCAAGCTTGGTTGATTGGCAAGTCATTTGTATCTGTTCGCTCATCTAACCGATTTGGTTGAATTAAATCGCGATGAGGTGGTAGCAGCAAAATTACTCCGGCTGACTGACTAATTTGTTGTTTGATGTCTCGCCAAGCAGTGGGATTGTTTGTTTGCCACTCTCTGTTGGAAAAGGCTTCACCAGGGGTGTCTATCCACAAAACCTGGATTTGCCTTTGCCCAGATGGCAAGTCAATATTGATCAGCAGGGTTTCTTGCGTCATCTGAGCCGTACCTGCGATACGATTTTCCTCAACATTGAAACGTCTTGCTATTATTTCTGGATTGCTGACGACTTTAACGTGCTTTGTTGCTGATTTCGCTAAGGCTACTACCATACTGGTTTTACCAATACCGCGATCGCCTATCACCACAACACTCATCCGCACCTCCTAAATTGGAAATCCTGTGTAAGTCACTGTCTGTTGATTCATCACCCACTCTTGACGCGGAATATCTACCAAATCTGACGCGGTTATTCTTCCTGATAAAAAATGTAACTTCTGATTGCGGGAACCACGTAGCACTAAATCATCTGTTTGTTCTTGAATAAAAAGACCATCTATCAACAAATCTATATGCTTTAGTAAAGCTGTTGAACCTGGTATTTTTCCTGTTTGTAATTGTTCTAAAGAATACCCACTCCAACACACAACCGTTTTTCCTGCTTCTTGCACTCGGCAAGCCAAATCCGCCAGCGCCACCGCTTGAGCAAAAGGTTCACCACCAGAAAAAGAAATTCCCGCCAATGGAAGTTGCTCAAACACTTCCCACACCCGATCTACTGTAACGATCCGATGCGGTCGAAATTCCAAATAGTCGGGGTTCTGACACCCCGAACAGCGAAACGGACAACCTTGCAGCCACAACACCATCCTGGTTCCCGGTCCATTGGCACGAGAACGCAACAGCCATGATGCTACATTTAATAGTAGGGGAGTAGTCATTTCTAATATCCCAGACTTTGTTGACGACGTACAGATGAATAGGAAGTAGTGGCTGATTGTTGAGGTGTCGTAGAATAGATGTGCTGCAATTCTTCAGAAACTGGTTGACCATCCCATTGAGTCCATTGAAGTTGATAACCTTGTTCTTGAAAGATTTTCAGTGCTTCAACGGTACGAGTTGCACAAGAGTCTGTTTCTTCTGGTGGTCCAAATAAGTCAATTTGTTGACCTTCAAATTGTACCCGCATTTGGGTATTAGCACCTTCATGAGTTTCTACTTCAATCACGACATCGCCATCATCTGTGTCTAAAACACGCGCTGCATAACCCACTTGAAGCCAAGAAGCAACTAAATTTTCCGCCATCTCGTGAATTTGATCGGCTTGAGTTTCTAAGTCGGTAAGAAGTTGATGCAAATCTTCTATATAAATATCGGATTGTTGTTGATCAATTCGGTATTGCATTGCGGCAAAAATAGAGTAGGGAATGCGCGATCGCAAACCATCCAACCTTTCTTGTAGGTATTGAACATGCTTCTTTAGTTGCTCAGAGCGCAATTGCATAACTTGAATACGCATGTCATCCAAAGCTTGCAAATAAGCTTCTGCAGCCGCCAAATTATTAGCATTCAAAGCTTGTTGCGTATGAAGCAGTGCTTGTTCGACAGTTTGTGCATCTAAAAGTTGTTGCTCGATCAGCGTTTGATACTCTGTTCTGATTTTAGGCAGTCTGTTGTTCAGTTTATCTACTCGTATTTGAGCATCTTTTCGCTCAGTAGTATCAGGTAGTACCGCCACTTTCGTAGAGACGTTCCATGAAACGTCTTTACGGGAACCAATCCCAGCTCTAATTTGCGCAATCCGCTGCTGAATTTCCGACTCTCGTTGCAAAGCAGCTTCTCGTTCTCTATTTCTTCGCTCTTGATAAGACTGAAGTGCTTTACCAGTTAAAGAAACAACTGCACCCGCAGCGATTACTACTCCTACAACTCCCCCCACCACAGCAGCTCCAGCAACTAAAGCTCCCAATGATGCAGTAGGTGAAACACCCGCCGTGACAACAAATGCTTTTGAACCACTCATACGAGGACTCCTGAAAAAAGCTTTATTTACTTGTGCGTCTTTTATCTAATCGTTTGCCACTTTCAAGTTTTATGCAGATTGTTACAAAACTTTACATATGGCTGGCGATCGCGCTCGATTTCGACTTGAGCGCTTTGCTGAACTTTTTGGTGAACAATTATCGAACCAAAACTGGGACTAGTCAGCTTATTTGCGATGTTGGAATATTTATCGTAGAAAGCCGCGCAAGGCTTTCTGGTACTGAAGAGTAAATCTTATTTGTCGCAGGTTAACTGCAAACCCTATTACCAAGCATAAAACGAGCTCTCAACCGAGATATAAATCTAACACACAAAAGGAGAAAAGCTATGCAAACGCTCAAAGCTCCAGTAACTATTATCGTTATCGCCTTAGCTGCCATGACTTTAGGAATGCAGAATCCAGCAAACCAAACTTTTTTCGCTCAGCTTAAAGTCATTGACTGGCAAACAATATTTCTGAGACTGATGAGTTCTGATGAAGGTCAAAAATTTACCCTAATGCAAGCGGCGATCGCAATTAGGCGGTATGGATTGTTTTTATTTTTGCTCCAAAAGTACCCACATTTGAAGATGGTTCCCAATCAGGAGATTGATGCAGTTTTACACGCTCATATTGCCAACGCTCACCAGTTTCAAGAAGACTGCCAAAACCTCTTTAATGTTTGCCTCAAGCATGTTCCCGAAGTCGGGTTAGGAGGCGAAGTTGAACAGCAGGAATGGCTACTTACTTTTGCTCACACCCAAACATTATTCGAGCAAAATTTTGGACAGGGTGCAATGGGTAGTTCTGTTGCAGCTTGTTGCGAAATACTCTTGAATGCATAATTTTTACAATACATCGCCTCAACTCGTATAAAAGTAGGTGCATCCAATCAAATGTTGCAGATTGAATTTTGTGGTTTTGACATCTCAACCTAACTCATTTTATTCACAAACAATAACGTTTTATGGCACAGCAAACATTGGACAAAACAAACTTTCAATTTGTTCGTTTAGCTAGATTTTTGCTTGTGAACGTAGTAACACTTGTTGCTACTACTATTGGTACGATGAGCTTCACTAATATTTCTTGGGGTGATTCCAATCGTGCCTCTGCCCAAGTTCCAGAGATTAATAACCAAGATTCAATAAGTTCCTCTACTAAAAATGCACTATCACCAATTTCAGTTCAAATCTTATCCAAATCCAATCCAGCAGTAATTGAAGATGAGAAGTCGATTTATCCTATTGCAGAAAAGTTAATACGTGCTAATGGAATTGATGAGCACCCGTGGCGAATTAAAGTAGAAGATGTATATGATGATAATGCTTTTGCTAGCGATCTCAACCAAGTTACGATTTTTTCAGGATTGCTAGATAAATTGCATGGTGATGAAGCTGCTATTGCTTTTCTCCTCGGTCATGAAATCGCCCACAATACACAACGTCATACGTATACGCGAACTGCGTTTGAGGCTAAGTTAAATAAAACCGTGCAAGTAGAAGCAGACGCAAAAGTTCAAAATTTAATCACAGAAGAAAAAAGAAAATTTAGTGCCAAGAAAAAAACAAGTCGTGAAAAAATATGTCAACGTCAAGCTCAAACTAAAAAAACATCAACATTTGCTACAGAATATTTAGTTCTCAACTGCCAAGGACAACCTGACACTGATAAAGTTGAGCGCCTAAAACAACAAATATTTGATGACAAACAACAAGAGATTGAAAGCACAATTAAAAAACTAAGTCGCCAGCAAGAGTTTGAAGCTGATGCATTCGGTTATATGTATATGGTACGGGCAGGCTACGACCCAGAAGGTGCATTGCGAGTGCTAAATCTCATGACACGTTTACCTTATTATGACGCAGATGATAGCACTCATCCATCCTTTATTGATAGAATTAATGCTATCAAAGAGCTAATGAAAAAGTATCCCCCATCAACTCTAGTAGCTGAGGGTGCAATTCGCTTGCGTCAAAATCCCAATCCTCTGACATTTGATGTTTCAAATGATGGCGAATCTTTGCGCATTAATTCTCGGTTTGGTTCGCAACAAACTCAACCATTAGCTGAGAATTAAAGTAGAGACGCTTGGGGATAGCTTCTCTACAGCGTTTGAAGTAAAATTTGTGTTTCCTCTACTTCTGGTAGCATCCCCAGTTTCTCGAAATTTTCCACAGCAGCGTAAGCCCAACTACGAGCCGAAACTAAATTCCCTTGCGCCTTTGCTAAACTAGATAATGAGCGTTGACAAAATGCACTTCGGCATTTATCCCCGTTAGCTTCAGCAACGCGCAGTCCTTGTTTGAGAAGTCGATCTGCTTCATCTAACCTGCCTTGCTTAATAGCAATGTCAGCTAACCAATTTTGCGTACAGAAAATGGCACGTCTCCAGTCCATTGACTGTGCAAGTTCTAAGGCTTCTTGAAAAAGAATTTTCGCATCGGAGTACTCTTGTTTCTTGAAGAAAATTTCACCTTGATAATAACGAATTTGAACTAATTGCTCCAGTCGCTGCTGTTCTTCCAATTGTGTTTGTTCTAGAAGTTCTATCGCCTGAGTGAGCTCCTGTTGTGCCTCATCAAACCTCTGTTGTTGAATGCGTAAAACCGCAATGTTTCTAGCCAAGCTTAACCGGAATAAAGGTTCTTGGTGGTGACGAAGTTCCCAAGCTTGTGCAAACAGTGAGTCTGCTTCAAGTAAATGTTTTTGCTTTCCCATTGAAGTGAGAGTCCAAGCACGATCGACAATCACCTTTGCTGCTGCTAACCAGTCTCCACGTTGCTCTGCTGCTTGAATTAGCCATGCAGTCCAAGTCAGGCGATCGTCCCAGTAGCGCAAGCGGCTTTCTCTTCTACCCATAATGTGGGTGTATGCTTCAATATTTTGCCAAAACTTGAGCATCTCAGCATATCGCCCCTCAACCATACACCACTCAATTACAGCTTGCAGATTTTGCCATTCAAGATCTAAACCATCGAACTGTTGCCACTCCTTGGCGTCTTGTCCAAAGTACTTTTGTGAAAAGCTTAAGTACCAACCAATCCATCTCTCCCGCGCTTCCCGTTCAAAGTTGGGATGAGCTTTAAGTTCGGCAAGGGCATATTCACGAGTTAATGGCAGCATACTGTAGCGATGATTTTCCTGTCTCACTAAAGAAAGTCCACGCAATCGAGCTAAATCATTATTTATAGTGCTATCAGCATCTGGTACTGCAACTTGCACGAGGGCATCCTGTAAAGCAGGCATTGGGAATAGGGCTAATGCCATTAGTAACTGATGCGCTGATTGTTCGGACAATGGTTTGACTGAATTTTCAAAGCAAAAACGGGCGACATCTCCTTTCGAGTGAGATACCCGTTCCAATACTTCCTGAATCGGGTAGCCATTGGCTAACTGTCCAATTGCGTAGCTGATGGCTACCGGAATGCCACCCGTCACATGATAAAGTGCCATTTGATCTTGATGTCTAAGTGATACCCCCTTGGATTGGGCTTCATGTTGAATCAGACAAACACCATCTTTCTCAGGCATTGATGTGAGACGAACGGGAACAAACACAATCTGTTCGCGGGTGGTGATGACTGCTTTGACAGTTGGCGGTAGCTCATATAAAAACGCCAGAACATCTTGCTGGTTCTCCACTGTCTCCAAATTATCCACAATGAGCAGCGTGCGTTGGTACGAGAGAGCATCTTTAATTAAGTCTAATTGCTCTTCAAAACTCGCCCCAGTAATGTCTAGTTGATCTAACATCCGCGCAATCTGCCGGAAAATATCACGTAGAGTCCGTCGCGGAGCCAAAGAAGGCAATAAACCAAAGGACGTGAGGTAATATTGCTTGGCTGAGGTGAAGATAATGGTATCAAAGGTAGGCACACCCAAGAAAGCTTCGTTGTTGTCGCTGGCATTTAGGCAACGGTAGGCTGCTTCTACCACCAGAGTTGTTTTGCCTACACCGCCAATGCCATCAACGCTAACCAAATGTGCTGAATGTCTGGGTGAAAGCAATTCTAAAAGTCTAGCAATTTCTTCTTCCCGACCAATAAAAGTAGTACAACTGGGAGCAGGTAGGTTGTGACGCAGGCGTTTGGGGATGACAGGTGGAGGAACTGAAACCGCTTCGATTGGGATAGCAATTTCGCTTTCATTGTTACTACCGGATTTTTGTTTTAATATCTTATCTAACACTAATATAATAGTATTAATACGTACTTTTTGTTTTGTAGCTTCTGACAATAGTTCCCAAAGTTTTGGGCAAAAGACTCGCTGCACAGTACTGTCGGAGTACCCTGTTACCTGAATATCTTTGAGCTTCTTTCCTTCCATAACTTGCTGAAGGATACGTTTTTGAACATCTGTTAAAGACTTTCCTGTTTGAGAGTCCACTAAATTGTTTGCTACTGTTATGAGTTCCGATATTTTTTCTTTGTTCATAGGTTAATTTTAAATTACTCCTTTTAATGAGCTTATCCTAGATTGCCGAAATAATTTTATACATTGAATAAATTGAGCAAACAAGCTGAAAATGTTGAAGATGTTGAACTAATAGCTGAATATACAGCTGAAGTTCAAGCCAAAAAACGAACGAAAGTTCTAGTACTTTAGTAGCAAAGTCTTAAAGCTGAACTCGTAGCTTTGGACATATTTAACATAAATGACATTTTACATCTTGCCAAAATGTTGACTTTGTTTAAAAATTTATACTTAAGTAAGAACTAGGAGGAAATAAACGTACTCTAATATAGTTACAGGATTACTATTTGATTTTTGAAATACACGTAGGTAGGGCGCAAGCACACATATCTGAGCTTTGTGCGGCGTCCTACCTTAGTTGTTCTCCGCCGCGCTTGAGGATAGATACGCTAAAACGAAGTATTGTCCAAGTCCAAACTGTTCGTCATCCAGTGTGTAGCTAGAAAAAAGCTAAAGGTTAAGTAATGGTTAAAAGCGCTCCTATTCAAGTTTACTGCACTCGTCCGAGTTGTAGCGACCCTATAAATTATATTCCAGAGACATTACTCACTCCTGGTTCTATTGCACAGCGATATTGCAGTTGCTGTCAAATGCCCTTGATTTTGAAGGGGCGTTTCTTACCATTGAGATTATTGGTTCCTGATGACGAACGTGGTGGATTTGGGAGAACATTTTTAGCGTTGGATTTGCATTCTCCACAACGACGAGAGTGTGTTATCAAACAGTTGCACCCTCTAAACACTCCTCGACCATCAGAACTTGAAAAAATAGAGCAATTATTTCGCCGAGAGGCAGATGTTTTAGATAAACTTAGTCATGATCAAATACCAAGAGCATTGGCATTTGATGTAGTACAAGCTCCTACCCATTCACAGAAGCAAGATCTTGGCACATCTAACAATCAGCAGAAGTTTTTTTATTTGGTACAAGAATATATCGAAGGACAAAATTTAGCTCAGGAGCTAAAGCACAGAGGAAATTTTTCAGAGGAAGAAGTTATTGAGCTTTTGAAACAAATTTTGAATGTACTAAATTACATCCACAAGAAACAAATATTAAACTATCAGGGAATTATCCATAGAGATATCAAACCTCACAATATTATCCTTCGTCAGAGTGACAATAAGTTCTTTTTGATAGACTTTGGTGCGGTTAAGCAGGTAGTTGTTGCAGGAGTATCTACCGAGACATCATGTGTATTGGGAACACCACTTTATGCTCCTCCAGAGCAGGTTAGTAGAAGGCCAGTGTCTCCTTCATCTGATTTATATTCTTTAGCTGCAACTTGTGTTTGTTTGCTCACAGGCAAAACTCCGCAAGAGCTTCGTCATGGGGATAAGTGGGATTGGAGAAAATATGCTAGTTTAAGCAGCGATCGCCTTGGGGAAATTTTAGATCTGATGCTATCCCCAGATCCAAATGTTAGGCTTCAGTCTGCTCAAGAGGTAATTGATGCTCTTGCTCCTGTAACACCTGATCCTGTGACACCACCTGTGACACCACCTGTGACACCACCTTCTAAGGGACGCCAAAGAATGAGGTGGCGTTGGGTAGGGTATGTGTTTTTGGCTGTGGTAGCGTTGGCGATCGCGTTTGCAATCCACTATTTTTTCTTCCGACCTTGTTTGAAGTATAGTTGCAATATTAATGACAACTTCAGTTGGGGAGAGCAAGTCCTGATTGAAGACAAAAGTTCCAAGGAAAAAAAGGCAGGAACAAAAGCATTTGAAAAAGGCGATTACGACACAGCCATCACGCACTTCAAAACATCCCTCAAATCAAATCATAATGATCCAGAGGCACTAATTTACCTAAATAACGCCTATGCTGCTGCTCGCAATGATAACCTCATTAGAATCGCAGTCAGCATCCCAATTAGCAAAGAAGTTCCCGGTATTGCTGAAGAAATGCTGCGTGGAGTTGCTCATGTCCAGAGTGAAGTTAACTGCGGTATTGGAAACTATCTGAATGGATTAGATACTAATATTCAATTTAATTGTAACCAAAACGGCGGCATTAATAGACGATTTCTGCAAGTTTTAATTGCTAATGATAAGCTAGATTATAATACAGTTGAAAATGTAGCTAAGACTTTAGTAGACAATCGAGATATTTTAGGGGTTATCGGTCACTATTCAAGTAAATTAACCTCTAAGGCTGGAGAGATTTATGGAGAGAAAACACCAAACAACGACGATAAACTCGTTCTAATTTCTCCAACAAGTACGGTGATCAGAAAGGAGCTTAAATTTAGTAATTACGTTTTCCGCACAGCTTCCACTGACACCACTGCTGCTGAAGACCTGGTAAACTATATGAAACAGTTAGAACCCTCTCTGACGAGAGCGGCTATTGTTGTCAAAGACCCAACAGATCCTTTTAGCAAATCTCTAAGTGGAGAATTTGAAAGGATACTAAGAGAAAAACAGGGTCAGTCTGTTGCTTGTATTTGGGATAATAGTGGGGCTGTGATAACTGATTGTATCAAGAGAAATAGGAATGCAAATGTGATACTACTAGCCCTGAAAAGAGAAGACTTAGAAAAACACGCAAAAGATGCTTTTATCGGTAACCACCAACTGAAAGTACTAGGCGGGGATACTATGTATTCCGCAAATCTACAGTCTGTTGGTCAAGAAGCAATCAACAAACTGGTCATGGCTGTTCCCTGGCAGAGAAGTAATGAGAATGATTATTTTGAGAAGACTTCTTATCAACTTTGGAGCGCAAAGGTAAACTGGCGCACTGCGATGACATATGACGCAACTAAGACAATGGTTGAAGCACTTAAGCGGACGGGAGATAATCCTTCTCGCCTAGAATTGTACAAAGCTTTATCAAAAGTTGATTTTTCTACACAGGGTGCTACAGGACAAGTGAAATTTGATCGCATTCACGATCGCAAACCATCCACAGGTATTGGGGTTCTAGTAAAAGCAGCAAATTCTCATCCTGACTCTACTATAACTAAGCTTGATTTTGTTATTTTGGAAAAACCAGAAAGAAATAATATTTAGTATTTATACATATGAGACAGCGTGCAACTTTGAAAGCTTCCGAACAAGGGAAAAATTTAATTAACCAAGCTAGGAGAAGCAGAGGTTGGATTATAGAGGATGAGAACTGGCTCATTGAAGCAAGCAAAATTCTAGATCCTAATCTGCCTCCCGGAGTCTACGCCTCTGGTGTTTCGCTAACTACTTGGAAACACTTCCTGCGAGCAAGCCGTGCTATTTATGCGAGCACTTTTAAGGCTTTCTGCGAGGTTTTAGAGTTAAACTGGAAGAATGTAGTAATTCTCAACATCGATTTAACTGACGCACCCGAACTTTCTAGTTTCTATGGGCGCACCAATGAGTTAAAAAAACTTCATCACTGGCTTCAAGAACGTAGTCGGTTAGTCGTCATCCACGGAGTAGGGGGAATTGGGAAAACTGCCTTGGCTCGCCAGTTAGGAGAAAATATTGCCAGCAAATATGATTACATAATCTGGCGTTCTTTGGATTACACACAAACATTTCAACAACTTTTAAAAGAATTGGTGCAATTCCTTTCCAAAGGGCAGGATCAAGAAGTTGATATTTCGCGACTAATGAAGTATTTACGCAATCATAGATGTTTACTCGTGCTGGATGAATGGAAAGAAATTATAGACAAAAATAGTCAAGATTATCAAGATTACAGCCATTTACTAAGACGAGTTGGAAAAGAAAATCATCAAAGCTCTTTATTATTACTCAGTCGAGAAAAACCTCAAAATATTGAAAATTTAGAGGGACAATTGATTCATTTCTTAAAATTGGAAGGTTTGAGTAAAGAAGAAGCTAAGCAACTTTTTATAGCAGAAGGTATTTCTGGTAAAGAAGATGAACTTGATAAATTAAGTAGTCGTTACACTAATCCTTGGATAATCAAGCAAGTTACCAAGCAAGTGAAAAGAGTATGCGGAGGTCAAATACCAAGTCTTGTTGGGGAAATATCATTGTTTTTTACCGATACTATTGTTAGCTTTTTAGATGAGCAATTCAAAAATCTATCACAACTAGAAATAAATATTATTTATTGGATAGCTATTAGGCGGAATTCTGCTTCAATGGAACAACTAAGAAGAGATACATTACAAACCCTATCTGCTCTTGAGCTTTTTAATAATTTAGATTTTTTGATAGAAAGGTACTCACTTGTTGATAAAACTATAAATGAAGAAGACAATTCAATTTTCTACACATTAGACCCTGTAATTATGAAATATATCACTAACAAATTTGTTGAAGATAATTGTCAAGACCTTCTTAAAATAATTCCAAATCAAACAATAGAAGGTTATGAGCTTTTTATAAGTCATAGTTTTATCACATCAAACCCTGAAGATGAGCAATTAAAACAGGAGCAAATTACACGAATTGTTAAACCCATTCACAAAAATCTATTGGCTGAGTTGCGCAGTCAACAGCGAGTCGAGGAGGAATTGAGAAAGATTATGTCTCTCTTGCAAGATAGAGGATTTTCGCAAGGATATGCAAGTGAAAATATTTTGCACTTGATTTCGGCTTCCGGGCAAATCTAGTTCTAGGTGTGTTTACTATGCTGTTAGGTTAACCCACGATGTAGAATATATCAGATATGATATAACATAATTATGGACGATGATGATAAACCTCTAGTTTGGCTGCATGGAGAAGTCAAAACCCCACCCTTTAGTCAAGAAGCCCGTATAGAGACAGGTGTGCTGCTCAGACGATTACAGCAGGGTGACAACCTTGGAATGCCTTACTCAAAACCGATACCCAAGATTGGAACACATTGCTATGAGTTGAGAGTTCGGGATGCAGACAAGAATTGGCGAATCATCTACCGAATTGATGAAGATGTAATCTTGATAGTCGAGGTATTCAACAAAACTACTACAGCAATACCAGACAAAGTGATTGAGATTTGCAAAAAGCGACTGAGCAAGTATGACTTGGATAAATAGGAATAGCGTTATGGATGAAGCTAAAAGAGAACGCCTAGAAGCAAAAGGTTGGAAAGTTGGAACCGTATCAGAGTTTTTAGAATTAACACCTCAAGAGGCTGCTTTAGTTGAAATAAAATTAGCTCTCAGTCACTCTCTAAGACAACGGCGGCAAAACCTGATGACGCAGGCTGAACTGGCAGAAAAAATTCACTCCAGTCAACCACGTATTGCAAAGGCTGAAAATGGAGATGCTTCAGTATCTATCGAATTACTAATCCGAGCAATGTTGGCTACAGGTGCAACTCCTCAAGAAATTGGACAGGTGATTGCCAGTACAGGAAGGATATCAGCAAGCAATCCGCCATGTACTTAAGTACATGGCGATCGTGTATAGAATGAAATAGCCCTGTCAAATAGGAGCGCTGTATATTTTATTTACTTGTAACTCACACTGCTGAAAAATATAGTTGACGGCAGCAAATAACTTCTCTAAATCCTGAATTACATATAAATTTTTATTTCTAGTAAAAACATCGTAATTAAGCTTACCAAATTGCCATATTTTTCCATTAGAAACAATCCCAAAAACATCTTGTTTTAAATCATTATTTATTCGCTGTACTGCGATCATCTCAGCTAAACACTGACCCCAACCTTCTTCAAACTTATCTTGTTTAGCTTCAACTGTCAAAAAATAGGGTTGATCGAAAACAATACTACTAAGAGGATTTCGTTTGGTTACTATATAATCAGGTACGCCTGACAAGTCTTCATCGTAAGTTAGTGTTTCATGACTCCAAAGTGTTAGTTTACTTCGGTAAGATTTCCATACTTCTTTCAAAACTGGATAAATGAGATTTTCACAAATAGCATCCTCGGAATTATCAATAACTCCATCTGTAAATAGTAAATCTAATTCTTCTTGGAAAGAGTTTTTAACTGGAAATTCTACTTCCAGCATAAAGTTAGCCTGCACATACTTTATTTGAAACTTTTTAATAACTGCACTTATACTTTTGTAATTACTAAATGCCATTGTAATTTACCTTCCGTTGAAACTCTGTCACTGTCTGAACGTAAGTGATGTACTTTAATTAACCTAGCATCTTTTTTAGGTAACGAAGCTGTTTTTACTTATGTCTGCGTACAAAAGTGTTTCTACCAGCTTCTCAATGTGAGTCAGTTCATGAGTTGCCATGACAGAAAGCCGTATTCGACTGGTGGGAACGGTGGGTGGGCGAATTGCTGGAGCAAAAATGCCAGCAGATTTTAATTGTTGTCCAACTTTTAAAGCTTCTGTAGCATCTTTTAATTGAAAACAAACAATTGGTGATTGTGATGGTAGTAACTTGAGGTGAGGTAGCCTTTGTTGCAGCAAATGTTTCAAGTAATCAACATTGCGCCATAATTGGGCGCGTAGTTGCGGTTCAAGTTGCACTATATTAATTGCTGCTAAAGCTGCCGCCGTGTCAGCTGGTGAAAGCGCGGTAGTATAAATCCAACTAGGGGCGCGGTTGCGCAAAAAGTCAATTAAAGTTTTGCTTCCTGCTACGTATCCACCTAAACTACCTAAAGCTTTACTTAATGTACCAATTTGAATTAATTGCCGCACTGTACAATTAAAATGTTCTACGCATCCTGCACCAGTTTTTCCCAGTACCCCGGTAGCATGAGCTTCATCAACTAGCAGCATACAGCTAAACTCTTGGGTTATATCTAATAATTCAGGTAGTTGACATAAATCACCATCCATGCTAAAGACGCTATCTGTAATCATCAAACAGCGTCGATAGTTTTGTCGATGTTGATGCAGTTGGGTAAGTAGCTCTGCAACATCACCATGAGGGTACTCAATGATTGTTGCACCACTAAGAATTGCTCCATTTTTCAAGCTGGAATGATTGTACTGGTCAGATAAAATTAAATCACGTTTGCCGACTAGGGCAGTGATCGTACCGATATTAGCAAGATATCCAGAACTGAAAACTAGAGCATCTTCTGTTTGTTTGAGAGCAGCGATCGCCTCTTCTAACTCTCTGTGTATTTCCCTATTTCCACTAAGTAATCTAGAACCAGTAGTACCCGTACCTAATTCTTGAATAGCCGCAGTAGCTGCCGCCATCAAGCGCTGATCCCCCGCTAGTCCAAGATAATCATTGCTGGCAAAATTAATCACCTCAAGTCCTTCTAAAACCACCGTAGCGCCTGGGCAACCGTGGATGGTTTGTACTGAACGATACCAATCAGCGCGATGAATTGTTGCCAGAGATTCCTCTAACCAAGCATAAGGGTCAGCAGACATTTTCCGTAGTGGTTTTAGTGGTAATATTAACACTGTACAGACGTTCCGGCGGAAAGTCTCTACAATTGCTGACTATATTCGGAGCTAAGGTGAGCGATCGCCTGTTTGATCCAATCTTCCACATAGGCATCCTTAGATAGTCCAATGTCTTCGCTCACCACATGTAAAGCGTGACTAACTTCGTTAGCAGTATACCCCAAAGCGAGGAGAGTCATTTGCACCTCATCAAGAATACCAGGTGCGGGACCACCTGTAGCCACAAAGAATCCTGCCGACTTACGCCACTCAATTAACTTAGTTTTCAACTCCAAACAAATACGTTCTGCTGTTTTCTTGCCCACACCAGGGGCTTGAATTAATAATTGAGTATTGGCACCGATAATAGCTTGAACTAAATCTGGTAATTCCAAAGTATCCAGCAGAGCAATTGCACCTGCTGCACCAATACCACTAACACTCAACAGGTGACGAAACAGATCTCTTTCCCCAGGCGAACCAAAACCGTATAGTAACGGAATTTCTTCACGTACTTGGTAATGAGTAAAGATTTGTACTTCACCGCCTGAATTTGGCAATTGCTGTGCTAGTCGTGCGGGAACTTGTAAATCATACCCGATCCCATTCACCTCAAGAGTGAGAATATGGCGATTACCACCATTGTTTTGGACACCAGCAACAATTCCTTTAAGATAGCTAATCATTCCACGAAACCAAAATGTTTTAGACCTTCTAGTATTCCACCTGCACAAAAATTTTGTGCGAGGTAACGGTAGTCGGCGGGATTTTCATTGTGCCATTGAAGTAACTCCTGTTTAGCATTCCCGACAATAATTCCTATGACTTCACCAACGGCAAACAAAGCAATATCATTGCCAGAATCACCGCAAACAACTGTCCGCTCTGCTACAAATTTCCACTTTTGACGTAGAAACTGTACTGCTTGACCTTTATCGCTATTGCGCGGTACTATGTCAAGGTCAACGCCACTACTGTAAATTAACTTTATATTTAAACCACATTTTTGCAACTCTGATTCAAGTTCTGGTAAAATTTTTTCAGCATCCTCCTGATCAAGGAAAAAACTCACCTTGAAAGAGCGCTGTTCTGTGTCTGGTTGTGGCTTTAACTCCACAAACTTGCTAGTTGTAGCTACAACAAGATCGCGGTTCCACCCAGGAGAAAGTAACTCTGACCAACTCGACTCAGGTATTTTACTACCATCAAGGTAAATTTCAGTCCCTACAGCTAAAATCAGAGCATCTGGTTCTAAAAGATTCTTTTCCTCTTTTAGTTCTTGATATAGAATAGGCGATCGCCCAGTAGCATAAACAATCTTTGTACCATAGTCTTGGCGATGTTGAGACAAGCGATTGTTCAAATCGACCAAAGCGCGATCGTCTCCTACAAGAGTATTATCTAAATCTGTAACAAATAGAAACTCAACCACAGTGACCCCTTTGATTAGCTTTACACAAAAAAGTTTATGCTGTTTTGGTACTGATCTTTTATGTGTAGTTGCGCTATATATGTACACAAAACTTGACATAACTAAAGAAAAATAGAAAAATAGTAGCCCAAAAAGCTATAACAGAGTTGGCACAAAACAGTAACGTTCTGGAGTGGCTTGAATTTTGAGGTTTTCTCTTCACTTAGCTACCAAGCTCAATCCTCACCATAGTCTAAGAAACCGCTTAGGACTAACAATCTGTAGTATGGCTTTTGTGTTATCAATTTTAGTAAGTTTAATTGTGGGAAATACAGCCAGTGCTTATGTCACATCAGACGTAGGTCAGTCATTAGCAGAACTAGCATATCAAATCACCAACCAATTAGATGGGGGGATATTTGAGCGCTACCGAGAACTGCAAATTATTAGTACACTGGATGTACTCCGCGATCGCAATTCTGTATCACAACAGCGTGCGCTCTTAGAAAAGTTACAAAGCACTGACACAAATTACGCTTGGATTGGCTTAGCGGATAATCAAGGTAACATAGTTGCCAGTACAGGAAAATTGCTAGAAGGCAAAAACATTGCTCAACAATCTTGGTTTGTCAAAGGACGTACAGTAAATTATGTGAGTGATGTGCATGATGATGCCGTAAAACTAGCAAAATTGCTACCCCAATCAAATAGCGAACAACTGCATGTCGATATAGCAGTTGCCATCAAAGATTCTACTGGAAATCCACAGAGTGTACTAGGTGCTCATCTCAGGTGGACATGGTCTAAAAAACTTCATAAATCTTTGCTAAACTCAGTAAATAACGCCAACAAAGAGATATTTATTCTCAGTCATGATGGTAATGTACTGTCAGCGCCACCAGAGTTTCAGACCAAAAATTTAGTCTCACTCCAAAGTGTTAAAGCAGCGCAATCAGGATTAAAAAGTTACCTAACAGAAACATGGTTTGATCGACAAACTTATTTAACAGGCTTTGCCCAGAGTATTGGCGATCGTAATTATCCTGGATTAGGATGGATAGTACTTGTCAGACAAAAGACTAAAACAGCATTTACCCCAATACGACATTTCCAACAGCAAATCTTCACCTGGAATATGATGGGAGGGGGATTGTTTGCTGTTATCAGTTGGTTCTTAGCCCGGTTGCAGATGCAACTCACCTCAAAACTTTTAGCACAGGAAATGCGTTGTCAAAGCGAAGAGAAACTTCAGCAACTAACACAAAAAATTCAAAGCGATCGCAAATTTGCCGAAGAAACACGTATAGCGCTGTTAAAAGAAAAAGAAATCAGTGAACTCAAATCCCGATTCATCTCCATCGCCTCCCACGAATTTCGCACACCACTAACCAGCATTTTCCTAGCTTGCGACACCCTACTAAAATACCAAGAAAAACTACCTAGAGAAAAACAGCGTAAAATATTACAACAAATTCAATCCAGCGTCAAACACTTAAATCAAATACTAGAAGACCTTCTCCTCATCGGCAAAACACAAGCAGGAAAACTAAAATTCAACCCAGTCCCCATCAATCCTATCAACTTTTGTCAAGAAATAATCGAACAACTACAACTTTGCGCAGGCACTCAACACAAACTCAAATTTAGCAGTCAATCAACCGAAAATTCTCCCACACAAAACCTCACCCTACTAGACGAAAAACTACTGAGACAAATCCTCACCAACCTACTAACCAACGCCATCAAATACTCACCACAAGAAAGCGAAATTCAAATCAACCTAACTTGTGACAAAAACAAAGTTATTTTGCGCATACAAGATCAAGGAATAGGCATACCCAAAGAAGATCAACCAAACCTATTTAACCCATTCTTCAGATGCAACAACACAAAACACCTTCCCGGCACAGGACTAGGACTAACCATAGTCAAAAATGCCGTAGAATTACACAACGGACAAATCACAGTCCAAAGTGAAGAAGGACAAGGTACAACAATAACCGTAACCTTACCAATAAATTACAGTTAATAGTTAATTATTAATAGAAGCTAACTGAAAACAATTAACAATTCCCCAGTTAACAACTTACCATCTACTCATCCTTCAAAGTCTCAACCAACAAATCAACCTGCTGTTGTCGCCCCTGCAAAAAACCCTCACACTCACGCAAACACTCAACAGCCCGCGCAAACCGATCAAAAACCTCCTGCAACTCCAACTCACCCCGCTCAATAGAAGCAATAATACTCTCCACCTCAGCCACCTTAGCCTCATAACTCCAACCAGACTCAAACTCCTTCATAAAAACTCTTGGCGTCCTTGGCGCCTTGGCGGTTCATTTATTTCCACAACCCTAACTATAACCTCACCCTCACCCAACTGCACCAACAACTCATCCCCCAAACCCACCTCATCAACAGAACGAACAACACCATGCTCCCCCCTCACCACAGCATAACCACGCCGCAAAACAGCACTCGGATCAAGACTCCCCAACTTTTCTTGTAACATCAAAACATGCTGCCTTGCCGACTGCAACCGTTGATTCGTCACCTGCACCAAACGTTCCTGCCGCCAAGAAAGCGCCTGTAACTCCTGCTGCACCTGCCTTTCCAACCGCAAACGCCGCAAGCGATCGCCCAATTGTTGCAATTTATTTCGCGCCCTATTCAATTGCTCATCCACCCCATCATGCAAAGCCAAAACCCGCTGCCGATGTTGAGCATAAAGCTCCCAGAGCGAAGGCACAACTAACTCAGCAGCAGCAGTAGGAGTATGAGCACAAACATCAGCAACCAAATCAACCAAAGACTCATCCCGTTGATGCCCAATTCCAGTTACCACAGGAATCGAACAACTAGCAACCGCCCTTACCACCCGTTCATCATTAAAGCAAGCCAACTCCTCAACAGCACCACCACCGCGTGCTAAAATTAACACCTGAGCGCGTCCATCTCGCTCCACCCGACTAATAGCTTGAGCAATAGATTCAGGCGCAAGCTCACCTTGCACAATTGCCGGAGAAAATAAAACATGTAAACCAGGATACCTTTGGTTCAGTGTTTTCTGTATGTCTCCCCAAGCAGCAGCAGTAGGTGAAGTGACAACAGAGATCGCACTAGGATGAGTCGGAAGCGATCGCTTTCTTTGGGCATCAAACAAACCCTCATCTGCTAAACGGTTACGCAGTTGTTGAAAACGCATAGCTTGCAAACCAACACCAGCAGGTATGGCTTGCCAAACTTGCAGCTGATATTCACCGCGATCGCGATAAACTCGAATACTGCCCAAAACGATCAACTGTTCACCGACTTTGGGTACTTGTGCGAGTTTTGCCACCTGGCTACTCCATGCCACACACTTAATCGCCGCCCCTGCATCTGGATCTTGCAAAGTAAAAAATAACCCACTGCGATGGTTGTGAGCGCTAGAAACTTCTCCAGTCACCCAAACACGCTGCAACTCATCATCTTGCTCCAAGAGAAATCGAATGTAGTCAGTCAACCCACCTACTGATAAAGCTGTTTCGGCAATGAGAGTATCAGGTAAATCGTAATTCATAACCTAGTATATGGAAATTTTACCGCTCAAATATTAGTAATTGATAATGGTAGATAAATAGAGAAGGTAGCTCCTTGACCAACTTTACTACTGACACTAATGCTACCTCCATGAGCTTCAACAATGCGCTTAGCGATCGCCAAACCTAACCCGACTCCCCTACCTTGACGAGAGCGATCGGCAGTGTAAAACTGCTCAAAAATACGAGAGAGATCGCTTTCCTTAATCCCTTGACCTTGATCGCGAATTGTCACAACAGCTAGCTTACCTTGCCTATATCCAGAAATGAATATACGAGAATTGGGAACTGAATGCTTAATAGCATTGTCTAACAAATTGAGAAATGCTTGCAAAAGCCGTTCTGAGTCACCCCGTATTTGCAACTCAGCCACATTTACCAACACAGAAATGCGAGAATTTTGCATTCGCGATTCTACCGCTCTCACCGCACGGCTAATTAAGCTGTTGAGATGTATAGTTTGCTGTTCTAAGGTAGTCACTCCAGCTTCCAATCTTCCCAGATCGAGCAAATCGTGAATTAGCCTTGACAGTCGTTTGGTTTCATCTTCTACATTTTGGAAGAAGCGATCGCGTACTGCCGGATCTGAAGCAGCCCCACCACGGAGGGCTTCCACAGTTACCAAAACATTGCTAATTGGGGTGCGGAGTTCGTGAGACACGTTTGCTAAGAAAGCACGACGTTCCTGATCGAGTGAAGCCAACCGTTCACTCATGCGGTTTAACTCCTGTGCTAACTGCTCCAATTCATTACTTTGACGAATTTCGAGCTTATCGCCAAAATGTCCACTACCTAAGCGGATTGCAAAGTTTCTCATTGTCTGAATTGGACGGGATAGGCTACGCGCTAACCACTCGCTCAGCAAAGTACAAAGTAAAAGGGTGAAAGCCAACGTTCCCAGCACAGTCCAAATCACTACCGCAAACTGCCGTTGAAACTGTTGCAGGGTAATAGACATCCGCAATACACCCAACAACTTACCGTTACGCACAATTGGTTGGGCAATGTACAATCTATCATCGTTGGACAAGACTCCTTTTGCCACACCTTGCTCTTCTCGATTTTTTAGCGCTGCCTTGATCCCAGGTACTACCAGCCAGTTCGTTACTTGTTGATCGCTAGGGCTAGACGTAGCCATGAGTTTACCATTAGGATCAAAAACTCGGATGGTAATGCTTTCTGCTGCACCATAGCGTTGCACCAGTAATTTTACTCGTTTGATGTCATCTTTTTCCAAAGCGTCAGCAGCACTTAGGGCGATCGCCTTACTCCAGTTTTGCATTTCTGCCTGCCTTGTTTTCATAAAGTAGGCATGAAAAGACCACAGAACGTATCCTGCCATGAAAGATGTTCCCAAAGCTGTCAGTAGCAGGTAAGTAGCCAATAGCTTGGTGTGAATGGAATTCCACTTAATTTGCGGTATCCAGTTCATGATAAATTTACGATTGCTTCTCAGCGCGACGACGTAAAACTGCTTTGATGCGTGCCAAAAGTTCACGAGTATTGAAGGGTTTGGTGACATAATCATCTGCTCCTGCTTCCAACCCCCATACTTTGTCAATATCTTGGTCTTTAGCAGTAAGCATGACAATCGGCACATCCGAGAAAGCTCGAATTCGCCAGCAAACCTCCATCCCGTCAACCTCTGGCAGCATCAAGTCTAACAAAATCACGTCTGGCACTTGTTTGTGAAATTGTTTGATTGCACTTTGACCATCTGCCGCTGTCGTCACTGTATAACCTTCTTTTTGTAAAGAGTAGCTGAGGCTTTCTCGCAAAGGCTCTTCATCATCTACTAATAAAATGTGAGGCATTGTGCATTACCGCTACTTTTCTTAATAATTCTTACTTTAATGTAATATCTCAGACATTTTGCTCTGGATACAACACATACAAAAATATAGCAAACCTTGTTTGCGTGGAACAATTATATTACGGAAACGTCTTTACTTAATCTTAAAAAAAAGATCACTCTAATGGTAGTTTTTTTTCCGGAAAACACTGAAATTTCTTCCGGAGAATATAGAAATATACATGAAAAGTTTTCCAAGCAAATAAAGTTACTTAAAAATCAACGCATGAGATTACGCTTGTTGTTCCTTAGCGTCATCAGTATTTTACTGCTATCAATTCCGGCAAAAGCAGCTCGGTTGGAATCATGGTACTTTGATCAAGCGCAGAATCAGTTAGACATAACCACTGATTCTGGAGTTAAACCCACGGCTTTTTTGATTGATAACCCCAGAAGACTGGTAATTGACTTACCAGGAACTACTCTCGGTGAAGATACAGTCCGTAAAAGCTTTGGTGCAGCTGTGAAAGAGATACGAGTCGGACAGGTTAACGACAAGACAGCCAGATTAGTAGTTGAGTTAGCACCCGGTTATACTGTCTCCCCAGAAAATTTACTAATTAGGGGCGATTCTACTTCGCACTGGATAGTTAAATTCTCAGCGATTGAGCGTGTAGGTGTTAACATAACTATTTCATCAGATTCAACGTCAGATGAAGAACCTATTCCCGTTCAAATTGACAATGCTTCAACTTTTGCTGGAGTGGTTTCATTAAATAAAGAACTATCGCCGCTCATCTCTCAAGTTAAAACATTGATGGCTAAGAACAAATCCCTTTCACCAGGAATGTTTTTCCTCGATTTAGAGACAGGCAATTATTTGGATATTAATGGGGAAAAAGTGTTCTCAGCCGCCAGTACCATTAAATTTCCGATTCTGATTGCGTTGTTTCAAGAGATAGATGCTGGTAGAGTCAAGCTGAATGAAACCTTAGTTATGCGAGGTAGTTTGATGACTGGGGGTTCAGGAACAATGCAGTATAAACGAGCTGGAACTCGGTTTAGTCTCAAAGAAACTGCAACTAAGATGATGACTATTAGTGATAATACGGCCACAAACATGATTATTGACCGATTAGGCGGTAAAGCTGTGTTAAATCAGCGGTTTCGGAGTTGGGGGCTGCAAAATACTGTAATTCGTAATCTGTTAGGTGATTTTAAGGGAACTAATACGACTAGTCCTAAAGATTTGGTAAGACTGTCGGCATTGATTGCTAACAATAAGTTAATTAGTCAAGCTAGTTACTCTCAGGTACTAGATATCATGCGCCAATGCGAAAACAGGAGTCTGTTGGCAGTCGGAGTTGGTAAAGGTGCGGTAATTGCTCATAAAACAGGAACTTTAGGAGTTATTCTTGGTGATGCTGGTATAGTTAAGACAGCAAAAGGTAAGCGTTACTTAGCTGGGATTATGGTGAGAAGACCTTTTGGTGACGCTAGAGCAAAGAGTTTTATTAATCAAGTTTCTAAATTGGTTTATGGTTATTTAAATCAATCTACCGTCGCCAGTAAATAGAAAACCCCTCCCTAACCCTCCCCTTGCTAAGGGGAGGGCTGGGTGGGGTTCCTTTAATATTTGTACCTAAAAAATTGCAATACTTTACAAAAACGATTTTAATTTACTTTGTTAAAATAATAAAAGTAATAAGCCTGTGACCAGTTGCAAAAAATGAGGTCATAAAAAATGCTTAAGCTAATCAAATTTGCGGTTTTGGGACTGTTTACTGCATCGACGGCACTATTGAGCATTCCTGAAGCTGATGCTTCTGTTTTAAATACACGTAATGAAACACAAGCTATTTCTAGTGAAAGTGTTCCTTTAATTGCTCAGTATCGCGATTATCCCGTGTATCGTTCTCGTAGATATCCCAGGTATCGTCGTGTCTATCGTCGGTATGGTGTTTCTCCCAGGTATCGTCGTGTCTATCGTGGATATGGTGTTAACCCGCGTCGTGTCTATCGTCGGTATGGTGTTTCTCCCAGGTATCGTCGTATCTACCGTGGATATGGTGTTTCTCCGCGCCCTCGTGTGTATCGTGTATACAGATACGGTTATTAGAGCGTAACGTGTAAATTTTGCCAAAAAAATGTAGAGACGTTCCATGGAACGTCTCTACAAAATTGGCATGGATAGAGACGTGATATATCGCGTCTCTACGACGAATTACGCAAATGCTGCGGTTTTCACGTCGTTGTTGGCAAGTACGTCTTGCAACTCTTCAGCATCCACAGTTTCTTTTTCAACCAGCATGGAAGCAAGTTGATCGAGAATGTGGCGGTTACTTACTAACACTTCTTTGGCTCGTTTGTAAGCTGTATCTACTAGCTTACGAACTTCTTCATCAATTGCAGCAGCGGTTTCTTCAGAGAAATCGCGTTCTGCCATGATGTCTCTACCAAGGAACATGTTACCTTGCTGACGACCGAGGGCAACTGGTCCTAAGCTATCGCTCATGCCAAAGCGTGTCACCATCTGACGAGCTACACGGGCGACTTGTTGCAGGTCGTTAGAAGCACCAGTGGTTACTTCTTCATCACCATAGATTAATTCTTCAGCAATGCGACCACCCAAAGCTACAGCCATTTGATTTTCTAGATAAGCACGGCTGTACAAACCAGTATCCATTCTGTCTTCACTGGGGGTGAACCAAGTTAAACCACCAGCGCGACCGCGAGGAATAATGCTAATCTTCTGTACTGGGTCATAATCTGGCATCAATGCACCAACCAGGGCATGACCTGCTTCGTGATATGCTACCAGTTGTTTGCGTTTTTCGCTCATTACCCGATCTTTCTTTTCTGGACCTGCTAACACACGATCAATCGCGTCGTTAATTTCATCCATCGAAATTTCGGTCAAATTGCGCCGTGCAGCAAGAATTGCGGCTTCATTGAGCAGGTTGGAAAGGTCTGCACCAGTGAATCCAGGGGTACGGCGGGCGATTCTTTCCAAGTCCACATCTTTTGCCAAGGTTTTACCACGAGCGTGAACTTTGAGAATTTCCACTCTTCCTGCGTAGTCTGGACGATCTACCACAACTTGACGGTCAAAACGACCAGGACGCAGTAATGCTGCATCAAGTACGTCAGGACGGTTGGTAGCAGCGATAATAATGATACCAGTGTTACCTTCAAAGCCGTCCATTTCGGTGAGTAACTGGTTGAGGGTTTGTTCGCGCTCATCGTTACCACCGCCCAAACCAGCGCCCCGCTGACGACCTACGGCGTCAATTTCATCAATGAAGACGATACAAGGAGCATTGGCTTTTGCTTGCTCGAACAAGTCACGCACGCGGGATGCACCTACACCCACGAACATTTCTACGAACTCTGAACCAGAGATGGAGAAGAAGGGAACTCCTGCTTCACCAGCTACGGCACGAGCTAGCAGGGTTTTACCAGTTCCGGGAGGTCCTACTAACAGTACGCCTTTGGGAATTTTTGCGCCAACGGCTGTGAAGCGATCGGCATTTTTAAGGAAGTCTACAACTTCGTTTAATTCCAGCTTGGCTTGGTCAATACCAGCAACATCACCAAAAGTTACTTGGGTTTGCGGTTCCATTTGCACTCTGGCTTTGGATTTACCAAAGTTCATTGCTTGGCTACCAGGACCATTTTGAGCGCGGCGTAGCAAGAAGAACAAACCAAACAGAAGTAATACTGGGAAAAATAAGCTGCTCAGTGCTTTAAACCAAAACCCTTCGTCGGTTTGGGGCAAAACTGCTATATCGACGTTGTTTTGAGTAAGAGTATTAATTAGGTCTGGATCGTTGACTAATGTAACGAGTTTCTTGTTGGGGTCATACTTGGGAGTAACAAGAGCTGTAGACCGATCTGCACTCAGGCTAACTTTTTCTACTTTGCCTTTTTGAACTTCTTGAATAAACTGACTGTAGCGCCATGTCTCTCTGCTTTGTGGTTGTTTGTCGAAAAACGCTGTTCCCAGCGCAATTACCACAATAAACAGCAGCGCGTACAGCCCCGCATTTCTCCATTTTTTATTATTCACGCTTGGTTGATCCTCCTGCATTTTGTGTGCGATCGCGTAGCTTCTCTGTCGAGAGGGCTTTTTAAGAATTATGTTAACTTATCTTAAGTTATACCAAATATTGCTCCTCTAATGCTATAAAAAATAATCCCGTATTTGTGAAAAACATTTGTGGTGGGGATTATATTCTAACTGTCCTAACGGTTGAACGACAGTATGGATAGGGACGGCTTCTACTACACTGTTACTGATAGCGATCGCCTCAAACCCAAGGACTAACTCTGCTGTCCAAGGTTCCTCCCGAACTTGTTGCTGACGATCTAATAACCATTGTAAAAGCTGCGCTCGTACTACTCCCGGCAAAATCCCTGCTGTCAAAGGAGGAGTCCACCAACAGCCATCTCGCCACCCCCAAAGATTACCCGTGCTAGTTTCCAACCAATTTCCTTGGCAATCAACTAATATTGCTTCAGTTGCTCCCACTTGCTGGACATTTGCCCGCGCCAACCAAGTACTCAGATAATTTCCGGTTTTATGAGATGGTAGACAGCGATAAAATTCAGGTGGTGCAAAGGCTGCTATTATACCATTATTTTGCTGTTCTGTCAAATCAACAGGTAGTACCCTGCCAGTTATCCATTCCCTACCATCAGGAAAGATGGTAATTCTGAGAACGGGGAAATGTGCCATAATAATTTGTGCGCCTTCACGTACACGCCCCCAGTCTGGTTGTTGCCAAGCAAAAGTTTGCAAGCTGTGTTGCAGGCGATCGCAATGAGAGTACCAATTAGTTAAACGATGCTCAAGAGAATTGCCATATACCCGCAACGTGGTAAAAACCGTCGCACCATAAAGTAACCCAGGATTACTAATGTCTATTTCCAGGGTTTGGGATTGGATGAGTCTGCCATCGTACCAGAAAATAACCTTGACCTCAACAAAGTAGGGTGCACCCAAAGCAATCTACAATGAGGTGTCTTAACCCACGGCAAAACTAATTGACAAAGTAGCAATATCTGCCACTTTTACTTCTTTATATTCTACACTGATACCACGTTCTCCACTCAAATCATCAAGCAAATCACTAATTACCTCAACAGGCTCTCTGCTAATATCTATTGCTTCAGAACCGCGATTTTGTTCTACTACCAGAGATTGCAACGCCTTCACTGCTTTCTTTAAAGGAGAACGACTAACAATCACCAATGCTTCCGCCGATCCTTTCTCTACTGCTTGCAACTCCATCTGTCCTCTTTGACCAGCTATTAGTGTAGCACTGGGCTTCAGTAGCAGTGTATTATTATTGATATTTTTTCGATAAGGAAATACCACCAATAAGTCACCAGAGGAGTCAACAAGGAGAATAGCGACATAAAGATTATCATTCGTGTTGTTAGTTACTTGAAACTGAAACAGTTTGTTTAGAGGTAATCGATTAGGATAAACTTGTATTGATTGAGCGCTATTATTTTTACCCTGTAATGTTGCTGTTCTGGCAAGAACTTTATTTGGTTGTTCAACTAAATTCAACACCACTTCTACATCCAACTGGGAAGAATTGGTATTCAAGGTTTTCTTGATAATGAACGTCGCCAGTAAGGATTTAATTTTAGCTTCCAAACGAGACACTGCTGCTGTTATAGTTTCCCCAGGTTGACCAAAAGATTGTGATACCAATTCTAATCCTTGGGTAAATAAACCAATACTGCCAACTGCTGGTATGTTCCCCTGCTTTTGTAATTGACGATAATCTGCTGTCATCCGACTCAAAATATACTGTACTTCGCTTGGATATGGTGAATTTCCTTGTTTTGCAGGTACAGCTTGTATACGATTAATTTTAGAAAGTGCAGCTTGTGCTGTGCTTGCTTCCCCTGCTAAAGAGGAATCTAAACCGATAGTTAACTTTAAATCGGCAGGTATAACCCGACTAGACTCTTGCAGTAAAGTTCCAGGTTGGAGAGAAATATTCGTTGCTTTTTCTACCAGTTTTGCTTCTGCAACTAAACCGCTACGGGGAGATGTTAACTCTAGTTTTCCTGATGCTTTTCTTGAATTATCAACTACAGCAAAAGTAGCGCCTCTTTGAAACGCTGTTAAACCGTCATAATCTACCCCTCCCAACCACAAAGTTATTTTTTCCCCTTCTACTTTGGAAATTACAGCATCTGAGGACGCCGTTTGTTTACTACTAATAAAATAAATTGGCTTGCTTTCATCCCCATCTACTACAGGAATTTGAAAAGAAAGTGGTTTGATGTTTCTAATTTCAGCAATAGTGCCACCTACAGTATTCTTTTGTTGCCAGAGATACTGAGTCAAAAAGTAAGTAAACGCACCAGCATCAAAACCATCAAACTTGGCATCGGCGGCTTCCTTGCCTTTTTCGGCTGAAGCAATTACTACCCCTTTACCTACTCCAGCACAACGTCGCTGTCTTAGTTCCTCTTCGTTTAATCTTAACTGTTTCATCCAGCGTTGCTGATAAGCAAGTTCTTCAGGAAGAGGTTCAAGATTATCACCAGGAACCGAACGCACTATAAAATTACCACGAGTTCCGCCACCAGAATAGCAACTATCCAAGACCATTGTCACATTATCTGTTTTTAAAGCAGATCTCAGTAGAAACAAAGTGCGTCCCATAATATCTGGCGCTAAGTTATTTTGACCTTCATCTGTAACCACTAAGGTACTGTTTAACTCATCAAATTTTTGAGTGTTACAATTTTTGATAGGATTAGGATCGCGCAAAAAGGAACCATGACCAGAAAAATGGAAGACAACTACATCACCTGGTTTTGCCTGGTTAATCAGGTGTTCTTCAAATTGTTTTAAAATATTTTTGCGAGTAGGTTGGTAATCAGGTGGTGAATCAGTGGTTAATTTGATGATATCTTTACGATTAAAGCCAAAACTGTGAACTAGAAGTTCTTCTTGCAACTTTACATCAGTGACACATCCTCTTAGGTTTTGGAAGGAACGCTTATTCGTGGGATATTTATTAATTCCAACTAACAGCGCTAGCTTGCGTGGAGTGCTTTGCGCCACAATTTGAGCGTAGCGGTTTCCTTGTTGGGTAATATCAAGATGGCTGAAACCGAGAGTGGCGATCGCTGAGCCTGTGAATTGTAAAAAATGACGACGATTTATCATAGCGATTTTGGATTTTAGATTTTGAATTACTCTATTGCCGCTAAAAGATTACCTATTCTCTGTAGAGACGCGAAATTTCGCGTCTCTACACATCTGAAAATTCTCACAAACAACCTTTAACCGAAATATTGCCCCCTCTTTGCTGCTTACTCCGCCTCGCCAATAAGTGTGAATGCAGCCCACTTTTTCGGTTCTTGGGGATGTTTGTCCTTTAACTTGAGCATTGCATTTCGTAATGCCTGCGCTTTGTCAAGTCTCCTTTGGAGCATATTTGTATAAAATTCGGTCATCAGTTCAGCTGTGGGTGCGTCAGGAACAGACCAAAGTGAGACAATGACACTGGGAGTGCCAGCACTAATGAGCGATCGCGATAACCCAATTACTCCATCACCAGTAATGCGTCCACGTCCGGTGTTGCAAGCACTGAGGACAACTAAATCTGCATTTAGTTTCTGGTTGAAAATTTCATCGGCGGTAAGTAAGCCATTATCTCCCCCAGAGGGAGCTAGCGCTACAGCACTTTGCAATCCCTGAAAGTCATCGAATAAGCCGTGGGTGGCAAGGTGTATAATTTTAGCTTGGGGTAATCTTGCTAAAACAGCAGCTTTAGTGGCAGCTTTACCAGTGAGGGCAAGAGTGTTGAGCAGAGTTGCGATCGCTTCGGCTTCTTGTTTTGCTCCTGGTAAGTCTCTGAGTTGTTGCGGTTTCTCTCCTGTTTTAAGTGGTATGCTTGGCATGGTAGGATTTCCCACAACTATTGCATCTTTAGTAGATGCTTGCTTGACCTTGGACTGTTGTTGACGAGTGAGTTCCAAAACCTGAATTGATGGAGAAGTTAAAATTGTATGTTTTTCAATTAGGTATTTACCCTGTTTGTCTTGCAGTGCGGGAAAGGGAACTAAAAATAGTTCATCTTGTGGAACAAAAATTACACGTTGATTGGGGTCAGTGGGAAGTAGATTAGCAATTGGTGCAATTAAAAGTTGATGCAATTGCTGTAAATTTTTGCTTTGGTCTAGTTCGTCAGTATCAAAAACTTTTTGGCTGATAATGCTACGGTTATATTCATCAAGAGAACGAGAAACATCTCGACCAGATACGCTACTGTCGTCTATTCCCATAGATTCACGAGTAGCGAAAACTAGGTCAAGCAGAGAGGTATTTTGTTTTTGCCACAATGGTTTAAGGTCCGCTTTACGAAATGTGACTTCACCTGTAGGTTTGATGACCCAAATGTAGAGTTCTGATTGTTTCCGTTGTTGTTTACCTGCAATTTTGAATAGATCGGAAGTTATGGAATATTGAACGATAGTAGCATTTTGAGCCTTGGCAATTTGCTGAATTTTGGCAATGGATGGACTATCAATCGATGTCTTACTAATATCTGTTGCGGATAAACGTGAGGCTAATAACTCGACAAATACTCTAGCGCGACCACGTTCAGCTACTTCTAAGGCAGGATCAGTTTTATTTTGAGCTATTAGAATTTGTTGTAGAGTGGAGTAAATCAGATTGACTTGCTCAAAAACTGATATTTTATTGCGATCGTCTAATCCACGCCGAAGAGATTCTAGCGCTTTAATGCCATCAATTAGAGTTTTCTCTGCAGCCGGGAGATTACCTGATTTGTAAAGAGTAATTCCCAGAGCATTCAAAGTTATCGCTTCGCTGTGACGATCTTCACTTTTTCTCGCAATTGCCAACCACTGTTTTAGGTACTCAGTCGCCTTGGGATAATTTTCTAGAAATAGGTAAGCAATACCAAGATTACCCAATGCTTTTCCTTCGCTTTGATATTCCTTAATACTCCTGGCTACCCTCAATTGCTGTTCAAGATATTCGATTGCTTTGGTATACTTCCCTAAGTGAATGTAAGCAGCACCCAAATTACCCAGTGCCTTCACTTCAATTGGAGGGTTTTTAATCTCCCTGGCAAGTGCTAACAACTGCTCAGAGAACTTAATTGCACCTGCGTAGTCACCCATTTTAAGGAGAGCAATACTAAAATTACCCCATGCCGTGATTATGCTTTGACGGTCTGTTATTTCCGTTGCAATTTCTTGCTGCTGCTGAAGTAACGGAATCCCATCTGCGTAATTTCCCAGATAAACGTAAGCAGTACCGAGACTACCCAGTACCTTTGCTTCATTTTGACGGTCTCTTATTTCCCTAACAATTGCTAACGACTGCTGAAAGTACTTAATCGCGCCCGCATAATCTCCCTTATAGGAGTAAGCATTTCCAATATTAGCTAACGCCAACCCCTCGCCTTGACGATCTTTAATCTCTATGGCGATTGCTAACCACTGCTGAGAGTACTCAATCGCCTTGGCGTAGTCTGCCCTATTTAGGTAAACAAGACCGAGATTACCCAGCGCTTTTCCTTCACTTTCACTGTCTTTTATCTTCCTAGCAATAACCAACTGCTGCTGAAGGTACTCAATTGCTTTGGCGTAGTCTCCTAAATAAATGAAAACAAGACCGAGATTACCTAACGCCTTCGCTTCGCTTTTTGGGTCTTTAATCTCCCTAGCAATTACTAACGACTGCTGAAAGTATTTAATTGCCATAGGAAATTCTCCCAAATTTAGGTATCCAAGACCGAGATTATTGAGCGTCACACCTTCGTCATAACGTTCGTTATTCTCCCTATCAATTGTTAACGACTGCTGAAAGTACTTAATTGCCATAGGATATTTTCCCAAATTTAGGTATCCAAGACCGAGATTATTGAGCGTTACACCTTCGTTATAACGTTCTTTATTCTCCCGAAAAATAATCAGTGCTTGCTCAAAAGACTGTATTGCCGCCTCAAATTTAGCGTTGTTGAATAGCTGTTTACCTTGCTGAAACAATTTATAAGCTTGTGCTGTCCGCTCACTGGCTGTTTGAGCCATCAACGTAGATTCCCTATATGTAATGGGATTCAACCAAAAAGGCTGCGATACGCTGATTAACAAAGTACCGGAAGCAATTAGGAACAATCGTTTTAGTACCATATACGCATTTATACGGTTAATGACCCACCAATATATATTTCTCACATCCGGGGGCTTATGCAAAAATTCCATCTGCAAATAAGGCTTTTAGGTTGAGCACACAAAAAAAGAGTCAGTGGTGGGCGCAACCTGGAACAGATTACTCCGCTTCACTAATGAGGGTAAACGCGGCTCATTGTACAAGCTATGATATAATCGTAAACAGCTCTGTGCTTTGTGAAAATATGACTGAGTTACTTCGACATGTGATTGCAGAACTTGAGAAATTACCAGAGGATGAGCTTGAAGCGATGTCTTACGACAAGCCGCTCCGCGTCTACGCAACTCGCATATTAGCAGAGATAGAGGATGAGCGGATGTGGAAGCTTCGTTTTGAAGCGACTACTGAAGAACAATGGGATCATCTTGCCGAAATGGTGCGCCAACAAATCACAAATGGTGAAACAGCTTCACTAGATGACGTATTCCCACCTCACTTATAAAATCAAGTGTTACGAAAACATTTCGCAAGCAACTGAATCAGCTTCCTGAGTCAGTTCAGGAACAGGCATCTCAAGCATATGCGCTCTGGCGAACAGAACCTACCATAAAAGTCTTCAATTTAAGCGTGTTAGTCAAAGGCAATCGCCTACGTAAAGTGGTAAATCATCCCAATGAATTGGAGGTTTTGCGCTGAGCAAGCAAGAGCGATCGCCGAATAACTGCCCCACATCCACCAATGCTTGCGTGCCGGGGTTGCTCAGGTGCGCTGTGGGGTTTGTCGATTTAAGTTTCTACATCACATGAATTATATTCATCTCCTGGTTGGGGCGGTTCACCACCAGAACGATTTAAAATTCGATGGAAAACAGTAAAGTCAGCTTTTTTCTTCCGTTCAAGGAAAAAATCAGATGTTTTTATAGCTGAAATTTTTTCTGCTACCGCAGTTGTGATGAATTGATTGACACTGATACCATCTTGCGCTGCTAAACGTTCGACCTCTGTCTTCAAAGAACATGGTAATCTTAAAGTATAATTTGCTGTAGTATTTTTTATTTCTTTCATATTTCAATTCCTGATTTTGTAGAGACGTTGCATTATCGTTCATACATTATTTTTGGAGATGTCTATTGGGTTTCGATAATCATCTCGTTGTCGTCAGTACACTTCATCATGCGTGCCGATATCAAGCAGCACAATTACCTCGCTTTCGCTTTCTTCGTCTTTCTCAATTGAAAATACAACTCTACAATCGTAACCACAAGAGCAAGCTCTTAAGCCAGCTAGCTTTCCTTCAAGTTTATGTGTACTCAACTCAGTAGCAAAAACATCCGATTGCATTTTTACTAGGGTTTCCTCAATCTGCTTTTGTAAATTGGTATTTCGTTTAACGAACTTCCGAAACGATCTTTTAAACTTGGGAGTTAAAACCAGTTGTCTCATTCTTGGGATCGACGCAGTTCTGAAATGATTTCCTCTACAGGTTGCGGTTTCAGTTTACCTGCGTGAAACGCCGCAATTGCCTCACGAGCATCAAGAGCAATTTCCTCACGACGACTTTCAATATGACGCTTGTGGATGATATCAACTAGTATCTGTTGTTGTTCGAGGGGAAGTTGCATGACGGTTTCAAGAGCTTGGTCAAGTGTAACCATGTTGATTGGCTAATGTAGAGAATTCTTTATGTCTTATTATAAAGCAATGAATGAAAATTATCTCAATAAGCCTTGAAATTGAGTAAGCATTCTGAGGCAAAAAACGGTTAGTCCTGTTAACCGTCTCACTTCCATATGTCTTTGCAAGGCTGAGGTTATGTATTTTTTTTCTACAGTGCGAGCAAAAGCATTTGACAGTTCAAATATTTATATGGCAAGAATTTGACTAATTTTTGCATAAGTTCCCAAAGCTCAGAGATAGATATATATAAGTACAAATCTTGCACTGCGGAGGAGAAAAAATATGAATTTCAAACAAACTGCTTCAATGGGAATTTTATTGTTGGGAATTGGATTGTTTGGCATGAAGTCAGCAGATGCTAAAAATCCTTTAGTACAGTCACCTGTACCCACACCTTCTGTGGATGTTACTCAATCCTCATCATACACCATTGCTCAACTGGTAGAAGCAAATTCTCCAGTTAATGGAAGTTGGAAACTAACATATAGCGTTGATGGAATTGTTTATCAAAGTGTTCTCTTAATGAACGGGTATACCGGAGCGATGAGGATTAGATATTTTGACCCTAATCTAAGAAAGACGCAAGCTGTAGATCAATCACTACGACTCAAATCTTCACCACAAGGATTAGTTTTATTAGGATATAACCCTGTCTATGCTGGCACTTCCAGAAGGCATCCTACTTATTCTGCTGACAACTTTTTGTTTTCTATTCGACCTGATGGTAGTCCCGCAGTATTTGTTTGCGATTATGCACGACGGTGTTCGGCTGTAGATGTAGAAACAATTAGATAACTGATGCTGTAAGGGTGGGAGATAAATTATTTTCTAATAGTGAACAAATTAACTCGGCTGCTTCAAATACAGCCTGATGATATTCTTTTTTTGCATTCTGGTGATAGGAGGGAGAAGTTAAAACCTCATTAATTGCTGGTACTAAATTATCCAGGCGATCGCATATCTTGCCTACGCCATGCTCTACCACCCATTCTTCGTTACCGCGTTGTACAGGTTTCATCCCGCGACTCTTAATTATAATTAAGGGGGTTCCGGTAATTAGCGATTCAGTAATAGTCATGGCTCCAGGTTTGCCAATCACAAAATCTGCTAGTTGCAGATAATGAATTGGCGTTTCCTGAGTATAACTAAGTACAACTTTTCGATAGGGTGTATTCAAGTGACTTAACTCTTGAAAAACCTGTGAATTACGTCCGCACAAGAAAATCATGTTGAATTGGAGATGGGATTGTGATATTTTCTTGGCAATATCAGTCATCAGTACACATCCCTGTCCCCCGAAGGAGACTAACCCAGTCGGTAATGTGGGATCAAGCCCTAGTTCCTTCTCTATAGTAGAGGTTTCATAGCACTTGGGATCAATAATCATTCCAGAAATGCGATGATTAAATGCATCAATGACTCCAGCGGCTTTGGCTTGTTCAACTAAGCGATCGCTACCGTTAAGATAGTGCTGTTGAATCTTCGGTGTAAACCAGTAACGAGGTTTGACTTGTTCAAAATCAACCGGAATGGTAACGTAAACAGTGTTGGGGTTAGCCAGAAGGACACTACGATACAACGCTGGATTGTACATGGGAGTCACTGAGGCGATCACATCAGGAGGAGAATCAGACCAAAACCTTGCAATCTGTTCAATATCTCGTGGAGATAGCAAATCGTGAAACAGTAGAGAAAGATTAATTAACCCCTTGAGATCGAACACCCGATCTCGCTGAAGCTGCCAATTAAAATAGTTAATACCAGCCCGAACAATTCGACCAAATCTTTTGTGATAGTCAAACACATCGACAACATTGACTGTGCGGATTTGCCAGTTTGATCGCAAATTGGAAAGCGCAGATTGCAGTCCCATAGCTGCTGAGCGATGTCCCGAACCTGCATCGAAATAGATAATGTCTATTTTCTTTTGATGACTCATATCAGATATTAAATGTCTTGCATTCCCAAGCGATTAATGGATATTTATAACCACAGATGCACACAGATGAACACCGATAAATTATCTGTGTGCATTGGTGTTAATCTGTGGTTAATTCTCACTACACCCCACACTCAGTAGTCAATAATGTCTTGCTAAAACATACCAACTAAAAGCACGCAGCTTGATTTTGATATCTGAGTCGGGGAACAGGGAGTCAAGTCGTTTCCAGGCAGATTCAACTAAGTCGTTTGCCTGTTGAACGCTTGCATTGATCGCACCACAACTTTCCAGTTTTTCAATTACCGCAGAGATGATATCTGCGTTTGTTGGTTTTGATGCTATTGTTTGCCACAGTATTTGTCTATCTAATTGCGGTAACTTCGCCATTGCTTTGGCAACAGGAAGGGTAATTTTGCCACAGGAAATATCTTCACCTTGAGATTTTAAATTATTCTGAAAACCCCGTAGGTTAAGAACATCGTCAATAATTTGGAAAGCCAAACCCAGGGATTCAAAGAAATTTCCCAAAGCCTCGATTTGTAAGGGTGTGCCTTTACCCAAGATAGCGCCAATCTGAGCCAGAGAACTTGCGGGAACACCAGACTTAAGCCGATACATTGCCAAAATCCGTTTTTCTAAAAGTTCACTTTTACCTTGCTTAACAACTTCTTTCATTAACGGATGGAATCCATCAATATCAATTGCTTGACCGGCATGTGCTGCACGCAAAGTTTCAAAATAAAGCTCGTAAACTTTGAGTTTGTCAGCATCAGATAACTGAGAGTTAAGTAAAAGGACTTGTCCTAAGAAGTAACTAGTAGTACCAGCGTTAATCGCTAGCGCTTCACCATAGAGTTGGTGGCAAGATAAATCACCCCGGCGAACACTTGATTGGTCTTGAACATCATCTACAATTAGGGAACCAACATGTAGCAGTTCAGGTACAGCTAACCAGTTAGCGAATACTTGTGAATCACCACCAACAATATCCAGGCAAGCAATCAACGCATATGAACGCCAAGATTTGCCACCGCGATCAACTATTTCTCGAATTGGTTGAATTAGCGATCGCGAATATTGTTCGTAGTCAAGCCCATCAAGATAGTGTTCGTGCGCATCGCTAGCAACGAGTTGGCAAATTTGTGCGTGAGTGGGAAACAAAGGTAAGAGAGTATGAATTGATTTTCTCGTTTCACTACCAACCGCACTTAAAAAGTCATTAAGATTCTCTATTGAGTCAAAACCGCTACGCTCTACGAATCCAAGCCCAGTAATCTGTTCACTATTAATGATACCTGAAACATTGACGCGACCTTCCCAAAATGCTGGCTTGGAGATGATGGTGATGAATTCTTGGGTTGGAAATGCAGCTTCAACACAGAGGTAAAGATTAGCTTCTGGAACCTCAAGTTGCCATGCGATCGGATAAGTGTTAAATGTACGAGAGCTTGTCCAACTGTCTAGAGGCTGGAATGTAAACTCTGAATAGTTTTTGCTGTTACCTTCTGGATCGATGATAATTACCCAACGTCCACAGTTAGTGCCATCATTATTATCGAATAAGTCGTATGCTGTTACTTCATAACCATTGCTGAGTTGAGCCGAAATCCAGTTCCAGGCAATATCTTGCTTTATACTACCTTCTGGCTCGTCTAGTATCGGTTTGCTGAACTCGTGATCATACCACCCTGTAGCTGATTGGACTTGTACAGATTGATTATCAAGAGTTAGTGTTCCTTCAACACGACATCGGGGGATGAAGTAGTAAAACATATCTTCGCCCCCAGTACTATTAACTACACCGTTGTCGCCATGACAAACCGCTGACTTCTGGGGTTGGAAGACAAGTTCACAACTTATATTTTGTGGGTGAATCAGAGTTAGTTTGTAACTACCGTTGTCTAGTTTGACAAAACGATTTCCATCGAAGTCAAGCTCTAATTTATCGGTGTTGACAAATGCTTCTGTTGTCATGAGACGATCTGGAAGTGGGACATTACCCTTTTCAAACACCTCACGTAAAGCACTCTGTAACATCGGGTCTGCCTTGCTTTCACCGTTATCCAGCATTTTTAGTCCTACCTGGGGCGCACATCTATCTACCACAGAGTCTGTGTAGTATTTTTGCGTCTCAACATTACTAAGTCCCCACGTTACCGTATGGGCATAAACTAACTTTTTATCTTCGTTACGGGCGCGTGCCATACGGAAAAAGGATGCAAATAGCGAGAATTTTCTACCATCAATCGTTGTGATATGACTATTGACGTACCACCATTCTATATGTGATGAATCGTGGGGTAAATCTTGAATAGAAAGATCGATTACTCCTTTGTTATGCCAGTCTTCCTGTAATTTATTGAATTGCCTAGAGGGATTAATTAGTAAGTTTGGAGATGTTGGGAATGATGCTGGATGATTTAATTGTTGCACCATGAAAATCTCAAAGATTCCTGTAATTGTGATTTACGCTTTAAGAAATAAATGTTAGCATCCAACCTACCTTACAAATGTCTTTAACAACACAAATCAATCTTTTTTAGGAAGTTCAATCTTAGTACTACCATCAGGTAAGGTAACGACTTTTGCACCTAAAGCTTCTATCTTACTCAGCGCTATCTTACGAGTCTTCTCATCTACTTGATTATTTAATACCATAGTCCAAGTAGCAATTTGAGCAAATCTACTTTGTGGATTACGCGCCAGGAAATTAGCAGTTTGTTGGGAGATAGAAGCTATTTGCTTACTTTCGGCGTCAGAATGCTTATCTGCCCAGTCTGCCGCCATTGTAAATGATTCCTTGGCTGCACGCGAATCTCCTAAAAATAATAACTCATCAGTTCCTTTATAACGCCAGACATAATAAGATCTTTCGGGAACAGAAGGAGATAGGGATTTTAAACCTTTTGCCGTCAATTTTACAGAACGTTCTGGCATCCCAGCATATAATGATGTACTCGTAGAAAGACCTAAATAGGCATTTAAAAATCTTGGATCTCGTTGTAAAATAACTTCAAAATATTCTGGACTAAGACTGTAACCTGTTTTAGCACGAGCTTCATCATCACCAAAATATTGTAAAAACCTTAGATATACCCAATTTCCTATTATATTAGAATAACCAAAGCTGGGTAGTTGTTTAAGTAAGTTAAGACTAGTTTTTTCTGCTTGAATTTCTCTTTGTAAAGCTTCTATAGAAGCATTATTTTTACTATTCAGTAATTTCCGCATCCGGGGAAATTGTAGCAAGCCAATTCCCGACACGCACAAACAGATTACGCAAGATGCAGCAACAGCTTGACGAGGTAGAGAGAACATTTTTGTTAAAGCAATGTAGGGTTATATCTATACTTCCCAAAAATCCTGCTAAAATTAACAGCGTTGTGAATCAAGATATGAATAAGCAAAAATCACAATCGTGTAGAGACGTACCATGGTACGTCTCTACAAAGGCGATCGCCGCAAAATACTCTAACCTACTGCTACAGAAAATACACCACCTCCGGCTTGAGCTTGCACCGCCGAGGTAGTCGCAAAGGGAGACGTAATAGATTAAGATTAGGTAATTATTTGACCAATGCGTTTGAGAATTTGCAAAACGTTGTACAACTGATTACGCAAGGGAGCAGGCGAAAACGTACCCGATACATCATACTGTGGCGTGCCTTGTGGACTTAGTTTGACAAAAACAACTGCATCGCCATTTGTGATCATGCCGAAAACAGGTTTATCTGGTTGTGGATTTGCCATCATGTACGCCAAGGTTTGTGGCAGTGCCGACATCACAGAAATAGTAGTTCGTTTCGACTCTAGTAGCGCCACCCAAAACTGATTTTGTAAAACTAAAGCATCAATCCTTCCTCGTAGAGTTTCTACTTCGTCATCATCTTCATCAAAAACAAGTTCAACAGAAGCCTCACCTCGAATCTTAAAGGGATAATCGTAAAAACCTGCTTTTTCTAATAAAGGCGAACCGATGAGTAGCGTTACTGTTCCTTCAGTAAGATTTCCATCAGCCAGATGATAAAGGTATCTTCGTCTGATGATATCTAAAGATGCTTTTTCCTCGTCTGTAATTTCCGGTAAATTCTCATACCATTCCGTGAAAAATTGCTCATCCTCAGTCCTTCTCAGGTTGAAACGAGATTCTACCTCAGCTAAACTTTTAATAACTTCTGTAATTGCTGTTTTCTGTACCATTGCTTAATTACACTGTATATAATGTTATAATATATACTAACAATAACTTACTAACTAGCGAAGTTTTTGACCCCACCAAGTCTATTCTCACGCAGAACCAGCCATTGTACGTCTCTACAAGGGCGTTCGCCGCAAAATACTCTAACCTACTGCTACAGAAAATACACAACCCCAGCTTGAGCTTAAACCGGGGTTGGAGGCAATTTTATGGAGAATTAATCAAAAATAGACAAATTCTAATTAAATTGCTGTTTACGCTTAAGGATGGAACCTATACCTACAACACACAATGTTAATACACCTAAAGTAGAAGCAGGTTCAGGAACAGGCGTAATCTTTGTCAAGGCATTTACGGAAGATAGGGTTGCTCCTGTAGGAGTATTGATAAGTGCCAATGCTGTTGATGGAGCAGTTTGTAGATCAGATAAAGCATCAGAGCGCAGAGAATTTGGCGCGAAAGCGAACGTAGCCAAAAATTGAGGATTGCTAGGATTGAAATTTCTAAAATCATCAAAACCGATTACGTCGGCACTTAAGCTACTATTATCAGGTCTGGCAAAATTACGTGCTACTACAATTGAGTTGGAAGAACCTTGAAAAACATTATTGCCCACATTAATATTGTAATTTGGGCTGGCGTTTCCATACAAAGTACCGCCATCGGGTGTTCTTCCTGCGGGGATTGAGTCATCAATAACAAAGTTACCGCTAACTGGCTCACCAGTTTCTTGAGCGTTGAACTGAAACTGAAAGTCAAAAAGAGCGGCTTGCGCGGGAGCGTTACTTACTGTTCCCAGTAATGTCACGATCGCTCCAACAGCAGCCATGAATAACCTTTGCTTAGCTTTCATCGGAATCGCTGCTCCAAAAAAGTAAATGTTGGCTATGAGTAAACTTCAAATTGTCGTTGTAATTACCGTTCTTGTTTCAATTCCACTAGTTTCCTTAGGTAGTAGAAACCAATATTGATAAACTTAAGTGTTTAATTTAACAATATACGTTTACGTAAAATCAAAAACAAATTATTTTTTGCTAAATTTGATATATTTTTGTTTCTTTTAAAATGGGATTTCTATCTCGTCATCATCTTCATCAAAAACAAGGCATCATAAACTACCGTCAATTTTGACATTTTTTAGTAACCCATATTAAGTTCTTGCGCTTGGGCTGCAAGCTCATTAAGGGCTTTCATGCTTTCTGAATAAGATAAATTTTTATATTTAATGACATCTTCATATCGCATTTTCCGGATGTCTTTTACTATCTTATATGTAATTTTTCCAGCTTCTAATAAATCCCACATATAATCTTTAGAAACACCCAAAATATCTGCTGCTTGATATATATCTAATTCACTGGGAATGGGAGTTACCTTTACCCTAACTATCAATTAGCTGACGTGCAAACTCGATCGCCTCGGATGGTGTAGATATTTTGCCTTCTATCTGCGCTACGGCAATTTCTGTCAACATTTTACCAATGAGGGGTGACGCGGGAATATTTAGTGCTATAATTAGGTTTTTCCCACTAATCAATAGCTTGGGATGCGCGACCGGATCATCAGGGTTAAGGTAGCGGGTGATTAAGGGTGCAAGACCCTCTACCCGATTATAGTGTGCTGCGGCTAAAACTACAGTAGCAGGAAATACAATTCCCGCTTCCAGGAACAGCAAATACTGTTCTCTTAGTGTCATATGGGGTGCTTTTAGCCGTGTAAACAGTCTCAAAGCGGTGGTTACAGCTTTAATTTCTGCACGACTGTAGGTAAGTTGCTGTAACTCTATTTCCGCTATTTCTGGTTCTGGGTTTACAAGACAAGCAAGTTTGGCGATACCTAACCAAGTGCTTTTAACGGTGTCGCGCACGTAGTTACGCAGTTCCTCTGCTAGTTGCTGCCATTGTGCAAGTTGAACTGTTGCTGTGTCAACTGCTGCTATGTGAATGAAACTTTCTTCTGTAGCGTACTTGAAGAAAGCATTTAGTAAACCATCTTCCCATGCAGTCGTTAGCCAGGGAGTACCACTAGATGCAGATAGCATGTAGTTTAATTCTACCCGCACTCGTTCGGCGGCAACTTTAGTGATCTGCTCTGCCAATGAGCAAATTGCTGCTCTAGTATTTGGTTCGATGGTAAAATTAAGTTGAGAAGCTTGGCGATATGCTCGCAGTAACCGCAAAGGGTCGTCTTCTAAGTTGCGTGGTGATACCATTCGCATTAAACGCTGTTGTATATCAGCATATCCCTGTAGTGGATCGATGATTTCTTGCGTGTGGGGGTTGTAGGCGATCGCATTTACAGTAAAATCTCTTCTGTGCAAATCAGTTTCTAAATCCCCCGATTGTTGGGCAAAGTCAACTGTAGCGTGGGGAAACACTACACGCGCAATTTGTCTTTCCGCATCAAGTAAAACAAAACCTGCTTTGTAATGCTTCGCTATCTTCCTAGCTACCTTTACCGCCCCAGATGGGAGAACAAAATCTAAATCCAGGTACTCGCGGGTTCTTCCCAAAATGGCATCCCGCACAGCACCACCTACCATGTAAGCTGGTTGTGGCAATAATTCTAGACTAAAAGGCCAAGCTTCGGGCGTGAGAATAGAAGAAGCTGAAAAGTGCATTGTAATAAAAATAAACCCATCGGCTAGTGAATAATGGTTTAGCTTAAGCTACATTAACAATAAAGCTCCCTGGAGTTGGTTGTATTATGTGTATTTGTGTGAACTGCCACTATGTAGATAGCTGTATAACCTACCACGCGGTAGAAGGGCAGCACCAACAACCCCACTTAACTGAAACACCTAATTTTGAACCAAATGAACCCTCAATCAACGTTAACATCCGTCCACGGGAAGATGTAATTGAAATGGAATGGGATGTAGTTGGTTGTCTTAGCTTCAAGCGGGAGATGGGCAAATGGTCTAAATTGCGTCCAGGTGAATTAGTGCCAACTTGATCTTTCATTAATACTGTCATTAGTCATTAGTCCTTTGTCAACACTCTTGACCAATGACTAATGACAAAGGACAACCCGTCAGGAGTCAATATACATTTTCAATACGTCATAGCTTAGACGCTAATTTTTCCGAATGTCGTCGCAGAGACGTCGTTCTTCTTGGTTGAGTTTAGGGTTGTTGTGCAAATAATTATTTACCCAAGCACAACCACTGTTCAATAAATTATTTAAATCCAATAACTCCAAGTTCCACAAACGTATAGTTTGATCTTGACTACTTGAAGCCAAAGTCTTGTTATCGGGACTGAATTTAACGCTATAGGATGAAGCACCCAGCCATTTAAAAGTAGTAATTTCCTTACCTTCCATAGTCCATAGTTTGATAGAGTTGTCCGAACTTGCTGAAGCTAACATCTTACCGTTTGGGCTAATATTGACATCAATAACTCTATCTGTATGTCCATTAAATGTAGTGATTTCCTTGCCAGACTCCAAACTCCAAAGTTTGATAGTATTGTCCCGACTACCAGAAACAACCTGCTTACCGTTTGGAGTAATGCTGATGCTATGTACAGCATCTTGATGTCCTTTGAGCGTCATAATTTCTTGATCATTTTCTAGATTAAAAACTTTGATAGTATCGTCATCACTAGCCGCCACCAATTTTTTGCCGTTGGGGCTGAAAGTAATACTATTGAATGAAGCCTTTTTCTTAATCGTTTTAATTTCCTTGCCTTCTGCTACACTCCAAAGTCTGATGGTATGATCTGAACTAACAGAAGCAATCTGCTTGCCATCAGGGCTAAAGGTAACGCCGTACACTTTGTCTTGATGCCCTCTAAGCGTCTTTATTTCCTTGCCATTTGCTACATTCCAAATTTTAATAGTTTGATCGAGACTTGCCGAAGCCAGCATTTTACCCTCTGGGCTGTAGCTGACGTAATTAATAGTATTTTCATGCCCCTTGAGTGTCTTAATTTGCTGACGTTTTTCCAAATTCCAGACTTTGATCGTATTATCTCCACTACCAGAAGCTAAAGTTTTGCCATCCGGGCTGTAACCGATACCATATACTGCAGCAGTATGACCTATAAGCGTCTTCATTTCCTTACTTTCTAAACTCCACAGTTTGATGCTAGAATCATTGCTACCGGAAGCTAAAGTCAAGCCATCTGGGCTGAAGCTGGTGCTATTGACCGAAGCAGTATGCCCTGCAAGTGTAGCAATTTGTTTACGGTCTTCCATCCGCCAGATTTTGATGGTGTTGTCAGCACCAGCCGAAGCGATTAACCCCCCTTCGCCCCCCTTTGCAAGGGGGGTTGGGGGGTTGGGGCTGAAATTAACGCTAAACACTTTTTCTTGATGCCCGGTGAGAGTGGCGATTTGTTTGCCATCAGGTATAGTCCAGAGTTTAATCGTCGTGTCAAAACTCGCTGAAGCTAGCATTTTGCCGTCTGGGCTAAAGCTGACTCCCATCACCTCGTCCTTATGTCCGAATAATGTTTTTAGTAGCTTACCGTTCAAACTCCATAGCCGTACTGTTCTATCCTTACTTGCTGAAGCAATTAACCCCCCTTCGCCCCCCTTAATAAGGGGGGTTGGGGGGTTGGGACTAAAGGTGACTCCATAAACCCCAGCTTCATGACTTTTGAAGGTTTGGAGTTCTTTACCATCCTCGACTCGCCAAAGTTTAATGTTATTGTTTTTTTTCAAATCACTTGCTACTAGTGTCTTGTTATCGGGGCTAAAGCTGACACTAGAGACACGATCTTTATGCCCTTCTAAGGTTATAATTAATTTGCTGTCTTCCAAATTCCAAATTTTTATGGTATGGTCGCGGAAACCTGTTGAAGCGAACATTTTGCCATCTGAGCTAAAGCTGACGCTCTTTACCCCACCTTTATGCGCTTTTAATGCAGAGATTTCTTTACCATCCACCACCCTCCAGAGCTTTATATTACTATCACCACTGCTAGCCGAAGCCAATATGCTACCATCTGGGCTAAAGCTGACTTTCTGTATAGAAGCCTCGTGTCCTAACAAGCGATCGCGCTCTTTAATCTGGTAAATTATTTGGTGTAGCGTAGACATGACCTTAATTTTGGTATCAGCTTGTATACCAACTGTAGATTTCATTTTTTTCAGAGCTTTCAAGCCTTCTATTAATGCGTCAATCTGCTTGTTTGAAGCAAACAGTGCTTCGCTTGATGCAGCTAAAGTTCTCAGCTGGGCATCTTGGTTTTGAGTCCATTGAATAAAAGCAAATCCCAATACAAGCGCAAACGTACCAGCAACTAAAGTAAATGTCCGTAAACGATTTTTTTCTTTCTGCTGAATGCTGCTGTTCACAAACTCCGACTCGACAGTGTTGAGCCAATTATTTTTCGACTCAAATACTTGCCTCACAAACGGGAGGCGAGGATCTTGATCCCACAAAAAACCAGTAGCCTTTTTATTTTGCTTCTCCATGCACCATTTATGGGCGATTAATGTTAACTCACGTTGCAATAGCAAAGAGCCTAACTCTTTATCTTTCCAAGTTCGTAGCCTTTGCCATCCTCGAACTAAGAAATCGTGAGCAGGTTCAATATACTCTTGATTCTCAGTATTTCGTCCTTTCACTAATAAACGAGCAGCAACAAAGTGTTCGATCGCCAACTTCACCCGTGTATTTTCTGGTTCTGGATACTCCAATTCTGTACATAGCACTTGTCTGCGAGCTAATTCACTCTCACCCACAGCTACCATCCGCAACATCACATGTTTGATAGTTTGGGCATAGGCAGGATCGAGCTTGACTAGCTGTGTATATTCATCATCTGCTCTTTGGGTGAGACTGCGCGTCACTCCTCCCAATTCCTCATAATCTTGTTGGGTAATTGCCCGATTATTCCGAGTGCCATCGAATGTACTTCTAATGTACTTCAAGTAAAGTTCGCTGAGCGTAAAAGATAGCAATGGCATTGCACCAGGCATTTGTACCACTTCATCAATTAATTGATCCACTAAAATTGGTGGTTCAAAATACATTACTCTTGTAGTGGCTGGTTCTACAATCACAGAGCGCAGTTCCTCTCGTGTCATGGCGGGAACAATAAAGCGTGCTTGTTGCCAGTAAGGTTCTAAAGCTGTATCCTGAAATTGCGGTTCAAAATCTGAACGTAAAGTCACCACAATGCGTAACTGTTTTGGAAAAGCGGCGATGGCTCTTGCTAATCCACCCAAAAACTTTTCCCGCTCCAAATCATCGCGGCTCATAGTAACTAATTCTTCAAATTGATCGATTACTAGCAGCAGCTTAGTATTAGGATGCTCATCACTCCATGCTCTCACTGACTGTGCTAATGTTTGCAACTCATGCTCAAAAGCTATGATTGGCATTTGAAACACGGGCAAATTTTCTTTATTTAGAGTATTATTCAAAGCAGCGAAAGGAGACTCACCCGGACGAAAGGGAGCAAGAATGCGCCACTGTTGATCCTTGAGTTGTGGAATCAAGCCTGCTTTTACCAAGCTTGATTTTCCCGTTCCGGAAGCCCCCAGCACCACCGTCAACGGCTGGTTGCTCACAAATTCAGGCAACTTGGCGATTAAGTTTGTTCTACCATAGAAAAGTTTGCTATGTTCGGACTCAAAAGATTCCAACCCGCGATAAGGATTATTACTTTCATCTAGTGGAGGTGCTGGTTTTAAATTATCGGGGTCAAAATCACCGAACACAAAGATATACTCGCCTTTATCATGGCGTTTAAGTTGACTAAATCCTGGAGTTTGTTTGAGGTTTGTTTTACCTAACTCACTATGTAAATATACATACAACTCTGTTGCTGTCATTACACCGTCTTTGCTTAAATCAGCTTCTCCCTCCAGCGCCTTCAAAAGTAGTTCAGCAAAAGGTGAATGTCCTTCATGCTCACTCCTTTGTCCGAATCGATACAGCGAATCGGCTGATTTTTCGTCATCTGCTGCTGAGGTAATCACTTGGTGGGCATAACCAGAGATGAAGCGTTCATAACGTTCGCGATACATGTTTGAGCGTCGCACAGCTTCGCGATTTCCTGCCCAGCGAAATGCCCCAGCAAAGCAACAGTCCAGAATCACTAACAAATGACGGCATGGTAGTTTGAGCAAAGCATTATGCAGTCGCGTCATTGGCAGTAAGCTACTATGATTATCCATGTGCGCATCTTGAGGAACTAAGTAGCCATGAGGACCATCACTATTATCTAAAGCATCTAAAGCAATGCCATGTCCAGCAAAGTAAAAAAGAATACGGTCATTTTCATCAACCTGGATGTTACTACCATTTGGTAAGGGGAATATTTGCTTGTCCAAGGCAGTAAATAAATTGTTGAGTTCAACACCAGTTGCAGCAAAATCCAATATTAGTAGAACTTGGTATTGGTATTTAGTCTCCAGGATGTGAGCAATTTTAGTGGCATCTTTAACTGCGGTTTTGAGCATCGGAATACCATTAACGTATTGATTGATACCAATAACCACTGCTAGACTGCGTTTAATCTCTGCCATAGATGCGGTACAGGTTGATTGCTTCTATATTCCTATATAAATGTAAGTGAAATCAACTGATGCTGTTGTGAAGGACGGGCAAGATGCCCATCCCACAAGAAATGTTTGAAATGTTTGTAGTGAGCGCTTCAGCGCTCAAGGGAAAGATTTTAAGCGCTTCAGCGCTTACTACAAACTTCTATTTACGCCTTGTTACTTAGCTTAAATGAAATGTGTACTTGACTTTTATGTATTATAGTTGTAATATAAAATATTATTACCGCATATGCGGTGACAGTTGTTTGCTTAAACAGAAGGAAGTTGTTATGGTTCCCCGAGGACGAATCCGCAATATTGGTATTTCTGCCCACATTGACTCTGGTAAAACTACACTATCGGAGCGGATGCTATTCTACACTGGCAGAATCCATGCTATTGAGGAAGTACGGGGTGGTGGTAAGGGTGCCACTATGGACTTCATGGAGTTAGAAAAAGAACATGGTATTACTATAACCTCGGCAGCCACTACCTGCCAGTGGAAAGACACGCAGATTAATCTGATTGATACACCAGGACATGTAGATTTCACTATAGAGGTAGAACGTGCCTTGCGGGTATTGGATGGAGCAGTGATGGTGCTGTGTGCGGTAGCTGGTGTGCAGTCTCAATCAATTACTGTAGATCGTCAGATGAAACGTTACGGTGTGCCGCGTTTGGCATTCATCAACAAGATGGATAGAACCGGAGCAAACCCTTTTTCAGTGGTGCAAGCAATGCACGACAGATTAGGGCTGAATGCTGTGTTACTCCAGTATCCTATCGGTAGCGAAGATCGGTTTGAGGGGGTGATCGATTTAGTCGAGATGACAGCTGATTACTTTGAGGGCAACAATGGAGAGCAATGGGTGAAAAAGCCCATACCTGAAGCGTTGGAGAATGAGGCACAACAAGCACGCTCTAAAATGCTGGATGCCTTGTCGCTGTTTTCGGATGCGATGACGGTATTGCTGTTGGAGGGTAAGGAAGTTCCTAAACAACTGATTTGGGAAACAATCCGTAATGCCACTTTGAGTTTAGAACTTACACCAGTGTTACTGGGTTCAGCGTTCAAAAACAAGGGTGTGCAGAATTTATTGGATGCGATCGCTCTATATTTACCTTCTCCTCTAGATCGGGTAGAGACGCGATATGTCGCGAACCCAGAAGATCCTGTAGTGGCTTTAGCATTTAAGCTGATGGTGGAGTCTTTTGGGCAGTTAACTTATATCCGGATCTATTCTGGAACTTTAAAGCCAGGTGATACTGTATATAACTCGCGGACTGGAAAACGGTTACAAATCGGTCGCATACTGAGAATACACGCTAATAAGCGAGAGGATGTCACTGTCGCCGTTGCGGGAGATATCGTTGCTCTAGTGGGTATAGATTGTGCCTCTGGTGATACTTTGCATTCCTCTGAAACACAAGTATCATTAGAAGGAATGTTTGTACCTGAACCAGTGATTACACTGGCAATTACTCCGAAAAAACAGGAGGATGCAGACCGTGTTGCTAAAGCACTTTACCGCTTTCAACGGGAAGACCCCACATTTCGGGTTAGTATAGATCCAGAATCAAATGCTACCCTGATTTCTGGGATGGGAGAACTCCATCTGGAAATCTACATTGAGCGGATCAAGCGGGAGTATAACGCTCTTGTTGATGTTGGTAAACCAGCAGTAGCTTACCGAGAAACTATCTCAAAACAAGCTACTTTTGACTACCGACTCAAGAAACAGTCTGGAGGTCCCGGTCAGTTCGCCCATATTACTGGATGGATTGAACCTTGCGACGAACAGTTTGTGTTTGAGAATCGCGTAGTTGGTGGTACAATTCTTAAAGAGTTTATTCCTGCTTGTGAGAAAGGTTTCCTGGAAGCAATGCAATCGGGATTGCTAGAAGGTTATCCTGTGACAGGAGTGAAAGTGGTTCTTTCAGGAGGTTCCTATCACCCGATTGATTCGTCGGAATTTGCCTTCCGTGCAGCGGCGCACCAAGCGTTTGCCCAAGCGTTTGCTCAAGCCAAACCCCAAATTTTAGAACCCATTATGCTTGTAGAGGTGGAAACACCCCATGAGTTTGTGGGAAGAGTTCAGGGGGATCTTTCTTCCCGACGGGGTTTGTTATTGGGTTCTCAAACTTTACAAGGCTACTCGGTTATTCAAGCTGAAGTACCGCTAGAGCGAATGTTTGGTTATTCAACAGACTTGCGATCGCTCACCTCTGGTATGGCAACATTTTCTATGGAGTTTAGTTGCTACAAACCAGGAACAGCAGTCAAATAGACAAACAATGTAGAGACGTTCCGGCGGAACGTCTCTACAAGGGTTGTAGACAATGCACAATTAAATTCGGTTGATGTCTAGTGTATGTTGTCCAATCGCTTGAATTACCTGAACAAGTTCATCTGTTGGCGTGGGTGGTAACAAATTTTCTGCCACAGCTGCTTTTTCAAGTAATAACTCCCGGTTCGCCCATTTTTTCAGGAGTTAGATAAAAGGGAGCAAAAGTGTAAAGGCAGAAATTACGTGTCAGTAC
>NZ_JACXAE010000077.1 GCF_014698965.1 Iningainema tapete BLCC-T55
GAGCCAATATTCTTTACCTGCGTGCAAACTTGCTAATTTTCATGCCACGCGCATGGGGGGGGGAGTGAATGGTTACGTGTTTATCTGTGTACCATGAGTGGTTAATTACTTTTTCCTGTACCTCACGTTCGGGAGAACCGCTATATGCACGGAACGCTGAAAGTTTTTAGTTTGGACATTGCAAATAAATTTTTAGGTACATAAAATGTGAAAATTTGAGCAGATGTTGTTTACTCTGTTCCATCGCTATGTCTAATCTAAAAGAAATTGAAATTCAAAACATAGACCATTTAGGTATAATCGCAGGGATTATAGACTCGATCGGCTTGGTAGAAATTATTAATGAATTAATTGGTCAAGAGCCAGGAGAAAAAATTAGTCCAGGACATGTGGTCAAAGCAATGATATTAAATGGATTGGGTTTTGTCAGCAGTCCTTTATATATGTTTCCAGAGTTTTTTGAAGATAACATGAGTGAATATCTAATCGGAAAAGGAGTAAAGGCAGGACAACTAATGATGATAAATTAGGTATAGTAATGGATAAACTATTTATTAAAGGCTTAACGGAGATATTTTTAGCTATTAGCAGTCAGGTGATAAAAAAAATTTGATATTAGTTTAAAATCGTCACATTTAGATTCGACTTCGTTGCATTTACATGGTGAATATAGTACGAGTTTACCAGATGTAATTATTCATAATAATTCATCCAATAGTGAAATAAAATCACCAGTACCTATCGAAATAACCTATGGCTATTCTCGTGACCATAGACCTGATTTAAAACAATTTATCATAGACTTAATATCATCGGTCGATGGAGATGTACCAATATTTTTAAAAACCGCATCTGGAAATCAATCAAATTCTTCAAGTTTTGCTAAAATATTTTTAGAATATCAAGAACAAATGCAAAAAGAAAAAATAGAAAATGAAGATAGTTTAATGGTTGCAGATGCAGCTTTGTATAACGCAAAAAATATCAGTTCATTATCTGGAACGAGATGGTTATGTAGAGTACCTATAACTATAGGACTTGCAAAAGACGCAATATCAACATTATTATCAACAGATTTTATTAGTAGTTCTTTAACAGGATATTATTATTCTGTAGTCAGAAGCAATTACGGTGGAGTTGAACAGAGATGGTTAGTTGTAGAAAGCACTGAAAGAAAAGAATCTGATTTACGAAAATTAGAGAAAAGAATATCTAAATCAAAAAAATAGTGCATGTTTAGGCTACTCACTTAAGCTGGGACAGCTTGTAAACAGGGCACTTCAGCGGGAGCAGGTTTTCTCGGCTTTCTAGGTAAGGGTAACTCAGCGATTCCATTGACAATCGCAAGGAACAAGTCAGGGAAAGGTCTGCCGAAGAGGCGTTGGGCGGCAGTTGAACCATCGCTGCGTTTAAGCGCCCAGTTGTGAATAATGGTCAGGACTTTCAGTCGGCGCCCAGAAATCCCTCTGGCGGTGTGATGAATCCGGGATAGGGTGCCATTACGACCTTCAACGGGAGATGAGGTGCGTTGAAAATGACTCACCATCCACGAGCGCCCACTTAGTCCAGTGCTGAATCTGAGCTGGGGATGCCAGTTTTGTGCTGGGGTGGCGGTGATAATGTTGCTGGGCTTGACTATAAGCGGTTTGATACTGTGTTCTCAGGGTCGGGGACTTGGTCTTTGTTAGTTGTTGTTGCCAGTAGACAAGGGGCAGCAGGCAAGTGATGAGCCAATCGGTGGTTTCAGAATCGAGGTTTTCGGTCATCAAGACTTGGCGTACCCAAGTCCACCAAGTATTGATGACAGCAGCGAGGTCGGGAATCAGGCGAGCAAACTGATCGAGTGCAGCAGCCGATTGGGGCAAGGCTGTCACCAGTGGCAAATCTTTCAAGGCTTGCAAGGGGGTTTGCAAGGCGTCCATGACCTGAGCGGTGGTTTGAAAGCCACTGCCATCAATGGCAAACGGATGGACACAGAGCGACAACTGTTGCAACTGTTGGTGATAATTGGCTTGGGTCGCCTGCATTGCCGCCTGCAGAGGACTGGAGTTGCTGCTTGGGGGAGCAACGCGATTTTGTGAGATGAATCCCAAAAAGAGTGAATGCTCAACCCCATACGGAGGAATAAAAGTGATTTTATTTACTTTTATTCTCAAAATAAACACATGCTTACTTTCTTCGGTGAGAAATCTCAAGAAGCTCTTTAATCAAAGAATTAATTTTATTGAGTTGTGGAGTAAGCCAGCTCCGTGTTTTTGAACAAGTACTTATTGTTACTTTAGATCTGCCAAAAATCGGAGTGTTGGTAAAATTTTTATCAGGCTGGTTTTGGGTTAATCAAACTTGTTAAGATAGAATTACAAAAATTGTTCCAATTGCCAGCCGCCCATTGACAACGAGCATGTAAGATGATTGAGCGCGTTGTTTTTTAACCAGAATTTGCCATTTCCCTTCAGGCGTAAGTTGACAACTTGACGGATTAAACTCTCAACAGCACCACTGCCAATCGGCATTTGTTTGGCACTAACTTTGGCATAATTTAGACGACAAACACTATCAGCTTTGGTAAGATAGTTAATTTGTGCCGTCATAATTTTACGGCTCTCTTCACTTGCCTGATGGGTTAGGGATGTCATTTCTTCAATTAAGGTTGTTATCTTACCTTTTTTCAGATACTTCTTAGCTGTTTTCATCCATTTTTTTCGCTCAGCATCTTGAGTAAAAGCAGCAGAGGCAAATAATTGTAAATGCTCAGTTACGTGATAGAAATCTATTAATTGGTAAATTTCGTTGGTTAGTCCTAAACTCTCAAGAAGTGGGGGAATATGCTTCCATATCCATTCTGCACCATCTGCTATCAGCAATACCTCTTGAGCATGACTAATACCTAAATCAACCAGATGCATTTTCAAAATTTCTAAGAAAAATTGATAATTTTCGTAAGTACCATCATTAGTAACGGGAATCTCGCCTGTTTTAATTTTTTTACCTTGCGCATCAACTGCATAAATCGTTAATAATTTAGGCTCTATCCATTCTCCGGTAAATCCATGTCTATTGGTTTGGGAATTTCGCCTACCTTTTTTATTAATCCGAATTCTTGTTCTTCCGCCGTCTACAGCAATTACAACTCGTAGGTCTTTAAGAACCTTACCTGTAGGTAAATTCCCAATTTTTAAATTAAATAATTTAGATTGACGTTGGCTTAGCCCTACTTTACCAAAATGATAAGTAAGACGTTCTATCCTTTTCAGACTAATATTAATTCCCCAATCAATCAGTGTAGAACGTGCCGTCTCAAAGGAACTACTAATTGTTCCATATTTAGCAATTGTTGACCACACCAAAGGAGTTAGTCCTTCTTCCATACCCAACCATCTTAAAAATGGGTAAAACCCTTGGTGTAAAGACTTTCTTTTTCCCTTTCGTTCGTTTCTCCGCTCAACTACATATGGTAATTTTAGCGTTACTTCCACATTCCCTATTGTTAATATCTGTCGTTTTTTATATCCGTGTCTTCGCGTTCTGGGATGCCACCATCCTTGTGTTTGAGTAACAGAGTGTAATAGTACTTCTTGAGATTGAGAAAGATTATACAGTAATATAGCTATACATTGCCCAGCTAAAATCAGTGCTTGCTCTCTGATTTTTTCTTCTTTTTCTTTAAGAGTCACCCCATCCAACTCGGCAATATTAGTCAATTCTAAAACTTTAGTAACATTTTCTTTAAAAATGTCCAATGATTTGATTAAATCTAGAGTTGCATATATATTTTTTTTCATCAAGGTAGGTATTTCCCGTTGAAAAACCATTACGCCATGGGAATCCTACCTTTTTTTTGATCACAATCATCCAAAAGTTTACCGCGTCGCTACTCACTCCAAAGCTTTTTTCCAGTATTAATACTAATAAATATGTAAAAATACTTATTAAGTACTTCAGCTAGTTTTTCGCGCTCGCTCTATTAATACGCAAACTCACTTTTTCGCGTTGCTCCCCTGCTTGGATGCCTGCTGTACCGTCGTTGGTTTACCCGCATTGGTTCGTTGTTCAATCTCCGATGTCACTTTGGTCAACTGGGTTTCTACCCGGTGTAACTGTCGTCCCAGTTGGCAACCCACATGTTTACTAATTTCCCTTAACCCATGAAACAAGTCGGCAATACTAGGGCAATCTAACCCTTCTAAAGCCAGCTTTACCAGCGCCTTGGCGCGGTCGCTGACGAGATACTTCACCTGCACTCCTGTCCCTAATGCGGCTTGGACGGTTTGCAGCCAGGTGTCATAGCGACGATTGGTCGCTAATGTCTCGACAAAGATGTAGCCCGATGCCAAATCTAGTAAAACCAATACCATCTGCTCAAAGAAAGTTTCATCCGCGCCCGCACAGATTTCGACGGACACCCCGTCCGTGGCTAACGCCGCCTGTTGTTTGTCGTGATAGTCCAGAATTTGTTGCTCCACCTGCGATCTTGTTGCCCGCAATCGCCGTCGGAGAAACTCCAATGTGGCGTTCCAAGTGTACAAGATGAAAAAATTCTGATAGCCGCTCGTTGCCGATACCTTGCTGTACGCCAAATAAATAGACCACCGCACACACCAGCACCCGCAGCCACTGTTGACCACTCTCTAATTCCCACAATGCCCCGCCTGGTTGTTGCTGCCGCGCTGCCATCGCTTGCAGATGCCGGTGTACACTACTTTTAGAAAACCCTGTCGCCGCCGCAATCTGTCGGAGCGATGCTCCACCATTAATCCCAATCACGGCAAATATCCGCCCCGCTCGCTCCCGCCACGAAGCACGCCATCCACTTCGCGCTCTTCATCTGCTGATACCGTTACTTCAAAAGCTATACTAACGCTATATCTCAACCAAGGTGTTATTCTTAACGGGTTCTTGTTCGCTTGCACGCCATAACCGATGCTTTCTCCTGACGCTGCCCAAAACCCTCCACTCCGAACCCTACCTGCTGCACTTGACCGCAATCATGCCTTACTCCTCGTACCCAGAGGCAATGAGTGGGAGGTTAGGATGATCTACATTAGTCCGATTTGTCTCTCTCCTCTATTTAACTCCCCGCAGGACGCATTTGCTTATGGCCAAACCTTAGTTGACCGGGAACTTTCCCTTTAACTGTCCCACTTTAAGTTGGTAGCCCATGTTTATAAGCTGAAAAAACTACTTGACTCAAAATTTAATTCTCAGCAAGAGGCTATTAAAGCTGTGGATAGTTTAAACAAAAAGTTAAAGTACCATCAAATTGATAGCATCGATTATTTAGAGAAAGAATCAAAAGAGCCAAAAAAATATTATCAAGTAAATGCTTCACTATCTGAGAATATAAATGCTATTAAAATAGCCTATCAAAGTGCTGGACGTTTCATACTTGCTACAAATATTTTAGATGAAAAATCTCTTAGTAATGATGATATGCTTTCTGAATATAAGGCACAGCAAAGCTGTGAGAGAGGGTTTGGGTTTCTCAAGGATCCCCTATTTTTTGCAGATAGTATTTTCCTTAAGTCTCCAGAAAGAATTGAAGCTATGGCTATGATAATGGGATTATGCCTATTAGTATATACTTTGGCTCAAAGACAAATAAGATCAGCCTTATCAGCGGCTGAATCGACGATTAAAAATCAGCTTGGTAAATCTGTAAATAACCCGACTATGCGATGGACAAGTAATGTTTTCAATCCATACATTTAGTTGAATTTGATCAGGAAATATTAATATCAAATTTGACTGAAGAAAGAAAATATATTCTGAGTTTCCTACCAGAAAATTGTCGCTATTATTATAAATGTTAATCGGACTGAATCTACAATTTATTTTTAATAGAGCCTATTAATTTTAATTAATAGTCACAAATTCTAATGACTTTTAATTAATATATTATAAATAAAATATAGATAGTAGCGTAACAACCATAAGTTTTCATCTATTAATTAAACGCAAATACTTATTGCTTCTTATTGAGAATAAAAATCCGATTTAGGGTAGGTAAATAATATGACTATACGAGCAAGTAAAGTGTTTTTTTACTCTCATTGTCGAAAAAATCTTCAGTAAAAACCCCTTTGTGACAGTTAGAGTGCGGAATGTGGGTTGTAGGATAGAAGCTGACTTGCGCTGGATTATTTCATCTTCAGAGGAGTTGGGTTTTGCCTGTGCTTGAGTCACCTGCTGTAAAATTGCCTTCACTTCTGCTGGCAAAGAGCGTCCATGTTTTTGAGCGCGAGCTTTTAGCCGCTCGATCATGACTGGATCTAAGTCTTCTAAAATAATATGAGTCATGTTTTAACTCCTGCCACTTAGCTAAAGATAGCAAATAAATACGATCGCTACCTTAACCCCCTTGCCTAACCACTGACTTCCTACTACCATCCTATGCCCCTGCTTGACCTCAGTCGGACTTATACTGAGAGTGAAATTGCTAAACTCAAAGCCCCCACCGATGAATTGTTGGCGGAATATGGCTACTCACTGGAACGTACTCTCCTCGATTTACCTCAATATCAACAAGAGTTAGATCGATTACAAGAAAGGCGATAGCGCTTGGAAGAAGTATTGCCCTACTTCGATCTCACCAACGAGCAATCCCGACGAGAGATGTTAATTGCCCCCGTGATGGAAGATTTAATTCATTACACACGAGCACAGTTGCGGATTGAATATACCATCAAGGTAAGTAATCAACTTCAAGGCGATTTGGATTATTTACTCAGAACTAAAACCAATCTGTTAGTAGTTGAAGCAAAACAAGAGGATTTGACCAACGGTTTTACTCAGATGGCAGTTGAACTTATTGCTCTTGATCAGTGGGAAAAATCAACATTAGTGGAGCAACAACCCGAGCTATTTGGAGCCGTTTCCACTGGCACGATTTGGCAGTTTGGCGTTCTGCATCGTCAAGAAAAATTAATCACACAAGAATTAACACTCTACCGTGTACCCACTGATTTAGAACCCTTAACCAGGATTCTTGTTGCAGCACTGTTAAAAGCCGACACATCAGGAAATTTAGTCTCCGTGGCTTGAGAGAAGTTCTATTTTTGTATAATATTTTGCTAATTTTCTACTTAGCATTGTAGAAAACTTACAGAACAGCCCGTGGGAGATTATGGTTTAGTTTCTATAGAATTCTTCCAAAGAGATAAAAAGCACAATAAAAAAGGAATTATAGCTATAGATTTAGTAAGGTGGGAACCATGATTAAAGATGAAAAACAATATGAATACTCCCAAGAATGTGTCAGGGGATTTGAAAAATCACTAGCTGCATTGGAGCAAGAAGAAAACTATAAGAAAAGTGACCCAGAGGGGTGGACACTACACGCCCGCACCATACAATATCATCTTGATGCATTGAACGCAGAAATTGCTGAATATGAAATGCTGACATCGCACGATCGCCAGACACCAATTGTGCTGAAACTAGATGATATTGACTATTTACCGCGAATTCTCATCAAAGCTCGTATGGCAGCTAAACTTAGCCAAAAAGAACTTGCTAATTTAGCTGGATTAACAGAAGAGCAAATTCAGCGCTATGAAGATAAAGACTATGAAGATGCCAGCTATCTTGATGTCAGAGCAGTGATTCATGCACTGGATATTAAGCTCCAATCATCTGAGTTTTTAGTTCCTTTAGATACCCTGAGAAGAACGCCAATTACAAAAGAAGAATTGTTGTCATCTCGTCGAAACAAGAGCAATCAAAATCAACAACAAGTTGAGGAATTTCAACAGCGTGCCTCATGATGTAGAGAGTGGTTACGGTACATAGGACTACTATTTGATTTTTGCAATACACGTAGGGTAGGCATTGCCCACTAAAACCTGGTGGATATGTGCGGCTCCCTACCTACAGGAGGCTTAGCTTGGCGCCGTAATTCATGAAGATTTGATGAGAAACTGCTTTGTGTGAAACAGTATCTTGTTCTCCAAATTCGTTAGGATAATCTCAATCCCTGATCGGGATTAATACAAACAGCATTGGTAGACAATACTGTGCCACAGGACTGCACATGGATTGGATAAGCTTACTAAAATCACAACAAGCTGATTTTCTTCAACGAGTAAAAAAACCGAAGACGCATGATTTATATTTACTCGAAAGTCAAGTCAAGGGTTGCCACAGTGAAGTTGTGGCATTTTGGGAAGAATCATTGACAAAATTGCTATCTTATGCTAAAGAACAAGCAGAAATCATCGCGCTCAATCCCCCACCCACACCTCCTGAGTATCCGGAAACAACTTTGGGGGCGATACCCTTTGCTCAATATTTCCAGCAGCAAGCAGAAGTTTATCTGTTGCGAGAGCTAGTTGTTGACAAAGCGATCGCCGAACGTTTTGGCAAACAAGTAAAAAAAGTCCCACTTGACGCCGTGCAAAACATGGTGTTAGATGATGAGGGAAATTTACGGGGCGAAAGCAAATTTTCTTACTCACTCACCGCTAACCCCAAGATTAGTATCCAAGTTTACGCTACAGACGGAGAAAGTGTTAACAGTCTCAAAAAAGACAAAATAAAATGGTCAATAACTCAGGATGATGTCAAAAATCACCAAGTATTAATTTTTTTATGTTTATTTGCTCCATTTAGTAGTCATAAAAGAGGCTACGAAAAACCAGTAGTAATTATGGGCTTCTTGCCTACGAATCAAATTGAATTTAGTGAGCCAAAGCTATATATTACACCTAGTCACCTATGGTACATAGGAGGAGTAAGCTGGTATTTAGAATCACTAATTACCCAAAAAAATCAGCCCTCAGTATTAGATGAAACTGTGACTGTAGCAGCGCAAACAGTGTTAGCAGAACATCCACTCAAAAATATAATCGGAGACTGGGAATGCTGGCAAACCTTGAAAGGGCATAAGAGAGGAATTAATTGCCTTGCCTTCAGTTCAAGAGGTAAAAATGGTGAAACTTCACTATTGGCAAGCGGTAGTCGTGGGGAAACGAAGTTATGGGATTTGACCAAAGGTGAGTTAATTGGTACTTTATCAGAGCATCCTTGGATTGTATCTGGGATAGTAGATGAAGTCAATTCCCTTGCTTTTAGTCCAGATGGGTATACGTTAGTGAGTGGGGGCGCAGATTCAACAATTAAGTTATGGCATGTAGGCGCATTAGACTTAATAGATATTCTGCACAAGCACAATGGTATGGTGCGGTGTGTTGCTTTTACCAGCAATGGACGGATGTTAGCAACTGGCGGTGATGACAGAACCGTTATGTTTTGGGACTTGAGGCTGCGTGAGGTCGCCTTTGCTCTATCATTAGATGATACAGTAGCTCATTCCATTGCTTTTAGCCCTGATGGGCGAATGGTAACAGGCAGTTATCGCAAAATAAAAGTTTGGCGAGTTCCAGAAGTAGGATTGCCACAACCTCAACTACTACACTCGTTTACTGCTCATTCTCACATTGTTCGTTCCTTGGCTATAAGTGGCGATGGCAAAATTCTGGTTAGCGCCAGTCGGGATAAAACAATTAAGATTTGGCGGCTGGAAACTGGAGAGTTAATTCATAGCCTCAAGGGACATAGGGATGAAGTTTTCGCGATCGCCATGAGTCCTGATGGGCAGATTATCGCTAGTGGTAGTGCGGATAAAACTATTAAATTATGGCACGTAGAAACGGGGGAATTGTTAGCTACTTTCACTGGTCATACTCATACAGTAACAGCGTTGGCTTTTACTGTTTCGGGGGAGATTTTGGTGAGTGGGAGTTTGGATAAGACAATTAAGATTTGGCAGAAGAGTTAATAAATAATTCTTGTGGGGTAGGCAACATGAGCTGCCCCTATTTGAAACAGAATCATTTCCTGGCGGATACGATTAAAACGGTTACACTAAGTAATTTCTTGGTTATTATACTCTACCCAGAGTGATGAAACAGCGTTAATTGAGTTACAGCCAGCACTAACATATCTGGGTCTATAGGTTTGGATAAATGTTTTTGAAATCCAGCAGCTAAGGCTTGTTGTTCATTGATTTCACCAGCATAAGCTGTCAGGGCGACTGCGGGAATTTGTCTGCTGCGTTGTGATGGGAGAGAACGCACTTGTTTCATTAGTGTATAACCATCAACTTCCGGCATACCAATGTCACTCACCAAAACATCTGGCTGAAATGATTCTATGGCTGCTAAAAATTCGGAACTAGTGGCAACTGTCATTACTTCTGCGCCGTAATAAGCTAGCATGATTGTGAGAAAATCACGGCTGTCTGGTTCATCATCGATGGTTAAGATCTTAATACCTGAGAGATTGAGTTCATGTACTGATAAATCCTCGGTGCGATCGCTTTCTGGTTCAATGTTGAGCAACGGTAAACTGACAGTGAAAGTGCTTCCTTGTCCTTCACCTTGACTGTCAACGGTAACTGTACCTGCATGGGCTTCGACTATGTGCCGCACAATTGCTAAACCTAACCCTAATCCGCCGTATTTGCGGGTAACGGAGACATCTTCTTGACGAAAAGATTCAAATATGTACGGGAGAAAATCGGGGTTAATACCTTTACCGTTATCTGTGACTATAATTTGGGCTTGGTTGTCTTTGCGTTGTAACCGGATTTCTACCCGTCCCCCATTGGGAGTAAACTTGATGGCGTTGGAAAGCAAATTCCACACTACTTGCTGTAGGCGCACAGCATCACCAGATACCTGCCCAATATTGGCTAACTCTGGACGAATCAGAATTGATTTAGCAACAGCAGATGCTCTGACGGTATCGATGGCAGCTTCAATCACAAATGTTAAATTAACGGGGTCAGAGTTAAAGCTGAGTTTACCGCGCAAAATTTTGGCAACATCAAGTAAGTCATCAATCAGTTGGGTTTGCAACTTAGCATTACGCTCAATTGTGGCTAAGGCTTCAACTGTTTTGTTTTCATCGAACCTACGACTTTGTAGCAGCTTCGCCCAACCAAGGATGGGGTTAAGGGGGCAGCCCTTTCAATGCGAACAAATGAACTATTCATTTAATGTCTGAAAGCCGCTTCTAGTATAGGTTATTAGCAAT
>NZ_JACXAE010000078.1 GCF_014698965.1 Iningainema tapete BLCC-T55
TTTCCTCTGAAGAGGTACTAACATTAAATGTGCTTTTCTTGACTATTCGAGTGTTTTTGCCAAAACTGGATGTTCCCGAAGTCAGCTTGTAGGCTCCCCCCAGTCCCAAAAGTTAGGTAAATTGCCTTGGCTCGTTGCTCTTCGTAACTCAAAAGACTTGGATTTTGCAAACAGGAGCGTTGAAAACAGCGATTGAGGTCAGTATCTACATATCGTTTGCCGATTTGATATGCTTTGGGATTGGCAACCAAAGTACGAGTCTCAAAGCTTAAGCGTTGAATCAACTTGGGTTTTTGCTCAAATTTTTTCACCAGGTAAATTCCAGTAAGTTCGTTTCCGTGCGTTCCACCAACAATGACAACACGCTTGATTTTACTCATAGTTGCAATAATTCCTCTCGGTTCGCCCGAAATGCTACCTAATTCAAAATGAATTGATGTTGTTTAATACATTAAGAGGAAACTAATATATTGACAATAGTCATTTATTTAAAATAGTATATTTTAAAAGATATAGTAGAGGAAAATTTTGGATATTCGCCATCTCAGCAATTTTGTAGCTCTCGACAGATCTGCTATTTTGTTGCAGTAGTTGAAGTTGGAAATAACTTTAGCAGGGCGCCTGAACAGTTACAAATTGAACAACCCCCCCTCAGTCAAAGAATTCGATCGCTAGAAAAAGCCCTCAAGGTAGAATTATTTGATCGCAGCACACGTCCACTTCGGCTTACAGCTGCGGGATAAGCTTTTCTGGAAGAAGCAAGGAGTGCGTTAAATCATATTGAGCAGGCTATTGACAAAGCCCAACGTGCCAGTCGGGGTGAAATTGGACGGTTGGTTGTGGGGGTAAATAGTGGGATTGCCAACAGTCTTTTACCTGAAATTCTGCAAACCTTCCGTCAACAATTCCCCAAGGTACAACTGATACTGCGCGAACTGACAATTGATGAGGCAATTCAGCAAATGCGGGATTCTCAGCTTGATGTGGGGTTTGAACATTTGCCCAATACTTACGAACAGGATTCAGACTTATGCTTTTTGCCCCTCCAAGAAGATTCATTGGTAATTGCCTTACCAGAAAATCATCCCCTTGCGTCTCAATCGCAAATTCCTTTAGAAGCACTAGCAGATGAACCGTTTATTTTATCCGCATTAAAACACGTTCCTTCCCTGCACACTGCGACGATTAGCCTCTGTCAAAATGCCGGATTTCGTCCCAAGGTGGCTCAAGAAGCAACTTGGATGATTACGGTTCTCAGCTTGATTGCCGGTGGAATTGGTGTGGCACTCTTGAGTAGTAACGTTCGGAATCTGCATCGAGCAGGTGTAGTTTACCGCGATATTCAAGGTGCAAATCTGAGCCGTCAAATTGCCACTGTATGGCGTAAAGGACAAGAAAATTCATCTCCTGTATTGCGCCAATTTTTGCAGGTTATTAAGAGTGTGGCATCTTGATTGAAAGCTTGTTTACCAAATGATACTCGCTGGCAATTAAATATTTCTACCGCCTTAATCTTCGAGTACGAAGAAATCCTCAAAAGAGAAAAAGACCAATTAACCTTAAGCAATGAAGATATTGATAATGTTATAGAAGCTATTTGTGCCATAGCTAACCGATATAACATTTTCTATCTATGGCGACCAATGGCACGCGACCCAGATGATGATTTCTTAATAGATTTAGCGGTCGAATGCCAAGCAGATTTTATCATCAGTTACAATCAGAAAGATTTACAAGCCGCAGAAAAATTTGGTATTAGAGTATTAACTCCCAAAGAATTCTTACAACATGTAGGAGAAATATCATGAGCAACTTAAACGTGCAAATTCCCGATTCTTTATATAAACAGATTGAAGCCTTAGCAGCCAAATAAAATATGTCTCTTGAGCAACTTGTAGCAATCGCCCTATCGGCACAAGTTTCAGCATGGATGACTATCATACTATATAGAAGAAAAAGCCAAACGCGGTAGTTGGGAATCGTTTGGTGCAAGTTTTAAATAAAGTTCCTGATGTAGAGCCAGAGGATTATGACAAATTGTAGTAACTATTTGTCTATATTATCGCCCCTATCGCTCAATTTATTCAAGTCAATTGTTTGTGAAAAATCCGAGTTACAGAAGAATAAAAATGCCCCACAGAAATCATAGTTGGGGCAAACGCAATACATTGACATTAGTTATTCGCCTAAAGACTTTTCTATTGCTCTAATGAGCAGTCAATCCCATCACCAATGCTTGTGTAAATGCTTGTGTGATTGTGCCGTCCGAATCAAGCTTAGGATTGAAGATAGTAATGTTGATACCTATGGCTTTCGGTGAAGCCATGAGAACTTGCAGTACGTCGATCAATTCTGCAAAACTCAAGCCATCCGGCATTCGATAATCGACAGCAGGCATAATCGCATCATCTAAAACGTCTGCATCTAAGTGAATCCAGAATCCATCTAATGGCTTCTGCATCAACCAGTCTAGCCCCTCAAGTGCAGCTTGCTTGACTCCAGTTTGTCGGACTTCTTCCAGGTTGCGGGTATAGATTCGGGTCGATCTCACATTGTGATCTCCGTAGCCTTCAGTTGCCTCTCCATCGCGATCACCAAAAACAACTGTATCCTCATCCCGAACCAGGGGTTTCAATCCATTGATATTGCTCACAATATCAGGACCACGCCCTGTTGCGATCGCCAGATCCATTGATGCAACTTCACCAAAAGCATCGGCTTCAGGTTGACAAAAATCTGAATGTCCATCAAGAAAAAACAGCCCATAGCGCCCTAGCCTACGTAAAGCCAGAAGATTCCCTAACAAAATGCTACAGTCTCCGCCCAGCACAATCGGAAAGCGCCCGGAGCGAACGACTGGTTCAACGACTTGGGATAGCGATCGCGAATAGGTAGCTATCCCCTCAGCATTTAATAAGTGTGTTTGAGGATCGCGCTGTGGGTTAAATTCCAGTGCAGCAACCCGCGCTTCAAAATCGGCAGCCAATTTCTCGTAAAATCCTGCCTTGCGTAGTGCATCAGGTAAACAATCCACTCCAGTCGGCTTGAGTCCCAATATAGAGGGTGCTTCAATGATGGAAAAATTTGACTGACGTGTCATTGCGTGCCTCCTGAGAATTTGAGCATGATTTGAAAGAGTGCGTAGTACTAGGACAATCAACCCAAGTGTTTCAATCCGTTGCGAAAACTGGGAAGTAATCAAAATGCATTCTCAATCACAAAGGTGCGTCTGCCTTGCGACAGCGTTTCTTGACCTTCTCACTAACCCTCTATTTTGTTTATGATAGTTATACAATAACTAAATTCTAACCAGCAAGTCAAGCTTTGGTGGTAAAGTAGTGAGTATGGATTCTACTTCAAGTAACGCTTCTTATCGCGATTGGACTCGGCTGAAACGAGTGGGTGGAGGATTGTGTCTAGATTTTGTGAATACTGTTGATCGTGAGACGAATGGCTATGTGAACGAATGGTTGAATGATTTTGCAGATTTAGTGATGTGGGAACAACTGGCTCAAATTCTGACGACTCAACAAGCGAAACACCTGCTTGCTCAAGCAAAGCTTTACCCTAACCATGCTCAGGCAACCTTTCATCAGGCAATACGCCTACGTGAGGTTTTATATCGCATTTTTTCTGCGTTCTGTGCAGATCGATCGCCACAACCGGAAGATCTAGAACAATTCAATACGATGTTGACTCAAACCTATACCCATTCCAAACTCGTATTTACTGGCAATGGGTTTGCCTGGAGTTGGACGGACTGCGACCATCTTGAACAAGTTCTTTGGCAGGTGATGCGGTCTGCGACAGACCTACTTACCGATCCAAATCTTAATCGTGTGCGAGAGTGTGCAGGCACAGATTGTGGTTGGGTGTTTTTGGATATGAGCCGAAATCGCAGTCGGCGTTGGTGTGACATGGAAGAGTGCGGCAATCGAGCGAAGGCTAGGCGGCATTATGAACGCAGTAAAGAATTTTAAAGAAATCGTTCATGAGATTGCCAATTTCTACGCCAGCGCATTGAGTCGTGATAACTTCACAGCTGATGAGTTGGTGGATGCAATCCGAATTTTCCATGCTGCGGTTTGGGGAAGCAATCGCCCATCTAAAATACCTTTATCTTGTTTATGGCACCAGTAGAGCAGCATTCTTTATCATTACTTACAATCAAAAATATTTACAAGCCGCAGAAAAATTTGGCATTCTTCGTATTAATATCAAATCCGCGCTTATCTGAATAATTAAAAAACCGCTCCATACGCCCCGGCGCAGAGGGAGAGAAAGGAGGAATAATTGCGATCCAAACGGATTTGATATCAGCACTAGGCACAATTTCCAAGGACTCCTAACTACGATTGACTACCCCCACAATTTCGCTACGAGAATTACCATTCTTTGCCGAATTAGCTGTTAGCTCAGTTGGTGGTACTTTAACTGCTCCCCACTGATTCACAAAAGTTTTGAGGAGGACTTCTTGTTGAGTACGGAAATTTTGCAATGTTTTTCCTGTTACTCCTCCTTCTTTTACAGCCTTCTGGTTTCCTGTTGAATTCATCACGACAAACCAAACAGTCCCTTGTTTTTGAGTGGGCAATGCTCCGGCTAAGGCACTGACGTTATCTAAGCTTCCCGATTTTACTACGGCAAATTGGGGAAGCGATCGCCCATCCAATATCCCTTTATCTTGTCCCACAATCGTGAACACATCCGCAATTGTCATATTTAAAGGACGAAGATAATTCTCAATCGCCCTAAACATAGCACAAACAGCACGGGGAGAAATCCGGTTTTCCATCGCCAAACCAGAACCGTTGATCATTTGAATTTCTGCTGTGGGAACATCCGTCGCCATAGCTGCCTTGGATGCCACGACTTCAGCACCGCCTACCGCCAAAGCTAACTTATCAGCCATAAAGTTGTTGCTATAGCGATTCATCCTCTTGAGAAGTTCGGCAAGTGGGTAAGAATAATGTCTTACTAGAGGCTGCAAATTACTGGGGGGTACAGGCAAGGCTTGTACTGAACCTTCGATGACAACTTGAGGTTTCTTTGTACCATAAGGTAAACTTTGATACTGGCTTTTAGCTTCTGCTGACCAAATTCGAGAATTCAACCCCTGCAATAGCAAATTCCCTGCTGTCTGTGGGTTATCTTTAAAATTCATGTAAAATTTGTCCACAATCATCAGATTACCAGTCACCCGTTTAATGCCCATCTGATTTAAGAGATTGCCAACGGCGAAAGCTTCTTCCCAAACAAAAAAAGGATCGGAACCGCCCTCAACTACCAAGTCGCCCTTTAACACCCCGTTCTCAATTGGTCCTGTTGCTCCAATCCGTGTGATAAACTGGTGTTCTGGTCCGAAAGTTTGCAGAGCTACGAGAGTGGTTGCTACCTTGGACAGGGAAGCAGCAGGCAAAGGCACTGTACCTTGATGATTAGCCAAAAGTGTTTTGTCAGATTGCATCCATACCCCTTGGTTTTGCAAGGGAAATCCTTTCACTCTAAGCGATTGAACGTATTGCAGCACTTTGGCATTAGTAGCTTTGTCTGGACGATCCAAAGGTACACTTAACCCGATATTTGTTACAGGATTTACCGGATTCTTGGCTGTCTTATCACTTCCTGGTAACTCGACTTGAGGTGTATTTAGTGATAGCTTAGCAGTTGAACATCCACTAACCAGCGCTAGCAGAGCAAAAGATACTACAGTAGTCCGAGAAAGGTTTTTAGGTTGGTAATTTTTTAAGTTAAATCTCATATATTTAAACCAATAATCCACACAAAGTTTCGTGGCGTCGCCGCCGATTTAGAACTTACTCATAAGTTAACTTTAGATAGATGTAAGTGAAATCAAGATATGCATTGCTGAAATAGAAATAGGAAAGACGTATTGATAAAATTGACTCCAAATAGATTACAAGTCTTCCACATTAAACTCAATTAACTTAAAGCCCCAAGGTTTCAAAGCCGCTAGAACTATTTCTCTATCTACACCATCATAAGCCTCCCATTCGGACGGGTGATCTTTAGGATGCCCATCGCCCACATTACCTGCAACTTTTATCACAGGAAAGCCTGCCACGCGATCGCGCTCTAGCCCTTTTGGGAGTGCTAGTTTAATTTTGTGTCCTACGAACTTGGATGTACCTGAATTAGCTACAGATTCACGGATTAAACAAATATCACCCGCAGTTCCCCAAGTAGTTGGGTAGATGTGGAGGAACGATATATAGGTTTCTGGTTTGATGGATCTTTTGAGAACTTGCATTATCTGTAATCCTTGTCAATATAATGATATGTTAATTTTTTTGTTAATGTTGCTGCTCTAATTATGAAATAGAAATAGCCTACACGTATGGATAAAATTTACTAATTATTTACAAAATCTGGAACATTCTAGTGATTGTTCTCTATCCTAACTGTAACTACTTTGTTAATCATAAAACAAAACATCAAAACAAATTGAACGCCAACAGGGGTTGCTCGTGATTATCTACGACATCCAAAATTTAGTCAAATCCTATCCAGGACAAACCATAAGAGCGAACAATAACATCACACTGCAAATTTATCAAGGTGAAATATTTGGCATTTTGGGCGATAACGGGGCAGGTAAAAGTACTCTTGTGCGGCAAATGGTGAACCTGTTGAAGAGTGATTCAGGAGCGGTCGCCTTCTGCGGACACAATATCGTTAAAGCTCCCCATCTAGTACAAATGAACGTCGGCTATATGCCCCAAGAAAGCGGGGCGCTGAACAATTTAACAGTGGGTTAAGCACTCTTCTTCACTGCCCATTTGCGCGGGATGAGCCGCAACGACGCCCGTAAGGAGTGCAATAAACTACTCGATTTATGGCAAATTCGACAACTGCGACACCAACCAAGTTCTCGTTGATGGAACTAACGAACTGGCGTTGGTCGTGGCAGAGTATTATCTTGACAAGCTTAGTTACCCCGATATTAAGTATCATTGCCTTGGGGAGCTTAGCGCAAGGTACAGTCGAGGAAACCAAGAGCGTAATTCTCACAGGCAATTTGGTGATGACGCTGATGTTCGGCAACTTGGAAAAAATAGCATCTCGCTTTGCCTATATGCGCTTTGCCGGAACTTTAGACTACTATGCCACCTTACCAATTCGCCGAGAAGCCTTAATTATTGCCTGTGTTCTAGCATTTTTTCTTCTCTCAATGCCATCGCTGTTAGTCGTTCTTGGGTTTGGTACATTCTTCCTCAATCTTTCTCTCAAGCTAAACCCTCTGATTCTACTGGTAATTCCCCTGTCTGTACTACCCCTAGCGGGACTTGGTGCTGTTATCGGGGCGAATGCTCGCACACCACAAGAAAGCGGATCTCTCAGCTTGCTCCTCACTATGGTGATGCTGTTTATCGGTCCGGTACTCATCCCAGCAAGCCGTTTACCAAGTATACTGTTGGTCATAGGACACTTTAGTCCTGCAACCTATGCCGCATCGGCCCTTCGTCAAACTTTACTCTGCTCTGTGAGTGGGCAAGTTGTTATAGATTTGACAGCATTGGTAGTTTTTTCCCTGTTGACATTTTGGTTAGTCCGAATCAAGCTGGATTGGCGACAGCATTAATCGAGCGAAGGCGAGGCGACACCTTTGCACACTGCCTCTAAGTAGTCGTTCTCACTGTTCGATTGAATGAGGTGACGACTCCGGTTAGTAGCATTGTGACTCCGGCAACGACAAACATTAGTGTGAGATTAATGTCCATCAAAAATCCAGCAGCCGCCTGTGAGAAAGGATCAAGAGCAACAGCGCTAAACGTTAGTAAGCCCATCATGCGTCCTTGCATCTCGGCATTTGTTTGCTGCTGAAGCCAAGCGATCGCAATCACACTGACAAATCCCCCGCCTAATCCCATAAATACAATGACGCTATATGCCATCCATGCTTGCTGCACAAATCCCAATCCGACAGTTCCAATCCCCAAGCTGTAAGCCAGCAGCACTAATGTCAATCCAGGAGTTTTTATAGACTTAATTTGACTGGTAATAAGTACGCCCAGAAATGCACCGACACCAAAAGCCGCTTGCATATAGCCATAAGTCGTTGCACTTCCCCCAAATCTGAGTTCAACAAGTTTAGCCACACCCACAACTAAAGGTCCCAATGTGGCAAGATTAAGCATGGCGATGATCAGCAGGCTGATGCGGATGGGAGGATTCTTCCAGGCATAGCGTAATCCTTCGACAATTTCACCCAATAGCTGCTGAAAGGAAGAAACTGATGGATTTTGTACATTTTTAGGTTGTCGGATGAAGTAAAGAAAAAGCCCTCCTAACGCGAACAATACTGTATTGATGGTGAAAGCGATGGCTAACCCAAAACCACCAATAATCAACCCCGCTGCCGCAGGTGCAATCACGTTGGTAATTTGCTCTCCTCCCTGCATCAAAGCATGGGCTTTCATCAACAAAGATTTATCAATCAGTCGTGGTAATGCTGAAAGCGTTGCTGGATACAAGAAAGCATCCGAGATACCAAAGATACCTGCAACAATGATCAGGTATCCAAGTTGAATGGCGTTAAACCAAAGTAGAGCAGCAACAATGCCAACGAGAATTGTGTTGATGAGGACAGAGAATGTCGCGATCCGATAGGGTGATTCGCGATCGCTAATAGCTCCCCCAACTAATGTGAGTAAGGCGCGTGGAACAGCGGCTGCTAGTAAGACGGTTGCGATCGCCACACCCGATCCAGTCTTCTGTAGTACAAGCCACGTTAACGCTACAATCCAAAACTGTACAGCACAGAGAATAAGTGATTGTCCCACCCAGAGAAGGCGAAAGTTAGGAATTTGTAATAAATGCTTCGCCATTTGTTCTTCCTTAAATTGGAAACACATTTTTTAAATCGAATGTTTGTTATAAAATAATGCAGCAGCAAAGGGAAATATTTGACTGCTGCATCACCCTCACTTGACTAGAACAGAACTGGCAGTGCTTTCAACCCATGTACATCCTTAGTAGCGTTCGGCTCTAACTTCGCATCTTGGGTAATGCGTAGATTGGGCAACCGCTCAAGTACTGCCCGTAACCCAATGGTGGCTTCCAGTCGAGCCAGAGGCGCACCCAAGCAGAAGTGAATACCATTGCCAAAAGCAACATGTTCATTTGGTTGGCGATCAATCACAAACTCATCCGCCCGCTCAAACTGCCGTTCATCCCGGTTTGCCGAGCCAAGGCAGACTTGAATCAGTTGTCCTGCTGGAATGGTTTGATTACCAATTTGGGTTTCAACTTTAGTGAGACGAGAAATCATTTGCACAGGTGAGCGGTAGCGCAGCACCTCTTCAATTGCCAATGGTAGCAAGGTTGGCTCATTCTTGAGTCGCTCATACGCCAATGGGTACTCATGGAAGCAGACGATCGCATTTGCCAACAAGTTTGTCGTAGTTTCATTACCTGCCACCAACAGCACCATGCAGAAATCCACAAGCTCTTGGGCAGTCAGCTTTTCGCCTCCCTCATGGGCAGCAATCAAATCACTAACTAAATCTTTGCCTTGTTTGCCTCGCCGTTGCTCTAACAAATCACGGAAGTAATCTCCCATTGCCCGATAAGCACTCTTGTCCTCTACCATAATACCGTCTGACCAGCGTTTGAAATCTTCGCGCTCTTCAATGGGAATGCCGAGAATTTCAGCAATGACAATCACAGGTAAGGGAATGCTGAAGTCATGAATAAAGTCCATCCGTCCTTGTTCAAACACGCGATCGATTAGTTCGTGGGCAAGCTCTGCTATACGCGGTGCAAGTAACTCGACACGCCGCTGCGTGAATACTTGCGCTACCAAAGTGCGGAGCGATCGATGCTTGGGTGGATCGGTAAAGTTGAGGCTTTGGGTGAAATCTGTCTGTTCGGGCGGATGAGGAACTTTGGACGAGAATGTTTGCCAATCGCTGAGAATGCGCTTCACATCCTGGTAATTGAACACGATCCAACTTTCACTAGTAGAGTCATAAAAGACGGGAGACTCGCGGCGCATCTTGGCATACCAGGGAAAGAGATTGTCTAAGAGTTGAAAGTCTTGCTTTTTGTCGAGCGACTGTTGATTCAATTGCATTTTGCATCTCCTAGAATTTAAACATCAAGAAAATTTGCAGCGCAAACTAACCGAAGGAGCGCAACATCACGTTGCGTTCATTGGCTATGTCAACACAAACTGTGTGGAAACCAGTGGAGGTTAAACCAGTTACAATTTACCGTCTAGACGGTGTACATTAATTTAATTTAACTTTACCGTCCAGACGGTTTTATGTCAAGAGAGTTTGTCGATTTTTTAAATTAGCATCTGCGTTCTTCACCTCGTTCCCAGTCTCCGACTGGGAACGCCCTTTGGGAAGGCTGCTGCCTCCGGTTCTGACGACACCGCCATATCAGAATTTCCAGGTTCTACCGGGAAACGAGGTTTGAAAAGGGTTTTTGCGATCGCTTGACCTTCAAGACAATCGCTACAAAGATGGACGAGATATTACTGTTTAGTTTCAATTCCTCGATTAATTGCAGCACGATAGGTGTCAACTACATGATTTGGCAGCAAATCGCCGTTCTGAGATAAAAATGACCATTCTTGTCCAATATGAATGTAGATACCCAAAGTATTGGTAGGTGGCACCAAGTTAAACGCATCAGCATTGTTAACAACGCGGTAACTGTTGGGAATCATTTTATTGTGCAATTTGGCAAAAGTTGCATCACCTACACGGGGACTGGCGTATACATACAATTGCAGTTGCTTCCTCAGTTGAGGTACATTTAGTGCTATATCAAGAGCTGCAAGAGTAGCTAGAGCAGCTCCTAAACTGTGTCCAGAAATGTAACAAGGCACTGATGGATTTAGTTTCTTAGCTATTTCTCGTGGAATTGGCTCAATGATTTCGTGGTAATTGTCTAAAAAGCCTAAATGTATTTTGCCACAGTGTTGACCAGAAATTGGATCGGTGTAATCCTTTTGAAAGGCAGTCAGATTGTTAATCCACTCTACACGGGTTTGAGAACCACGAAATACAATAATGTTGTTGGTTTTTGAAGTTAGCACAAATCCAATGTAGACAGAAACTTTTTGTCTTAGTTTGACAATTTCTTTTACAGTCTTCTTCACCTGATTTTGTGCAGAATTGACATCGCGTTCTACCGGATCTTGACTATTGCTTTGAGCCGTAGTTGGTACTTCAACCTCAATGTTTTCTTCAGTCTCTACGTCATTTCCTTTGAAGGAGGCAATTTGAGTGTAGCCATCAAGTTTACTGCTATAATTTTTGAGGGATTTAATCGAGCCGTCATAGTCAGGATCGACTTTACCTTTCAAGTACTGTTCGGTGGCAATTCGACTGCACAAAATCAGTAATTTAGAAGTTTCCCGATTATAAGGAATTTTCGGTGGCGTGAGTTTTACTGATGCTTGAATTGCTTTGCCTTGGTTAATTTTACGAGCATCAGCTTCAAATGTTGCTTCAAGCAAACTATCTGTATCTCTTGGAGTTTTTTCTACCAGGGCTTCCAACTTTTTTTGGCGCTCATACGCAGCCTTTCTCTGCAAATATTCTGTTCCGATTGTTGATGTAATTCCGGCTGCCATGCCTCCAATTAATATTTGTCGCCGCTTCAACTTCATATTTATAATTTTATCTAAGTTTGATATTATTGAATCAGTTTATCTATCTAAGATGGTGGCAGTTGTTTTGTATAAATTCCAATCAAAGATTGAAAATAAAATTGGTTTGTCACTTGCCCTAGTACCCATGTTAAAGTAAACAAAGCTGCTGCCAACGCAAAACCTCCAACGTAAGGAATAAATACTCCTATAGTAATCATCGTTAACCATGCCATCAACGCTATGGCAAAAGCACCTATCCAGCCAAAAATATTCCCGGCGATCGCCAATGCATCCTTTGCTTTGGGAAAATCCCACTTTGCCCCGATATTACGTATCATTTTGATGATGAAGATTGCGGCAACTAACAACTTTAGGGTGAACAGTCGGGGAATGGGAATGAGTCCTAATATTGCATTACCCAGCGCATAGTCTAGGATCATGTGGCGAATTTTCCGCAAGCGTATCACTAAGCTAATTTCGGTCAAAGTTGGTTCAACTGGTGTACTAGAGTTTTCTCTTGATGAATTTTTTGACATGGGTATTTTAGTACGCCTTGAACTGAAGTTCAAGGCTAGTAGTTCAAGTCCGTTTTAACGGACTGAAAGATTGACGCACTCAGCTGTCTTCTGACTTAAGCTTTTAGCCAAGAAATTTATGTCTTGGACAACCACACCGCTAAATTACGTACATAAGTTTTAATATCATCTAGGGCGCGTGGCTCTTTTTTCATGCCATCACCAGGCGGCTCATCGACAAAACTGGGACAACCTTTTTCAATATCCCAGTTGTAATCGGCAAAATGGTGGAAAGTTGATTCAGACACAACACGTCCAGGTGTATCTTTGGTACTTTCAAAGATAACAGCAAGGTTAAATGGGCGATCGCTAACTTTGCTTTTGCCTGTAGCTATTACTCTGGCATTTTCTACATCTTTTGGTACTCCCACACCACCTTCATGGGGATGGGCGGGGAAAAATTCAATTACCCCACTAGGCGCTTGGGGGTTGTGTAAAAGTTCGTGAATCGGTTGTGTCGGGGTAATGATTTGATAGTCGCCGTTGCTGCCAGAATGGTAATTAGGCCAAGAAATATAGGTTGTGTAGGGATCGTCAATACAACGGCGAGACTCTTCAGGATCGGGATTTTTAGTATGGAAAAAGTTTGCCGTACCAATATCTTCTAGATTACAGATACACGAACCTAAATCTTGATGGTCACGCGCTACTAGCATACCACCACCACGTTGCCGAAATCGAGCGATCGCCTCCACTTCTTTTTGTGTCAATCCACCCCCAATATCTACTGCGAATAGCCACAATTCGTCAAACTCAGAGCTGTCAATGTTGCTTAAAATGGGATCGTCGTCATCTGATTGGCGATCGCGTGCCGTCACTTCAAACAAAGGATTTCCCGCTTCGTCTTTTAAAGATGCCAGATATTCGTGTAACAGCGAGAAACGGGAGATATTCCAGTCATCTTCCGCCGGGGGAATAGTCGTCTGTAATAGAATCCGAATTGGTTTTTGCATGGCTGTTTGTACCGCAAACCCATAAAGATTATAGAACCACAGATAAACACAGATGCACACAGATTAATTTATCTGTGTTTATCTGTGTGCATCTGTGGTTCTTACTTATCCATTTGCCTTGCTACTTGGAGACTCTTCTGGTATAATCTCAAGGAGCATTTTTCGATTTCCACGCAGGATAGTTAAGGGCGAGCGCACACCGACTTGCTCGTGCGTTAACACTTTATGCAAATCGTCGATACTAGCAAGTGGTTGATTGTGGAAACCGACAATTACATCGCCTTCCACCAAACCGGCTTTCTGTGCTGGACTTTTCTCCTCAACAGAAATCACCAAAATACCGCTTTCCACAGACAATTCATGGAATAGTACCACGCGACGAGGTATTTGTACGTTTTGTCCTCCTACCCCGATGTAGCCTCGCCGAACTTTACCATATTTCATTAACGCTGGAATAACCATCTTTGCAGTGTTAATTGGGACAGCAAAGCAGATACCTTGTGCGGAGATAATTACGGCTGTGTTAATGCCAATAACTTCACCGTGAGAGGTAACTAGTGGTCCACCAGAGTTACCAGGGTTGAGTGCAGCATCAGTTTGAATGATGTTATCAATCAGTCTACCAGAACGGGATCGAAAAGAACGTCCGATCGCGCTGATCACTCCACTAGTTACGGTAGTTTGGAAACCGTATGGGTTGCCAATAGCGATCGCTAATTGCCCAACACGTAAAGATTGAGAATCGCCCAAACTTGCTGCAACTAAGTTTGGCGCATTAATTCTAATCACTGCCAAATCAGTATCTGGGTCATCACCAATCAACTGTGCAGTATAATTACGACCATCTGCAAGAGTTACCTCAATAGTCCTGGCATCATGGACAACATGGCTGTTGGTTAAAATGTAGCCATCGCGTGTGAAAATGAAGCCAGAACCATTACCTCCTACTTCTGGCGTGGGCTGATTGTAGCGCCGTCGTCCTTGTAGTTGTCTTTTGACATCAATATTGACAACCGCTGGACTAACTTTTTCAACTACACTAATAACCGCTTGAGAATAAGCATCAAGTAGTTGTTCATCAGCAGTAGCAGCATTTTGAGAGACTTTCATCCCTTTATTGTTGTAGTTATCGTTTGATAAAAGTTGTAGATTTCCTACCATGCCCGCTACTCCTGTCTTGTTGCGATGAGGGGAAATATTGTTGTTTTTTTATCTTGACAACAAAACCCCTATTTCGACAACTTACTTATTTGGACATGTAGGCATATCCTCTCCAACAAGCAGACGTGCTAGACTGGGTAAACCCTCGCCATAGGTAGGATGAATATGAACAGACTGTTCCAACAACTGCCAAGTAGCTTTGGCTTCCATCAGGGACAAAAACACGTGTACTAGCTCAGCAGTCTCGTAACCTACTAGCGTTGCTCCCAGAATCTTATCTGTGTCTTCATCAACCACCATTCGATAAAAGCCGAATTTGTAATCCCACTCAATGGCACGAGCTATTTGATTTATGGGTAAGGTGACGGCGCGAGCTTTGATTCCCTGTTTTTGAGCTTGTTCTAAAGTCATCCCTACCCGCCCGACTTGAGGCTCTGTGTAAGTGGCATAACCAAGCACGCGATCGTTGCGAGTCCGGTTTTCACCACATAAAATTCCCTTTAAACGTCGATAGTCTTCCCAGGATACATGGGTGAAGGCTGGTTGCTTGGCAACATCACCAATCGCGTAGATACCAGAGCAGGTAGTTTGGAAACGGTCGTCGATTTTGACATAACCTTTCTCATCTAACTCTACACCAGTAGCAGCAACGTTGAGCGCATTGGTGTTGGGTTTGCGTCCAGTAGCAACTAATAAAGCTTCTCCTTGAAGTTGTTCACCGTTGCTAAGGGTTAAGGTAAATATACCATCATGAACAACTTTCTCAACTTTTACGTTGAAGTGCAGCCCAATACCATCTTGTCTCAACGCTTCAGCTAGAGTTTCGCTTACATCTGGCTCTTCTCGATCTAAGAGGCGATCGCCCCTTACAATTATCTCAGTTTTGCTACCCAAACGAGCCAATCCTTGTCCCAATTCCAAACCAATATAACCACCCCCCATCACTAATAGACGCGGCGGTAACTCTTTTAAGTCAAAAAAGTTTCTATTTGTTAAGTATGGTGTACCTTCCAAACCATTAATTTCAGGTATTAACGATGATGTACCAGTATTGATTACGACTAAAGGGGCTTGAACTGTGACTTCACCACCTGTAACTGTGCGCTCTCCACTAAAGGATGCTTCAGCACAGATAACGTTTACACCAGCACTTTCCAAACGCTTTTGAATTCCCTGGTTAAAACTGTGGCGAATACTGCGTACTCGCTCCATAACTGCTGAAAAATCAACATCCACTTGAAAGCGGATACCTAAACTTTCTGCCTTACGCGCACGCCCGACTGTATGGGCTGCGGCTAAGAAAGCTTTGGATGGAGTGCAGCCGTAATTTATACAACTACCACCCAAAGAATCTCTTTCAAATAGTACAACGTTGCGACCTTCTTTTGCCAAGTCCACAGCCAAGGGGATACCACCCTGACCGCTACCGATTACAATTGCATCTACATTTTGCATATTAATACTGAATTATTCTAGTATTTTTACAAAAATTTAGATTTTGGATTGAATATACAGCGCTTTGCATCTAAATGGAGTACACCCCTCCCTACCCTCCCCTTGCTAAGGCGAGGGTGCGCGATAGCACGGGTGGGGTATTTTTGTACTTCATAAAGTTGAAATCTGCTGTAAAATCCAAAATCTATGGCTCCAAAATCCTACCGTCCTAAAAATCGACTAGCCATACCCATAGCGTCAGAGATATCAAAATCGCCATCATTGTCAGAATCCAAGAAAGTATTTAGGACTGAATTTCCTCCTAATTGAGAATTTGACCCAGTTTTCAAGAAATTCAGAACTATAGGAACCAATGTTGGTAGCAATTGTTGAACGATTCCCGCATTTAAGCCAGTGCGCTCTTGCACAATCTGAGCCACTTGTTGTTGCATTATACCAGAGAATAGCGAGTCAACGGCTGAGGGGTTAGGCGAAGTGCCGCCAAATTGATTCACTACAGATTGTGCGGCTTCATCACCTTCTGTGGCTCGCTTTTCTTGTAAAGAAGAACGGACAAAGTTACCGACAATACCCAAGGCAGATTGCATTGTTGAGGGATCTGTGCCTGTGTTATTGCTCAATTGCTGCACAGTGTTGAGGATGTTACCCAATTGTCCGGCATTACCTTGCTGATTGGGATTGTCGAGCGCACCAATAATTGAGTCAAAAAGTCCCATATATTTTTATCTCCCTAAATTATGTCACCAAAAACTAATTTTCACACGCAAGCTGCTACTTGGATCTGACTTTAAGGAGAATATAAGCTTTTTCGGTCTTGAGCGATCGCTTCTTTGCGGATACTATTCAAAACTGATATCTTGCTAGATGTTTTAGTATAAACTAAGACTTGCAAATGGGCTGCTGTCCTCAAATTCCACTAAATCGGCAGCGACATCGCCCAGTCTATCTTCCAAATCCATTTCTTCACAGTTATCTTCTAGCATTAGAATAACGCGATCGCCACAATTTTCGCATTAAGATTATAAGCATTGCCCTATGTGTCTACTTGTTGCCGCCCATGCCTCGATCGCGCATAGTCACGCTCATTGTTGGTATAATCATCATTCTGGCCCTGAGCCTATGGGTGATTGATACTCTTTCTCGGCTCTACTGGCAGTGGTCCTACTATTCTCCTTTACTAGGTAATCTGCTACTGTTTTTGCTAGTTATTGTTATTGGAGCTTTAATTGCTGCCTTTGTCTATTATGTGTTAGTAATACAGGCAGGGGAAGAGCGAACACGCCGCGCTAAGAGACAACGGCTCAACGTACAAGTTCCTGAAGCTAGAACTGATGCTGCTTCTTCCACACTACAAGCTGTAGATCAACAAATAGCACAAATCCAAGATGAAGTTGCACGACAAGCTTTACGCAATAAACAGCGGGAAATTGAAGCAAATTTAGCTCAAGGTGAGATTCAAGTAGTAGTATTTGGTACTGGCAGTGCCGGTAAAACCTCGCTAGTAAATGCGATTATGGGGCGCATTGTAGGTAAGGTGGATGCACCAATGGGAACAACTACGGTAGGGGAAACTTACTGTCTGAGGTTGAAGGGGCTTGAGCGCAAAATTTTAATTACAGATACGCCAGGAATTTTAGAAGCGGGAGTGGCGGGAACACAAAGGGAACAACTGGCACGAGAGTTGGCGACGGACGCAAATTTACTGTTGTTTGTGGTGGATAATGATATCCGGCGTTCAGAATATGAACCTTTGCGAGTCTTGGCAGAAATTGGCAAGCGATCGCTCCTTGTTCTTAATAAAACAGATTTATACACACAAGAAGATAAACAAGCGATTCTGGAACGCTTGCGTGAGCGAGTAAAGGGATTTATTGCGCCTAATGATGTGGTAGCAATTACTGCCAATCCTCAACCAGTACAATTAGAAGATAGCGAAATTTTTCAGCCTGATGTAGATATTTTACCACTACTCAGGCGAATCGCAGTGATTTTACGGGCAGAGGGTGAAGATTTAGTCGCAGATAACATTCTCCTGCAATCTCTACGATTGGGAGAAGAAGCGCGGAAACTCATTGATGCTCAACGTCGTCGTCAAGCTGAGAAAATAGTAACCCGATTTCAGTGGATTGGTGCTGGTGTGGTTGCGGTAACACCCATACCATTTGTAGATTTGCTAGCAACGGCTGCTGTTAATGCTCAAATGGTAGTGGAAATTGGCAAAGTTTACGGCTGCGAATTAAATTTGGAAAGAGGGCGAGAGTTAGCCGTTTCTTTAGCAAAAACTATCGCTAGTTTGGGAATTGTTAGGGGTGCGCTGGAATTACTTACCACAGCTTTACAACTCAATGTTGGTACTTTTATTATTGGTAGGGCTATTGAAGGGGTGACAGCAGCTTACCTAACACGCATTGCTGGTAAGAGTTTTATTGAGTATTTTCGCCATGACCAAGATTGGGGTGATGGTGGTATGACTGAGGTAGTACAGCGACAGTTTCAACTCAATCGTCGGGATGAGTTTATCAAGGATTTTATTCAAGAAGCGATCGCACGAGTGGTGAAGCCATTAACCGATAAATCTGAGATGACGGAAGAGGAAAGGGATAAATCCTAATATCCAGAGAGCTTATAAATAAGATACAGTAACGCTGCAAATCCTAAAAAGACCAAAGAAAAAAGCACAACAAACAGTAAAAGGCGAAGCCATTTTAAAAGTTTCGACTGTCGTAATCGTAACTCTTTGTGTGCCAGCTTACGGTTTGCGATCGCTAATTGATGATCAGGTTCGATGGAGAGTGCTTGGTCAAAAGAGGCTATTGCTAAAATGTACCTGCCTATGCGATACAGTGCCATGCCACGATAATACCAAGTATCTGGGTGATCTTGTTTAATTTGAATTGCTTGGTCATAAGACTCAATCGCTTCATCGTACCTTCCCCAGGTATATAGCACCATGCCGCGACTATACCAAGCTTCAGGCAAATCCCGTTTAATTTGAATTGCTTGGTCATAAGATGCGATCGCTTGGGAGTTCTTTTTCAGTCCACGTAGCGCATTACCACGATTGTACCAAGCTTGATAGTAATCTGGTTGAATTTGAATTGCTTGGTCAAAGGCTATAACTGCTTCCTCATAACTTTGTAATTTATATAACTCCTGTCCTCGGTTGTACCAATCTAATGAAGTCAATGACAAACTATTGACAGCATCTAACACTTCACTTGCTGACTGATAGCGCTGGGCAAAGTGAAATTGCACCATATGATCTAAAATCTCGGCTAGCCTGTCACTCACTTGTGCTTTGTCACGCCAGAGTAGTTGGAGAGTTTTGGGATCTGTTGGTAGTTCGTTCGGGTTCCACCCAGTCAGCGCACTAATGGCTAGCATTCCCACCGCATAAATATCACTGCACAATTGAGCTTGATTGTTGATTTGTTCTTGGGGCATATACCCCGGCGTACCCACAATATAAGTTGATACCGTGGAACTATTCTCGGCTGTGAGTTGTTTGACTCCCCCGAAATCTATCAGTACGATTTTGCCATCATGACGCCGCATCATATTTTTTGGTTTGATATCGCGGTGAATGACATTGTTCTGATGTACAAAATCTAAAACTTCCAGAATTTCCTGTAACAACTCGATTACCTTAGTTTCGCCCCAACACTCTCCTGGTTTGATCTCTTGCGTGAGATTGTGTCCATCAATGAATTCTTGCACCAAATAAAATTCTTCGTCTTGCTGAAAGTGCGCCAAAAGTTTGGGAATTTGGTCATGGCTGCCCAATTTGAATAAGACTTGTGCTTCTTGCTCAAATAAGCGTAAAGTAGACTTATTAATAATGTTAGGCTTGAGTTGTTTGACTACACATAGGTTATCGCCATCAAGCCACTGATCAATTGCCAGATAGGTTTCGCCGAACCACCCACCTCCCAACTTATCAATGATGTGGTAGCGATTATTGAGTATTTTGCCAAGCATAACAATGGTTTTGTATTTTGGAATAAGTTCGTGAGCTTGTTACTATCTTTTATTACTTTTCGGTCTGCCTAATGAAAGATGTACAGAGCCTTCATAAAGCTTAATAAAGGAAGGGAGAAGGTACAGAAAATAAATTATGCAATTGAAGCCGATTAATCAGCAAGTAGTCGCCGTCGTTGGAGCTTCTAGTGGCATCGGGCGGTTAACTGCACTTAAGTTTGCCCAAAAAGGTGCAAAAGTGGTGGTTGCTGCTCGCAGCGAATCAGGACTAAACTCTTTAGTACAAGAAATCCATAATTTTGGCGGTGATGCTATAGCAGTCATCGCTGATGTAAGTGATTTTGCGCAGGTGCAAGCGATCGCCGACAAAGCGGTGGCACAATACGGTAGACTCGATACCTGGGTTCATGCTGCCGCTACAGGTGTGCTTGCTCCCTTTGAAGAAATCACACCTGAGGAATTTCAACGCATTATTGATATAAACTTGATGGGACAGGTGTATGGTGCAATGGTAGCACTACCATTACTCAAACAAGAGGGACGCGGAGCCTTAATTCATATTTCCTCAATGGAAGGTAGACGTAGCTTACCACTGCAAAGTCCCTATTGCGCTTCTAAGCACGGTTTAGAAGGTTTCCTAGAATCTTTGCGTGTAGAGTTGCAGCACGAAGGATTACCTATCAGCGTCACATCCATACTGCCATCTGTAATCAACACACCTTACTATAACAAGGTACGTACTAAGCTAGGGGTTAAACCTACGGGTATACCACCTTATTATCAACCTGACTTAGTTGCCGATGCTATTCTTTACACTGCCGAACATCCTACTCGTGATTTCATCGTTGGTGATGTAGGTAGAGCGTTAGATTTAGCACAACGTGTTTCACCTGAGCTAGTAGATTCACTGTTAGCACTGATTGGTTTTGTTGGACAGCGTACCAATGAACCGAAGTCAGAGGATGCACCAGATAATTTATATGGACCAGTTCCAAAGTACGATCGCGTAGATGGAGACTTTGGTAAATTGGCAATACCCAGTTTCTTAGATTGGTTGGATATGAATCCGCCTCTAAAGTGGGGCGCACTAGCAGCAGTACTAGGTATTGCCGCGTTTGTGGGAACATGGTGGGTAGGGGATGATGTTTGATCAATACATTTGAGGTGTTGTGCATCTACTTCCATTGGAAAGGTTTGTAGTAAGCGCTTCAGCGCTAAAGCGCTTACTACGAGCCCCTCAAAACAAACTTGACGGAGTACTATGCACCTACAAAAATACCGTTAGTCTCTCCAGAAGCAAGTTGGAAATCACCTGTAGGAACTAACAAAGAGTTAGAGTCATCAGCAAATGCTGCAAACGCAGTTCTTGCCGTTTGTGTTCCTGTGGAAACTGTTACCTGCGCAATTAAATCGCTGACACCATTTGCCACCACGAACACGTTAAACCCAGTACCACTTTGCTGAACATTGTAAACATCACCACTTCCTAGTTGAATACTATCACTAAAGGAGAAGTCGGTGATTTGAGCAAAGTCACTGTTGCCACCAACTTTGTAGAATGAACCAGAAGCATTGCCGAGAATGAATCTGTCTGAACCTGCCCCACCTGTAAGAATATCTTGCTCGTTTGGATTCCTGTTTGGCGAGTCTATACTACCTTGTAAAATATCGTTGCCATCTCCTCCTATCAGCAAGTCGTTACCTAAACCACCAATTAAAGAATCATTACCACCTAACCCAATCAGAGTATTGTTAGCATCATTCCCAACAATCACGTCATCAGATGCCGTTCCTACGACATTAACAAAGTTTTCCACAGTAAAGGTTTGCGAACCGATACCAGGGATATTGTTGATAGTGGCTCGGTTTTGTGCCAAGTTGATGTCAACAGATACTCCGCCAAAACTACTGGAAGCGTCAATGGTATTATTTTGACCGACAGCACCAACAATTCTCTCAATGCTAACGAGATTACCTCCACTTGAGCCGCCTTCAGAGACTGCACCTTGAGGAAGTAGTGTGATTGCTTGTCCTAAGAAGCTGTAATCTACAGTATCAAAACCACTGCCGCCATTAACTACATCATTACCTACAGTACCAAAAATAGTATCGTCTCCACCTAGAGCGGTGATGTCATCATCTCCTAGTGTGCCAAAAATGATATCTGGGTTATCACTGCCGACAATAACGTTCCTTTCTACTACTGTTTGAAAAGTTCGGAAGGTATCACCACCACCAGTGCCAATTACAATCGTGGCACTGTTAGTCGAAGTAGTTTCAGTGGTGTCAAAGCTTTGAGTAGTTACCATTTACTGTTCTCCTGAAATTATTCAGTCGTTTCACAAGCTGGTACTTGCCATCTATATTTCATCTTGATCAAGTAAATTTTCCGCAAAAACTCAAACTCTTTACCAAATCTTTACACCAAATTGTTTCCAACTTTACAGACAATTGTAGAAAAGTGGAAAATATTCATGGTGATCGCTATGTGACGCGATCGCTTAAAATCGAGAGTGAACACTCATAATGCTCAAGTTTTGTCCATGCTATCTGTCAGTACAGAACACATAGAAATCACACCCGGAGTTCGTGGCGGAAAACCACGAATTGCGGGAACCAGAATTGCAGTCGAAGATATTGTGGTAATGCATTTGAAGATGGGACTTTCATTGCCAGAAATTGTTGCAAAGTATAATCTGTCAATGGCTTGTGTTCATGCGGCAATGGCGTATTATTTTGACCATCAAGAAACTATTGATCGTACTTTGGCAGAAGATGAAGCATTTGTAGAAGCCTTTAAGCAAAATCACCCTTCTCGTTTACAAGAAAAATTAAGGAATTTGCGGGGTGAGTGAACGGATTCGATTTCATTTGGATGAAAATGCCGATCCTGCTATCGCTACTGGATTGCGTCGTTACGGAATTGATGTCACCGTAACGAGGGAGGTTGGACTATTGACTAAAAGCGATGAGGAACAATTAGAGTTTATTTGCGCGAATCGTCGTGTCATTTTTACTCAAGATACTGATTTTTTGCGGATTGCAAGCTTAAATCAAAATCATCCAGGTATTACTTATTGCCAAAAAGGAACTCGTTCCATCGGTGAGATTATTGCCGGACTGACTTTAATTTACGAGGTGTTTTCACCTGAAGAGATGATTGGGCGAGTTGAGTTCTTATGATTGCCATATTCTTTTAGAGACTTTCCATGAAACGTCTCTACATTATTTCTGACTGCTATGTCTGTTAAGAGTGCTCGTAAATAGTTGCCATGCCTTGAGGTTCATGACTATACTTCCCACTTTTTAAGGGGCTATATGTCTCGTTGTACAGACATAGACTACTAGGATTTTTGGCAACAAACTGCATCATCTGTCGATGAGGTTCACCTTTGAAAAATTGTCTCAAGCTTTTTTCAGAGCGCCAGTAACTAACCATAATCACTTCATTCACACCACAGATGCCTGCTTTAACTTGCACACACCCTTCAGCTTGAGTTGTCATGTTCCTAATCCACAATAGCTTTCTCCACATCCACAACAATCCAAAGCGATCGCGTGCCAAAAAGCCGTTCACAAAAACGACTGCCTCTGGGCTTTGTGGAATATTTACTTGATATACGGAATAACTCATACCAGAACAACCTCACTTTTTTGCGTCAATTGACATGTTTACACTATCAACATTAGTTTAATCTGATATGTTAACAGTGTCAACATATTTGCGCCAAAAAGGTAAAGAGCATGACAACGCAAAAAGACAACTATCATCATGGAGACTTACGCCGAGCCTTAATAGACGCGGCAATAGAATTGGTTGCCGAAAAAGATGTGAGTAGTTTGTCACTGCGGGAGGTAGCCCGTAGAGTGGGAGTATCTCATGCTGCCCCCTACCGACACTTTGCCGATAAAGATATTCTACTGGGGGCGGTGGCAGAAGAAGGTTTTAAGGAACTGACAAGTGCGCTCAATACTGCTATTGAGCAAGCACTTCCACATCCGTTGCGAAGATTGGAAGCCAGTGGCGTAGCATATGTACAGTATGCGATCGCTCATCCGTCTCACTATCGGGTGATGTTTGGCTCATATCGGGGTGAACACATGAAGGCAACACAACCCAACCCTTCGTTAGTAGCTGCTGGTGAACAAACATTTATGGTGTTAGTCAACCTGATTATGGAAGGACAATCTGCTGGCATGGTGCGCCCTGGTGATGCAAAGGAATTGGCGTGGGTTGCTTGGTCACTTGTGCATGGATTGGCTATGCTATTAATTGACGGTCAACTTCCACTTTCCAATGCATCAGAAGTGACATCATTAGCCAATTTTATGACTCAAACATTGACGCAAGGGCTGTTAATGACCAAATAATTTCAGGTTTTAAAAAGTCTTAAATCTATGTTTAGAGTTATACAAAATACTATTTATTACTAAAGATAGATGTTTTCAATAAATTTAAGTAGTTTACAAGTAGAAAATGGATGTGAGTGCTTCTGAGAGCGAAATATCTTTGAATATGTCACATTTTTGGTGTTTTTTGGCAAAACTATTATCTCCTTGAGCTAAATCACATACATAATTTTATAGCAAAAGAATTGACAAACAAATCAAAATTTTCTTCATTTAAATTGTTCACTAAATTCTATATTATTTTGATATAAATTACAGTCAAATTGCAATTTAGACTGTACTCTCATGTTGTTGCATAACTATGAATCAGGCTTGTAGTGGTGCTTTAGCACGCTTAGCGCCATGAAGAACCAAGAATAATTCACTTGCACAAACCTACTTAAGTAAGCAACTGCAATTTACTAAAAGCACTGTTATTTTCATCGTGATTTCTTTAATAAGACAGCGTTAAAAAGCTGCCTTCAGTTTGTCTTGCTGTTGACCTAAAAGATGAATTTGTGTAAACCATATCAGGAGTAATTCCGATGAGTGAGAACAGTATCCAAGGCAATGGTAATTGGTCTTTTACAGATGGTAGATGGGTATCTGATGAAGGTGCTGACTTATCTTCTGGTAGTACCCCTAGTTTCGCTGGTAACATACCCTCTGGTGGTAGTGGCTTCGGTGCTGGTAGCGGCGACAGTAGTGGTGGTAACCCTTTCGCTCTTGGCAACAATCCGTTCACTGGTGGTGGAGGAAACGTATCTACCACTAGTGACGATGGACAGTACAACTACAACTACACTCGCACTGCAGATGAGCGAAGCTTAGTTCCTGATGATAACAGCCCCTTCTCTAAATTACTCGGCGTTATTGGTGTTGACAGTAATTCATTAGCGAGTGGTAGCAATCCCTTCGCTGGTGGTAGCGCTCCTACTGGAGACGGTAACGCACAAGGTGGAGGTGGAAACAACCCCTTCTTTGCTGGTGCTGGCAGTGGTGCCTCAGCGTCGGCTGGTGGCAACATTCCTGGAAACTTGCCGATTGGTAGTATCCCCTCCTCGACAACAGATAGCGTTTTACCAGAAGCTCCTGAAGGCTTATCTGTACCCTACGCTAGTGAAAACTGGATATCCGATCTGAGAAATTTAGAATCTGGTGAACCAGGTGCAAGTTCTAGCGGTAATACAGGCAGCGGAAATGGCAATTGGTTGTTTGGAAATAACAACACTACTAACGGAAATGGCAACTGGTACTTTAGTGATGGCAACACTACCGACGGCAATGGTAACTGGAACTTTGGTAGTGGCAACACTACCGATGGCAATGGTAACTGGAACTTTGGTAGTGGCAACACCAGCAGCGGCAATGGCAACTGGCAGCTAGGTGAAAACAACACTGTCAGTGGTAATGCTAACAGACCAAGTGGCAGTGGCAACAATGTTTTAGGTAATGGCAACACTTCCAACACCAATAACAGCAGTTTCCTTGGTAATCGGATCGAAGCCAGTGGTGATGGCACGTACATTGGTAACGAGGACTGGTCCTTCAACATTGTTAACGGGCTACAATCCACTCAAATAGGTGTATCAGGTGTTCGTAGTGATGTCACCAGTTTGCTTAGCCATCCTGACTTGACATCAACCGCCATGAGTAAAGAAGGCTACTCGAATTCCACCTTCTTAGCAAATGAGAACTACCAATTTGACCTGTAATACTATTTCACATTTACTATACATGTAAATATTGTAGAGACGCGAAATTTTGCGTCTCTACAATATATGGTAATATGGTGCAACTTTCCTCGTGGTGAAAGACGGAACCAAATCGCGATCGCTCTTCGCACCAATACCTCGTCAACAGCATAACGTAACCAGCATACAGTCAAGAAGTTAGTCTGTTCATGAGCCTTGAGCCACGCTTTTTCATACCTTACCAAATCCAACAAATGTGGAGTAATTCCCTCGGATAGTGCAACTTTTTGTATGAAATTGGCGAAAGCGATCGCATCTTCCCTGTGTTTCTTAATTCCCTGGGGTAAGTAAGTTTCGGCATAGCGCCAAAACAAAGCTGTAAAATTTTTACCCAACGCCTGTGCAGTGCGGGGTAGTAATTCGCGTATTTCTCCCAATCGCTTCCACTTCAGAGAATTAGCGAAAAGATTCACTTGGTTTTGAGACAATTGACTTAATTGCTGTACTTCATCACAAGTTAATCCTAATTCTGTACATACAAGTTGCGGGTTAGCAAAGAAACGCTCTCTAAATTCTGTATTGGTGTAAAGCTGAGCCAAAACGAACTGAGATTGTACTAAGCCCATCTGCGATGACACCTCCCAATTTCTCGTGCTTGTTGCAATTCTGCTGTCAATTCTGTAAAAGGTGGCAAGTTTTCATCTCTTTCTAGTACAATTCCCTTCACTGGAAAACGGGCAACCACTTCATCCATAAGTTTCCACACTTCCTGTGGAGTTGATTGGGAATGACTGTCAATTAACACATTATCATGCCAATGTCCACCAACGAAGTGTAATTGTACCACGCGATCGCTCGGCAATTCTGCCAAAAAAGCACCGACATCATAGCCGTGGTTGACAGCATTGGTATATAAATTAGTCACATCCAACAGTAAACCACAATTAGAACGCTCAACCACTGCGGTTAAAAACTGTGCTTCTGTCATTTCGGCTCCAGGCAGTGTTACCAGGTAAGCTATATTTTCCAGAATCAGTGGCACATCAATCCAACGACGCACTTCGGCAATGTTGCGACAAAGCACTTCTATCGCTTCTTTAGTATAAGGTAGAGGTGAAAGATGCCCAATATCAACACCACCCGCTTTCGTAAAACAAATATGCTCACTCCACCAAGGGGGATTAAGTCGCTTAATTAGTGCGGCTAGCTTGCGTAAGTAATCTGTATCCAAACCTTCAGCGCTGCCAAGCGATAGATTAATAGCGTGGGGAATTATCGGGAAGTGAGCAGCAAGCAATTCCAACTCTTGCTCTTTTTGCTTAGATGCATCTAAATAATGTTCGACAACGATTTCTAAAAAGTCTACTTGCTGCTGTTGCAAAAACAAGTTACTTTTCAACGGTTCCCGAAAACCCAGCCCCACGCCTAATATAGGGAGAGACATCATTACTAACCTCCGCCACAGCCACCGCAGCCACCACCGCAACCGCCACCACCGCAGGAACTACCGCTACTGCATCCACTACCTCCTCCACAGGAACTACCACACCCACCGCTGCTAGAACTACTACTTGAAGTAGTCTTAATCACGGGTGAAAGAATTTTTTGGTGGTAGTCGTAGGGAGTTCCTGCAAGTGCGCTAACACCAAAAAGAGCTACAACCAAGTTGTATTCAAGCACAGAAGATAAGTCTGTTTTTACCTTTTGCTTTAACTGGGCGAATGTTTGCTCAAGTTGTTTGAGATAAAGTTTTCCCCGACTACTCAAGCGTGGTGGTGGCTGACAAATACACCAGAGAAGGTACAGCGAAATAATACCCATCAAAATGAGAAATCCTACGTTATGGCGTCCTTTTGCCAAAGCTACTAGTAACTTGAAGCTACCTAAACCTAAAATAATTAACGTTCCGATTAAGCCTGTAAGCGATTTTCTGGCTTTGAATTCGTCTGTGTTTAAAAGTTGCTCTGATTGTAGTTGCTGTTGATATGAGCAGTGTGGTTGTACGTGTTCAGTTAGCGATCGCAAAAACACCATTTCGGTTGCTGTACGCGAGGTAGAAAACCAGTCAAATACTTCGCGCTGCAATGGTGTTAGCTCATCTAAATTGGGATGATTCTTAGCTTGTTTGATCAAGATTTCATTAATTTCTAAATAACCTCGTTGTATCAAGTCAATAACTGCTACTTTAACAACTCCTGTCTCTTGAGATTGCAAGTAAGCGATTTCGTAGGGATCTGGTGTGGTAGGAATTAGAGGTAGAGGTTGGTTTTTTGTGGGATCTTGCACCAGCCAACCGCTGATTGCTAAAGTGATGAGAATGACTGCCCCATATAATACGAGAAAGTTAGGACCATACATATTTGCAATTAGGCTGGCTGTTGGTATAGCGATCGCCACTAATACCGATAGAGCTACAATACTAATTAGCAACTTGTATCTTGGCAATTCCTGATTCAATTTTGGAATCTGTTCGCCTAACATATTTTTCAACTGTGAGTCACTTCTTCCTTGAAGTTTTGTATTACATTTGTAGCAAATAAATTCACATACGTCAAGTTGCTGCCATTGTGTCAATCTTTTTTCAAGTTCGTACCACACATCTTACAAAACTTAGCATCTGCATCGTGATAAGACCAACCACAACCAGGACACACTGTTTCCACTTGGTTAGCAGTTTTGACTAATCGCTTAATCAAATCACCCACTTGCCAAGGAATCAACGCAATTCCTGTTAAAATCATCAGTACTGTTAGCAAGCGACCTAATTCTGAAATTGGCGTAACGTCGCCGAACCCTACAGTTGTCATTGTCACAATTGAGAAATAAAAGGCATCAAGGAAAGTGCCAAAAACTTGAGGATTCACTGGATGCTCAACTTGATAAATTAAGCCTGAGTATATGAATATAATTGCAAATAATGTAAATATTATGCGGGTCAAAATTAAGCCATCGTCACTACTAATACTAGCGAATATGAATCTACCCTCAATAAATCTAATTAAGCGCAAAATTCGGAACCATCGCAGTAGTCTAACAAAACTGATATCAACTGCTGGGAGAAAGGATGGTAAAATTGCTATTAAGTCAATAATTGAATATAAACTGAAAATATACTTAATTTTATTCTCTTCACTCCAGAGACGAATTAAATATTCTGCTGAGAAAACAACTAATATTACATTATCTAATTTTTTTAAAATCAAACGTAAATCACTAGGAATATTATAAGTTTCTGTGACAAAAATTACTGATGAAAGTAAAACCAGTCCAGTAATTGTTAAATTAATACCTTTACCTAAAGGGGTTTCTAAATCTTTGAGATAAAATGCAGTTTTTTCTCTGCTAAATAACATAATTATCACCTCTTATTCAAGCAGTAACTATAGGGTGCGTTAACTTAGTGTAACTCACCAAAATATTGTGAATGACGAAATAGGAAGAGAGCGTCTGTGAAAAGGTGATTGGTAAGAGTTTGAGAAAATTAGAGTGAAAAAAGGCGTTTTAAGAGAAATATGTGTAAAATTATTTTAATAGGTTATAATATAATACTAAGTATTTCACATGATTGCTAACCCTCAATTCCGCAAAATGACAGTAGAGGAATACCTTGATTGGGAACCTCAGCAAGATTGTCGTTATGAGTATGTCAACGGAGAAGTTTTTGCGATGACTGGGGGTACTATTCCCCACAACGACATTGCTCTCAACCTGTACAGAACCTTGTATCCCCATTTGCGTTCCCAAGGTTGCCGCATCAACGTTGCAGACGTAAAAGTACAACTAAGCACGAATAGCCCATATTACTACCCAGATGTAATTGTAAGTTGCGATCGCCGAGATTTGAATGCCCGTAAATTTATTCAGTATCCTAAATTGATCGTTGAAGTTCTCTCGCCAAGTACAGAAGCTAAAGATAGAGGTGAAAAATTTTCCTTCTACCGCACAATTCCCACTCTGCAAGAATACATTCTCATTGAATCCGAGAAAATCTCAGTTGAATACTACCGTCGTGGGGAAGGCAGAATGTGGCTTTACTACCCCTATACGGCAGGCGACACAATTACCATAGAAAGTATCGAATTTACTTGTGCCATTGATTTACTTTACGAGGGCGTTACTTTTGAAACTAATAAATGAACCAATCAACACCCGCGCATGGTGTCGCTACACATACAAAGCCTGCTTGTGCAGGCTTCGCTCCACTAGCCCAAGGAATCTCGCACCTGTAGGCGTGCTGAAAACACTACCAGTCTATTGTGGCTCAAATACTAGCAAACCGCTTTCAGAATCTGTTAAGTAAGAAATTTCTAATTGCCCCTGCTCATTAATACGATAATCCTGTCCCCCAATCAATGCGGCAAAGTAGCGAGATTCTTGTAAGGCAATTTCTTCTGGGCAACCGATGAGGGTAGAGAAAAGACTACTAGGATCTACTGTCAACACATTACCACTTGTTTGGTAAGTAGCACCGTAAAAATTGCAACTGCCTGTACCACTAACTCGATTATCAGCAAACACTGCAGTAATTGCTCTACTACCGATACCAGTAATAGGTTCTGAGAGATTGTCTGGTGTACCCAATCCTATTAGTTTCCAAGAAGTTCCTGCTAAGTCAATTGTGGGGTTTTCTGCGTTAGCAAAAGTCAGCACACCACTTTCATTAGCCGTCTCGTAAAAAATTTCTAATTGCCCCTGCTCATTGATTTGGTAGCTTTGTACTCCTGTCAAAACTTCAAAATAGCGAGATTCTTGCTCTAGGATTTCTGAGGCACAGGCTCTTCTTGTTGCAGCAGCAGAACCCACTGTTAGTTGAGCCTCGTTGCTTTGGTATGTAGCTCTGTAGATATTACATCCACCTGAACCATTAACTTGATTTTCGCTAAACTGGGCAGTAATAGTCGTTCCACTTATCGGTTCTAAAATTTGCTCAGCTGTACTTCTACTGATTAATTTCCAGGAAGTTCCTGTTAAATTAGTGGTAGTCGCTTGTGCTAACGCAGGATAATGGCTTACCAATAGGGCTGCTAAAGTACCAAACATCCCGTGCATTAATCTGGTAGCTATAGATGAATTCATGGTTAATGTCCTTAGTAATTGATGGTATAAGCAGTAACGCCTCGGAGGGCTGATTTACATGGAAGCATAATAAGGACTATTAATTAAATTTTTTTTAAGGTAGGATTAAAAATCAAGTATTCCAAATCACTGCTGACGCTAGACGCGATTAATCACGTCTCTACTCATCCAAATATGGTAAAAAAGAATTAGCAAAAATCGCCGCTTGAGTGCGATCGCGCAAATTTAACCGATTTAAAATATTTGTGACATGATTTTTAACTGTACCTTCAGAGATAAAAAGTTGATGAGCAATTTCGCGATTACTTGCACCGATGGCAATCAAGCGCAAAACCTCTTTTTCTCTGGGAGTCAGTTCTGCTAAACTAGGAGGTGGGACATTTTTCGCTGCAACTGTGGAAAACTGAGAGATAAGTTTTTTAACTATTCCTGGTCCTAGTTGAGTATATCCTTTATGAACCGCACGAATTGCTACTCCTAACTCTTCTGAAGGAGTATCTTTAAGTAAATAGCCCATTGCTCCATTTTGTAAAGCCGCTTTCACATATTCATCATCATCAAAAGTTGTCAGTACTAAAACTTTAATTGTGGCAAATCGCTTATGAATTTCTTGGGTTGCTGCAACTCCATCCATAATGGGCATTCTAATATCCATCAATACTACATCTGGATGTAACTGCTCTACTAACTTGAGGGCTATTTCACCATTTTCAGCTTCTCCTACCACTTCTAAATCTGGTTCTAGTTCTAATAAAGCTCTTAATCCTTGCCGAATTAAACTTTGGTCATCTACAAGTAATACTTTAATCATACTAATTAGTAAATAGCGACCTTTGTAAAGGAATAATAGCTTTAATTGTGCAACCCATGCCAGGAGTACTGTTAATGCTAAAATTACCTCCAAATGCTAAAGTACGTTCGCGCATACTTTGCAAACCGAAGCCAGTAGTATTTTGCGCTATATCAAATCCTACACCATTATCTTGAATCGTCAGTACAACACTATTCGTAGTGGTCATTAGTTCTAGTTTAACTTCACTTGCTCTTGCATACTTACAAATATTTGTAAATGACTCTTGAATAATACGGTAAATAGCGGTACTAATTTCGGTAGAAATAGGATATAATATGTTGATTTCAAATGTTGGTGCAATGCCAGTTGCCCGATGAACATTCTCTACAAGTCCTGCAATTGCTTGTTCTAAAGATTGCTCTTGCAAAGGATGAGAACGCATAGTAGAGACTGATTGACGTACATCTTGTAGTGCTTTGGAACCTAATTCCTTAGCTTTGACAAGAAAATTATGAGCTTTATCTGGGTTAGATTGCCAAAGTTTTAAAGCAGTTTCCAATTGTAAATTCAACGCTGTCAAAGAATGTCCTAATGAATCGTGGATTTCGCGAGAGATGCGGTTGCGTTCTTCTAAGGTAGCTTGATTTTCAATACGTAAAGCATACAGACGAAGTTTTTCATTGGCTTGAGCCAGTTTCTCTCGACTTTGCCGCTCAGACAATACAGCATTCATTAACAATAAAACAAACACTAAAGCCAGTCCAAATAATAGGGCAAAGCTGATATTAAAAAACCAAAATCTTTCTTGTGCTAGTGGTGATAAAGGTACACGGTAAAATCGCCGTCTGAGAGTTAGTATGAATAATATAAATGATATAATATTCACGACTACGCGACCTCTTAATTGAAAAATTAAGCAACTGCGAGTGACTAAAATAAGGTAGATAAAGGGAAATAGTCTAGCAGTTCTTCCACCGACAAAACCAATGATTAAAATTAAGAATATTTCAATTGCTGTATATATTACCTTATTTGCTTGATTTTTAGTGGGCAATCTTAAACCCATTAAACCAAAAATAGTTAAACTTAAAAGTGTTAATTCAGGAAATTTAGAAGAAAATCTTTGAGAAGGAAATTGGATAACTGATGTCACAGCAGACAAAGCTAGCAATACCCACTCCAAATAAAGCAGAAATCGAAAAGGATGATTTTTAATTGTAATTGGGCGACTCATAGGAAGTAGGGGAGTAGGGGAGTTTGTGAGTGGGGGAGTAGGGGCGATGATAAAAATAATAACTTCTGTCTCCTGACTCCTGTCTTCTGACTCCTGTTTAAAAAGGATGTGGTTTGGCAATACCTTCACCTTGGGCAAAATCTACTCCAATTGAGGTGATTTTTTCTAAGATATCTTGATTCTCTACAAATTCGGCAATAGTTTGAATGCCCATCACATGTCCAATTTGATTGATGGCTTCTACCATTGCCAAATCAATCGGCTCCTCAACAATATGCTTCACAAAACTGCCATCTATCTTGAGATAATCTACTGGCAAATTTTTGAGATAGCTAAAAGAAGACATACCACTGCCAAAATCGTCTAGGGCGAAACGACAACCAAGTTCTTTAAGTGAGCGAATCATTGTAGCAGCTTTTCCTAAGTTGGCGATCGCAAAAGTCTCGGTAATTTCAAAGCAAATAATTCCTGCGGGAATTTGGTGTAACGTTAACTGTTCGCGTAAAAAGTCCGTAAATTGCTCATCGTTGATACTAGCACCAGAAAGGTTGACAGCATACAAACAATTATAATTACCGTCTTGCTCAACACATGCAGCTAATTCTTCTCCTCTTTGTTGTCTCAAATTAGTAAAGAGCGTGCTAATTACCCAACGATCAATTGCTTGCATCAGATTGTAGCGTTCCGCAGCGGGAATAAAAGCCATTGGCGACACTACATTGTTCTTGTCATCAATTAGACGTAGGAGGATTTCATAATATTTTAGATTAGGCTGTGTTGGTTTGGTGGAAACAATTGGTTGGTAATAAAGGCAAAAACGATTTTCTTCTAAAGCTTGAGTAATTCTAGATACCCATTGAATTTCACCTTGAGTTTGAGCCAACTCACTATCATCAGCTTGATAAATATGTACGCGATTACGTCCTTTGTTTTTTGCCAAGTAACAAGCTGTATCAGCAGCACTTAATGCATCTTTCGTACTATGCATGTCTGCATTGAGTAGAACTAATCCAATACTGACACCAATCTTAAAAGTTTTCTCCTGCCAAACAAAACGAAATTGTTGAATACTCTGCAACAGCTTATTAGCAATTCGCAATGCCGGTTCTAAAGGGCAATCTTCCAGCAAGATACCAAATTCATCTCCGCCTAAACGTGCTATTGTATCTGTTGAACGTACTAAGCTAGGAAATAATGTGATAATTTGGCACAATAGTTCATCACCTGCAATATGACCGCAAGTATCGTTAACAATTTTAAATCGATCTAAATCTAGATATAACAATGCATGTTGTTGCTCATGTGTTTTGGCGCTGTCTAATGCCCCATCTAAACGATTTTCAAATTCGCGGCGATTGAACAATCCAGTCAAAGCATCGTGACTTGCCTGCCAAGATAATTGCCTTGCCATATTGCGTGTATGAGAAACATCTTGAAACACCATCACAGCACCTACAATTTTACCGTCTTTAGCGCGAATTGGTGCGACGGAGTCATCAATAGCAACTTCATTACCATTACGAGTAATTAGGATACTGTCTTTGGCAAGAGCAACAATACTGCCAGAACCTAGAGCTTTTTCTACAGGATTTTCTACAGGTTCGCGAGTAGTTTCGTTAAGTACTCTAAATATCTCTCCTACTGGCATTCCTTCGACATCTGTAATATTCCAACCTAAAAGTTCTTCTGCTACTGGGTTGAGATATGTGATTTGCCCAGATGCATCAGTTGTAATTACGGCATCTCCAATCGATTGCAACGTCACAAAAGCTAATTCTTTGGCAAGTTCTTTTTCGTCCAACAGCGCTTGTTCTAAAGTAATTCGCTCGGTGATGTCAACAGCCATGCCGCCAACTAACTGTCGTCCTTCACGATCCTTAAAAGGGAACTTGAAAGATAACCAGTATTTAAGACTTCCATCTGGTAAGGGAGTTGTTTCAACAAACTCTACAGTTTTGCCTGTAGACAAGACATTTTTATCATTTTCACGTAGTTGTTTTGCCGTTGCTTCTGGTAAAAAATAGAAATCCGTTTTTCCTAGCAAATTAGCCAGTTTGATGTTAAAGTTGTCTTCTAAAGTATTATTGATATAAACGTAACGTCCTTCAGCATCTTTCATAAAAGCTACAGCAGGGGTGTTATTCATAAAAGCTTGGAAACGCTCTTCACTTTCCCGCAATGCAGCTTCCACCTGGCAGCGTAAAATGAATTGACCAATCTGACTACCAATTAAAGTCATCATTGTTAACAAATCTGACTGAACTGCTTGAATTTCACAGCTAAAAAAAGTCATCACTCCTTTGATTTCATTTCCGCAAAAGATCGGAAAACCAAAAGCACCATGCAAATTATTAATCGCTGCACTTTCTTTACGCAGAAAATTCCAGTCATGAACAACGTCATTAATCCAAGCTGGTTCACCACTAGCCCAGACTCTACCTGGTAATCCCACACCTGGTGAAAATGCAATCTGCTGAGATACTAATTTAAACTCTGAGAAATTACCCTCTGGTGTATACCAACTGTAATTTATTCGCAGCACGTTAGCTTGCTGATCCACAGTCCAGAATTCGCCTATTTCCCACTTTAAACTAGAACAGATAGCAGATAAAATTCTTGTTGTTGCTGACTCTAGAGTGGTTGACGAGGCAAGGATACGTGTCGTAGTATGTTCCACTTTTTGAAGCTGTTCGGTTCGCTTACGCTGTGTAATGTCTCTACCAATATAAACAAAGTTTTCTAAACCTTTGATTTCAGTTTGAATTACAGAACCAGAGAAGGCTACAATCAGCTTTTTTCCTGATTTAGTTTGACAAACAACTTCATAATCCTGCAAAAATTTATTATTTGATAGCGGATTGTGCTGTTGAGATTGTAGTAAGAAATTTCTATCATCAATCAGCATTGATATTGGCTGATTTATTAATTCCTCTTGGTCATACTCAAATAAATCAATTGTTGCTTGATTTACTGTTATGATATTTCCGGATGGTGTTGTAACAAACAAGGCATCTACTATGGAAATAAGCATTTTATCTACATAATTTCGAGAGGCAGTTAATGCCTTCAAAAAAGTATTCATTTGACTATTTCTCTGTAATAATCTTTGTTTTAATGCTTCTGCTGTACTATCTTTTGACTCTGTGAACTGTTTGGTTAAATTTTTGCCAATAATAGTATTCATGAATAAACGTAAAAATACTGTACTGAAGAATCATCGAAAATTTGATCAACATTATATTTCTCAACATTTATAAACTTTACCAAATTTTTAATTGATTGTCTTGAGTATAAAGCTTTGTTATACTTAAGTAAATTCACTGAGACAAGAATTAGCATCGGATGAAAATTAAGTAAATATACTGCTACAGTTGAGAAACCATGACAAAAGTCATAGTGTATTTGTGACTTTCTCCGCATACACTTGTTAAGTAAGAATTTCTATGATGGTGACATCAAGCAGGAGAAAGTAACGAGGTCATTAATGAAACTCAAAAATGTATCACTCATTGTAGGAGCGATCGCCCTCAGTTTAACTGCCACCATCCCAGCAGTAAACGCACAAACGACCTCTTCATCCTTAGTGGCACAAGCCCCTCCACAAAAAGGTCAATTCGAGCAGCGTCTAGGACTTACAGATACACAAAAATCACAAATTGCGTCCATTCGTCGCAATAGCCGTGCAGAAATGGAAAAGATTCTTACCGCAGAACAACGGGAACAGATTCAAACCGCTATGCAAAATCGTCAGCGTGGTGGTAAACGTGCTTTTTCTTCTCTAAATTTGACTGAAGAACAGAAAACGAGAATGCGGGAAATTAAGCAGTCAGAGAAACAACAAATTGAGGCACTTTTGACTGATGAACAAAAGCAGCAATGGCAGAAAATTCGGGAAGAGAAACGGGCGCGTCGTCAGCAACGTAATCCTGGATAGGTAGGGGCTATCGACTGTACCCTACGAAAAAGCTCTTACACTCAACTTTTCAGTTTGTCTGGTTCCGATTTAAGGTGGGCATCATGCTCCGCCCACCTTTTTCTTCAAATTAAACTAATCCACCTGCAGCTTGGAACCGAGCGCGGGCGCGTTTGTATGTTTGGGTTGCTTGGATTTGTCCAAGACGATCGCCTTGTGTAACTTGATTTAGACGAGTTTGTGCTTGATTAAAAGCACTACGAGCTTCATCAAGGTTAATTTTGTCGCCGCGTTCAGCACTGTTAACCAAAATTGTCACTTCATCTTGATCAACTTCAGCAAAACCACCCAATACTGCGATCGCTAACCAATCTTGATTTTTATTGGAACGTACTCGCATTACACCCGTATCCAGAGCTGTTAGTAGTGGCGCGTGTCCACTCAGGATACCTAGTTGACCGGTAGTGCTGGGTAGAACTACCTCTTCAGCTTCAGCATCCCACACTGTTTTATCTGGGGAAATTACACGAACAGTTAATGTCATTTGTCAGTTGTCCTTTGTCATTTGTCAAAAGTCATTTGTCAAAAGTCCTTAATCCAAGGACTAAGGACTAAGGACTAAGGACTAACCTTTGAGTTTTTCCGCTTTTGCTTGGGCTTCTTCAATGCTGCCTACCATGTAGAAAGCTTGCTCTGGCAGATCATCTAACTCACCTGCAAGAATCTTTTTGAAGCCTTTGATTGTATCTTCCAGCTTCACGTACTTACCAGGAGAACCAGTGAACACTTCTGCCACAAAGAAAGGCTGAGACAAGAAACGCTCAACTTTTCTTGCACGCGCTACTATAACACGGTCTTCTTCAGAAAGTTCATCCAAACCAAGAATGGCGATGATATCTTGAAGTTCCTTGTAACGCTGAAGAGTTGACTGTACAGCACGGGCAGTGTTGTAGTGTTCTTCACCTACAATACTGGGCTGCAACATGGTGGAAGTTGAACCTAGCGGATCTACTGCCGGATAAATGCCCTTAGATGCCAAACCACGAGATAGTACGGTTGTTCCATCCAAGTGAGCGAATGTAGTCGCAGGTGCGGGATCAGTCAAGTCGTCTGCTGGTACGTACACAGCTTGAATTGAGGTAATTGATCCTTCGTTAGTAGAGGTGATCCGCTCTTGTAGCGCACCTACGTCAGTTCCTAGTGTAGGCTGATATCCTACCGCAGAAGGCATCCTACCCAATAGAGCCGACACTTCCGAACCTGCTTGTACGAACCGGAAGATGTTATCGATAAATAGCAGCACGTCCTGCTTGTTCACATCCCGGAAGTATTCTGCCATAGTCAACGCTGACAAACCAACCCGCATTCTAGCTCCGGGTGGTTCGTTCATTTGACCGTATACTAGGGCAATTTTCGACTCGTTGAGGTTATCTTTGTTGATTACCCCAGATTCAATCATTTCATTGTAGAGGTCATTACCCTCGCGAGTGCGTTCACCCACGCCACCGAAAACTGACACACCACCGTGTTCAGTTGCGATGTTGTTGATCAATTCCATCATGATGACGGTCTTGCCTACACCAGCACCGCCAAACAAACCAATTTTACCACCACGTCGATAGGGAGTTAGTAGGTCAACAACTTTAATCCCAGTTTCAAACACAGAAGGTTTGGTTTCCAGTTCAGTTAGTTTAGGCGCAGGACGGTGAATGGGGAACTTTTCCTCACTATTTACAGGTCCTTTGTTATCTACTGGTTCACCCAGGACGTTGAAAATCCGACCTAGTGTAACTTTACCAACTGGCACGCTAATTGGAGCGCCAGTGTCGATGACTTCCATGCCACGTACTAAGCCATCAGTGGAACTCATGGCAACAGCTCGCACCTGGTTGTCACCTAGTAGCTGCTGTACTTCGCCAGTCACGGAAACTTCCTGTCCAGCTTCGTTTGTGCCTTTGATTGTCAAGGCATTGTAGATTGGAGGCATTTTGCCGGTAGCGAACTTAACATCTACAACCGGACCAATGATTTGGGTAATGTAACCAACGTTTGTTTTTTCTGCAGTGGAGACCATGCTGAGCCTACTGATTCAAGCTATATTTCAGATAAGGTCGAATGAGACTTGAGATTAAGCTATGTCATTTTCAAGATTAGCACTGAAATAACCCACTTTTCGGCTTAAATTTATCCTTAAGACTGAGGGTTGTTATGGAAAAATAGATTAATGTCTATTTTTGTTGGGTAAAGTTAAAATAAAAAATGCCGTATCTGTGGTGGCAGACACGGCTATGTTTATTGTTTGTTAATGAGTGATTTATGCTTTAGCTTGCTGTTTGCGCTTCTGTAAGGAGGTAACTCCGAAAGCACCTACAGCCAATATACCCAACATAGAAGCGGGTTCGGGGACAGCAGCGACAGAGGATAGTTTAACATTGTCAACCGCCAGTGTTGGCGACGCAGCAGTATCCAGCGCATTTACAACACCAAAGCCAACGGTGTATGTTCCTGCTTTATCAAAGGTATATGATGTTTTAGATGCAGTTTGTCCGTAATTTCCAACTTGGAACACGTCGGCAAGTTTAGAGCCGATGGAACCAATCGTGAAGAAGGAGAAATCGTTATATGGGGCATAATCATTTGCTTGGAATAGCCAATCAAAGCTCAAAGTATCTCCCGCATTTGCTGTAATCGTTTGTTTGATGGCAGAACCATTTGTGGCATTAATATTGTTAAGAGCATCTAATGTTCCTACACTTAATCCTAAAAATGTTTCTAGCTCTGTATCGCTAACTCCACTAGCTGAGAGTGAAACTCCTCCATTTTCAATGGAAGCGCTACCTATCGTTCCCCATCCATTTAAATTACCACTCTCAAAATCACCATTGACAATTCCGGCATATGATGGAGCAGCACCTGCAAAACTAATCACGCTTAGAGCGCCGACGAATGCAATTGTTGAACGCTTAACAAAGTTTGAGATACCCATAAAACAGTCTTCTCCAAAAAGGTGATATGCTAAAAGTGATGACAGTTGTGAATGCGATCGCACTCGATTGGTTGCGATTATTGGTGTGTTTAACCAGTCGCAGCCTAGACGCACAGCGTCTTGTCGTGAGACATCGCATACAAAAAGTGTTGTGAAAAATGACTAATAGCTTTTTATTAGCATTTTCATTCTTCAGACAGATGCGAGATGTTTATCTTGGTGCATCTCGCATCTGCTCCTATACCTAAAAGCATAGTTTTGAATTTATTTGTCCGCCAGAGTTTATTGCTGAATTCACACAATAATTACAATCTCAACTAGAATAAATCCCAGGGCAAATCTAAGATACAAGCGAGTTTTGAATAGAAATATCAGCTAAATACAAAGAATAAAATCTGGGTAAATTACTTAATATATCCCAGATTTATTGGTTATATTTTTTACTACCGACAATTAAAGCACTATCTATACCATTGCTTTTCTTCTCATGACAACACCAGCACCTACTACAAGTAAACCCAAAATTGTAGTAGGTTCGGGTACAGATTTAGGCGCTTCATCTATACGGAAATAGGCTGCACCTGCGCCAAAGGGACTAACACTGGGAGTAATTGTAATCGAGTGCAATCCTGCGGCTAGATTAAATACTCCTTTACTTGACGCTGGATTAGCAAAGCAGGTTTCAGGATTATCACCACAAGTTTCGTCAGTTGGGATAACAACAGAAGTGCTACCAATTAAATTACCAAAGTCGAATACATCATATATATCGCCTTGTCTAAAGGCATCTGTTACTGTTAATATAGCCCCAGCTTCAGGAGCAATAAATTCCCAAGCAGGCGCACCGACAAACACTGAATTTCCTGCTTGACTTGGTGCACAACCTAAACCAAGAGAATCAGTTGGTGCGCAACCTCTTGCTGGTATACCCGCTTCTGTGAAGCTAAATTCATACCAAGCTCCGCCCAAGTTAAGTGTTGGTGGCGTTAATGGTTCACTTGGCGCAGAAAATGCTCTGACTCGAGAATTTGAATTTCTAATTGGACTGATACCATTTGTGTTAGCATGGGCTGTACCAGTTGTTCCCATAGTGAAAAATGCCGTTCCGGCGATCGCCACGAATAATTTCATTACACTAGAAAAAATCATAAAAGCTCTTCCTTTATAAAGGTTTCCTAAAGTAATAGAAGGTGTTTATCAGTATTTTCCACACTATTACATTATGCAGCTTACTGCTTGACATACTTGTTTGCCCATTCTTTATACACAGGTTCATAGAATAATTACATATTAACTTTAGATTAAAAAGTAGCTTGAATTAAGACAGTTAAAGACTTTCTTCGCAATGAGCTAACAATTTTTTATAAAGACTTGATAAAAGTATGCGTTTTCTTAATGTAGAATTTACATAGATGTAATTTAAGCAACATATTGCCGGAGAACAAAATGCTGTGGCGAAGAATAGCCGACGATAATTTAATACTCTACACAGATGATATGCTACAAGAAGATAAGTATATTCTGACGGGAGTAGTTGATTTGTGAAACCAATATGCGTGAATGGATGGAAAATATATTTCCATCCATTATTTGGTCAACAATATCAACAGTTACCTAACCGAGTTACTGAACTGAGGAAAAATTTATTAGATGATGAATATGCAAATTCTTTGCCTTTCTCAATTCCATGTTGATAAACACCAAGTAGTCCGTCTTCTGTTGCATCGGTAAAATTGACTCCAAATTCTTTGGGATCTACATCCGGTTTAATAATGTGAATATCCACTCCTTTGTAACTTTCAGGAATAATCTCTAGCTGAAACATATCCCCATAGAGGGTTCCTGGTTCGTTGGCGATCGCTATCACTTTCTTATATCCCATCTCTACCATTTCTATAGCTGGACACAAACAAGTGTAAGAAGCATCAATGTATGGCTTTCCACCTATCCAAGCTGGAATATCCCAAGCGTGAAGCATTCGGGAAGATGCATAAGCGACTTCATCAAAGTTATTGCTATGAAGATGCAATTCACTTTTGGGGTTGCTGGTGCTAAATAAAGCTAGCTGCAAATGCTCCATAACCCAACTGCGATCTTTTTTCCCCGCAGATACTAATAAGCGTCGCCCTAAACGTCTCGCTTTTTCACTTTGAGTCTCGCTTGCTGCTTCTGGAGTTGTTACCGCACTAGTAGCAATAAAATATTCAGGTGTTTCTGTGCCAAACAGTAGCTCTTTTGGTGGACTAAAATGTGCAATTCCCCCAAGTACCATTTTGCTCATCCCCACATCAGGTTGCTTGAGAAATTGTAAGCCTGCTAACCAGTAGTCTAGACCTAACTCAGATGCTTTACCAATGGTAGCCCAACCAGCGGGTATAACTGAGGCAGAAGCAGCAGCATAGGCATCTGCTCTGATTCCTGCTGTTTCTAAGGCACTTAAAACACCATGAGCGGTCATCACCTTTGAAACTTCCTGATGCACAGGCGATCGCTAATAACTTACTATTTTCGTTCGACATAAATTTTCCTACTAAGGATGATTTTCTCGGTTCAACTTCCGCTTACGCAGCTTAATCAAAACTCGCTTAAATTGTTCAAATTCTTCTGCGCTCAATTCTGTCTTACGCCATACATCTCGTTGCATCAGACGCTCAAACCAATCATTCAGCTTGGGATAACTATTGAAATTGACTCCCAATTTAGGTAATAAAGATACATCTGTTCCGGCAACAATATCTGCTAAAGATAAATGTTCGCCGCCAAAATAAGAATTATTTCCCAAAGTAGCAGTGAAAAATTTTAGTACTTCATCTACATGCTGCTTTGCTTGGAAATATTGTGGTGAGTCTTCACTTTCAAAAAGTAAAGCAATCACTTTTGGAAGTAATTCGTTTGTAGACACCATTTGTACCATCCGAACCGTTGCCAACGCCTGAGTTTCTTTAGGTAATAGCGCTGGGGTAGGATATTTAGTTTCTAAATAGTCTAAAATTGCCAAAGACTCTAACAGCCGAAAACCATCATCAACTATTACTGGAACGTGATGAAACGGGTTAATTGCCAAAAACTCTGGTTGCAATTGATCGCCATCTAAGCTCATCAAAATCGGCTCAAATGGAATCTCTTTTTCTAATAAGGTTCGCCACACACGACGAGCCATAGGCGAACGGGGATTGTAGTAAAACTTCAACACGCAAAATTCCTCCTGATAAATCAGACCAATTGGTCTGTTAATGAATAAAAAATTTTCCCTTTCAAGGCTATTTTTAATCTCTGTGTCTATCACGATACAAACGCAGTACGTATGCCCCTGCTGGGGTTTCTCGAAAAGCATTAATCTCAGCTACCATTTTGGGTGGTAACTCTTGTAAGTTGGTACGTCCAGAAGGATGTTCTGGCGGTGCAACAGCAGGAGCAGCCAGTGCCGCAAAGGTAATATCAGCAGCAGACAAACTATCTCCAACCAAGTAAGCACGTCCATCAGCTAAAATTTCATCAACTTGAGCAAATATGCTCTTGATTTGTTCGTATGCTTGTGCAGCAGACTCAGGCGTGATGTTGAACCTATTTCGTAACATAGAGCGCACTGTGGGAAAAACTATGGGAAAAAATGCTCGCTCAAAAAAGGGTACACCTTTACACCATGATTGTTGGATTAATTTGGAGTTATTCATGATGTGAAAATAACCCCATTGGCGTGTTGCAGGTGCAAGCTGCTCGTCGAATAATTCTTCTAGTTCTTCTACTTTTTGGCGTAATTTAGGATCGATGGGGTAAAGTTTGGCGTTGGCAGGAGCAATGTCGTCTAGGTATTTCAAAATATCAGTAGAATCGGTGAAAGTACCAGCTTCCGTAATCAAAACAGGAGTCAATTTTCCGCCTACACGACTTGTTGCTAATAGATGAAACGGGGGCATATGTGGTTCTTCCACATAAGGAACTTTCAGTTTTGTTAGCGCCCAGCGTGCTTTTTCGCAGTAATGGCTGATAGGAATGGTAATGAGACGGAAGGGTTTTTTCTGCATAGGAAAAGAATTGAATTTTGGTTTTTTAAAACCAATCGGTCTGTTTTTTTCACTGAAATCTGGAGACGTTCCGCCGGAACGTCTCTACAACATTATTTTTCGTAGATTTCCAATGTAATTATTCAAATGGTTGATTACTCTTTCCATGTGAATTGAATCTCCGTAGAGCTTGCTCATCATCACAGCACCTTCGAGGGTTGCAATTATAATAGTTGCAACTTCATCAGCGTTAACAGTTGGGCAAATTTCACCCTTTTGTATTCCTTTGTCAATAATTCGACAAATCATGTCGCGCCAGGAGTTCATTGCCTTTTGAGCGCGTTCCTGCAAAGCAGGATGAGAGTCATCACTTTCCACAGCAGTATTCAACAATGGACATCCTCCCTTGACTGGTGGATGATCTATGTTGCTGCGAAATACGCCAATAATTGCGAATAGACGCTCAATTGCATGACGCTTGGATCGCAATACGACTCGATAATGCTGCTGATAGCAGGCGATCGCATAATCAAAAGCTTGTAGCGCTAGCTCATCTTTATTTTTAAAGTGATTGTAAATCCCCCCTTTCTGCAATCCCGTTACCCGCATAATGTCGGAAATAGACGAACCAGCATATCCCTGTTTATTGAACAGTTCTGCTGCTTGTTGGAGAATTTTTTCTTTTGTTTGTTCGCCTTTAGACATTAATCCGTTTCCGACCGATTGGTTTGAATCGTAACTGTAAGAGCAGCTAAAAGTCAAGCATTTTGCCTAACTCAGATCAAAACTCCTGTCGGAAACCCGGTTTCTTAAGAACGACTCTGACTCAAAACCTTGATTTTTCGCTATTGAACCGGGTTTCTTAGGGCTTGTTGAGAATGGTGCAAGATATCAGCTAAGCCCATGTGGAGTTGAACATATTGCCCGCTCTTATATCATCTAATATTGCTTACAACAACCGTAGATAAGTACTCCAGCCGAATTAATTACACAAAATTTTCTCCTGACTCCTGACTCCTGCCTTCACGAGTAAATTTAATTTTGTCGAACTACTTATGTAAATAAATATTTTATTACTGGCGAAAGATTTAGTTTTCTTAAGCGCTTTCTAATATCGGGGAATATACCCCTTGTGCGAAGTTACAATTATGGAAGCGTATGACGTTGTTATTATCGGCGCGGGTCACAATGGACTAGTTTGTGCCGGTTACCTACTTAAAGCCGGGTACAGCGTTCTATTATTAGAGGGACGTTCTGTTCCAGGTGGCGGTGCGACAACTGAGGAACTTATGCCTAAAGAAGCGCCAGGTTTTAAATTTAACCCCTGCGCTATCAACCACCTATTTATTTTCCTTGGATCTGTAATACAAGAATTAGAATTATACAAATATGGCTTAGAATACCTAGAGTGCGACCCAGTGGCATTTTGTCCTCATCCCGATGGTAAGTATTTCTTGGCGCATAAATCTGTGGAAAAGACTTGTGCGGAAATTGCTCGCTATAGCGATCGCGATGCCGAAAAATACGCAGAGTACATTGAGTTCTGGCAAAGATTTATCAAAGCAGTAAAACCATTTTTCAACGCTTCCCCAAAGTCAATTGCTGACATTGCGGGCAGCTACGGTTTGAAACATCTACAAGATTTATTTTCCATTCTCGGCGGTGCTAACACAACCCTAGATTTAATTCGCACATTGCTCAGCAGTCCAATAGATAATATCAACGAGTATTTTGATTCTGAGTTTGTGAAAGCACCCCTGGCGAGATTATCCGCCGAGCTGAGTTCGCCACCTTCCCAAAAAGCAATGTCCTTTGGGGCGATGATGATGGCGATGCGCCATAACCCTGGTATGGCACGCCCACGCGGTGGTACTGGCGCACTTAGTGAAGCTTTGGTGAAGATGGTGAAAAGTGAAGGAGGTGTCATACTTACTGACCAAAAAGTTGAGAAAGTGTTGGTGGATGATGGTAAAGCTGTTGGTGTACGAGTTGCAGGTGGCAAAGAATATCGTGCAAAAAAAGGTGTCATCTCAAGTCTTGACGCCAAGCGGTTGTTTTTGCAACTGATAGATGCCAGCGATGTGGATAGCGCCGATGCGAATTTGCGCGAAAGATTAGAACGTCGGATCATCAACAATAACGAAACCATTCTCAAGATAGATTGTGCTTTATCCGAACCGCTGCGCTTTGAACATCACCAACATAAAGATGAGTATCTCATTGGTTCTATTTTGATAGCAGATTCCATGAACCATGTAGAACAAGCTCATAGTGAGATTACTCTAGGCAAAATACCCGATCAAAACCCTTCAATGTATGTAGTAATGCCCACCGGACTCGATCCCACAATGGCACCCCCAGGTAAGCATACATTATGGATAGAGTTTTTTGCCCCTTATCAAATTGCGGGTGCAGAAGGTACGGGTTTGAAAGGTACGGGGTGGACGGATGAACTGAAAAACAAAGTAGCAGACAGAGTGCTTAATAAACTGGCAGAATATTCTCCAAATCTCAAACACTCAATTATTGCCCGTCATGTGGAAAGCCCAGCCGAGTTGGCAGAGCGCTTGGGTACTTACAAGGGGAACTACTACCATATCGACATGACTTTAGAACAGATGTTGTGCTTCCGTCCCTTACCAGAATTGGCTAATTATAAAACCCCAATTGAGAATTTATATCTCACAGGCGCGGGAACTCATCCAGGTGGTTCAATTTCTGGACTACCAGGTCGAAATTGTGCCAGAGTATTTTTACATGAAGAGGAACCATTAGCGCAGAAACTTAAAGAAGCAGGAGATTCGCTCAAATCTACTGTGGCGTCAGTTTTCGACGGTAAATAATAAACATATATGAACAGGGATACACACAGATAAATTAATCTGTGTCCATCTGTGTTCATCTGTGGTTTCCTCATCCTTAAGTCTTCATTTTTCAGCAGTAAACATCATACCCATTACCGATGACAAAGATAATCAAAAATTGATGTAATAAAAATGCTGTTGTCAATCCTATAAGCAATGACGGAACGGGTTTTGATTCTTGGCGGAAGGGGGCGGATAGGCAGTAGTGTTGCCCAGGATATTCTCACGCATACACAAGCGCAAGTTACCATCACCGGACGTACCCCACAAAATGAAACAGGCGATCCGCGCAAGTCATTTTTGGTGTTGGACTTGGCGGATGTTGAGAAACTAAGGCAGGCGATCGCCGAGTCTAACTTGGTAGTTCACTGTGCTGGACCGTTTCACTATAGAGATGCCAATGTTCTCAAAACCTGTATTGAACAAGGAGTTCACTATTTAGATGTCAGTGACCACCGTTCTTTTACAAGTAAAGCGTTAAAATATCATGATGCTGCCGTAGCTGCGGGTGTTACGGCGGTTGTAAACACGGGCATATTTCCTGGTATTTCTAACAGTATGGTACGTCAGGGAGTCGAAGAATTTGATGTACCAGAAAAAATTCATTTGAGTTATTTGGTATCTGGTTCTGGTGGTGCTGGTGTTACCGTCATGCGTACAACCTTTCTCGGCTTACAGCACAGGTTTGAAAGTTGGATAGATGGGCAGTGGCAGCAAGTAAAGCCGTATACAGAGCGTGAAGCCGTTGATTTTCCCTCTCCCTACGGACGTAGTGGAGTTTACTGGTTTGACATGCCAGAGACTTTCACCCTACCCGACGCCTTTCCACAAGTAAAAACCGTCATCACCAAGTTTGGTTCAGTTCCAGATTTTTACAACCATATGACGTGGATTGCCGCGAACATTTTTCCTAAGTGGCTAATGCGGCAGCGAAATGCGATTGAATTTTTAGCACATGTTAGCCATTTTATGACAGATGTAACCAATCCATTTAGTGGTATTGGTGTAGCAGTTCGTTCTGAAGTTACTGGGCTTAAAGATGGTCAAACAGCAGTTTATTGTTCAACTTTAGTACATGATAATACAGCAGTAGCTTCTGGCTGTGGTACAGGTAGTATTGCCCAATTATTATTAGAGGGCAAACTTAATAAACCAGGAGTTTGGACTGTAGAACAAGCACTCCCAAGTGATTTATTTGAACTTGCGATGCAAAGCCGAGGTATAAAGATTAATCAAAATTGGTTATAAGTAACAAAGCATAAAGAGAAGTTTGTAGTAAGCGCTTAAGCGCTTAAAACTTTTGTCTTGAGCGCTTAAGCACTCACTACGAACGTAATCGTGTATTTTATGTTTAACTTCACCTACTTGGTTGGCAATATGTCTGTGCATCCTGTGATAAAATTCAGAGTTGGACTTAAGTATTTATTTAGTAAATGGTCATAAAAATTACTTAAATAAATACGTCTAAAGAGGTTTGACAACAGAACAGAAGGAGAGGGTTTCCATGCAACTAATTTTATCCAGTTTAAAGCAAGTATTTTGCCAAACCATTTTCATTGTGTGTTTGATGGTTTTCATGAGCCTGTCAACTGTATTTTCTTTTCAACAACCTAGTTTTGCAGTGACATCAGCCACTAATCAACTGACACCTCAAGAAAAAATTGATCGTGCTTACGAATACAATCAAGCCGCTGGTTTTAGAGAAGAACAACGACAAAAGGCTTATGAACAAGCAATAAAAGATTCTGAAACTCCGCAAACTCTAGAAAAGGCTTATGAAAGGAATGTGAAGGCTTCTAAGCTTGAAAATCAAGAGCCAAATATTATTGAGAAGGCTCAAGAATTGATTGAAGATGTGACAGGCAAGTAAGAGTGGGGGAGAGAGGGAGATGAGGGAGATGAGGGAGAAAATCAACTTTAATTCTCCCCAACTCCCCTACTCCCCTACTCAAATTCATCAACTGTAGCTGGAGGAGTAGCATCTTTATGTTTAGCTATCCTGCGTTCATACCAGTTCATTAATGGAGTTGAACTAATTCCATGTACAATTACAGAAGCTACAATAGTAGTGTAAGTTATCCAGCCAATTTGCTCACCCAGTTGACCTTTTAAGCCATTACCATAAGCGTAGGCAAGATAATAGATAGAGCCAACACCACGAATACCAAACCAGCCAAATAACAAACGGGTGGGCATTCGCATAATCTGACGACTTGAGTCGGGAGAACGTTTACCAATTGTACTAATCCATGCTCCTACAGGACGGATAATCAAGAACAGTGAGAATATAACTAGTAAAGATTGGGTAGCATATTGAAACATCGGTTGAAATAATAAAATTGAACCTAACAATAAAATTGTCCCGATTTCCATCAGCTTTTCCATTCGCTCTAGAAATTCCAGTTGTTCTAGTGGCTTTTCGGGATTTGAGTAACTTCGCTGAGCAACTAACCCAGCAACAAATACTGCTAAAAATCCATAGCCATTGACAATTTCTGTGAGAGAATAAGTTAGTAAAATTATGCCGATCGCCACAAAATCTTCCATTGCTTCATCAGAATGACGACGTTTTTGAACTTTTTTATCAATCCAAACAATAGCTTTTGCAACAATAATTCCCATCCCGATGGCAGCAACAATTTCCCAAATTAAACTAACAGTAACCCATTGTTTAAACCAATTGTCCCAATTATTATCTTTTAAAGCATTAATACCAAAATAAACGAAGGGAAAGGCTAAAGCATCATTTAACCCGCCTTCTGATGTTAAACCAAAGCGCAACTCATCTTGATCGTTTGTATCAGTTAGTTGAACTTCTGAAGCAAGTACTGGATCTGTAGGCGCAAGAATTGCTCCTAATAAAATAGCCGCTCCCCAATCCATACCTAAAAATAATTTGCCCACAATTGCAATACCAAAAATTGAAATTGGCATTAAAAATCCAATTAGCCGCGCTGTGATATCCCAAGCCCAAAATTTGAGTGGACGTACAATTTTCAAACCGCAACTAAAGACAGAAACAATCACTACAAATTCTGTGATTCGTTCTAGTAAATCGGCATTAAACACACCTTCTTTACGAAATTGAATTAATTCAAAACCGTAAGGACCTAATAAAATGCCTACCAATAGGTAGATCAGGGCAAAAGAAAAAGGCAAACGGGCAATCCAACCGGAGCCTAAAGTAACAGCTAGTAAGAGTAAACCAATGACTAATAGTTTAATAATATAAATATCTACCATAGCAATGCATATAAAAAATTAAAGTGTCACTAAGAGTTTACTTACAATCTATAGAGCGCTAAATCACCTTGCGATAGATTTGATAATATATTTTAAATTACCTGTAATTAATCATGCGCATAGTCGCCTATACCGATTCGGCTGGGATTGGAGGCGCAGAAATTAGCCTCGGACACTTAGTAACTCAGGTTACAGATGAAATTGAGATTACTGTAGTCGGTACTTGCGAAAAAGTAGTGGATGCGATCGCTTTTGGCAGTACCCACAGTGTAATCGCACACCAAAAACCAAAAGTATCACGGGTGGTATTACCAGCAAAAGGAATCCAATCTTTAACAGCGCACCTTCAAGTTATGCATCAACTACGACCCGACGTGGTACATATTAATATATGTACGCCTTGGGAATGTGCAACAGGTTTGTTTGCAGCACTGACTTTACCAAATGCGCGTGTGGTACGAGTTGATCAACTACCACTACGTACTACTGATGCTGTTAAGTTATGGCGTACTAGGGCGTTGTCTCTACGAGTTGATGCTCATGTTGCAGTTGGAGAAGCAAGTGCTAGGCGCATGGAGGATTTTTACGCTTTGGGACGGGGTACAGTAATTTCTATACCTAATTGTGTACCTGAACCCCCCAACCCCCCGAATATCGGGGGGCAAGGAGAACCCCCCCAAGGGGGAATCACTATTGGTAGCGTCGGTAGACTGGATGCAATGAAGGGTCATGATATCTTAATTCGAGCGATCGCACAATTAGAAGGAGTGCGAGTAGTGATTCTGGGCGAGGGTGAGCAGCGAGTTGCGTTGGAGAAACTAGCAACTGAGTTAGGGGTGAAAGAGCGAGTTTTCTTACCTGGGTGGGTAGACAATCCCCGCGTCCATCTGCCAGAATTTGATATCTTTGCCATGCCATCTCGCTCAGAAGGTTTTCCGTTAGCGGTAGTTGAAGCGATGTTAGCGAGTCTTCCTGTAGTTGCTACCAGTGTGGGTAGCATTCCCGAAGCTGTCAAAGATGATGAAACTGGGTTTCTTGTGGATAAAGATGATGTTGAAGCATTCACAGTCGCACTACGTCGTCTAAGAGATGATAAAGCACTGCGCGATCGCTTTGGTAAGTGTGGTAGGGAAATCGCACAGCGAAACTTTACTGTTGAACAAATGGTGAAGCGTTACGAGAATTTGTGGCGAGAGTTGGTAGCTAAGCCCCAAGTACCCCGGCTACGGGTTTCGCAACCTAAGGAGTAGAGTAGGGGCGTTGATGGAATCTGGGTACTGGGCAAGAAACTTCTTCCCTAATCGCCAATCGCCAATCCCCAATCCCCAATCCCTTCCACAAAAGGTCTGAGACTGAGAAAATGGTAATCAATACAACTGGAGAGCCTTTATTGTGAACACCCCTACAAACCCTTCGGCTACCACTCAGTCTCGTAAAGCGGATCACATCCGTATCTGTTTGGAAGAAGATGTTCAATTTCACCAAACTACCAATGGATTGGAACGCTATCGCTTTACTCATTGTTGTTTACCTGAGCTTAACCGCGATGATATTGACATTAGCGCAAATTTCTTGGGAAAACATCTGAGCGCACCGCTGCTAATTTCTTCCATGACTGGGGGAACGGAGCAGGCAGGAATTCTTAACCATCGTTTGGCGAAAGTGGCTCAACACTATAAAATCGCAATGGGTGTGGGTTCTCAGCGGGTGGCGGTGGAAAAACCCCAAATCGCTAGTACCTTTGCTGTGCGCCAGTACGCTCCTGATGTGCTTTTGTTTGCTAACTTGGGCGCTGTTCAACTTAACTATAACTATAGTGTAGAAGAATGCCAGAATATAATTGATATTCTCGAAGCTGATGCCTTGATTTTGCACCTCAATCCGCTGCAAGAGTCGATTCAACCACGCGGTGATGTAAATTTTTATAAATTGCTTGACAAAATAGCTGATTTATGCCATAAATTACCAGTGCCGGTGATTGCCAAAGAAGTGGGCAATGGTATTTCAGCGGCTATGGCTGAGAAACTAATTGCTGCTGGGGTGAGGGCAATTGATGTGGCAGGTGCTGGTGGTACTTCTTGGGCAAAGGTGGAAAGCGAACGGGCAGAAAATGCCATGCAGCGCCGTCTAGGCAGGACTTTTGCCGATTGGGGTTTGCCAACAGCCGAATGTATTGCGAGTATTCGTGCTGAGTATCCTGATGTTCCTTTAATTGCATCGGGAGGATTGCGTCATGGGCTGGATGCAGCAAAGGCGATCGCATTAGGTGCAGATTTAGCAGGTTTGGCAATGCCTTTTTTACAAGCGGCGGCAGAATCTGTTACCGCAGTCTACGAACTAGTAGAAATTTTAATTGCCGAAATTACCACAGTGCTATTTTGCACTGGTAACGCTACACTAAAACAACTAAAGCATTCTGGAGCATTACAGCGCATACAATAGGTAATATACCAAAAAATACGGTTGACAAATGTAGAGACGTTCCGGCGGAACGTCTCTACGATGAAAAATAAAAAATGACAAAATAAACATTATGCGTGATTTTATCAAACAAAGTATAGCGAGTTTAATCGGCAGCTTACTAGGACTAATTCTTTTTAGTGCGATCGGCACTACTGGACTGTTCTTGCTACTATTTGCTGCAGCTTCAAGAGATACAACTCCAACCGTAAAAGATAAGTCAGTGCTGGTTTTTGACTTATCCATGAACATTACTGATGGTAAGCCAACTTCTAGCGACTTATTTCGCAAAGCACTATCGAGTGAAGAAGAAGACAAAATGTCACTTCGTACCGTGGTGGAGACTATAGAAAAAGCACGGCGGGACAAGCGAATAGTCGGTATTTACTTAGATGGCAGTAACTCATCAGGAGCTAATAATTTAGCGGGCTTTGCGACGCTCAAAGAAGTGCGCCAAGCGTTGGAGAAGTTTCGCTCATCTGGGAAAAAGATTGTTGCTTATGGGATGGAGTGGGGTGAACGGGATTATTATCTGAGTTCGGTAGCAGATACCGTTGTGGTAAATCCTGTAGGGGAAATGGAAATTAATGGATTAGGCACACAACCAATGTTCCTCAAAGGAGCATTTGATAAGTACGGTATAGGTGTTCAAGTTGTACGGGTGGGTAAATTCAAGGGAGCGGTGGAACCCTATGTACTTGATAAACTAAGTCCAGAAAACCGCGCCCAAACTCAGAAATTATTTAATGATGTTTGGACACAGTGGCGTCAAGATGTAGGATATAGTCGCAAAATTAATCCGCAAAAATTGCAAGCGATCGCCGATAATCAAGCTAGATTACTCGCACCACAAGCTAAAGCCAGCGGCTTAGTAGATAAAGTTGGGTATTTTGACGAAGTAGTTGCTGACTTGAAAAAGTTAACAGATACAAAACCAGACAAGAGAACTTTCTCTCAAATCAGTCTTGCCAACTATGCAGAAGTTCCTGGTAAATCCTTTGGGATGGAGCGAGAGTCAAAAAATCACATTGCGGTTGTCTATGCCGAAGGTGCAATTGTCGATGGGCAAGGGGAAGATGGCGAAATAGGAGGCGATCGTTTTGCTAGAATTATTCGGCGTATCCGGCAAGATAAAGATGTCAAAGCGGTTGTACTCCGAATCAACAGCCCCGGTGGTAGCGCCACAGCAGCGGAAGTGATGCAGCGAGAAGTGCGCTTAACTCGTCAAGTAAAACCAGTTGTTGTCTCAATGGGTGACTACGCCGCCTCTGGGGGTTACTGGATTGCTAGCGACTCCAACCGAATTTTTGCTGAGCCAAATACAATTACCGGTTCCATTGGTGTATTTGGGTTGCTATTTAATGCTCAGAAACTGGCAAATGACAACGGCATCACTTGGGATGTAGTCAAAACAGGACGTTATGCTGATACTCAAACAGTTTCTCGTCCTAAATCTCCCCAAGAGTTGGCAATTTACCAAAACTCTGTCAATAAGATATACAATATGTTTTTGGATAAGGTAGCACAAGGTCGCAAACTCCCACAACAAAGAGTTGCAGAAATTGCCCAAGGAAGAGTTTGGTCTGGTACAGCAGCAAAGCAGATTGGTTTAGTGGACGAAATTGGCGGTTTAAATGCGGCAATTGAATATGCTGCTAAACAGGCGAATTTAGGAGACAATTGGCAACTACAGGAGTATCCTAGATCTGGCACTTTTACAGAACGTCTATTTGGGCGGGCAGCACGGGAGGCTTTTACTATTTTAGGCTTTGAACCGACACAACCAAAACCAGCCGATCCTTTAACAGCAGAATTGCAAAAACTGCAACAAGAAATAGCCATCTTACGTCAAATGAACGACCCACTAGGTGTGTACGCTCGCTTACCCTTTAATATAAAGATTGAGTGAAAATACACCAAAAAACTACTGACAACAAAACAATCTGCGTGTAAAGTAGTTTGAGTAACCTTAATCATCCTGAAGATAGAACCGCAACTACCTATGGATAGAAAAACCAAACGTCTTTTACTGCTTGTTGTTTCTTGTAGTGTCACTGGTGTAATTTTAGGAGGTACTACCAGTTGGGCTGAAAGTAATATGTGCCTGCAAGCCACCACAGTTACAAATGAATGTTTAACTCAAAGCCCTGTAGAGAAAACTATACAGGGAATGAGTACTGGTTTAGTAGCAGGTGCAGGTGCAGCTTTCGGTGCAGTTTGGCAGATGCGGCGGCACGAAGACTAAAAGCGGTAGTTGCGCTCACGCACCCACATACTAATTGGCACGGCTTTACCCCGTGCATCCACTTTTACTTCCACTACTATTGGTTGCTGTTCCCCTGTTGTGCTTTGTTGAATTTGGGAGATTTCTTTGTTAATTTGCTCTTTTTGGTCTTCGGGAATGTAATATGTTTCTAAGCCATAGACAACGGTGCCATAACGATAAGAACCTTGTAAGGCGATTTGATTGGCAGCTAGAGAGGTGGGAAGTTTTTCACTGACTCGCACAGGTTTCCAAGCTTTAGGAATACTAGCTGTATTAGATTCAGCTTGTAAAATTACGTATAAGTTAGTTCCTTGTGCCAAAGGATAGTGTTGCTTATTACTACCAGGATATTTTTTGACTAATTCTTCCCAACCAGGAAGTTTCTTCAAATCCTCTTGTCGAGAGATGTTATAAGTAAGGCTCTGGGAATAGCCAGTGAGTATACTATAAGGATCTACAGGTATTGTTTGTAAAATAACTGTCTTACCTGTCAGGTGTGTGTAAACTGCCTGCGCTGGTACAGTAAGAATTAATACTGTTTGCATCAGCAGGGGAAGCACAAACCGCCAAATTGGTATAGGTTTAGTTGGTGGTAGTGCGATCGCATCTCCCAGGTTAACATTTTGTGATATTTTTTGAGAGTCCATATGAGTATTCTGAAAAGAAGGGATAATTGTTAATTGCTATGGCAATCCTAATTGAGTTATGAACCGCTCCTGAGCCAAGGACGCCAAGAAAAGAAATATTTAGGACTACTATATTAGTTATTAACCTTATGTAAACGTTTTTCAAACCAAAGTCCAGCTATAATTACGACAACACCACATAAAATAAAAACTAAAGATTTTAAAAGTAAGGCAGTATCGTATTCTAACATTCGACTAATAATTTGCAGTGTTAATAATATCATTCCTCCCCAAAAGGCTTGTCTTAAGGTTAACTCTAGTCCGACGCGAATTAGTCCACAAGCGAAAATTGTTAAAAGAGCATTAAATATAAATATAGATACTACATCAGTTCCACTAGTCATCTGATGCCATAAAGGTACTAAAGCGACGATGATAATAAGGCTGCCAATAAAGACATGGTTAATATCTAGCTTTTGTTTTAATTTGTTTTTCTTGAGCAACAAATAACACCACTGTAATATTGCCAAGCCACTCATAATTCCTAAATCTATTAGTGGAAGCATTTGTAATTGGTTATTACCAGTTATTGCTGAATAATTTGTATTGTGCTGCCACCATCCACGAAAAGATAAACTATAAAACAAGATACTGAAAAATATGAGTGTTAAATTACGAGCAATATATTGAAACCAGCGAAAATTTACGAGTGGAAATATCAGATCATCGTAACTCCATAATAGTGCGGGCGGAAGTGCAAAGGCAAAAGATGCTACCCAAGGTGCGGTATTTTGGTAAGTTATATATTGCAGGGGACTGAGATTAAATTGTAATGACGAAGCAAAGGCAATGGCAGCTAAAGTAAAAAGCCAAGCTGATTCACATAAGTAAGCTAGAGGTAAAAACAGCACCCACGACAATAGCGGCATATGTTGCACTACATGCCACGCCCAATTCAAATCACCTCTGGGAGAAAACCAAAATTCTCCTATTCCTACCCAATATCCTATTTGTACTAAAATTAAAGCTAGTACCCCCAAAGAAGTTAAATTCAGACTGTAAGCCATTACCAAAACACCAATACCCCAAGCCAGGAATAATTCGTAACCCGAACCGCTCATGTGGAATATCTGCGCCAAAAGCGCCATATTAGCGCCAATCAGCAAAGCACCAAATAGTAGCAATCCCTGCCCCAGTATTTGTTGACGTTGACGCTTCTTTGGTTGTACGGGTTTTCGCCAAAAGTAAAAACCACTGGTACTGGTAATGACAAACAAACCTAGTAAAAGTGTTAACTTAACTTCTCGTGACCATACTTGCCAGTTTGCAGCGACAAAAGTAATGACACCTAACCCTAAAAGTATACTACCCAAGCCAATCAGAATGAAAACAAAGCGATCGCGTGCAACATGTTCTAAATTATTAAATTGATAACGTTCAACGAGTTGTTGGTACTGTGAGTTGTCAATCAGCCCTTCATCTCGCCAGATTTCTACTTCTTGGCGTAATTTGGCGCGAAAATTATCTAATATCATGACAATACCCTCTGCTGAATCATGTTGCGATCGTCATATAAATGGCAATTGAGTATCTTCTCCAGTATGAAAGTAGTTGCCTTCATAACATTTTTGTTGTGTGACAGTTTAACTCTTTGTCTTTTGAACCCTCCTTGCCCCCCTTAAAAAGGGGGGAAAATAGCCCCCCTTATCAAGGGGGGTTGGGGGGTTCAAGTTCAAAAGAATAATTTGTAAGTTTTTATGAAACCTTCTAACCTATTACTTAAACTTTCACGTCGGTTATTTGAAATTCCAGATGAGCAAGAAAGATTTGTGGAAACTTTAACAAATCCGCAACCTTATCACCCGTGCATACTCTGGTGTCAGCCCAAGCCTGAATCTCCCTTTGCTGCAAAAATTATCACACCCTGGCAACCTGAATTTATCGACTGCTTACCCATAAAAGAAAAACCAGGACAAAATCCCCTGCACGAAAAAGGTTATTTTTATTGCTTAGACTTTTCTTCTGTATTTGCCGCTTCAACCTTATTAACAATTCCGCATGTCAAGTTAGTTTTCGATATGTGTGCTGCACCAGGAGGAAAGAGTGTTTTTGCTTGGAAAGCTCTGCAACCAGAATTAATCATCAGTAATGAAGTAATTGGTAAACGCTTAGGAATGCTAATTTCTAACGTAAAGCGTTGCCATATAAGCCCTGCCACTATCGTTAGTAGAGATTCACGTATCTGGGCAGAAACGATCCCATATTCTTGTGATCTAGTTATAGTAGATGCTCCCTGCTCTGGTCAATCCTTACTAGCAAAAGGAGAAGTCGCTCCTGGATGTTTTCATCCTACTACTATTAATAAATGTGCAAATAGACAAAAAAGAATTATTGCCAATTCTGCTCAAATTGTTGCACCCCAAGGTTATCTTGCTTACATGACATGCACCTACTCTCCCGAAGAAAATGAGCAGGTGTGTGAATGGTTATTAGAACGATTTCCGCAATTTCAAGCAATAGAAATTAACCACTTAAAAGACTATCAATCACACCTAACTACAATACCATGCTATAGAATGTTTCCCCAACATAGCTTAGGAGCAGGTGCATTCACTGTACTATTTAAGAATTTAGAACAGGGAGAAACAAAGGCAGTGAACGTAGAAAACTTACCGAAAATTTGGCATAATTTAAAGACATAGATACCCGACTTCTTTAAGAAGTCAGGTATCTCGTTTGCTCACTCTTTCCTCTGCGTTCTCTGCGTCTCAGCGGTTCATAATAAAAACAATCTAGCCACTTTCGAGTAATCATGATTCAAACTACTCCTAAACTGATAACATTTGATGAGTTCATCACTCAATACGGTGACAACGAGCGTTATGAATTGATCGATGGGGAATTATTTGACATGGAACCGACAGGACCACATGAGCAAGTGGCAGGTATAATTAGTCGTAAATTAAACGTTGAGATCATGATGTAGAGACGTTTCATGGAACGTCTCTACAAATCTCGTTGATTGTGCGAGTGAAAATGGTGGTATTGTTTAACGCCCTTGCTAAAACCAATGCCCCTTGAATCTTGATAATTACTTCCTCAGCTCGGTATTTGGCTTGTACTTCATTCAACCCAGTTTCTTTAAGCACCTCTACCATCACATCAATCCATCGTGTTAATGCCTGTTTGATATGGGTGTGAAAGCGATCGCTCGACTGCTCCAGCGTCAAAACTGCCCACAGACAAGACTTTCTCCCTTCGTCATAAAATACTCCCACCTTATCCAGCATTGCCTTCAACCGTGCTTGGGGTGTAGTATTACTACCCAGCAGTTGTAAGATATTTGCCTCTAACCAATCGTCGATGTAGTCGAGTGCAGCTTGTGCCATTTCCTCTTTACCACCTGGGAAATGGTGATAAAGGCTAGCTTTACCTAAGCCAGTTACCTGAGAAATTTGTGCAAGGCTGACACCTTCATATCCATACTGCCGGAACAGATTCAACAACTGGATTACAAGCTTTTCTCTTGACATGTGCAAAGAACGTAAACTTTTCATTTGACATTGTACCAAACGTTCGGTAATATATATTTAACCGAACATTCGGTACAAAATATTGGGAAGGAGATATTCAATGACTACCTATCACACCATTAACATTGACGGACTCGATATTTTCTATCGTGAAGCGGGTTTGCCAGATGCTCCAACCATTTTGCTGCTTCATGGTTTTCCAACATCGTCTCACATGTTCCGCAATCTGATTTCAGATTTGGCAGATCGATTTCATTTAGTCGCACCAGATTATCCTGGTTTTGGCAACAGTTCTATGCCTACTGTGGACGAGTTTGAGTACACCTTCGATCATCTGGCTGAAGTGATAGACAAATTTATTGAGGCGCTCGGCTTGAAAAAGTACAGTCTCTACGTGATGGATTACGGAGCGCCAGTAGGCTATCGAATTGCAGTTAAACATCCGGAGCGAGTGGAAGCATTAATTGTACAAAACGGTAATGCTTACGAAGAAGGTTTGCGCGAGTTTTGGGAACCCCTCAAAGCTTACTGGAAAGAGCGTACACCAGAGAATGCTGACAAATTGCGACAACTACTAACACTAGATGCCACCAAATGGCAATATACATACGGAGTTCGTAATCCAGAAATTATTAGCCCTGACAACTGGAATATCGATCAACGCCTTTTAGATCGTCCTGGTAATAATGAAATTCAATTGGCTTTATTCTACAGCTATGGGTCTAACGTAGCGTTATATCCTCAATGGCAAGACTATTTTCGCAAGCATCAACCGCCAACACTAGTAGTCTGGGGGAAAAATGATCACATCTTTCCCGCTGATGGTGCATATCCTTATCTGCGCGATCTTAAAGACAATGAGTTTCATTTGCTCAATACAGGACATTTTGCTCTTGAGGAAGACGGTGACGTTATTGCCAATCTCATCACCAACTTCCTAACCAAACGGCTGCAACGTTTAGCTGCTTGATCTTAGAGGTAGTTTTATGCCCCGTAAATTCACCCAAATTGCGTTCACACCAGCTGTGAAAGCAGCCCAAGAAAAACGTGGATCGCGCTCGATTTACGCTCGTTTTGAGGAAAGTGGTTCAGCAAATGATACTATTACACTAGAAATTGCCGCATTCATTGCGGATCGAGATAGCTTTTATTTAGGAACAGTTAGTTCTAACGGCTATCCCTACATTCAGTTTCGCGGTGGAAAACCAGGCTTTTTGAAAGTTTTAGATGAACAGACGTTAGGCTTTGCCGACTTCAAAGGCAACGTCCAATATGTCACAGTGGGAAACCTTTCAGAAAACGATAAAGCATTCATCTTTCTCATGGATTATCGCCACCGCCAAAGACTAAAAATTTGGGGACGTGCTGTTGTTGTTGAGGACGATCCTGCCCTAATTGAACAACTAAAAGATCCGAATTATGATGCAGTGGTTGAGCGAGCAATTCTCTTTCGGATTGAAGCTTGGAATTGGAACTGTCCACAGCATATTCCTATTCGCTATTCTGAGCAAGAAGTAGCCGAAATAACTGCATCTAGGCAAGCCAGAATTGACGAATTAGAACAACGTTTGACGGAATTGGAAGAAAGATCCATTAGGAAGGAGTAAAAGTCATGACAACTGATCAAACACTTGGCATTGAGAAAAACAAAGATGACTTTTCGATTGAGGAGTTTTTCGCAGCCCGAACAAAAACATGGGAAGCGGACAAGTGGCACACAGATGCACTCAGCGGTCAAGCTTTATACCAGTTTGCCGATCAAATTGCCAGTGATTTGGGTTGGGTGCTTAATCTAAGTATGGATGGACACCGTTTGTCAGACTTCCCTCATACTGCCTACTACCCTGGTAAGTTAGCGGCAATACCCTTCCGCCCGAACCGCAACCTGTGGGTGCTGGAGATCCAGATTAGGCATCCGCAGAAACCTTTTGGGGGATTTTACGAGGATATTTTGATGTAATTAATCGTAGTAAACGCTCAGTTGATTAACATAAGCCAGGAAGTTGTCTTCCTAACTTAGGTTAATCACTTATACATTGATGCTGGTATCAGCAATGTCCGCACTATGAGTCAATTCTGTTTAATACATGGTTCCACTCAAACTTCACAGTGCTGGAATTTACTGACCCCTGAGCTTGAGAAGCTAACTCACCAAGCAATCAAAGTAGATCTACCAACTGATCGACAAGATGCCAGTGGAATGCTGTATGCAGAAGCTATAGTCCAAGAACTTGATGAAGTAAATGAGGATGTCATTCTAGTTGGACACTCAATCAGTGGCATCAAATCAACCAGGTTTTTGGGAATCATATGTTTAAGTACTGAAGAAGTAATTTAGAGCAGAGCGGAGATTGAGCAAATGGCTAAAGAGTTCACACAACAGCCGGAAGCAAAAGATAAAGTAAAACCAAGTAGTAGCTATAAATTCTTGAAAATGAAAGTCTTAATATCTTGCATTTTTGTGTTTGGATTTTGTACCAGCGCCCTAGCAGTGCCGAATCCTAGTAAAAATACTCTCGTTGCTGTGGATACTGCCAATACTGAAGAATTTATCAGCCGAGGTACTGAACCATTTTGGAATATAACCGTTAGCAAAAAGGGCATTGTCTACTCTTCACCAGAGACAAAAAAGCTGACATTTCCTTACAGCGCACCTATTCCAGCACAAGGGCGTCCTTTAGATGTAGTACGGGTGTACCGTTTAAGGAGCAAGGATAACAGTATGCTCATTATCAAAAAAGTTAGTGACTGTAGCGATGGTATGTCAGATAATAAATATCCCTACTCAGCAACTCTCATTTTAGGCGATCGCGTTCTCGATGGTTGCGCAAATCAAAAATAATCGTTTGTTATAAAATAAAGCCAGAGAGCAGTAATCAGAATAATTGCTGATCTACTGCCAAATCTTTTCATCTAACTTTTAAGTGAAATCACTATAGGCAAAGTAATTTTACGCTGTTAAGCTATGATAAAATCGATTTTTAATTTAATTTAAAACAAAGAGTTGATAAATTATGTTTACTTATTTAAATAAATATTTTTTTAGAAGTAAAATTTGATGATTTTGAGTAAAATAGTCTTAGTTTAAATAGTCTGACAACATCTTCAGTACAATAAAGTATAGAAAAATGCATATCTAAGAAAACATATACTATGAAATTAATTGATGGTTTTGTGACTTTTTCTGCATACTTGTATAGATAACTACGTTTAATCTTTCAAAAAATAAAAACTTTAAGGTAAATTTAGAGAAAAATAATCTAGCCCGATCAATAGTTACGTAAAACCGCAAAAATGTGAGTATAATAGGAAACACATTATTCTCAACGTCGATCAAATATTCGGTGTTTACATTCTTAAGGCAAGGGAAAAAAACCTTAGCTCAATTTAGGAAAAAAGTAGCATTATGCTTATAAAACTTGTCATTTATCTAGCAATCTTAGGTTACTTAGCCATGTCGTACTACTTCTTTAGTGAGTGGCTGGAATTTTTCCTAGCAGATGAAGAAATGAATTCTGAACAGCGCTTCTTTTCCAGCATAATATTAGTAGTTGCTTCTATATTATGGCCTATAGTAGTTCCATTTGCTTACTTAGAACTTTTAAAATTTCACAAAAAGCATAAGGAAGTAATTGACTTACTGGTTAATCTTTCTCGCTGCCAGGTATTAGATGAATGAAATTCTAATTTTTAACTGTTTGTTGCCACTCGGAAAGTTCACGATTGACGGCATTGGCAAAATCTGTAGAGACTAAAAGCACATTTGTATTCTGATTGCTAGTAGTAGGATCAATTTGTGCATATAAAAAGCGGCGATTAAAGTCTAACTTACCCAAAAGCATCTGATAGGTTTTTTGATTGCTCAGTTTCACTTCAATTGTTGCTTGAGCAGGTGCTAAGCCAAATTCATTCAACTGGTTAGCGTTGATAGATAAAGTACGTTCAACCCTACCCTTGACTAGCAAATCGGTGAGATAGGAAACAACTGGGTTAGCAGCCGGAGCAACGATGGGAGATTTAATCACCCAGTTGGATGGAGCATTGCTCGTCGTGCGCTCCAAAATTATTGTCGAGTTTTTTGTCGTCACTGTCAAAGACTGTATATCTTTTTCCGCAAACGAAAAGATTTGCTTTCTTTGTTGAGCTTCTTCTCGTTGTGTTGCACCTCTAATTTCATAGAAATAGACAAAACTACCCAAACCCAGCGCCAGAAGAATCAAAATTATCGTTGTCCGTTGTAACTTCATCTTACCTCCTGCGCCACCACAAAATAACTGATCCGGCTAGAGCTAGTATGGGTAAAACTAACAAAGACGACCATGTGATAATATGAGCTTGAGCAATTGTAATGTTCAAACGGCGATTTTTCACTTCCTTGGGGCGAATCGATAAAGATTGTTGCTCCTGTTGACTCAACCAACTTACCGAGTTGAGAAACACATCCTTATTTAACTGTTGCCCAAACAACCCATCTGTAGCAAAATCTGAATCACCTATCACTACCATCTGTGACACTTTGGGATTTGATGGTGGGGTAGAGACGCTTTGCCCGGTGGGTGTGGGATTTGACGTTGGTGTAGAGACGCTTTGCCCGGTGGGTGTGGGATTTGACGTTGGTGTAGAGACGCTCCGGCGGAGCGTCTCTACTTGTGGTATGATTTTCTTGCGTAAAGCGACACCTAATGTTAAAGGTCCTTTGCGATCGCTTTGAGGATTAAACTGTAGGTTCTCGCTTTCTAAGTCGCTTTCTGCCCAAGTTTCGGGGTAGGGCTGAGTTAGTAGTAGGGGAGTAGCTTCAATTTCAGGCACTACGATAGTATCTATAGGTCGTGCTAAACGATAAAAAGAAATACCATTACCAAAATCTTGCGTAATCGGATGCTTACCATAAGTTGTCACAAAAGCAACCGCAGGACCAAATCCTACCATTTCTCCTGACTGATCGACAGCCAAACGATAATCTAATTGTACACCCCACTCGGCAAGTAAATTATCCAATTTAGCATCTGTACCAGGATCGATAAGCAGCAGCAAGTTACCGCCACGATTGAGATAATCTTGCAAAGCTTTTACCTCAGTATCAAACAGCCCTCGTTTAATTCCCGCAATCACCACCACCGTAGCATCTTGAGGAATACTGGATTTTTCTGTTAAATTAAGCGCAGAGGTAGTGAAGTTGCGATCGCCTAATCCTTGAACTGCTTGTGACATTCCACCCTCACCTAGTGAAAGTTGATGTTCGCCATGACCTTGGAGAAAGTAAACTTTAACTGTAGATGGACTGACAATTTGTTGCAAACGATTCGTTAAACTTAATTCTGAAAGACGCTCTTGCTCATTAACTACCTGCACTAACTGTCTTTTATCACCAGACTCCAGGTAAACTTCGCCATTATTTTCTTTAACACCAAACTTTGCTGCTAGTATCGGCTTAGCTTGTGGATCTACATACTCAAACTTAAACCTTGAACTATAACGTTGATAATTTTCCAACAATTGCCTGTCTTGAGAATTTTGATTAATCGCAAATATCCATACTTTAACAGGTTGAGACAAAGAACGTAACAATTGCCGTGACTGAGGAGCAAGAGTAAATAACTGAGTTTCCGTGACATCTGTACGGAAGTGGTAGCGCGTACCCAAGAAATTAACTAACCCCAAAATCACCAAAACTGCAGTAGTAGCAACTAGAGCATTAGTACTAACTTGAGTAGAACGTTGACTCCACCATTTACTGTAGTAACTTTGCCATATCACCCACAACCCAATAATCACAATACCAGAAATTATCAAAGCGGAGGGAAGAGTTCCCCAACTATCCGATGCCAAACCAGCAGTCAATCCTGCTGTCAACAAAAAAGGACCAAACCAAAATAGATACTTCCATTTATTTTTTGCTATGATTTTCATTTGATTGGTCATTTGTCCTTTATCTAGTTTGTAGTAAGCGCTTAAAACCATTGCTTTGAGCGCTTAAGCGCTCACTACGAACAATCCTAAATCATTCTTAAAAAAACTCTCTTTCTTTCCTTGGCGCTCTTCTCTTCTCCTGTCGGAGACGCTGCGCGAACGAGACGCCTGTCGGCGAAGGCGTCTTGGCGGTTCATTTTCTAATCCATTTAGAACTGCTATATTAACCATTAACTACCGTCTTTGAAAACGTAATGCATCAATTGATTGCGCTGTAAGAAAGATACCTAAAAAAATATAACTAGCAAATAAAACTAAGCTGCTAGTGTCGAAAATTCCTTGTACCAAAGTACTGTAATGCTTTAATAATGATATATGACTCAAAGCTTCTGCCACAGGACCACGAATATTTTTAGCAATTAAATCAATAAACAGTAGCAATATAATTACGGCAAAGGTAAGCACAGCCGATAGAATTGTGCTGTCTGTCAAAGAAGAAATAAACATCCCTAATGATAAAATTGCTGCTGCAAGTAAGATTAAGGCAAAATGACCGAGCAAGGGAATTACTGGCGACATTGGTGGGCTTGACTGAACTAAAATGATGGCTTGCAAAGCTAATAGAGGCACAATCATCGTGATAAAAAAGGTGAGTACTCCCAATAATTTACCGACAGCGACTGCCCAGTTTGTAATGGGAGATGTAGCTAGAAGTTCTAATGTACCACGCTTGCGTTCTTCAGCATAAAGTCCCATTGAGAGGATTGGCAAAACAAACAACAACAGCCAGCCCATTCGATCTAAAAATGCTCGCACAAATTCGTAAGGAACATCAATTGCCGGCACTGGTACTTTTAATTGTTGTTCTTGTAAATCTAATGCCGCCACTGTGGGTATGATCCCATCCGGTCCCAACAAAATCAAGACCAAGAACAACCCAGCTAACAACCAAAACACGCCTGCGACTGCATAAGCTAGAGGTGAAACAAAATAACTTTGTAGTTCTCGGCGATAAATGGCAATAATATTTCCCAGTACAACTCGCATTTAAGCTGCCCCTTCTCCTTTGGCTGGTGATTTTTCTTCTGTCTCCAAATTCTTTTCTTCCGTTGTCAGTTGCAAAAATACATCTTCTAGGGTAGCGCTGACACGCCGCATTTGTTGCAAATTGAACTCGCAACGCACCAACTCGGCGGCAATTTCTTGTCCTAATTCCGCCCCAGGCTGCGATATCACTCGTAAAAAAGTGCGATCGCTCCCTACTGTAGAAATTGATTCTACCAGACTCACTCCTGGTATTTTATACAATATCTGTTTTGCTAATCCAGCATCGCCTTCTATCTCTATTTCATATCCTGAGCCTCCTGTCAACTGTGCCTTTAAATGTTCAATTGTATTGATTGCTACTATTTTGCCTGCGTTGATGATTGCCACTCGGTTACAGGTCATGCTGACTTCTGGCAAAATATGTGTAGAAATGACAATGGTGTGGCTACCAGCAAGGCTTCTAATTAAATTCCGCACTTCGATAATTTGCCGAGGATCGAGTCCAACAGTAGGTTCGTCTAAAATTATCGCAGGTGGATCGTGGACTATTGCTTGAGCAATACCTACTCTTTGGCGATATCCTTTAGAAAGTTTGCGGATAATGACTTGGCGTTTTTCTTCTAAATTACAGCGTTGAATCGCTGCTTTTACTTTCTTCATGCGCTCGCCACTAGCGACACCTTTAATCCGGGCGACAAAATGTAAAAATCCCTCCACCGTCATTTCTGGATACAACGGCGGCGTTTCTGGTAGATAACCAATTCGTTTGCGCACTTCTAAGGATTTTTCATGCACATCAAAACCAGCAATACGAGCTGTACCACTTGATGCTGGTAGATACCCGGCTAAAATGCGCATGGTTGTTGTTTTACCAGCACCATTCGGTCCTAAGAACCCCAAAATTTCTCCTGGTTCTACGTTAAAATTAATATCAGTAATAGCTGGGGTAGAGCCATAAATTTTACTCAGGTGTTCAACTTCAATCATTCGTTTTCGCTATAAGTAATTGATATAGTATCAAACCATGATAAATCACATCTAAATTACTCCAAGCGCGATCAATGGGAAACTCTACCTTAATTACTACAGTTTATGTCAACCCCGTGGTGGGAAATGATGCCAATCCTGGTTCAAGATCAAACCCTTACAAAAGTCTCACCCGCGCTTTACAAGACACAACCGCCAAGATTATTCAGCTAGCAGCCGGAACTTACAGCATTAATAGTGGTGAGTTATTTCCGATTTTAATTCCTGTTGGTGTCATAGTGGTGGGTCATGAAGCAAACAAAGGTGAAGGTATTTTGATTTTCGGTAGTGGGGAGTATGACAGCCAAAGCTTTGGCAGGCAAAATATTACTCTCCTCCTTCTCAGCAATGCCCAACTTAGGGGTGTAACTGTCACCAATCCCATCGCTAGAGGTACTGGTATTTGGATTGAGTCTACAAATCCAATTGTAGCTAATAATACCTTGAGTAATTGTGGTAGGGAAGGTGTATTTGTGAGTGGGGAAGCCAAACCAGCAATTGTAGATAATATACTAGTAAAAAATAAAGCTGCATCTATAGTAATAGCACGTAATAGTCAAGGGGAAGTTTTGCGTAATGTTTTGCAAAAGAATGCCTTGGGTATTGTTGTCAGTGATTTTGCTGCTCCACTGTTAGCTAACAATAAGATATGGGAAAACCGCATTGGGATAGCTGTTTCACGACAAGCACAACCGATACTCAAGCATAATATTGTGGAAAAAAATAGTCAGGGCGGTTTGTTGATTAATGGTAACGCCGCTCCTGACTTAGAGGGTAATATTGTTAGCGATCGCGATCAGCAAAAGTTAGGGATATTTGAGTTTACTGTAGCAAACGATAGCACCCTGGTTTGTGACACGACTGGGCATTGGGCTGAGGCTTTTGTCGCCGCATTGTGTGAGAAAAAATGGATGAGTAGTTTTACTGAAAGTACTTTTGCCCCAGAAGCACCGATCACTCGTGCCTCATTTGCCGCTATAATTACCAAGGCTTTTGGGTTACCCGCCAGGGAAAATTTGCGTACATTTACGGATGTAAAACTAGATTTTTGGGCAGCATCAGCCATTTCTAGTGCAGCAAATGCTGGTTATATGGAGGGATTTACGGATGGAACATTTCGACCAATGCAAAATTTAACAAAAATTCAAGCAATTTTTTCCATTGTCAATGGATTGAAATTAAGTGGAGGCAATCCAAATATTTTAAGTATTTATGAAGATCGCGCTCAAATACCTAATCATCTCACCAACACTGTAGCAGTTGCTACGCAAAAACAGCTAGTGGTAAACTATCCTCATGTGGAAAAATTAGAACCGTTAAAAGAGATTAATCGCGGCGAGGTAGCAGCGTTAATCTATCAAGCATTGGTAACACTTGGTTTGATGAAGCCCATAGCTAGTCCTTACATTGTTAACCCCGATCATAATACTCCCTTGTTTGTACATTTGATGGGACACTGGGCAGAACCATTTATTCGCGCCTTAATTAATATCAACTTAACTCGTGGGTTTGCCGATGCCAGTTACAAACCAGATGAACCCATGACTCGCGCTCAGTATTCCGCTTTAGTAGCAGCTGCTTTCCATCCTCACCCCAAACGCCCAGTACCAGATTTCACTGATGTACCAAAGGATTTTTGGGCATATCATGAAATACAGCAGGCAGCTAGTGGCGGTTTTGTGGGTGGAAACAAAGATGGTACATTCCACCCGCATCAAAATGTACAACGGCTACAGGTAATTGTCTCTTTAGTGAATGGATTAGCACTACCACCAGTTCAAACTACAGATGTCTTACTTAATTACAGTGACTATAATAGTGTGCCTGAATCTGCTCGTGTTGCTTTAGCTACGGCAATCAAACATAAAATAGTTGTTAATTACCCAGAGCCAAATCAAATTAAACCGAGAATTGCAGCAACAATAGGAGAAGTTGCCGCAATGGTTTATCAAGCATTAGTCGCTACTGGGCAAGCACCTGCGATCAATTCACCACAACTTGTTTTCCAAACAAGTTGTTAACTAGTAGAATAGAAGTCTTTATATAAACAAACCCTAAAGGTTATTGTCGCACTACCCTTCGGAGTCTAAGATGGGATGGGAACAAAGTTTATCTCTATTGCCACAAACAGATAGCCCGATGTTCAAACCAGCCCAGGACATCTCAATTAACTTGGCAATAGCCTTATTGATTCATTATAGTTTCGATTTAGGTGGATATGGTGCTGCGGAGTTAGTAGACCGTTGGCAAAAACATTATCCCATCAATTGGCTGCATCTAGCAGTAATTGAAGCATTATATCAAGGTCGTTATAAAGCGTTTTCTGTACAGCAAATATTATCTCTTTGGCAACGACGAGGACAAGTTGTTTTTCATTTCAACATGGAATTTGAGCGGTTAATATGCAGCAAGTTTCCCGAAAGTTTAACATCACAAGCTTCATTACCCCCACTCCCTGTGCCGCAAAAACATCCAGTACCAGAAGAAATTAATCCTCCTGAGACTATTGTAGAATCGTCCCATCGGGAAGAAATTACTCTGAGTGCAGCGACTAATCATCCTCCTATAGGACAATTTACCCCACAAACGTGCGATCGCTCACAATCTTTCACGTCAAAACTCAGAGCCATGTCGGATGAAAAAAGTAGTTAAGCCAAACACATTTTCTTTTTCATTAGATAAATCACTGTCTACTGTAATTTCTTCTGTCTTTTCATTGTTTGACAAATCAGGAGCCGTTAGCTTAACTTCTGGCGGCTCCACGTTGTTTGTTTCTGATTCATTTGATGAAATTCCTGTCATTTTAGAATTCAGGTTACCTTCTCAGTAAAAGGTTGAGTTAATGGTACTTCATCATATTCATCCTGCTCACTGAATGCATAGGCAATCTCAGGGTTGGCGATAGCTAATGCGCTTTCATGCCACTCATGAATAATTGCTTCTAGTTCGTCCCAAGCTTGTGCACATAAGACAGCTGAGCGGTAAGCCTCTGTTACTTCATTAATAAAATCTTGAAGGTCATCAAAGTCAAATACTTTAAGCCAACTATGTGGATGTTCGGTACTAAGCTTTTCGCCTAAACGTAAACGAAAAGCAGCACTTAAAAGCTCGATAAGGTATCTACCGTTTTGAGCCGCTTTGGTAAGAGAAGAAACTTCTTCGCGACGCAGCAAAGCAAAATGCTCATCATTACGAGTAATTGTTACTGGATGCTCTAAAGCACGGTCTAGTACTTTTCCTGGTTGACGGTTTAACTCAGTTGCTGTAAACATTACATCTGAGTAGATACAACTCAACATAGTAGAAGTCATATGCTATTGCGTTTAAAACGCTCAATAAATTTTTCGGCTAATACGTATTATTATACGTATTTACCAAATAATGTCAATACGAGCAGTTTTTGTTGAGTTTTACACTGCCTACTATTCGAGAATCTTTTACATTTATCTACTCTATGCTAGGTAGTATTTCCAGCATTTCTTCATTAGTGATCGCGTGGGTGAACACCCTGATTCAGTCAATAGGATCTACATAGGTGTACATTTCGCCTTCCCAGTTACGCAACTTAGTTGTACCCTGCTCATAAGCTAGCAAAGTTTCGGCTTGAATTGGCACTTTACCTCCGCCTCCTGGGGCATCAATGACGTAAGTTGGTACGGCGTATCCAGTGGTATGCCCACGCAGTTTAGAAATTAAATCTATGCCTGTTTGCACGCTTGTACGTAGATGTGAAGTGCCAACTACCAGGTCACACTGGTATAAATAGTAAGGACGGACACGCAGCTTGAGTAGACCGTGGAATAGCTGCTTAAGTGCTTGTTCTGAGTCATTCACATTCTTCAGCAGCACAGTTTGGCTTCCCAGAGGAATGCCACCGTCAGCGAGTAAATCACAAGCTTGTGCTACTTCTGGTGTCAGTTCCTGAGCATGACAAAAGTGTAAGGAAAGCCACACACGATGCTTGCGTAGTATAGCAACAAGTTCTGGCGTGACACAAGTTGGCAAGAAACATGGTACTCGTGAACCGATTCTGACAAACTCTATGTGGGGAATGGCACGCAGTCGCCCAAGCAATTTGTCTAAAGGTTCATCAGCCATGAGCAAAGGATCGCCACCGGAAATTAGTACATCGCGTACCTCAGTGTGTTCTTCAAGATAGGTGACGATCGCCTCCAACCGTCGTGTCAGTGGATACATCTGTCCTTGGCTGACCAAACGCGATCGCGTACAGTAACGACAATAGGCAGCACAACTGTCTAAGGCTAGCAGCAACACTCTATCAGGATAACGGTGTACTAGTCCAGGTACTTATCGTGGTCTTCCCCACACGGATCTATCATATCCGTACTATCTACTAGCATTTCTTCTTCTCTTGGTATCACCTGCAACCGCAATGGACAAAGTGGATCTTTAGGATCTAGTAGTGATGCAAAGTATGGTGTTATAGCAACGGCAAACTTCTCAGGTGCGATCGCAAGCCCCCTTTCTTCTGCTGGAGTAAGTTGCAATATCTGCTGAAAGTGTTCCAACTTAGTTAACCGATGCCGCATTTGCCAACGCCAGTCATTCCAACTTTCACAGTTGTAAGTCTCGCCAAAAATTTGACAAATTTCTTTACGCCTAGTACTGGTTAATACAGGCTTATGAGCGACGTTGTTTTGTATCATGAACTAACTATAGCAATCCTATTTGATTTACAAACTTTTCATTTGGGCTGTTAACTGTTAACAGTTGACAGTCAACAGTTATCAGTCATCAGTCAAAACAGGACTGTTTGGGAATCATTTAGGAACGCTATAGTGTGTTACCTAAATAGTATTAAAGCAAACATTAAGCAACAAAGTAGCATTCGCTTTAAACTTTTTGGCTATTGAGAAAATACAACTTACGTAACAATACCTTCGCCAAAATAATGAGGGCTTTCCGTAGTAGAGTTATTGTTTACCACAACCACAACTCAATCAGGACGGAAAGCCCATGCCAGATATAATAGCACTGTTGGAATGCTTACAGCGATATACAACAAGAACAACTTTGAGACGTTGGAGCACAATCATAACGGCAATGCTAGCAATAAACTTCTCCAATTCCTTGTCGTTGATAGGCTTGATCGACTGCTAATCTTGCCAACTTTACACCAGGAACTATATAAGGGTATTTCTTCAAGAATTTTGCTGGAAATTTATCTACAAGCACTTCACACAATGTCAATGTGAAGAAACCAATCACAGTCTCTGGCTGCTCTGTGTTAACTAAAACAAAAGTACGGGAAATACCTTTTTGGATATGCTGTCTTGCTGTTTGTTTGAGGAATTGATTTAATGCTTCATTGCCACAATTAAAGCGTTCGCGTTCGTGCTGCTTACCTAACAATTCAATTGCTCTCACTGAAAAATTCCTTGTGCTTTTTCAAGGCTGCTTTTAAGTTGGCATTCGGCACAGGAGGATTCTCAATCAGGCTAAATACCGTATCAGCTTCACTTTGTGACAAAATAATCACTCTTTCATCTTCTATCACTTCTTTTGCTTCTTTCAAAGCCGCCTGAATCATAAACTGATTCAAGGTAGCACCTGATAATTCTGCCGCTCTGTGTAGAGTTTCTTGAATACTCACAGGAATTCTGGCTGTGATCCTAACTGTATTTTCGTGACTGTTAGACATGGAGAATAAAGCCGAATGTTTTCCTAATTTTAACGGGAGCAACGCGAAAAAGTGAGATCAAACAGAAATTGGGCGATCGCTTCCACCTAACTAGAAATTTAAAAAGAGCAGAAGCCGCTGTTGATAATGGAGCGGAAGTTGAAATTATTAGATATGCGGCTTAGAAAGTAAGCTGTTGCTCGTTCAATGTAGAATGGTAGTTGCTTTGATGGCGGCGGGAGCAACTACGAACCTATATTTTGCGATCGCTACTCAATGATGAGAATAGTTAAATCTCAGCTTGTATGCTTGACTTTTTTTGCTCGAAAAATTCGAGGCCACTTAGGTAGAGAGAGATTTTTGCGCAATTGTTCCATGTAAGTGTAGAATACTGGAGTTAGGTAGAGAGTCAATATCTGAGAGAACACCAATCCGCCAACAACAGCAATCCCCAAAGGACGACGCGCTTCTGAACCTGAACCCGTTCCTAACGCAATTGGTAGTGTACCCATCAGCGCTGCCATTGTCGTCATCATAATTGGACGGAAGCGAATCACGCAGGCTTCGTAGATGGCATCGAACGGACGTTTGCCTTCTTTTCGTTGTGCTTCAATCGCAAAGTCTACCATCATAATACCGTTTTTCTTCACAATCCCCACTAGCAAGATAATGCCGATGAAGGAGTAAAGATTTAAATCAACTTGGAAAATTAACAGAGTTAATAACGCGCCAAAACCAGCCGATGGCAAACCCGAAAGAATCGTCAGAGGATGAATAAAATCTTCATAAAGTATCCCCAGTATTAAATATATTACCACAATCGACACCAGCAAAAGCATTCCTAAATCGTTGAAGGATTGGTTGAAGGCTTGTGCTGAACCCTGGAAGTTAGTGGTAATGGTCGAGGGCAAAGAAGTACGTGCCAGTTGATTGATTTTTTCCGTCGCTTCTCCTAATGACATACCTGGTGCCAAGTTAAATGAGATGGTAGCTGAGGGAATTTGACTGACGTGGTTGATGCTTAGAGGACTGACTTTTTGGGTGATGTTGGCGATCGTATTTAAGGGAACTAGTTTACCATTGCTTGAGCGAACGTAAAGCAGCGATAGGGCATCGGGATCGCGCCGATACTGTGGCTCAAGCTCCAAAATCACGTAAAATTGATCGTTTGGAGTGTAAATGGTGGAAACTTGGCTAGAACCATAGGCACTGCCCAGTGTACTTTGAATTTGTTGAGCTGTAATGCCCAGAGCTGCTGCTTTGTTGTGATCGATCTCAACTTGCAACTGGGGAGTACTCATTTGCACGTCGCTGTTGACATCTTGGAGTCCCGGTATGGTTTTAACTTTCTCTTCTAGTTGAGGAACATATTTATAAAGTTCTTGAGCGTTGAGACTTTGTAAGGTAAATTGATATAAGGAGTTTGTCTGCTGTCCACCGATGGGAATGGCAGGCGGAGAGCGCAGGAATGCCTGGATGCCCGGTACTCGTAATAACTTAGGTCGCAGCTTTTGGATGATTTGGTCAGAATTGAGACGACGTTGGGAACGTGGCTTCAGTAGAATTGTAATTCGTCCTGAGTTAACTGCCGCATTGGGACCGCTTGCACCTACAATGGAGTCAACTGCAGCAATGTTGGGGTCTTGGCGAATGATGTCAACAATCTTCTGCTGGTGACGCAGCATATCATCAAAGGAAATGTCTTGTGCTGCTTTTGTGTTTGCCATGATTTGTCCTGTATCCTCTGTGGGGACAAATCCTTTGGAAACCAAGGTGAATAATTGGAACGTGTATACTAAGATGAGGACGGAAACTAAGAGCGTGACGAAACGATATTTAAGCACGGGTTTGAGACTCCATTCATAAGCCCCCTGTAGCGCATCAAATGCACGCTCCGAGATTCGATATAAACCAGACGTGAATTTTTGTAGAGACGTTCTATGGCGCGTCTCTACATGGGATGTACGCAGAAAGCGACTGCACAGCATCGGTGTGAGGCTGAGGGAGACAAACCCAGACACCAAAATGGCAACAGAGATTGTCACGGCAAATTCGTGAAATAACCTACCAATTAATCCACCCATGAATAGCATGGGGATGAAGACGGCAACCAGCGAGAGTGTCATCGACAAAATGGTGAAGCCGATTTCTCTCGAACCTTTCAACGCTGCTTCTAGGGGAGGTTCTCCCATTTCTCGGTGACGGACAATATTTTCCAGCACAACTACCGCATCATCGACAACGAAGCCGACGGAAAGGGTTAATGCCATCAGCGAGAGGTTGTCTAAGGAGTAACCACAAAGATACATCACGGCAAAAGTACCGATGATGGCTACAGGTAACGCCAAACTCGGAATCAACGTCGCTGACAAGTCCCGTAAAAATAAGAAGATTACCAGGACAACCAGACAAATTGTGAGAATTAACGTGAATTTTACATCATCTACAGAAGCTCTGATGGATTCGGAGCGATCGTACATAATGCCCATCTCTATCGAAGCTGGTACTTGCTGACGCAAGGTAGGCATGAGTTTTTTAATCTCATCAACAATCGCCACCGTGTTACCATCCGGTTGGGGCTGCACTGCTAACACAACGCCAGAATTACCGTTGTAGAGGTTCGACACTTTGTCATTCTGCACGCTGTCAATCACGCGCCCCAAATCTTGGAGTCGCACTGGCGCACCATTTTTATAGGCAACAATCAGTGGTCGGTAAGCAGCAGCGTTATTCAGTTGACCATTAGCTTGAATTATATAGCTTTTGTCTTTGCCGGAAAAACTACCCGTCGGCAAATTCACATTTGCTTGACTAATGGCAGTCTGCACTTGATCCAGCCCGATTCCTCGTCTTGTCAATTCTCGCGGATCAACCTGGACACGTACAGCATATTGCTTTTGACCATAGACTTGTACTTGGGCAACTCCATCAATCATAGAGATTGGTTGACCAATTGTCACCTCCGCGTATTCGTCAACTTCAGAGATGGGGAGCGTTTTAGAATATAAATAAAAGTAAAGAATTGGTGCAACCGATGGGTTAACCTTGCGGTACGTAGGTAGACGGGGCATGTTTGTCGGCAATTGTCCCGCTGCTGCCGAAATTGCTGCTTGTACATCTTTGGCTACATCACTTACCTTGCGGCTAAAGTCGAATTGTAAAGAGATGTTAGTGGTGCCGGTTGAACTGGTGGAGTTAAAAGAATTAAGTCCAGCAATGCTGGAAAACTGTCTTTCTAGTGGCGCTGCTACAGAGGAAGCCATAGTTTCGGGGGTGGCACCAGGCAGACTTGCTGAGACTGAGATGAATGGGTATTCAACATTAGGCAGCGCACTAATTGGTAATAACAGGTAACTCATGAACCCGAAGATGACAATACCCACCATCACTAGGGTTGTCATCACGGGACGACGAATGAAGATTTCGGAAAGGTTCATAATTTTAATAAGGCAGAGGGCAGAGGGCAGAGGGCAGAAGGTAAGAAATATAAGGCAGAGGGCAGAGGGCAGAGGGCAGAAGGTAAGAAATATAAGGCAGAGGGCAGAGGGCAGAGGGCAGAAGGTAAGAAATATAAGGCAGAGGGCAGCTATGTATTACTATTGAAGTACTTCAAACTTTTTGTTTCAAACTTATGAGTTATAGAGAGCAGTTTATTTGGAAAAGAAGTGTTGATTTAGCTGTTAAGTGCTATGAATTAACACAGCAATTTCCTAATTCTGAGCTTTACGGCTTAACCAGTCAAATCAGGCGTTCAGCCGTTTCGATTGCTTCAAATATTGCGGAAGGATATGGGTGCAAAACTAAATCAGAATACATTCAATTTCTTCACATAGCTTTAGGTTCCTTAAGAGAATTAGATACACAGCTAATAATTGCTCAACGAGTTCGATTAACAGACAATGAACTATTGATTTCAGTTATCAACGAAGTTGAAGAAATGCAAAGAATCATGGTTGCAAGTATTAACAAAATCAAAGACTAAACCTTCTGCCCTCTGCCCTCTGCCCTCTGCCTTCTTTGATGAGTTTTCTCCGCCACGCTTCCATGTAGGTGTAAAAAACTGGTGTAAGATAGAGGGTTAATATTTGCGAAAAGACTAGTCCACCTACGACTGCAATGCCCAGAGGACGGCGGGATTCGGAACCTGCACCAAATCCGATCGCAATCGGCAATGTTCCCATTAAAGCTGCCATTGTCGTCATCATAATTGGACGGAAGCGTACTAAGCAGGCTTGATAGATGGCTTCAAAGGGACTTTTCCCTTCGTTGCGTTGTGCTTCTATGGCAAAGTCTACCATCATAATCCCGTTTTTCTTGACAATACCTACTAAAAGCATGATGCCGATGAATGAATAAACGTTTAATTCGACATGAAAAATTAGTAGCGTTAACAAAGCACCAAATCCAGCGGAAGGTAATCCAGAAAGAATGGTGAGAGGATGAATAAAATCTTCGTAGAGGATACCGAGAACAAGATAAATTACTAAAATAGCGATCGCAAGCAAAAGTCCCAAACTTGGCAGTGAAGATTGAAACACCTGACTTGCTCCCTGAAAGCTGGTGGTAATGTTGCCAGGAATCACTGATTGAACGAGTTTTTCTATGGTTTGAGTGGCATCTCCAAGAGATGTACCTGGTGCAAGGTTGAAGGAAATTGTTGCCGCATTCATCCTACCAAAGTGATTAACCATCAATGGTCCAACCCCATTGGATAATTGGGCAAATGTGCTGAGGGGTATCTCTTGTCCGTTGGTTGAGTTTCCGTTACTATTGCTACTGCTGGAGTTGTTGCTGTCAGTGTTTACACTAGTGTTAGAGTTTCCACTACTACTGCCAGTACTATTGCTATTACTATTGCCACTGGTGGAGTTACTACTACTGCCACTAGTAGAGTTAATATACAGTTGCATTAAGGAATTTGGATCTTGCTGATATTGTGGTTCCAGTTCTAGGATGACTTGGTACTCGTTACTTGCAGCGTAGATAGTTGATACTTGATAAGCACCGTAGGCGTTTCTTAGAGTGTTTTCGATCGCCTGTGCAGTAATGCCCAGAGCTGCGGCTTTATCGCGGTCAATGTTAATCTTAATTTGTGGTACTAACTGTAAGTCGCTGTTGACATCTTGGAGTTGAGGAAGGGTTTTCATCTTGGCTACAAGTTGCGGAACATATTCCTCAAGCGGTTGAACATCGGAACTTTGTAGTGCCAACTGATATAATCCTGTACTTTGCTGCGTGCCGATGGGAATTGCTGGCGGATTCTGTAAGAATACTTGAATGCCTGGAACAGTTGCCAGTTTAGTTCGCAAAGACTGGATAATTTCCTCGGCGGTGGCTTTGCGTTGGGATCGAGGCTTAAGGCGAATAAGAAGGTTGCCAGAATTGCTTGCTACAGCAGCAGAGCTACCACTTGCACTGGAACCAGGACCTATGTTAGAATTAACGCAATATACATTCGGGTCTTGCCGGATAAGCGTGGACACCTCTTGCTGGTGACGCACTAATGCATCAAAAGAAGCATCTTGCGCTGCTTGGGTAACTGCTGTGATTTGTCCAATGTCTTCGCTGGGGATGAAGCCTTTAGGAACCACTACAAACAAATAAACAGTGACGAATAACAACGCACCAGAGAGAATCATTGTAGTCCGGTGGTACTTTAAAGCTATTTTGAGGCTCCAATCGTAGATATCGAGGAAGCGATCGAATACGTACTCTGACGCTTGGTAAAGACGGCTGCGGTTTTCGTGATTTGGTGGACGGAGAAAGCGACTGCACAGCATTGGGGTGAGGGACAAAGAGACAAACCCAGACACCAAAATTGCTACAGCGATCGTCACTGCAAATTCGTGGAACAGTCTTCCCAACAATCCATTCATGAACAGCATCGGGATGAACACTGCCACCAGCGATAGCGTCATCGACAAAATCGTGAAGCTGATTTCTTTAGAGCCATTCAACGCAGCTTCTAGAGGACGTTCACCCATTTCCATGTGGCGAACGATATTTTCCAGCATGACGATCGCATCATCTACCACAAACCCCACTGAAAGTGTCAACGCCATCATTGACAAGTTATCCAGCGAGAAGCCCAATAGATACATCACCGCGAAGGTGGCAATCAGCGATACCGGTAACGCCAAACTGGGAATTACTGTTGCCGATAGGTTCCTTAAAAATACAAATATTACCAGTATAACCAGACCGATGGTCAGAATCAAGGTAAATCTAACATCATCCACCGACTCTCGAATTGACTCGGCTGCATCAAAGAAAACGCCGACTTCCACTGATTGTGGAATTTGATCCCGCAATTTTGGCAGCGATTCCTTGATCGTATCTACTACCTGCACCGTATTCGTACCCGGTTGCCGTTGAATCGTGAGAATAATAGCGCGAGTGTCATTATACCAACTTGCTACTTTGTCGTTTTGAACACCATCAATAACCCGCCCCAATTGATTGAGATAGATCGGCGCACCATTGCGGTATGCGACGATGAGCGATCGGTAAGCAGCCGCATCTTGTAGTTGACCGTTTGCCTGTACTGTAAAATTCTTATTATTGCCCGAAATACTCCCGGTGGGCAAATTTACGTTACCTTGTTGAATTGCGGTTTGCACCTGATCTAGTCCAACCTGCTGACTCGCTAACTTCTGCGGATCGAGTTGAATGCGAGCAGCATACTTTTGGGAACCGTAAACCTGTACTTGAGCTACACCGTTGACAGTAGACAGCTTTTGTGCTAAGTAAGTTTCAGCGTATTCGTCTACCTTAGACAGGGGCAAGGTAGGAGAGTACATATATAAGTAAAGAATTGGCTGATCGGCTGGGTTGACTTTGCTGTAAGAGGGAGGATTCGGTAAATCTTTGGGAATCAGTCCAGATGCAGCCGATATTGCCGCTTGCACATCCTGAGCCGCATCGTCAATGCTACGGCTCAGGTTAAACTGGAGGGTAATTTGGGTGCTGCCCAACGTACTAGTCGAGTTAAGCGAATCTAGTCCAGCAATGCTAGAAAATTGCTTTTCCAAAGGTCGGGCGACAGAAGAAGCCATCGTTTCAGCGCTAGCTCCCGGTCTTGACGCCGATACCTGAATGGTAGGAAAATCAACGCTAGGTAGATCGCTGATCGGCAGCAAACGATAACTCATGAAACCGAAGATGAGGAAAGCCGCCATCACCAAGGTTGTCATGATCGGGCGACGAATAAATAGTTCTGATATGTTCATTTTTTACGTTTCCTTGAACCCATTCCTTGAGGACATTTCCCAATTGAAGGTCCACATACTTGGTTACCAGTCACGAGATTAGCTTGACCATCGGTGACGACTTGTTGACCTGGTTGCAGTCCACTCTTGATTACGCTTAGTCCATCTATCGTGCTGCCTACGGTTACGGGAACATTTTCAACTGTTTTATCTGGCTTGACAACAAAGACAAATTGACCATTGGGTCCATTTTGAACTGCTTGTGACGGAACGACTCGCGCATTCGGTTCTTGAGTCAACTTGAGCGTTGTGTTAACGTATTGACCGGGCCAAAGTTGCCCGTTAGCGTTGTTAAACTCGCCCATAAGTTGAATAGTTCCGGTAGTGTTATCGACTTTGTTATTCACAAACGCCAAAACACCCCGGATTGGCTGAGCTTTGTTGTTGGGAGTCACATCAACAGTCAGCTTGTTATTCTTCATGTACTTTTGAATCTCTGGTAGATTTGCTTCGGGAACAGCAAAGGAAACCTGAATTGGGTTAATTTTGTAGATTGTTAACAGGGGATTCGTGCTATTAGCTGCAACCACATTGCCTTGATTAACTAGAATATCTCCAGCACGACCGTCGATGGGAGCGTAAATTTTGGTGTACGAAAGTTGTACTTGGGCATTTTTTAATACCCCTTCGTCTGCACTAACAACCCCTTCTGCATTCTGGATCTGTGCTTGATCCACTTTCAATGATGCTTGAGCATTGGCGATCGCCTGCCTATCTGCCTGAAGAGTTGCTGCCGTTGCTTGGGCGTTGGTGGAGTATTGCTGAGCTTGATCCTTGCTGACTGCACCCTCCTTTAACAAATTACCATAACGAATCGCTTGTGCCTGTGCATACTGGGCTTGGGCTTGGTCTTTTGCCAGATTGGCTTGAGCTTGTCCCACCAGCGTTAGGTCTTTAGCTAACGCCGCTCTATATTGCTGTACCTGCGCCAAGTCTCTTGCCAGAGTCCCCTTGGCTTGTTGAATGGCGGCTTGTTGCGTTTGGTCATCCAGCGTGAATAGGAGTTGCCCCTTTTTCACATCCTGACCCTTTTTAAAGTAAACTCCAGTGATTTTTCCGCCAACTTGGGGTGTAACCGATACGGTAGACTCCGCTTGAACATTACCGATCGCTTGCAATTGCACCGGGACGGTTTTTTGGGTTACACTTGCCACTTTTACTGGTGTTACCTGTGGTCTTCTTCTCGCTTCAGATTTGTCGGTTTTGTTCTGGTTGTGACCAAGCGTATTGATACCATAGTAGCCCAGCGCACCGAGCAAAGTTACACCAACTAAGAGTGCGCCAATCCGCTTGGTGTTCCTCCCTTCCTTGGTGGACTTAAATTCAAACTGATGCTCTGCTGTACTCTCAGTGGGAAAGTTGTCTTGCATTCCTAGACTCCAATAGGTTAGGTTTAAGTTGATGGCGAAATCGACCCATTCGCGTTCACGTTATTAATCTTAAAAATTAAGATTAGCCTTTACATGAAGCAGATTTCCTAAGCTGATAGCCAGAAATTACTAAGATGGATGTGACTTTTTTCCTAGTCCTGAAGTAGCAATTTAGTCGCAAAGACTCTACCCGTACTAGAAAGAAATTTGTTAAACAAAAGGAAGATAATTAACGTAACGTATCTAATTGCCATACAGTTCGGTTGCACCTGCCGTTCATTTTGGACAGTCCTATGGTTCGCCCAAACTCCCAATCATTTCGTCTGTTACTTTATTTAGAGTGGCTGTTATTAGTTACGGCAGCGCTCATCGAAGTCTTGTTTCCTTTCCAGTTATCCTGGCAGTTGCTGCTTCGATTTATGGCTATAGGTGCTTTCGCTTTCATGGGTTTAAGATTACCAACTGCTCAGTTGGCATTAAAATTGCTATATACGGCTCTGGAATTTGGCTTAATTGTGCTGGCTGCTACTCTTGATGGCTTATCCACTCGCTCCGTTTTTCTGATGTGTCTGGTGCTAGTGATGCGGAGTTGCCTTATATTCGCTCGAACGGGACAGTTGAGTGTATTATGCTTAGCTTTCATATCCTACGGAACACTGCACTTGTCAAAACCCATCATTCCGGAGAAGTATAAAGTAGCTGTATGGGATTGGCGATTGAGTTCCGTTTTGTTGTTTAGCCTCACGCTAGTGTTTGCTTTTTTGTTAATTAATGCCCTGCTAGCAGAGCGGCAAAGTCGAGAGCAGTTGCAGATTGTTTATCGTGAATTAGAAATTACTCACGAGCAACTGCGTCAGTATGCGCTGCGCATTGAAGATCAAGCAACTTTGCAAGAACGCAACCGAATTGCCCGCGAAATTCACGATGGACTTGGACACACCTTAGCCGCCCAAACTATTCAGATTAATAACGCCTTAATATTTTGGCAGTCGAATAGCGACAAGGCATTGACTTTTGTCAAACAGGCAAAGCAACTGGGTGCTGAGGCGTTGTTGGAAATCCGGCGCTCAGTTTCAGTACTGCGTTCAAATCCTTTGTCAGGACTATCCCTTGAACCCGCTGTGGAAAAGCTGCTCAACGAATTCCAGCATAACACGGGAATTGAATTGAAAAGCAATATCTATTTACCATTATCTTTACCTACAGAAGTTAACACCACCCTTTACCGCATTGTGCAAGAGTCGCTGACAAATATCTACAAGCACGCTCAGGCAAAGACTGTCATGGTTCAACTACAACAGCAGGATCTCGTACTTCATCTTTCTATTGAGGACAATGGTAAAGGGTTTAATCCAACTCAAAATACGACTGGGTTTGGATTGCAAGGGATGCGAGAACGAGCCGCAGCGTTGGGTGGGCAGTTGAATATTTACAGTCAACCAGGTGAAGGTTGCCGCATTTGTGTTTCTTTTCCACTATCTAAGTTACTGCTATGATTCGGATCTTGTTAGTTGACGATCAATTGCTCATCCGTCAGGGAATTAAGAGTCTGCTGGAGTCAAATTCAGATTTACAAGTTATCGGTGAGGCAGAAAATGGGCAAAAGGCGCTAGATGCGATCGCCACACTACAACCTGATATTGTACTGATGGATATCCGGATGCCTGTAATGGATGGAGTTGCCGCTACTGCTGTGATCGCTCAACAATATCCTCATACCAAGGTGTTAGTTTTGACGACTTTCGATGATGATGAGTACGTCTCCCAAGCGATGCGGCGGGGTGCTAAGGGCTATTTACTCAAGGATACCGAACCAGATGAACTGGCAATGGCAATTCGAGCCGTCTACAAAGGACATACTCAACTAGGTCCTGGATTGTTTGAAAAAGCACTTATGCCTGTTGCAGCGCCACCGGCTGTTGAACAACCAAAAGAATTGGCACTCCTGACACCAAGAGAGTTGGACGTGTTGCGTTTAATGGCTAATGGTGCAAATAATCGTGAGATTGCCTCGGAGCTTTTCCTTTCGGAAAATACGGTTAAAAATTATGTTACGAATATTCTCAGTCATTTAAACTTGCGCGATCGGACTCAAGCTGCCTTGCTTGCTCATACTTTGTTCAAAAAGTCTTAATGAACATATTTACGACTTAAAGTTTGTCCAATAGCGTTCCACCTACAAGGTTAAGAAGAAATATCCTCAGGCATGATTGTCATCATCATTTCTTTACTGACTCTAGAATATTTTACAAGTCTGTTTGCCTGCCTCTCGATTGTCTTTTCAAAGATATTTCTCACCAGCCTTCCATTCCCAAACTTCTTATCTCTATTAACGTATAAGTTAGTTAATTTATTAAGCAATACCGTTTTTGATTTCTCAGTTAACTTGAATTGGTTATGCTCACAAATTTTTTCAAAAATAGTCAATAACTCGGTAGGACTATAATCATCAAAGTAAAAATACTTATTAAATCTTGACTTGAGTCCAGGGTTGGCATCAATGAATCTTGACATTTCTTCGCTGTATCCAGCAACAATAACTACTAGCCTATCTCTGTAGTCCTCCATTTGTTTTAGTAAAGTATCTATAGATTCTTGTCCAAAATCATTCTTAGCTTCTTCTGGCTTTAGTGCATAGGCTTCATCAATAAACAGCACACCGTCTAATGCTTCTGAGATAACTGTGTCTGTCTTGATTGCAGTTTGTCCAACGTATCCTGCAACTAACCCTGATCTATCGGTTTCTATAACATGTCCTTTAGAAAGTATTCCTAACTGTTTATATATTTGACCCATTAAACGAGCAACTGTCGTTTTCCCTGTTCCGGGGGGACCACAAAATACTGAGTGCAGTGTTACAGAAATGCTAGCAAGTCCTTTTTCCTGGCGAAGCTTCTGTATATTAAGGAAGTTGATCAGAGTATTTACCTCATCTTTGACATTCTGCATACCTACAAGATTATTTAGCTGCTCAAGAACAGTTTCCAGATTTGTAGGAACATCAGACTGCTGACTAAAACTCTTATTACCAGAGCGTTTTAGCTCTGCTTTCAAAAGCTGTAACTCAGTTTCAATCTCATCCTTCCAAAAAGACATACTCCATACCCTCTACAACTTACAGACTACTTGAACACCGTATTGAAGCCATTCGCTGTCGAGGTTTTCACGAAGATCATTCCTCAATATTCGTTGGCTTCATGTTTAGTATTCCCCGTCACCTGTTTAAGGTATCACATTAAATATAAAAAAATACAAAGCCATACAGAAGAAAGCGTGAAGTGATTACGAGCACCTCTCGTACTTTGACAAAATTCAAGTTTTTCTGCTACTATTATTCTTCGGTCTTAACATTTTTAGAAAAAGCAATTCACTCTCTTCTCAAATGTATGTGTTCGATAGCTGTATTCTGGTTGCTGCGTTACGCTCTCGGCGGGGCGCTAGTTTTCTCGTTTTGAGCGCCATTCGACAGCGAGTCATTGCAGGGGTTATTTCATCCGCTTTATTCTTAGAGTATGCCGATGTGTTGAAGCGAGATCAAAACCTGCAACAGTTTTGGACAACGCCAGAAGAGATCGATGTGGTGCTAGGAGTGCTTGCAGATGTGTTGAAGCCAGTCCCAATCTATTTTCAGTGGCGACCTCAACTGAGAGATCCCAACGATGAAATGGTTCTAGAATGTGCAATTAATGCCCAAGCATCTGCAATCGTCACCTTCAACGAACGAGATTTCTTACCAGCCCCACAACAATTTGGAATTGAAGTGATTCAGCCTGGAGTGTTGGTGCGATCGTTAAATTTAAGGGAGCGTTTGAGCCAATAAGTTCTTATCCACTGCAATTACCATTCGAGCTAATGCAAGAAGTTCGCCGTTTGGCAGAGGTGAATTGCTCATCCGTCTAAACAGTTGTTACAGGTTACTTCAATCTTCATCAAAGTGAGCCTCTATATCCATGCGATCATGAAGAATACGAATAATCTCTATCCCTTCGTCAGCTTCACGATAAAAAATTAAATGCCGCCCGATGTGATATTTTTTATATCCTTCACGAATATCATCACAGGCACGACCTAAGGTAGGCGACTGTGCCAACAGATGAAAACTGGCATCCAGCTTAGAAAGATAAATATTTCTTTGCTCTCGTCCCCAAGTCTGTTGTGTATAGCGACCAATAGAGCGCAAATCCTGCTGAGCAAGTTTAGTAAGGTGAAAAGACGGCATTAGGATAACTGTTCCTTGTCCAACTCGTCCAATAGCCCATGTAAGGAATACTCAGCTTTGCCGCTATTCTCACCTTCAATCAATGCCTGTCGCAACGCAGCCAGCTTTATTTCATGTTCTTCTAGTAACCGTAAGCCAGCGCGGATAGCTTCACTTGCTGAAGCAAAACGCCCACATTCTACCTGACGATTGATAAACGCCTCAAAATGCTCACCCAATGTCACACTTGTGTTTTTCTGCATCTTCGCGACCACCAGTAAGATACCAATATCTAATATATATTGGTATCTTAGCGTCACAGATTTTGTCAACCCCAAGGACATCAAATTAAGATTTCATTGACAAAATTCAAGTTTTTCTGCTATTGTTATTATTTTATATTAACATTTTTAGAAAAAACAATTCACTCTCTTCTCAAATGTATGTGTTCGATAGCTGTATTCTGGTTGCTGCGTTACGCTCTCGGCGGGGCGCTAGTTTTCTCGTTTTAAGCGCCATTCGACAGCGAGTTATTGCAGGGGTTCTCTCATCCGCTTTATTATTAGAGTATGCCGATGTGTTGAAGCGAGATCAAAACCTGCAACAGTTTTGGACAACGCCAGAAGAGATCGATGTGGTGCTAGGAGTGCTTGCAGATGTGTTGAAGCCAGTCCCAATCTATTTTCAGTGGCGACCTCAACTGAGAGATCCCAACGATGAAATGGTTCTAGAATGTGCAATTAATGCCCAAGCATCTGCAATCGTCACCTTCAACGAACGAGATTTCTTACCAGCCGCACAACAATTTGGAATTGAAGTGATTCAGCCTGGAGTGTTGGTGCGATCGTTAAATTTAAGGGAGCGTTTGAGCCAATGAGTTCTTATCCATTGCAATTACCAGAAGAGCTAATGCAGGAAGTTCGCCGTTTGGCACAGATGAATCAGGTTCCCCCGGAACAATGGTTAATCGCCGCGATCAAACGGCATGTTGCAGCCGAGCAATCTCTCAGTCACTTGTGGCTTGCAGCAAAATCCGCTGATTATGATCGCTTTGATCAAATTTTGGCAAGAGTACCTGATGTCAATCCCATGCCGGGAGATGAATTGTAGCTTGGACATCGGTAGTTACTGCGATGATTCGGATCTTGTTAGTAGAGGATCAATTGCTCATCCGTCAGGGAATTAAGAGTCTGCTAGAGTCAAATTCAGATTTATAAGTGATCGGTGAGGCAGAAAATGGGCAAAAGGCGCGGTTATGCGAGCACCACACTACAGCCAGATATTGTGCTGATGGATATCCGGATGCCTGTCATAGATGCGGCTTCATCTCAAGCTCGCTATCAGGAATCGTGGTAATATCTATGGCAATTTTATCCGGATTGTTCCTTCCCCAAGCAATTGTTTGATTATATTGTTCTTGTTCTTGGTCAAAATTCCCGCTTCTTGGGCAATCAACGCAGCGGTTCCATTGAACAAAATTGCATCTGCCATTGTTTATATCTCAGAATTAGAGATTAACAAGTAGTAAAGTTAACACTAGCGGGAAAAGTGATGCAAGGACAGTTAAGACAGTTAAGACAGTTAAGAAATACTTAATAAATTTTTTAGATTTCGAGAATTAAATTTTAAGGAAGTAATATTTATAAAAAACCTCCAGTGAATGCGATTACTGGAGGTAGATGCTGAACCAAAATTTGTTTTATCCAATACTAGAAAGGTAAAACAAATATTAAAAAAGTTAGCACGAGTGAAAAAGGGAGAAAAGGACAGTTAAGACAGTTAAGAAAGTCAAGTAAAACAGTTAGGACAGTTAAAACAGTTAAGTCAAAAATCTATCTTAAGAGAGAATTTTTGATATTTCTAAAGCATGAAATTTCAATGTGCGGCGATAGTCAGGAAATCGTATTTTATAACACTTACATTTATTTCTCAACATTAAGAAAAATAAGGGGAACCGATCGCACCCCACCCTACCATTTGCGTGGCGTATATAAAGTACAACTGTAATATAAAGGGGCAAGTTTTTACCACACCCATATAAAAATCACGGGAATAGCAGCAATGTTGAATGTTAATTTTTTATTAATTATTCCTTAAGTGTCTTAACTGTTCTAACTGTCCTTGCACTCAAAGAGGGTTTTTGAAAAACTAGGTAATTAATAATGGTTAATCGCCGCGATCAAACGGCATGTTGCAGCCGAGCAATCTCTGGATCACTTATGGCTTGCAGCAAAATCCGCTGATTATGATCGCTTTGATCAAATTTTGGCAAGAGTACCTGATGTCAATCCCATCCCGGAAGATGAATTGTCGCTATCAATTGCTCATTCGTTAAGGAATTAAGAGTCGGCTGGAGTCAAATTCAGATGTACAAGTGATTGGTGAGGTAGAAAATAAGCATTCTTTGTTCAAAAAGTATTAATTTGTTTTATTTAATTTTCTTATAACTATATTGTTCTTATGTGCCTAAATATTTTTGAAATAAGAATTTACTACTTGCATTTGGACTTATCTTGTGTTCCAATGATTTGTGGATAAATTCTCAAGTTAGTTACAAAACTAACTCCACTCTTCCATAATTACTGCAAGAAAGCTGAGCTTTTGATTGCAGTGAAAATTTGGGTATCGAAGTTAATTGTTGGTTTTCAATTTGTTAACCGACTCAAATCTTTGTGAAAACTATCTAAAACTTAGAACAGGAGACATAAAACATGTTCTTGAAAAATAGAGCGCTCACAACTATTTTTGCAGCAACATTTGCCTTAGGTTTTGTAAGTGTAGGAACGTCTGCACAAGCAAGAGATCCTAAGCCAGGATTGTCTTGCACAAATAGTTCATTACAGGGCAGCTATGGCACTCAGTCTTCAGGTTTTTTAAATTCGGGAGCGACTCCATTTAATTTAGCTTTTCTTAATCAATTTGATGGAAATGGTAACATCACAGGCGTTAATGGCAGTACTAGTGCTGGTGGAGAAATTTCTCAAAATCGCACTAATACTGGCACTTACCAGGTAAATAGTGACTGCACTGTTACCATCAACTTTGATCGAGCTGATGGTACACAGTCTACGAACTTTGGTGTTATTGTCAATAATGGGAGAAAAATTCTCTACATCAGCACAGACCAAGGCTCGAATATTTCTGGAACGATTGAGAAAGTTGGTTATTAAGACTTTGAGCTAAGACAGTTGCGTTTCAGTTACATGATTTAATGACTGAATAATTAGCGCTCTTCCGTCACTTGGAGGAAAGAAAACAAATGTAGGTTAGGTAACCTTTGTGGAAACCTAACCACACCAAAGTTTTTGGCTTGGGCGATCATACTTAAGCCGCCTTGCTTGCGAATACGTTGTTCACAAATTTATTGCTAATTGTTAGATCGGTTAGAGAAAACTCTAACCGGGTATTTGCAACCCTAATGCTGGCTTGGTTCACTCAAAGAGCTATCTTCGCTCATAGTGACCTGGTATCCATATGCGACCTCGGCGTGTACGCTCCCAATGTCCAGGAACCCACACACGTCGCTCAACTCGCCTAGCTACTGTTACTACTGTAGCTGGAGATGAGCGAAAGTGAGGGTTGATAATAACCTGTGCTGCCGATGCTTGTTTTGGTAGGGAGGCAATAGCTAAGGGTATAACAACTGCCGCACTTGCAATCAACCTTTTCATAACTAAATCTCCTTTGGTCAATTATACAACTAAGCCGTTTAAACTTGTGTTTGGCTTGCTGTTTCAATTTCTAATAATAGAAATTCAAGTTATTAAGCACTAGGGAAAGAAGTACTAAATACAACCATGACTTTAGTAATATTTACACTAGTAAAAATATCATACATAGCATATTTTCAAAATAAATTTATAGGAAAAAACTAAGTTTTTCGCTGTTAAAAACATGACTTTTTTCATGGTTAAATTTGTGACTTATGAACCATAAGGGTATTCGGCTATAACTTCTATGATTAACCTAGCTTGAATTCAACAAGCCTCAACAATCACAGGAAGTTAAACCTAATATGCGTTTAAACAAATCTCTGATCTTGATTGGTGCAGTTGGCTTAGTCACCTTAGGTGGTGTAACAGCATCTCCAGCCCTAGCTGATAACCCTTATCGAGACTATAGAGTTAATCGAACACAAGAAATTAGTCGGGTACGAGAAATTGATCGGATACAAGAAATTCGTCGCGCACAAGAAGCTCGTCGGGCATACGAAGCTCGTCGCGAACGCGAACGTCGCGAACGCGAAGCTTTTCGCCTACGTAGATGGTAAGGTAAACTATTTTGCTGAGTTTCAGCCCTAATTTCTGAAATCAGTTTTTCGGAATTCAATTTATTTATAAGTAATTAGGGCCATCTCCGTTTAATGCCTAAAACACTGTTTATGAATAAAACAATTACAAGAGGAGATGTGTTTGTGAAGTTTAAATTAGATGTTAAACCGATTATAGGCACAGCTATGATTGCCATCTTTGCGGCAGGTTGTCAGTTATCTTCTCCGAGTAACACTTCTCAAAACAATTCTAACTCGACTTCGCTTTCTCAAGCTTCAGAAAGAATGTCAGACCTCAATTTAACTGAAGCGCAAAAAGCACAAATGAAACAAATTAGAGAGCAAAGTCAAGCGAAAATAACTGCTCTGTTATCTCCAGAACAACAAGCACAATTTAAAGATGCGGCTCAGGGCAAAAATGAATCGCCAATGAGGGTAATACGAAATCTCAATCTTTCTGAAACGCAAAAACAACAAGTTCGTGAAATTATCCGCGCTCAACGGCAACAATTCCGGGCAATTCTTACTCCAGAGCAGCAAGAAAAAATGAAACAAAACCGTGGATGGAAGGAAGAATCTTCATCAAATTAAGACGTTAAGTAAAAATCATGCATTCCCAGATCCCCGACAACTTTTACGAAGTCGGGGATCTGAATACGTCAATTTATTGGCTCAACTACAGCATTCAAACCTTTTTTATTTAACGTTTTCACAACATTATTGGCGTTATAGCGACTGCTAAAAACTCCAACTTGCATAACGTTTTTACCGTTCCAAACAGTAGAAAAAGCATTAGGAGCAATGAGTTTCACTGTCCTTTGCTGCTGTTCGTCCATTACTTCTACTATCACCCTGTAACGTAAATCTATTTGTGCTGATGCCCGACTATTTTCTCTCGGTGCTGCATTGTTTGTTAATGCTGAAACTTTGCGCATATTGCCTGTATTCCCGATGGGAACTTTGGCATTGGGAACGGGCAAAAGAGCTGATGCCCCTGTAGGTGCTGGTTCTAATACTGGTAGTGACTGTTGTTGATTACTTGCTCTTTGTACTGGTACTGATGTTACTGGTTGCTCATCAGAAGGGATTGGAGATGTGGTAGATGAGGGTGCGGCAAATTCAATGACTTGCGGTGAAGTGCGCACATAATTTAACTGTGATGTGCTATTATCTGTTACTGGTTGAGATGTTTGCCTTCTGTTATAACCAGTTAAGCTGCTAGGAGTAGGAAACCCAGTACTTTTAACTAAGTTTGATTGATTGACGGGAGCTACATTAGGTGGTATACTTAAGCGCTGGATAGGTGACTGTGGACGATTTTGTGCATAACTGGTGTTATTGGGCAGCTTGGTGGTAAGTCTATTTGTATTATGAGCGATCGCCTCAGCATTCGTTGGAGTTACGTTAGACACATTGGTTGAACCGCTAAGATCTACCTTTCCCGCGATGCGATTCGTAGCCAGGTTGTTCCCAAAGGATGCGATCGCCACTTTTGCCGCACTAGCATTAATATCGTAGCGAGCGTTATTGCGAAACTCATTACCACCAGGTTGGGCAGCACTTCCTAAATCTGGGCTGGATTGAGCAAGAGCCACTAACCCATCTTCAGTGTTGTTCTGAATGAGATTACTGCGCAAAATTGGGCGTGATGAAGCTTGCACCACAATCCCAGTTCTGTTATTTTGAATCGAGTTCCCTACTACTAATGGCTGGGCATTTTGAGCGATATTCACGCCAAAGCCTGTTTGTTGAAATACATTCTCGCGTACTTCCGGTTGAGAACTACCAGCGATGGTAATTCCATTTGCGCCATTACGATAGAAGTGGTTTTTGCGGATGATGGGCGCACCATTGCCGGTAACGCTGATTCCATCTTGGGTACTTCCAGTAAAAGTATTGGACGCAACTACTGGATTACTGTATTCAATCCACAAACCGTATCCACGGGCATTGGGATTTGTCACTGTTACCCCAGTTAAAATTGCTTGGTTTGCGCCAACGATGGTGACATTCTGACGACCAAAGGTACGACTGAGGTAATCACCACCTCCTTGAATTACAATACCATTTCCTTTACTACCAGAGTCACCTTGAATGGAAACTCCTGGTTTGAGCATCAAAGGAAACACTTCTCCAGACTCATTGCTGTAAGTACCACTGGAGAGCATGATGGTAGTATGAGGACGAGCTATTTGTAAAGCCCTAGTAATTGTTTTTAAAGGAGTGCCTTCACCACCATTACCTCGATCATCGCCGCTACCTGGGTTGACAAACAGTACATTAACCTGAGACATTGTTTTGACATCGCCCAGTCTCTGTTGGGATACTGGGGATGTTTGAGCAATGGCAGTATTGGATTTAATACCCAGTAATGCGATCGCCATGCCCACACTAGCGGTGAACAAAACAGATTGGGGAGATAAACGCATTGCTACTTGAGTAAATGATGATGATTTATAACTTTTGGCAATCCTATTGGCACTCAAAACGCAGTAAGAGTGAAGCTTAGAGAAAACGTAGTGGTGAAACAACTTTTTTGCACTCCTTTAACCAAAAATAAACTTTTATACCTGCGGTTACGCAAATATGTTGATAATATGGCTCACATATTGACAGAATGGCTACTTTTGATACAAAGTAATTTAGTAAGAATCAATCAAAATGCGAGAAACCGTTGCGAATATGAGAGGGGCTGGCTGTTACGATGAAAACAATAATGGGGTTGTTGTAATGGTCCCACACAGCCAAAAAGAACAAATAGAGCAGATAGTTTACCGCATTCTCGACGCAAATTTAGACCGTGCTCGTGAGGGCTTGCGTATTATTGAAGAATGGTGCCGATTTGGCATAGGTAATGCCCAATTGGCTCATGAATGCAAGAAAGAACGTCAAGAACTAGCAAGCTGGCATACGGCTCAAATGCGAGCGGCGCGAAACACGCCAAACGATCCTGGTACTGAATTAACCCATCCTCACGAAGAACAACGCACGAGCATTCAATCATTATTACAAGCTAACTTCTGTCGTGTACAAGAAGCCCTGCGGGTACTTGAAGAATATGGCAAGCTCCATAACCCAGAGATGGGAAAAGCTTGTAAGCAGATGCGCTATCGCATTTATAGTTTGGAAAGTAATTTAATGGGTTATCAACGCCATCAATTACTATTGCGATCGCGTTTGTATTTAGTCACCTCCCCACAAGAAAAGTTATTGGAAACGGTAGAAGCAGCCCTCAAAGGTGGATTAACGCTGGTGCAGTACCGCGACAAAACCGCCAATGATGCTGTTCTGTTTGAACAAGCCAAGAAACTGCGCAAATTATGTAATGCCTACAGGGCTATTTTTATTGTCAATGATCGAGTAGACTTAGCTTTGGCAGTAGACGCAGATGGGGTGCATTTAGGACAACTTGATATGCCCATTGCTATTGCCCGACAATTACTCGGTCCCCATCGCTTGATAGGTCGTTCTACCACAAATTCAGAAGAATTGCAACGGGCAATAGCTGAAGGTGCAGATTATGTAGGAGTAGGTCCAGTTTACGAAACTCCTACAAAAGAAGGCAAGGCAGCTGCTGGTTTAGAATATGTGACTTACGCGGCGAAAAATTGTTCCATACCTTGGTTTGCGATTGGCGGCATTGATCCAAATAATATCAATGACGTGATTGATGCTGGTGCAACTCGTGTATCGGTAGTGCGCAGCATCATGCAAGCAGATCAACCCACTTTAGTAACACAATACCTTGTATCTCAGCTACATCGCATTCAACCAGAACAAAGCAAGTCTTATGTCTGATCGAATTACGCTTGTTATCAACGGAGAAACCAAGAGTTGCATCTCCCAAACTCTTCTACCTGATTTGCTCCAACAGTTAGGTTTTAATCCTCGCTTAGTAGCAGTAGAGTATAACGGCGAAATTTTACATCGTCAGTTTTGGGATCAGACAAAAGTGCAACAGGATGATAATATTGAAGTCGTCACAATTGTGGGCGGTGGTTAAGTTAGTATGCAGGAATAAGCATTATGAACGTAAAGTGAGCGATAAAGGATTTTATGGCTGGCTTTTGCTTTTCCTCTGCACCCAAGTCGTTCGCGCAACTTTTGATCTTGGCATAATCGCCGGAAAGCTTGCAAAACCTCGCAACCAGAGAATGGGTTAACCAGTATACCATTGTCTTCATGGCGCACTGTATCAATCAAACTCGCCAAGCGAGAAGCAATTACAGGCTTGCCAAAGTAGCCTGCTTCTTTGTATGCAAATAGCATATCAAGGCTAGCTGTGGGATCTGGCACAGTCAGCATTGCAAACATGTCACATGCTGCATAATAGCTTGCTAATTCTGTATCAGGTATATATCCAGCAAAATGTACCCTCCGCCCCACACGTAAGCGACTAGCTAGAGATTTAAGTTCTAACTCCAAAGGTCCTTGCCCACAAAGTATATAATGAACATCTAACCCAAGAGTTAGCAATGGCGTGAGATTTTCAATGATTTGATCAAACCCTTGCCGCTTGATTAGTCTTCCTACCGAAAGAATGACTACTGCTGTGTCGGGAATATGATATGCACTCCGCACACGCTGCCGTAGACTTTCAAGATAACTTGGACTTAGTGCATTGCCAAATTTCTCTTTTCTGATCGCAGGATAAATTACATGGGTAGGAGTGTTAAACTGAAAGTGAGTGGTAAGGTAATCGCGAATAAAAGAATTGTGACAAACAATTCCAAGTGATCGCCTGAATGTCAGTTCTAAAAGTGAATGCAAAATAGGATTACGTAAAGCATTAGCAATATCATTGCCATGTATGTAGATAAAAAAGCGAATAGGTAAAATATAACTTAGTAGCAAAAGAGAAATAAAATCGTAACCGTGTCCCCACTCAATATAGCGGTAGTGATAGCGAAAATAGAGTTTAATTGCTAACACAAATGGACAAACTATATTGAACAAAGGTTGTAGGATTCCCATCAAACCAAATCGGTATTTAGGAATCAACCAACGATAAACAGGAAATGGCTGCATCTTGTCAAAGGCTTTATCTCCCCTACAACTGGCTACCAAAGCAATTACCTTTTCAGGATCTTGCATACAGCGGTTGTAGATATACTCCTCTATTCCTCCTGCTTTGGGTAGGAAATTTCGAGATATAACTAAGATTTCTGGCGATGCTGTGTTGCCCCTGATGGTTGTTTCTATTTGTGAAATATTTTCCATGAAAGTTTAAAAATACACCTTTCCAATGGCAGAAAAAATCCACAGAAAATTTGCTATTTTCAGTTACTTATGCTAAGAAAAAGTTGATGTGATTCAGACGCTAAGAAAACAGAACAAAACTCCAAATATAAGATTTGTGAAACTACTACTTATAGGTTATCCGATGATTAATGGGGTATGATGCCAAAATGCCGAATTGGTGTAGTAATATGTATTAAAAATTTACATACACTAAACCAGAACCCCGACTTCTTTAAGAAGTCGGGGTTCTTTGTTAAATTAGATTAAGTAGTTTGTAGTCAGCGCTACTCTCCCTTGAAGCCGCTCCGCGTCTACAGCGCTTAAGATTGAGAGCGCTCTCTGCGCTCACTACAAACATAAGATTAATTTATGCCTTGTTACTTGTACGGTTATCTGCTCCAGAAATCCCCCCTGAGTAAGCTGAAGATGGAGGAACAGAAACGGTACATTAAATATGTAGCCTTTGATATAGAGCTACATGCTGCCTTGTTGGTGTGACAAAGCAAAAATCGAAATAAGAATGTTTTTTAGTGACAGTATTATGCGTGAAAAATTAAAACAAACCATTAAACCGCTGTTTAAGTCTTTGCTCATTCTTAGCCTAGTGTTGGGTTTGACACTTGGTCATGCCAATGGAGCAATAGCTGCTCGCAGCGGTGGTAGAATCGGAGGTGGTTCCTTTAGAGTACCCTCAAGTCGTACCTACAACCCTCCTCGCTCCTACGCACCAGGTGGCGGGGGGTACTATCCGGCTCCTTATCCTGGAGGTGGTTTTGGCTTTCCTTTCCTGATTCCTTTTTGGGGTATTGGGGGTGGCTTTGGCGGATTGTTTAGCATTTTGATTTTTATTGCTTTCGCTAATTTCTTAGTGCAAGCTTTCCGTCGCGTTAGTAGCGGTGAGTCAAATGATGTTGGCTACAGCAGTAATCCAGAGGTTTCCGTCACTCGTTTACAAGTGGGTTTATTAGCCAGCGCTCGAGCTTTACAACCCGAACTTAATTACATTGCGGAAACTGCTGATACTAATTCTTCAGAAGGAAGAGCAGAAATATTGCAAGAGGCAAGTCTTGCTCTACTACGTCATCCAGAGTACTGGGTATATGCTAGCAGTGAAACACAACTTGCCCGTCTCAATTCCGCTGAAGCTCAGTTTAATCGTTTAGCATTAGCAGAGCGGAGCAAGTTTACCGCAGAAACTCTTTCTAATGTCAACAACCAGTTAAAAGAAGCTGCTCCTAACAATGCTTTACCTGGTAATAGTGTTGATAATCCCACTCGTTTGATTACTGAAGGTCCTGGAGAGTATATTATTGTTACTCTATTAGCAGCAACCTTGGGTAAATTCCAAGTCCCACAAGTTAACAGTACTGAAGACTTGCGTCAAGCTTTACGTCAAATTGGTAGTATTCCTGGTGAGCAACTACTAGCGATCGAACTTCTGTGGACTCCACAAGCTGAAGGTGATACTCTTACTAGTGATGATTTGCTTGCTGAGTATCCTAATTTGAATCTGGTTTAGCTACTCCCTCGTCACTCCCCTCGTTCCCACGCTCTGCGTGGGAATGCAGTACCAGAGGCTCTGCCTCCCTCCCAGGCTGTAGAAGTGGCAGAGCCACTAGGGAGGCATTCCCAGCCGGAGGCTAGGAACGAGGGAGGGGGTGACGGGTAAGCGCTCCCCTAAAAACTGGCGACAACGCGAAAGCCACATACTCTCAATCCACCTTCTGGTTCATTCCAACTACGACTGGCGCTACGACAAAGTACTGGACTAAAATTCCAAGAACCACCACGCAGTACTCGGCGATTATAATCTCCTCCATGTTCCCATACTTTACCATCATTTGGTGCACCATCATAATTTTTGTGCCAAGGATCAGCACACCATTCCCAAACTAATCCGTGCATATCATATAATCCAAAGGCGTTGGCTATTTGAAAGCTGCCTACAGATGTTGTCTCTTTGCGGTATTTGCTTTTTGGTTCTACAGTATATGCTTTGCCAGAGATACAGTTGGCTAAGTTAGGGGTGAGTGTGAAGCCAAAGTGAAAGGGTGTGGTAGTTCCAGCGCGACAAGCATATTCCCACTCAGCTTCACTAGGTAAGCGGTAATCTCTTCCTGTTTTTTCCACCAGCCTAGCACAAAATTCTTGCACTTCATACCAAGATACATTTTCTACTGGTCGATTTATCCCTTTGTATTTGGATGGATTGGGATTTAATGACTGTTTGATTTTGGGTAAAGCTGCTACTGCCTTCCAAATCGCTTGAGTTACAGGATATTTACCCATAAAAAAAGGTTCGACATTGACTTGATGCTGTGGACGTTCATCAGCATCTCCTTCATTTTCTGGTGAACCCATGATAAATGTACCACCAGGAATGGCTACCATTTCTAGACTTAGTTCGTTACCTAAGTTTTCTATATAATACTTTGCATTTTGCCTGGTACGATTAGTTTCTTTACCTTCTACGTCTGTTGTGACTACATCAAATTCAAATATTTGTAACGCTGGAAATGTCAGTGTTTCTTGTGAAGGTATATTCTGTGTTTCTTGTTGGGATGCTACTGGTTGCTTGATTTGTTTTTGCCCATTCAAGTCTTGGAGTACTTCTGCTGCTGTTTGATATCGTTCTTTGGCTAAGTGTTTGATCAACTTATCCAGTATTTGCCCTAAGTCTTCACTAATTGTAATACCTTTTTCTTGTAAAACTTCTCGCCACAACCATTGACCACTCATGGCATCATAGATACGATCTTCAATATGTCCATCAGGGGTTCTGATTGGTAAACATTGAGTTAAAAGTCGCACGCAAGTTACACCCAAGGCGTATAAATCACTGGCGTGACAAGCAAATCCCGCCATTTGTTCATTGGGCGCGTAACCAATTGTGTAAATTACTGTGGCTTGTCTGGCTATACTGGTTTGTGTTACGTGCTTGGCTCCACCAAAGTCAATTAATACAAGTTCCCCACCGTCGTTACCGTTTCTTCCTTTGGATGTGCTCTGGGGCGATCGCCTAATGATGTTTTCTGGTTTAATATCCCTATGGATCACATTATGTGAGTGAATGAATTCTAGCACAGGTAATAAGTCAGCCAAGAGCGCACGAATTTGCTCTTCGCTAAAAGCCTTTTGCATCCCTTCAAGTAAAAGTGTTTGCCCTTCAATAAATTCTTGTACTAGATACAAGCATGAGCCTTGTTCAAAAAAGGCAAGTAGTCTGGGAATTGAAGGATGATTCTCCCCAAGTTCATATAATCGAAACGCTTCTTCTTTAAATAATGCTGCCGCTTTCGTTCTTTCACTTGTTCCTTGAATTTGGGGAAAAAATTGCTTTATCACGCAGGGCGCATCCAACCTATCTGCATCTTCTGCAGCGTAAGTTCTACTAAAACCCCCTTCTCCTAATAATCTTAATACACGATAACGGTTTCTCAGCAGGTTGCCAAAGTTGCTCTGTCCACAACTAATGCAAAATCTATTGCCGTCAGAGTTGAAGGGATTTGAGCAATTGGGATTTTGGCAGATTTGCATAATAAGCCGGATATTGCACCTTGGACAATCTAGTGACGCGAAATTCCGCATCTTTCGAGACGCCCCATCGGAGCGTCCCCAATCTTATTCCAAAAACAGTCATCTATACCAGTTATTAGATTCACCTACGGGCAAATACAGATTAAATCCTGTTCTATCTAACTTAAAAGTCTAAATATAAGAGTATATATGAGCGCACAGATTCCCATTATAAAAATAATATCCCGAACCGCTAAAGTTGTCAAGCAATTGGTTTTGCCTTACTTTACCTTATTCGCGATCGCAAACCACGATCCGGAAGCTCAGGAATTTTCATTCACTGTTGCTCAATTACGGAATGCTTGTCCCCGCTCTTGAAGTAATAAAAAGTACTTCCGTGATTCATTTATGATTAAATCTCAAAAAACCTGGGTTTTGGCTTTTTGGTTTTACTTGGGTATTATCCTATCAATCAGTATTTCAGCCTATTTAAAAATCATTCCCAATGAAATCTCTCAATTTCCTTACTACGATACAATCTTACATTTTCTTTTAATTGGAATGGCTGCTTACTTAGGACATTTAGCTTTAAATAAACGGAAAGTTCAGCTTTTAAACATTTATCTTCCACTCGCCCCACTTCTAGTTACTTTTTTTTGTACTATTGAAGAGTTTCTGCAAAAATTAACACCACACCGCAGTTTTGATTTAATGGATTTAGCCGCTGACTTCTGCGGTATTGTGCTATTCACCTGGTTAGCAGAAATTCAAAACACGAGTAAATCTTCAAAAAATTAAACAGTTCAAATTTATAAGTTTCATGATGGTGAAAATGTCATTACGCTTTGCTCCTCGAATTAAGATTTTTGTGTTGCTCATTTTCTTCACCAATAAACAATAGTAGGTAGGATTCAAGCTGACTTTTCCCGTTAAGTCTCTATAGCAAGCTGCCAACCCTCGCAGAGGTCGTGTAATTTTAACCAACCTCGCCAC
>NZ_JACXAE010000079.1 GCF_014698965.1 Iningainema tapete BLCC-T55
AGCATTAAATCCCCTGGTGGTCATCGTCGCTACCTTGTTGAATCCATTGAAAAAGTGGTTTCAGCAATTGACGATAGACCTGTTATTCTTTATGCCAGAGTCTCAACCGCCTCTCAAAAAGATGACTTAGCTTCTCAGATTGATTATCTTGGTAAAAACTACCCAAATTGTAAATGTATCAGTGAATATGGTTCTGGGCTGAACTTTAAGCGAAAAAAGTTCATGGCACTAATGGAACAAGTCTTAAAGCAAGAAATTAAAACTATAGTGGTTGCTCACAAAGACAGATTATGCAGGTTTGGGTTTGATTTTGTTGAGTGGTTTTGTAATGCTCATAGGTGTGACATTGTTGTTCTTAATAACACTTACAAACCACCCCATCAAGAACTAATGGAAGATTTTATGAGTATTATGCACTGCTTCTCTTCAAAACTTTATTTTCTTAGAAAATATGAAAAGGTGATAAAAGTTGAAGCAGAATCTGACAAAACAGACTCTTCTGTGTTAGATTAGTTACTAGGAGGTAGTTCAATGGCTAAGCGCAATAAAAAACTTAAAAATGAGATTCATAAACTATCAACTCAGATTGTTGAAGTTGTTTTGATTGACGACGCAGTTAAATCTGAATTGTTAGACCTGATGGAGCGCTTAGGTATTGTTCGTTCCGAGGCTTATAACAAGCTTGGTAGTGTCAGGCACTGGGGAATGGATTGGCATAAAGCTTACCCTGAAGTGCGTGACTTCCGTACTCCTGAATCATTAGGGCTACCATCCAAGTTAATGGAATGGACAGTCAATGATGTAGCTAAAGCAATACTTGCTCAACAAGCTGCAACTATTGCTAATCTGAGTGGAAAGATTTGGGCAAGGTATCCAGGTAAAGAAAATGAAGACCAAAGAAAACAAGCATACCGTAAGCTCAATTCTACCGAGTTTCTATCAGATTCATTCTTAAGTCGGATTGTTAGAGATGAGTTTCAACGTGGTCATACTAGTGTTGATAACCAAATTGTTTACCAGCCACAAGCTTACACTTCTACTCGCTTAAGCCGCTATGTTTATCGGTTAAGTGTTTCTGGTTTAACCAAAGGTAAAAGAGTTGAGTTTAATGTCAGGAGTAACCGCAAGCCGAGTGGACAAATCAGAGTTATTTACAATTACGAGTTAGAACGGTTTGAAGTACATTTCTTAGTAGACTTTGGAAACTATACTAAATCATCAGACTCAGAGCTAACCCCCATTGGTATCGATAAAGGATATACAGAAGCTTTCATTGATTCTAATGAAAAAGTCCACGGTGATGGTTTAGGTGAGTTACTAACCAAAAAGTCCAACCGCATTACTAAAAAGAATCGTAAACGTGGTAAGATATTTGCTATTTTTCGTAAGAATGAAAAACATGACCCAGTAAAAGCTGCACGTATTCTAGAAAATAATTTATCTCGAAAAACTGAAAATAAGCGATATAGAAAAGACCAAGCTGCTATCTCTTCACTACTTGGTCAAGCATCTAAGTCCCTGTTTGCTACAGGTTCGTTAAAAGTTTTTGCGGAAGACCTGACAGAATCTATTAAAAACAAAAGTCAGTCAAAAGCAATGTCTCGGAAGTTGAACAGTTGGGTAAAAGGCTGTATGCGAGACAGTTTAGAGAAATGGGCTAGTTGGAGTAATTCGACTATCACAGAAGTTAACGCTGCATATACGTCACAAACGGATGCGGTTACGTTGACCCTTTTAGGGAAGCGTGATGGCAACCGTTTTACCAGGCATACTGGGGTCGTTGTGCATTCTGACTGCAATGCTGCCAAAGCTGTCCTTCATCGAGGTACGGATAAGGACATTACTCGGTACATGAGATCGAGTGAAGTGCAAGCAGTGTTATTGCGTCGTACTGCAATGTTTTTGGCGCTCGAAGGTAAGAGTTTGGATGATGCGGTGGAGTTGGACTGGCTCGATTCTAAGCATAAGAAAAACCCTGAGTTTCAAAAACTGGTAAGTGGGAGCTTACCAACGACTAGAAAGACGAGTGGAAGGTCTAACCCTTAACCGCTATACCACTCCTCACTCAGTCCACAATTCTGTTTTATACCGTTTAATAGCGATTTAT
>NZ_JACXAE010000080.1 GCF_014698965.1 Iningainema tapete BLCC-T55
TTATCTATAACTCTTGCTTGAATATTTTACTAATCCTCCTATGGCTTTTTATTGAGTTTTTCAGCAAGCCCTAATTACAGCCAGAGAGATCGCCAAAAAGTGTCATTAGTCACAAAGGACAATTGACACTTGACAAATGATAGCCTAGCGATGTACATGCTACTACTGACCGTGAGTTTTTCACAGGAGCGGCTCATCTACCTCTAATTTAAACACTACGAAGAGCGTTTTCTGGTGGAGTACCTACCCGCCCCGATATAAACCGTGCAGTTTGTGGTAGTTTACATGCCTGCTCCGATTTAGACCATTTCCCGCCTTGTTTTTTACAGTCCTTTTCGTTTGTTGGAATTCCCATAACTTTTATCTAACCTCCTAAAAATTGAGCTTTGTAGTATTTTTTGTTTATTGGGGTTTCACTTATATACTTCACTTTAGATACATAAATTCCTGAATTTACTGGCAGAGATTGCGATCGCTCTTTTCTACGTTTGGTTTGTACTTAAGATAATTCCTGAGCCATTTACAAGCTATTACTTCTAACTGAGGTAAATCTAAATTAAACTTCCATAAAATTAAAAGTCGCTCGTCATCAACAGTGGCAATTGTCTTACCGTCAAGGCTGAAGCTCACACCCAAGACATTACCAGAATAGCTGCTTAAAGTTTGAAGTTCCTCGCCGTTGATGCTCCAGAGTTTAGCTGGACCATTGGTACTTGCTGTAGCAATTGTCTTACTGTCGGGACTAAAACTCACCCTCAAAACAGCACCAGAATGACCGGGAAGATTTTTAAGTAGTTGACCGTCTAAGTTCCAAAGTTTGACAGTCCCGTCTTCATTGGCTGTAGCAATTGTTTTACCATCAGGACTGAAACTTAGGTCGTAAACATAACTAGAATTCCCCATGAGAGTTTGGCGTAGTTGACCATGGAGGCTCCAGAGTTTAGCAGTACCGTCCAAACTGGCAGTAGCAATTGTCTTGCCGTCTGGACTAAAACTCACGTCCCGAACTGCCTTGGGATGCACTGTGAGAGTTTGAAGTAGTTGACCATGAAGGCTCCAGAGTTTGACAGTACCGTCCGAATTGGCAGTAGCAATTATTTTACCGTCGGGGCTAAAACTTACGCTAGAGACTCCATCTTTATGTCCTTTCATGGTATGAAGTAGCAGACCATTTAAGTTCCAGAGTTTGGCAGTACCGTCCTGACTTGCAGTAGCAATTGTCTTTCCGTCGGGACTAAAACTCACGCGATTAACTGTAACTTTATGTCCCTTCAAGGTTTGGAGTAACTGACCGTTAGAGCGCCAAAGTTTAGCAGTACCATCTTTACTAGCAGTGGCAATTGTCTTTCCGTCGGGACTAAAACTTACATCGAAGATCCAATCTTGATGTCCTCGCGATATGATGTTGAGTTCTTCAATATCCTGGCTCCAGAGTTTAACAGTACCATCTCTACTGGCAGTGGCGATCGTCTTTCCGTCTGGACTGAAACTTACGCTATTTACCTGCTTGTTATGTCCCTTGAGAGTTTGGAGTAGCTGAGCGTCAAGGTTCCAGAGTTTAATTGTACCGTCCTCATTGGCAGTAGCAATTGTCTTGCCGTCAGGGCTAAAATTCACATCATAGACCGAACCACCATGCTCTTTAAGTGTTTTGAGTAATTGACCTTCCTGATTCCAAAGTTTGACGGTTTTATCATCACTGGCGGTAGCAATTGTTTTACCGTCGGGGCTAAAACGTACACGCCAGATCCAACCGTCATGTCCGCGCAGTATTTTGAGTAATTGACCTTTAAGATTCCAGAGTTTGGCAGTACCGTCCTGACTTGCAGTAGCAATCGTTTTACCATCCGGGCTAAAACTCACGCTCAATACATCAGCAGTATGCCCTTTGAGTGTTTTGAGTAATTGACCTTCCTGATTCCAAAGTTTGACGGTTTGATCGGCACTGGCAGTGACAAGCAGTCGCCCATCGGGGCTAAAAATTATGTTATATATTTCACCATTGTGTGCAGTAAAAGTACGAATGAGTTTACCATTAAGATTCCATATTTTGAAAGTTTTATCACCACTGGCAGTAGCAATTGTCTTACCATTGGGGCTGAAATTAACACTCAAAACCTGCTCAGTATGTCCGTGCAGTGTCTGTAATTGCTGACCATCAAGACTCCAAAGTTTGGCGGTTTTGTCTTTACTGGCAGTAGCAATTGTCTTACCATCTGGACTAAAACTTACACTAATAATAGATGCTTTATGCCCCTCTAATCGTTTGTGTTCTTGAATGTTGTAGACTTTCTGCCTCCAAGTCCGTGTAACCTGTTCGCGGAGTTTTTTATTTACCCAAGGTATGTGTTTCAATTGCTTACCTGCCTTGGCGATCGCAATCATTGCTCCGAGTTGATCGTCACGAAGAAGATTAGATTCTGACAAAGAAGTTAATCCCTTAATTTCCTCTTCAAAAGCAAACTGACGTTGAGCAAAAGCAAACATAGTTAATCCGCTCAGCGCTACAATCACAAAAACTACAGAGCTAATCAAACGTCCGAGTTTATTTCGTTTATGCTCAATGCTGTGTTCAAAAAATTCCAACTCCAAAGAATTCAACCAGCTAGGATCGAACTTAAGTAATTGCTGTATTAATGGTAGGCGAGGATCATCATTCCATAAAAGACCAAGAGCTTGTTTATCCCTCCTTTGAGTTGCCCATTTGTTAGCAGTAGGCGTAAGTTCACGTTGTAGTAGCAGAGAACCTAATTCTTGATCTTTCCATGTCTGCAGCTTTTGCCATCCCCGAACTAAGAAATCATGTGCAGGCTCAACATAAATATTACCTTCTGTATCTTGTCCTTGCACCAATAGGCGTGCGGCTGCGAAACGTTCAATCACCAACTGTACCCGCTGATTTTCTGGCTTTGGATACTTTAATTCAGTCAGAAATACCCGTCTACGAGATAACTCACCACCTCCTAATGCCACCATTCTGAGCATGACGTGCTTGATGGTTTGAGCATATACTGGGTCAAGTTTAACTAACTGCTCATATTCATAATCTGCTCTTTGAGTGAGACTGCGCGTGACTCCACCTAATTCCTCGTAATCTTGTTGAGTAATTGCGCGATTATTTCTTTTATTCTGTGATGCGCTTCTAATATATTTTAGGTAAAGTTCGCTCAGCGTAAAAGATAGCAATGGCAAAGCAGCTGGCATTTGGATGACTTCATCAATCAACTGCTCTACTAGAGTAGATGGTTCAAAATACATCACCCGACAAGCAGCTGGTTCGACAATTACTTGACGCAATTCATCCCGTGTCATTGCTGGGACTATAAACCGAGCTTGTTGCCAATATGGTTCTAAAGCTGTATTTTGAAATTGCGGCTCAAAGTCGGAACGTACAGTTACCACAATCCGTAACTGGTTTGCAAAAGCTTTGATTGCCCTTGCTAACCCACTTAAGAACTTTATACGCTCCAAGTCATTGCGACACAGGGTAACTAATTCTTCAAATTGGTCAATCACTAGCAGCAGTTTGGTATTAGGATGAGCTTCACTCCAAACTTTCACAGATTGAGCTAGTGTCTGCAAATCTTGCTCAAAAGCCAAGTCTGGTTGCGTAAAAACTGGCAAGTTCTCCATGATCAGCGTATTATTCAAAGCTGTAAACGGAGACTCACCCGGACGAATGGGAGCGAGGATGCGCCATTGTTGCTCGTCCTGCTTCAACTGTGCAATCAAGCCCGCTTTCACTAAGCTAGATTTGCCAGAACCGGATGCACCTAGCACTACTGTTAATGAATGATTGGTAACGAAACTTTTTAGCTTTTCAATTAACGTTTTCCTCCCAAAAAACAGTTTGCTATGTTCAAGTTCAAACGATTCCAAGCCGCGATAAGGATTTTTACTTTCATCCAGTACGGGTGCTGATTTTAAGTTATTAGGGTCAAATTCAGGAACAGTAAAGATGTACTCGCCCTTATCATGGCGTTTGAGTTGACAAAATCCAGGGGTTTGTCTAGCACTTATATTCAGTAATTCACTATGTAAATACACGTATAATTCAGTTGCTGTAATTACACCATCGTTGCTTAAATCTGCTGCACCCTCTAGTGCTGCAAACAGCAATTCAGCAAAAGGTGAATGTCCATCATGCTCTCTGCGCTGTCCTAATCGATACAAGAAGTCGGCGGCTTTTTCGTCATCAGCAGCGGAGGTAATCACCTGTTGCGCACAACCAGAAATGAAGCGTTCATAGCGTTCGCGATACATTTTTGAGCGTCGCACTGCTTCGCGCGAGCCGGACCAACGAAACGCCCCAGCAAAGCAGCAGTCGAGGATAACCAATAAATGACGGCATGGTAACGTGAGCAGAGCATCATGCAGTCGCTTCATGGGCAACAAGCTAGCACTATCATCCAGTCGCGCATCTTGGGGAACCAAATAACCAGCAGGACCATCACTACAATCCAATGTATCTAGAGCAATGCCATGTCCTGCAAAGTAAAAAAGGATACGATCATCTGGTTGAAGTTGAATGGTACTACCATCTGCTAAAAGGAACTTCTGCTTTTCCAAGGTAGTGAATAGATGATACAGTTTTGCGTAATTTGCCTCACTGTCTAATAATAAAAGAACTTGGTATTGGTACTTAGTTTCTAAGATGTGAGCAAGTTTGGTAGCATCATTCACAGCGGTTTTTAATACTGGGATGCAATTAATGTACTGATTAATACCAACAACTACTGCCAGATTACGTTTAATTTCTGCCATAGATGCAATACCCCTGAGTAGCCCCAATCAGTAAGACTTATGCACTTTACAAATAGAGCATAATATGGATTTTTCCTAGTTCTACATTTTTAATAGGAGCAAGTCCAACCTACTTATGCACTGCTAAAATCAACTTATCTGTGAGTACATGAGGTTTTGTTATGCCCTCACCTTTTCCCGGAATGGATCCGTATCTCGAAAATCCTGAGTTTTGGGCTGAGGTGCATCATCGGCTGATTACAGCAATAGCCATTGCCCTTGCTCCTCCTTTACGTCCAAAGTACCAAGTTGCAATTGAAAAACGTACTTATCTGACTACCTTAGAAGATACAGTCCTCGTGGGAATTCCTGATACAACGATTTATTCTCGGCAAAGAGGGAACCTCCAACCTACGACAGTGGAAACCGCATCAACAACACAAACAATACCTGTTCAGGTAGAAGTACCGATGTTAGAAGAGGTACATGAGGGCTATTTAGAAATTCGTGAAAACGCCACCAAACAAGTCATAACTGTAGTGGAAATTCTCTCACCCAAGAACAAGCGATCAGGTGAAGGACGAATTGCTTATGAAAGTAAGCGACGGCAAATCTTAGCAACAGCAACACATTTTGTGGAAATTGATTTACTTCGCAGTTTACCCCAGATGCCCATCTTAAAATATACTGGCACTAGTGACTATCGTATTCTCATCAGTCGAGGGGATAAACGACCAGTTTCTGACCTCTATGCGTTTAGTGTAAAAGACCAGATTCCTGCTTTTCATGTACCTTTGCAACCATTAGATACAGAACCTATCTTAGATTTGCAACACTTGTTGAATGAGGTTTATGACCAAGCAGGCTATGACTTGAGAATAGATTACACACAACCCTCAGTACCACCATTATCGGAAGAAAAGGCAACTTGGGCAAATATATTATTAAGTGAAAAAGGTTTTAGAAATTCCACTAACTAACCAGCAGAATCAACCTGATTGTAAACTTTAGTAAACAAAGAGTAACCACTTCTAATTTCGGTGCTAACTTAATAAATAGGACACCAAACAAAACTAAAACCAAACTGAAAAGGGCAAATGACATAGTGTCCCCCGTCAGCCGCCCAAGTGAATTCCAGCATACAACTATATAGTGTGGCACAGCGCCGAAGTGACAAGGCGAAGCCAAATCCCAAAGCGGAAAAACAAGAGTGTGCTGAATTGACTGATAGTTTTGTCCACCCTATTTATTGAATTGTTTGTTAACTAAATTTTTGCAGATTAAACTAAAAAACCTGGTTCCTTAACCAGGTTTTCGCGTTTTTAAATAGACATCTTCAGACATTATCCATAATCTGTGTAGAGACGTTCCGCCGGAACGTCTCTACATTATTTTTCATGGATGTCCAATAGACAAAATCCAATCACGTAACAAAGAATTAACCTGTTGAGGTACTTCATCGTGAGGACAATGACCAGCCCTGATAAAGTATTCTGTAAGTTCGGGATAATATTTGCGAAACTGCCTTGAACGCTCTCTAGCATTAATCCAAGGATCAGCCTCTCCCCACAATAGCAAAAGAGGACAAGTTAATTTTTGCAGAAGCACATCAACTTTTTCCCCCTGAGGAGTACTAAAAACCGAAGAAAACACATCAAAAGCACCAGTATCGGCAGCAGGGCGCTGAATCTCCTCTATAAGTTGATCCGTAATCGCACTTTTGTCAAGATAAACCTTCTCTAACGTTTGACGAATAACCCAAGGTTGACGTATATACTGAAACAAAACAAACCGCGCCCAAGGCTGCTGAAAAATCCATTTAACAACATCACCCAACAATCTTTGCAACTGCTCACTTTGTTTAGGAGGCTGAATTTCCGACTGCAAAGCCTCAGCTTCAACAGAAGGTTGATTCTCGCTAAAAGGACCAGCACTATTAAGCAATACTACACCAGCCGCCACCTCAGGACATTGTGCAGCAACACACAAACTAGCATAGCCACCCAAAGAATTACCCACCAAAACAGCCTTCTCACCAATCACAGAAGAAATAAAATCCCGCAATTGGTCACGCCACAAATCACCACTATACTCCAACTTAGGCTTAGCCGATCGCCCAAACCCCAACAAATCGATTGCAAACACCTCAAACTCATCACACAAACCGCTAATATTCTTCCGCCAATGATCGGTTGAAGCACCAAAACCGTGCACCAAAAGCAAAGGAGGACGATTAGAACGCCTCTCCCCCGCCTGCACATAATAAACACTATGCCCCCGCCACTGCCAAAACCTACCAGGAATTGGAATAGTAGAAAAGGCCACACTTCCCTGCATAAACACTACAAAATATTAAGTATCTTTAACAATTGTAGCTCAATCCTCTCCATCACTTAACTGATAACCTATACCCTATCCCTCTTCTCTTGGCGCTCTTGGCGTCTTGGCGGTTAAAAAAAATGCAACACATCACAGGCAAAACCAAACTACTAGGAATAATCGGACACCCAGTCGAACACTCACTCTCACCCATAATGCAAAACGCAGCCATCAATCACTTAGGACTAGACTACATCTACATCCCCTTCCCCATCGAACCACAAAACCTACAAACAGCAATCCAAGGCTTCGCCACCATAGACATAGTAGGCTTCAACGTCACAATTCCCCACAAACAAGCAATACTACCCCTCCTCTCCCACATAGAACCTCTAGCCCAAACAGTAGGAGCAGTCAACACCGTCACCTACAAAAACAACCAATTCATCGGTACAAACACTGACATCATCGGATTCCTCGCCCCCTTGCAAACATATCAGCAAGATTGGAGCCAAAAAACAGCAGTAATCTTAGGCAACGGAGGCGCAGCAAGAGCAGTTGTGAGCGCTTCTGCGCAACTTGGTTGTAAAGAAATTTACGTAGTCGGGCGCAACGAGCAAAAACTCAAAGAATTCCACAACAGTTGGAATAACTCTTCCCTAGCACTCAATCTACAAACCAGTAACTGGGACATACTACCAAATTTAATTGCACAAACCGACTTACTGATTAACACCACACCCATCGGTATGTATCCCAAAATAGATGAGTCGCCATTGAGTGTGGAGGAAATAGCACAACTACCTAAAGGAGCAATTGCTTACGACTTAATTTATACCCCCAGACAGACGAAATTTCTTCAACAAGCAGAGCAAGTAGGTGCTATAGCCATTGATGGATTAGAAATGTTAGTTCAACAAGGTGCAGCAGCATTAAAAATTTGGTTGCAACGGGAAACTGTACCTGTAGATGTAATGCGCCATGCAGTGGAGGAATATTTGGTAACGGGAATGTAGAGACGCTCCGGCGGAGCGTCTCTACCGCACGGGTAATCGCCAATTGTAGCGATTCCATTCGTAGATGCCTTGAATTTCATATTCAACACCATTGCTGAAGCGGATCGTACAATTGGTAGATGAATCATTACCATTACTAACGCCAATCACAATACAGGAGAACCATTCAGGTGTACAAGGACCATTTTCTTGTACCCATTCCCATAATGCATTGCAAACTTCTATGCGATCGCCTACCTTTAACTGTGTTGACGGTGAATACTTATTCAAATGATACGTCTCCACGCGATCGAGCCACTGCAAACCGTAGCGTTTGCGAATAAACTGTACTGCGCCCGAATCATTTTCACGTAGCCAGTCGTTGAGTAATTGCGCTTTCCAAGAGCGATTTTGTTCTGTCTGTACTTTGACGAACTGTAAAAACGCCTGTAATTCTTCTGGATTAAGTTCATCTAAGGGATTAGCAAACTCTACGTTAGCTCCCACAGACGCAGCTACCTGTAGTAATATTTGTTTTTGGGCATCAGTGAGAGGGCAGCTAGCTGCATCACAACGATTAAACGCTGCGATAATTGCTGCTTCAATCTCATCTGGACTCATAAGTTATATGGCAATTGAGAGTTTTATTCTCATTATTATTACAAAAATTAAAAGCAACTCTCTAGTCCCTTAAGGTGGAATTTCGGGGTATGCTGAGTTTAAAACTTATCTATAATATTGATTCTGTGGTGTCTTTTATGCGTTTGCGCTCACTCGCGGTTATCTTCATTTCCTGCGTCATCGGGTTTGTGTCGTGGGTGTATACTCCTAGCGCTTTGGCGCTGACACAGATTAAATTATCTAATCTTTCATATCAACAATGTCCACCAGAACTAGCCAAAGGTGCTGTGACTAGTGGTGGCACTACCATGACTGCCAACTGCTTTATTGTTACAGGCATTGCGGAAAATACTACTAATAAAACAGTTTACGATGCAGATATTTTTGGACGCATTTATGATGCTAATAATGACTCAGTAATGCAAAACCGCACCCGTCTGGGATCGATTGCGGAAGTACCACCAGGTAATAGCGATTTTGAATTGAGAATTTCTGTACCTGCTAATCAGCCGTTACCTTTGAAGCTTAAGCAGTTTAAAGCGGCTGGATTTAGCGCTCAAGTACGACGTTAATCGCGTTGCATAGAATGCGGGATGAACAAAAATTTCTTGTGGGATGGGCTTGACAGCCCGTACTTTATAATCGGGAGCAGGCAGGATGCCTACCCCACAAGAATCATCCCTTAATTCAGCAATGGCAAATTTAAGGTTTGTACCTATGCAAATCCTTGTAACCCGCTACTAACTAAGTTAAGTAACAAGAAGGCTAAGATTGGGGAAAAGTCAATTCCGCCCAAGGGAGGAATTATGGAACGAAAAAGATTGAGATAAGGATCTGTGATTTGGCTTAAAGCAGCAAATGGTTGATTGTACCAGTTAATGCTGGGAAACCATGTTAACAGAACTCTGATCAGTAACAAGAAACTATAAATCTGTATGAAACGAAGTAATACTACAACCAGTAGAGTTAAATCCATGAGTGCTTAATCCTGTTAATTGTTATTCATCGGTCTTATCTTTGATTTTAATTGAGCCGCTGTGATGCTGCATGTAGCTGAGGATGATCGTTTATGAGTTTTATGTCGAGTCAACTACACTTTTGCCAGCATGAGCACATCGTGGCGGAAATAAAGCTACCATTGAAAACGGCGCAAAAGCTGAGAATATAACTATCATGGACTTTTGACGAACGCACAGTGGTGCTAGCGTAACTCTTCGCGTACTGAAGAGCGATCGCTCATTGATTTTTGGGGACTATCATTGACATCCCCTAATTGCTGTCGCACTTCATCAATTGTGGCATTAAGTTGGGCAATTTTATCTTCTAGACTTCGCCGCGCCATTTCCATCTCGCCTTCGTTATCTAAGGCTCTCATTTGACTTCTTTTGGCGGTAGATGCTTTTTTCGCTTCGGGTATCTGACGCTCGGATGCTGCTAATTCTGGATCATCACGTCGGTAAGTAACTAGTGCGCCCACAATACCTCCAACTACACTACCAAAAATCGCTCCTACTAAGAAACCGCTTGCAAAACCGTCTCGCTCTTTCATATTACCGCCTCAAAAAAATGCTGCACATAGCATAGTTGTTCTAGCTGCATACTAACTTAAGTGCCAAAGATGCGATCGCCTGCATCTCCCAATCCTGGGACAATAAATCCTTGATTATTAACCGTTTCATCAATTGTGGCAGTATAAATAATTAAACCCGGATAAGCAGCGCTCAGTTTTTGCAAAGCTGGGGGAGCTGCCACTACACAAATAATTCGTGTCAGGGCGGGATCGACACCTCGTCTTGTTAACTCTGCCATTGCTGCCATTATAGACCCTCCTGTTGCCAACATGGGATCTGTGACTAATACTCGTGTACTAGGAGCGAGTTTTTCGGGCAATTTGTTCAAATAACAACGAGGTTGTAGAGTTGTTTCATCTCGTTCTAAACCAAGATGGTAAATCGATGCCAAGGGTAATACAGTTTGCGCTCCCTCTAGTAATCCCAGCCCTGCCCGTAGAATAGGTACTACTGCCACTGGTATCTCTGGATTGATTAAAGTGGCAGGACATGAAGCCAAAGGACTTTGCACAGTGATATCTTGTGTAGGCAACCACTCCCGCGCCGCTTCATAAGTCAACCAGCGTCCCAATTCAGTTATGGCACTACGGAATAACACTGAAGGTGTAGCAGCATCACGGGCAACTGTCAACCAGTGCTTAATTAAGGGGTGAGGTGGAACATAAATATGCAATTGTAGTGTCATAGCCAGAAATAGGCGCAAGAAAGAGTGTATAACAACTGAATTATCATACTCCTTAAACAGTACTGCTTACCATGATTGTAGAGACGCGATTAATCGCGTCTCTACAAAAAATTGTAGTTGTACGAAACACCAAATCCAGTTCTCCCAAATAGTTGATAATATTTTTCATTTATAGTTGACATAGATTCTCAATCAAGGTTATATTGTTTTTCAGTGTTCTCCTCTCTTTAAGGATCGGCAGACGGGATTAGCCAGCAGCAGCAGGCTTGTCCCTCTTTTTTGTTATTATTTTGTGAACAGTTAAGTGTTAACTGTTCGACAACTCTATGCAATTTGATGTCATAGTCATTGGTAGCGGAATTGGTGGCTTAGTAACAGCGACCCAGCTAGCAGCCAAAGGTGCTAAAGTACTGGTTTTAGAACGCTACTTGATACCGGGCGGCAGTGCTGGCTATTTTGAACGGCAAGGTTATCGATTTGATGTTGGGGCGTCGATGATTTTTGGGTTTGGACAAAACGGCAGCACCAACTTACTAACTCGTGCCTTGAAAGCAGTCAACGTTAGTTTAGAAGTTATACCCGACCCTGTACAGATTCATTACCATCTACCCAATAATTTAAATCTCAAAGTTGACCGAAATTATGAAAAGTTCTTGCAAAATCTCATAGCATATTTCCCTAACGAAAGCAAGGGTATTCGCCAATTTTATGATAAATGTTGGCAAGTGTTTAACTGCCTCAACAGTATGGATTTGCTGTCACTTGAAGAACCCCGATACTTAATCAGGGTATTTTTTCAACATCCTTTATCTTGTCTTGGTTTAGCAAAGTATTTACCGCAAAACGTAGGAGATGTAGCGCGAGGCTACATTAAAGACCCCAACTTATTAAAATTTATCGATATGGAGTGTTATTGCTGGTCTGTAGTCCCAGCCGATCTGACACCCATGATTAATGCTGGGATGGTATTTTCTGATAGACATTATGGCGGAGTCAACTATCCGAAGGGTGGAGTAGGACAAATTGCCCAAAAATTAGTAGAAGGACTTGTCAAGGCAGGGGGGCGAATTCAATATCAAGCCAGAGTAACAAAAATTATTATAGAAAATGGAAGAGCTGTAGGTGTACAATTAGCTAATGGGGAAGTGCAACTAGCCAAGCGGATTGTTTCCAATGCTACACGTTGGGATACTTTTGAGAACTTGATCCCGCAAAATAAAATACCTGTAGCTGAGAAAAAATGGCAGCAACGCTATCAAAAGTCACCCAGTTTTCTCAGTTTGCATATGGGCGTAAAAGCTGAATTGGCGAACGGGATAGAATGTCATCATATTCTGCTGGAAAACTGGGAGAAAATGGCAGAACCCGAAGGTACCATATTTGTCTCAATTCCCACATTGCTTGATCCAGATTTAGCGCCACCTGGTTATCATATCATTCACTCATTCACACCAAGTTGGATAGAAGATTGGCAGCGTCTATCACCTAAAGAGTATGAACTCAAGAAAGAAAAAGCAGCTGAGCGAATCATCAACCGCTTGGACAAGATTTTTCCTGGTATAGAAGCGGGGTTAGATTATTTAGAAGTGGGAACACCACGTACCCATCGCCGCTATTTAGGACGTATTGATGGCACATACGGACCAATTCCCCGACGTAAAATGCGAGGATTATTAGGTATGCCCTTCAATCGCACAGCCATCCCCGCACTATATTGTGTAGGAGATAGCACCTTTCCAGGTCAAGGTTTAAACGCAGTCGCTTTTTCCGGCTTTGCCTGCGCCCACCGCATCGCCGTGGATTTGGGTTTGAGATAAACGCAGCTAGCCAAAGCAATTCCCAGTCAGAGACTGGGAACAAGAGTACGAAAGCTGGCTGTTGTACATACGTTCCGGCGGAACGTCTCTATCTCGGACGCAGGTTCATTAATTCTTGGGGAGACGCCAACATATCAATTGCCACGAAGAAAATTTTGCCTTCGGGATTGATTAAGAATCGCCAGCCAATATTCATTCCAACTTGCACACCAAACCAAGGAGTTTGAACTTTACCTGTAACTTTAAATTGCTTAGCACCATCTGGTAGAACTTCGCTTATGCCTTGTTCCGGCATAATAGTAAGTCCCTGTGCTTCTGCACGCATATATGCGATAATTCCTTCACGACCAACAATCGGTTGTTGGAATGGTGGTTGTAATGCACCATCATTCGTAAATAAAGCAATAGCTGCTTCAAAGTTGTCTGTGTTGAGGGCTTCAAAATAGCTGAGTACTGCAGGTTCTGTGATCCCTTGTACAGTCACTTTGGTAGGAGCAGGCTCAGCACGCTTGAACATGGGTTCTGTTGCAGCTCTTGCGTATCCAGCAGTACTAGCTTCTGCCTCGAATCCCATATCTACTACAGTATTACGAAGTACTGTGATTTGCTGACCGGGATCGAGTTTCTGAATTGCTTCTAGTACTATTTTTACACCCTCACTCATTTGATAGCCAGCTGGAACGGGAGTGACAACGCCCTGCTTCATCAACTCTCCTAACTCAAACCAGAAAGCCAGCTTGGTGTTTACACTGAAATTGGCGTAAGAACGGCTGATGGGAGTGTCAATATTACCCGCAAGTTCTCTCATGACTTGCATTTGCTCGTCATTAGACATCTGCTTAATTTGGTTAAGCAGTCCCTCTGCTAGTTGTAGACGTGCAGCTCCAGGCGCTGCTGGAGTAATTGAACGACCTAATTCAGTGTAGGCATACCAGAGTAATGCTAGTTGATCGTCAATGCTCAGTTGATCGAATAGTGCTATGGTAGCTGGAATCGGACTCGGAACTTGAGTATTAGAGAAAATCTTTTGCGCCGACTCAATAGTTAAGGACATACAGCAGAATCTCCCAGTTCGTCTATTAACTTGTTACTTTCAAAACTCAGCTTACATTAGAGCACTCCTTGAAGTAGGTGCCTTTTCCAAGCTGTATCAAATCAGAACTTCGCTTATGGTAAAAGTCCGACTAAACCAATCAGGTGAAATTTTTCTCCTGTGGTTTAGTGACCTTTGTAAAGTAATGTAACAGCTATTGTAAATTTTGTAAATATTTTTCAAGACTTAATGACAAGTTTCCCTTTACAGAGTGTGGGTATATTTTCATCGATTAGTCCCACCCCACACTAACTGAAAATATTAACACACCCCCACTCCCCCACTCCCCCACTCCCTTCAACTGCATAACGTCAAACAGCTAGCATTTAATTATCTTATGTAACGATGTCAGTCCAATGTGAGGCTTAGCAACAGCTATGGGTGCTTCATCAAGATACTGGAATATGTGGCGAATTAGCCAAAAAAGTGAAAACTTAGGATACAAATACAGTTTAGTTCCCACAGCGCAGGAGTTTGTCATCAAAAAAGTTGTCAATTCTCCGAACGGAGAAACTCAAGCTGCTCTGCTGACGTATTTTAACGCCAAAACATCTAATATAGATGCCGTAAGCCGCGCTCAAGCTGGGCTATGTTTGAGATGTTATGTTTCTGACCCGATCTTGAAAGCTTGTCAAAAAATTGATAATCTCTTCAGTGGCGAAAAGCAGTTCACTTACCAGGATTTGTTACCGTTTGTTCTTAATGATGACGGTGAAACTCTGGTAATCTTGGATCAAGATGGCAGATCTCAGCTGATCCTTGATCGCAATGGTGAAGCTCAGACAACAGCTTACAAGTTCTTTTCGGTGAAAGTTTTGCAAACTTTCAATACCGAGCGCTCCAGCATGAGTTTGGACAATTGGGCTTACTTACAAACCAGACAAAATCCAGAAATTAAAGATTTCTTATCAGAATTTGGTTTTAAGCATCTCAGTGACTGGGCGGTGTTAAATAGAGCTAGACCTAAACAAATTGAACGTTTATCTACACGCGATCGCCACTTAGTACAAGTCTTTCATGCTGTGTACCGTCGTGACCGACTGCAAACACGCTCCAAAGGACCAAAAAGATGTCCAGATCCGACCAGCACTCAATTGCAAGAAATGCTCAAAAGTTTACAAGCACTTGATGTCATCGTTAACAGTGGGGTGGAGTTAATTAGAGAACTTAAACAAATTGCTGCACAACTAAGACAGTATGATGTCTGGAGTTATAGAGAACCATTGGAAACTCAAGATCCTGAAACTGGAAGTTATACGCTCAGACGAGATATACCTACTAATTCTCTCAATGAATTAGATGTGGAGCAAAGTGAACTTTTGGCGTTTTTACATGAGCAACTGAAGTTAACTTTAACTGATGCCATCGACAAAGAGATGAGCTCGCGCATCTCTACCTTGCAAAAAAGCAAAAAGTATGCTCCCCTTGCTCAACAGTTCATTCCTGGCTTAAAACTGTATTACTGTGAGGGGATGTCTCTCAAAGATATTGCTCCTAGATTAGGAATGACAAGTTGGGATCAAGCTAGACGAGTTTTAAATCCAGGGGAAATTTTGAGCAAGGTACGCACTCTAACAGTACAACAACTGCTCGAAAATATTTTGAAAAAAGCTGAGGAAAAAGGTTTAACCAAAATTCCTCCAGAACCAGATTATCTGAAAACCCTAGCTGAACAAATTGAAGCTTTTGCTGATGAAGAAATCTTTACTCCAGCAGCAGAAGAACTCAGGGTAGGTAAAAGTCGCGTCATGAGCAGTGTATACGCACAAAGCATTCGTCTTTACTTTGCACAAAATTAATAAATACATAAAAGGAGGTAGATAATGACTAATTCTTCGGTGAATCCAAGTGAAATAAGACTGTTGCTATCGGAGACAATCTGGCTTGAATCAGAACATTTTGAGCAAGCAAAACAGAGCAGCAACAAGTTAACTAATGAAGCTCACCAGTGGCAAACTTATTTAAACATTCTCGCATCACTTGCATTTGAACAATGGTTTAGTGAACGGATGCCAGGACAACCAATCAAAAGTCATGCTAATATTAACGAAAATTTAGTTAATATCCAAGTGGGTGAGTTTAAACTCAGTTTAATAGCCACTGAACATTTGTTAGATGAAGTAGTTAAACTTCCTCAAAATGTCATTAATCAACCAGACTTAACCAGTCATTTTTATGTAGTGATTGAGGTATTAGAAGAAGAAGAACAAGTAATTATTAGAGGATTTTTACGTTACGATCATCTAATTAAGTATCGTAGTCAAATTAATCTACAACCGTTACAGGACGGTTACTACCATCTACCATTTCAACTCTTTGATCCTGAACTGAATCACTTAATTTTCTACTCGCGTTTCTTAGCACCAACCTCTATCCCTCTACCTCTAACTGGAACAAATTCAAATCTACTGTTAACATCTTTACAAGAGGCTAAAAATAAATTGAGCAGATGGTTAGAAGGCGTATTTGATGAAAGTTGGCAAACTATTGATGCCTTGATTAATCCAGAGGCAAACTTAGCCTTCAGTACCAGGAATGTTCAAGAGGGTGCAAAAAGATGTAAACTCATAGACATGGGGATGCAACTAGGTAATCAAAAAGTTGCCTTACTTATGAGTATCGCAGCAGCACCAGATGATAAAATGGGAGTTTTGATTCAGTTACATCCAACAGGCGGGGAGAGATTTTTGTATCCCGATTTCAAACTAACATTGCTATCTAAAGCCGGAAAAATTCTCCAAGAAGTTCAAGCAAGAGATCAAGATAATTATATTCAACTCAAGCCTTTTCGCGGAGAACTTGGTAAACGCTTTAGTGTTGAAGTCAGTCTCAGTGATGTCAGTATTAAAGAAGATTTTGAACTGTGATTGCTCTGCTAAAACAACACTGAAGAAAAGTTGTATATGAGCGATCGCACTGAATATCTCCTGAGTTTTAGCACAGTTGAGAGTAGCGATCGCCCTATTCTAAGATACAATAGTCTTGAAAAAAGATGTGAAACTGTATTTATAATCTAAATTTAGGTTAATTTTGAAATTAATACACTTACATAAGCGCTGGTTAGCTCAAGTTTTACTCGCGTTAATGGCAGCAATTCTTTGTGTAGTAATATCACCTGTTTTCGCAAAAGTACCTGCCCAAACTCCTGGTGTACAACAAAGTAGCACACAAGAGCTTGTCCAACAGGGGAAAATATATTATGATACAGGACAGTATACAATGTCCGTAAAAGTATTACAACAAGCAGCAGCAGAAGCTACAGCTAAAAGAGATGATTTGAGATTAGCTACTATCTGGGGTAATCTCTGTTTAGCTTATCAACAACTCGGCTTGTGGAAAGAGGCAGAGCAGGCGATCGCTCAAGCTCTAAACAGATTACAAATTGTAAATAAATCTCAACAGCCAGTCATTAGAGCAAAAATTTTTGATGTCCAAGGAAAGTTACAATTTGCACAGGGAAAAACCGAAACAGCACTAATTACTTGGCAAAAAGCCGCCGAAATTTATCAGCAAATTGGGGATAAAGAATCCTTAATTCGCACTCGGATTAACTCCGCTCAAGCAATGCAGGTACTCGGACTTTACCGTCAAGCCAATAAGACTTTAACAGAATTAGAACAAACCCTGAGCAAAATCTCAGACGTATCGATAAAAGCCACAGGATTGCGTAGCTTAGGTAATGTTTTGCAAGTAGTTGGCGATTTAAAAAGATCGCAAAAAGTCTTAAAGCAAAGTTTAGCATGGGCAGAAGCTTCTTCAGATCAAGCGCATAGTGAAACTTTATTCAGTCTGGGCAACACAGCACGCGCTCAACAAGATACTAAAGCTGCTTTAAATTACTATCAGCAGGCAATAGCTACATCTGGTAACTCAAGCATACGTCTTCAAGCTCAGCTAAATCAACTGAGCCTACTTGTGAATACACAATCCCAAATAGGGTCAGATTTGCTACCGCAAATTGAGTTAGAAATTAACAAATTACCTCCTAGTCGGATGTCAGTAGATGCTCGAATCAACTTAGCTCACACCCTTTTGATATTGGATGATAAGCAGCAATCCAAAATCCAAAATTTAAAATCCAAAATTGCACAGTTACTGGTACAAGCAATTAAACAAGCACAAAATTTACAAGACAAACGAGCAGAATCTTATGCTCTAGGGACTTTGGGTGAATTGTATGAAAAAACCTCTCAGTTACAAGATGCCCAAAAGCTCTCGGAAAAAGCTTTGGTGATTGCTCAAAGTATTAATGCATCGGATATAGCATATCAGTGGCAGTGGCAGTTGGGACGTTTACGTAAACAGCAACTTGATATCAAAGGAGCGATCGCCTACTATTTAGGAGCATTTAATTCCCTCAAATCTCTGCGTACTGATTTAGTGGCGATGAATCCAGATATACAGTTTTCTTTTACACAAAGTGTGGAACCAGTATATCGAAACTTAGTTGAATTGTTGTTACAACCCTCTCAACCCCCCCAACCCCCCCGAAATTCGGGGGGGCAAGAGGGGGTGGGGGTTAATCAAGAAAATCTCCAGCAAGCTCGTTTTGTGATTGAATCACTACAGTTGGCAGAGTTGGATAACTTCTTTCGCTCCGCATGTTTAGATCCTCAGGAAGCAATTGATTTGTTGGTGGATAAAAAAGATCAAAGAGCAGGAGTTATTTATCCAATTATTTCGCCAAATCGTCTGGATGTAATACTCAAGTTACCCAATCAACCGTTGCGACACTACAGCACTTCAATTAACCAAGAGAAAGTGGAAATTGTAGTAGCAGATATGAGAAAATATTTACGAGACGTAACTCGAACTGCTCTGATGAAAGAGCGATCGCAACAGGTATATGATTGGCTAATTCGTCCAGCAGAAGCAGAGTTTGCTAACAGTGGTATTAAAACTTTAGTGTTTGTCTTAGATGGAGTATTACGCAACATCCCAATGGCGGCTCTCTACGATCATAATCAGCAGAAATATTTAATAGAAAAGTATGCGATCGCCTTAACTCCTGGGTTACAGCTACTCGCTCCCAAACCTTTTGAAAAAGTACAGTTAAAAGCCTTAACTGCGGGAGTAGCGCAAGAAAGATCCATTGAAAACCTCAACTTTCCCCCGCTTAAAAATGTAGCACGGGAGTTAGAAAAAGTTAAAGCAAAGATACCCAAAACTCAACAACTTTTAAATCAGCAATTTACTGAAAAAAATATGCAAAACCAGTTGCAATCTAACAACTTTTCAGTAGTTCATCTTGCCACTCATGGCGAATTCAGTTCCGATCCGGAAAAAACCTTTATTGTTACCTGGAATGAACTACTTAAAGTCAAAGATTTTGATCATTTACTGCGAGTGAGCGACTCTAGCCAATCTAACAACATTGAATTACTCGTACTTAGTGCCTGTAAAACTGCTGAAGGAGACAAGCGAGCTGCTTTAGGATTAGCTGGAGTAGCGGTAAGAGCAGGAGCGCGTAGTACACTAGCAACATTATGGTCAGTAGATGACGAGTCTACAACCAACTTGATGAGTGAGTTTTATAGCGAGTTAAAAGCTGGGGTAAATAAAGCCGAGGCACTCCAACACGCCCAATTAAAAGCTTTTGCTAAGCAAAAAAGTCCTTATTTATGGGCACCGTTTGTGTTAGTAGGCAATTGGCTGTGAGGGAATGTAGAGACTTCCCGTCGGGACGTCTCTACATTTTGTTCATTTTTGCAAATATTGACATAAGTGACATTTTGTGCATATACTCTCTTGAACTAGAACTCTAAATCTTGCAAAGAGGAAAAATGCAAAATTGTAAGCATATTAACTTATCGATGAATTAAATTCCGTTGTATAAAATACATAAAACTAATTATATGCCAAACTAAGATATCACAGAAAAATATCTGCGTTTATCTGCGGTTAAAATCTAAAATCCAAAATCTAAAATCCAAAATCGATGCAGCCTCCATCTTTCCAACCGATTACACAGCGTCCTATTTTAAAATTGCCACATAATGCCAGAGTGGCTGTTTGGGTAGTAATGAACGTCGAACACTTCACTTTTGGTAAACTAGGAACCGCGATTCAACCTCATTTAAATAGTTACCCAGAAATTGCTAATTATGGCTGGCGAGACTATGGAAATCGTGTTGGGATTTGGCGCTTATTCAACTTATTTGCTGAGTTAGAAATTCCCGTCACCGCCGCAGTAAATGGCGAAATTTGTACAATGTATCCCGAAATTATCACAGCCATAAAAGAACATGGTTGGGAAATTATGGCACATGGTATTAATAATTCTACAGGTCATAGTGACATGGATCGGGAAACAGAAATAGAGACAATAGATAAAACTCTAAGTTTATTAGAAGAAGCAACTGGTAAAACGCCCAAAGGTTGGTTAACACCCGGATTCTCAATTACAGAATCAACTTTTGAATTACTGTCTTTGGCAGAAATTGTTTATACGGCTGATTGGGTTAACGATGACCAACCTTACTGGTATAATTTACCTAACGGACGCTTACTCGCGATTCCTTATACTATTGAAGCAAATGATATTAGTTTGTGCTTGAGTAATCGATTTTCTGGTGCAGAATTTGCTCAAGCCATAGAAGACCAATTTGACCAACTGTGGCAAGATGGAGAAACACAACCAAGAGTAATGGCGATCGGTTTACATCCCTTCATAGTTGGACAACCACTAAGATTAAAGTATCTACGGCAATGTTTGCTACATATTAAAAATAAGCCTAATACCTGGTTAACAACAGGAGAAGGCATTTATGAATGGATGAAACAGGAGTCAGGAGTCAGGAGTCAGGAGTCAGTATGACAACCACACAAAACCAAATTTTAAAAATTCCTGTAATTGACGCCAACCCAGAAAACGTCAAACCCTTCGGTCATTTGTTAGGCGATGATGTGAGCAAACCAGGACTTGGAATCCCATTTTACCAAGAAAGAGTAATAGAAGGCGAAAATATTGACTTTATCTATCGAGGTACAGCTACTTTTCGCACAGCAAAAATTATGCCAGGTTACCCAGCTATTACCTGGTTAGAACGTCACATGCACATGACCCAAATGTTTATTGGGTTGGGACAAGCACCGTTTATTATGGTGATGGCACCACCTAATCATGATGCAGTACCAGATTTATCTCAGGTAAAAGCGTTGCGATTTCCACCAGGGTATGGACTTTTGCTACATCTTGGCACTTGGCACGATTTTCCCATAGCGTGCAGGAGCGCCTGTATAATCCTCACGGCAAATTCTGATGAGGTTGTCACAGCCTTGAGTCAAATGAAAGAGCCAGGAGAAATGAATCAAGGTGATGTTTACAAGATTTCATTGCCGCAAAGATTGGGGTACGAAATTCATTTAGAACCGTGAAAAAAGATGTGGGCACGACAATGCGTGCCCTCACTTCTCACACTTCACTCCGTCCGAGTCAGCGTTTCCAAATAAAATGGAACTGCTATGATTACAGGTACAGCATACTACGCTATTGATGATATGAGATCCGGATTGTTCCTGTGATGCTGTGCTAGACGTTTGCTAAAGTATATTCAGAATGCAAATTCGCAAAAACAGCCGGCTCATTATCAAACCCGATTGGCTGTTGCCCAAAAGTTGATCTGCCTAACAATACTGTGTCAGAGCGGAAAGCAAGATTTTGAATGCGAGTGTCTTGTGCAGGGGGAACGTCAGAAATACTGTAAGGAATTTCGTTAAAGTTAGCAATCAGGTACTCAGCAAAAGCATCTTGCTCAGAACCGTCAGCAGCAAAAGTTGCTGAGCCTGTGCGTAAGAGAGGATCTGAAACTAAATCAACTCGATCTCTATTGGGGAAGGTATAACCGTCACCGCCAGTCGCTAAGAAGGTAAGAGTAACGGTGCGGAAAGTGCGCGTGGGATCACCAACTAATTCACCATTCTCGGCAACAACATCAAGGTTGCCTGTGTTATCTTGAACAGCAAGAGAGAGTATGCGATCGCCTGCAGGTCGAGTTGGATCAAAACTAAACGAAAATCCACCAATTTGCGGAAAACGTCCTGGTGTTGCGCCTGGTGCTGTGGCAGCTACCCCATACTCAGCCACTGCCAGTAACTCTTGAGCAGTTAAAGTTAACAGCGACAAACCATTATTGAAGCGTAAAGCATTGGTGATATCGAGTTGGGAGATATCCCCTTCAAGCTTACCTGCAACTGGGTTAGCTTGAGGAGGCACAATCAGAGCATCTGCGGGGTTGTTAGAACCGGGAGGAATGGTAAACACACCAATGTTATCGCGCACACCACCACCATTTTTGATCGAGATGACCGTGCTAGGATCAAACTGCCGAGCGTAAGCCAAGTTAGCATCAGCTGTTAAATTACCAAGATTAGTTTCTTGAGTGCGGACATCGGTACGCGAACCGTTGAGAAAGACTGTTGTTTTACCAAAAATATTACCATCTTGGGCAATGATAACTTCTCTAAGAGCATCTGTAATTGCCACAATTTCCGGATCGGGTGTACCGTTAACTGCCGCTACGCCTGCTGCATCGGTTGCGTAAGCACCACTGATATTAGGGTTAATGCTATCGGGAACAATAACACCACTGCGATCGAAGTCAACCACAAGACGACCAACATACTTGTAGTTACCATCAGTGTTGACAACAGCTATAGGATTTCCGTCAGCCGCCGTCTTGAGAATTGGGTAAGCTCCTTGCACTTGATCTCCAGCGCGGAGGCGGTCTGTCTCATCTGCTAGCAAGGTATTCGAGCCACCTGCTATAATGATGTCTACTCCAGTTAGCAGTTCTGCAAGCTGTAACTCAATGGCAATTTGTTGCTGGTGCGCTAGCAAAATTACTTTGTTAATTTCTGGGTTGTTAGACAACAGCGTATCTACAGATTTTTGAATCTCAGCAGCGAGTGCGGCGATATCAGCTGGGTTACTTTCATTAAAATTACTTGGCAATACAGTAACATTACCAGGAGAAGAAATTGACCGTAGTGTAGGAGTCGTCGCACCGACAACACCAATTTTTTCTCCGTTAACTGTAATGATGGTATTGCCAGCAATTCGATTAGGAATTGTACTAGCTTCTTGCCCATCCGCTGTTACTAGTGGTGCCAAGCTGGCATCTGTACTAAAGTTCAAGTTAGAACTGAGATAGGGGAAGTTAGTTCCAGGGTAATTTCCGCTAGCTCTAATTAAGCTTGCGACAACATCAGTACCAAGATCAAATTCGTGGTTGCCAAAAGCAATTGCTTGGAAGCCAAGTTCATTTTGAATCAAGATATCTGCTCTACCTTGACCACCAAAAGCTGTGTCGCTACCAAAGAAGAATGGGCTAGGGATGTAGGCGTCTCCCGATGAGAGTACTAAAGTGTTAATATAATCTATATTGCCATCTCCATCAGCATCCTGATTTTTGAGAGCATTGAGAACTGCAGAAAAGTTAGGCGCATCAACCAAAGCCGGAACACCTGCTTCTTGGTCGGCAGCGTGCAATAATTGGAGTGTGAAAACAGAGCTTGATGTGGATTGATTTGTCATGTATAATTCCTGAATCTAAAGCATAGTAGTAATGCACCTAAACAGATGCGTAAAATATATTACAATAATAAATTTAGGTATAAATTAAGGTTTATTAAAAATTAGGTAAAACCTAGTTTAAATTTATGAGTAAACAAGATACCCGACTTCTATAAGAAGTCGGGTATCTGAAAGCATCTGAATTGCTCAAACAATTTCAAACTCCAAGTTATGACTTTTGAGAAAATTATGAGTGAAATGATCCACAACATTCGTATCACTCAATTCTAAATTATAAAAATCCACAACATCATGCTCAAAATATGGTCCTGCGTGCCAAGTACCCACTGCTAATTTAATAAAGCAATTTCCTGGGATGCGGAAGGCAGCAATCTCTTCTATCGCAGGTTTATCTACATCCTGATTAGGAGGACAAACTGCAATTAACCAGTCTTTTCCTGCCAAAGATCCCAGACATTGAGTACATTGAGTGTGACGTGTAATTGTGTGAAATTTTCGCCCCCTACGCTGTAACTGCATAATATAAAAGCGGGGTATACCTTTGTCAAGTACTAACTGCGCATCTTCTACATCAAAGGGTTTTCCGTCTTTACTCGGAAAAATTACCTGTCCGAAACGACGAAAATTTTCCGAACTTATCCATTCCGCTCTTAATTGTTGTATTGCCTTTGATGTATTCATAAGTTGCCCCAACAAATTAAATCTAAAATGCTCAATCAATTATTCTAAGGAATATAAAATTGTATCTTCACGAACATTTTCTTTGATTAACTCTGCGGATAAAGCTATTTCTAAAATAATCTGTAAATAACTTTCAGTCCACCCAGTTTTTTGAAGAATATCTATTTTTAAATAAGGCTTAATTTTTAAAAGCTCCATTAGTTGCTTTAATCTTCTACCCAATTCTTGTGCATCTGGAGTGGATATTTTTATACTATTCATATTTACTCAAGCTTAATACAAGGTAACAATAGTTTATTATGTCACAAAATTCAATATACGCTAATTAATTTTATACAAGCATCTCAATAATTGCGATCCTAACAACCCACTCTACCTCCCCATCTCCCCAAGTACAACGAATGGACACGCGACATTGATAGCTATTTGGAGAGAAGACGCCAAAAACGCCAAGAGAAGAAAAACTTGTGTTTACAAATCCTTTAGAATTGCTATATATTAATCTTTTATTTATTTTATCTTAATATAAATAATGTATAATAACAAGACTAAAATCAAAATAGGAAGCAATTAGCTTGATTATGAAAAAAATTATTTCAATGAGATCAAAATACTTACTTATCTGTGCATTAGCAGTTGTTGGGTTGATTTTTGTAAATGGTTATATTCAACCAACTCACGGTTCGATGGGAAACACTGAGTATAATCAATCATCAGAAAATACTATTAGTGCAGAGCTTGATACTCCATTTAAACTAAAATTTGGACAAACAGTATTCATTGGTTCTGAGGAATTGGAAATAAAATTTTTAAAAGTTACTGACTCAAGGTGTCCTGCTAATGCGTTTTGTATCCGACAAGGAGAAGTAAAAATTGAACTTGAGATTTTAAAGGATGGTGATACTATTGACAACCTCATCCTTACTAGTGAAGTAACGAATCAAAAATACTTAGCAAGTGCTGATTTTGACGGTTATTCTGTAAAACTATTAAGAGTTGATCCGTATCCTGGACTTGCACCTAAAACAACAATCTCAGATTATGTTGCAAGGCTGATTGTTTCTAAAAAGGCTGAGGAGGAATGATTGTTATACATAAGTTTTTAGCTGTGTCCCTTGTTTTATTAAAAGCGATCGCATTTTTAAATTACTCAACTAGCTATGAAGTTACTAAGAAGGGGTATTTCGGTTCTTTGCACTGCATCAGCTACATCAGGGTTAATGTTACTGCTATCTATACAAACAGCAGTTGCTTGCAAGTGTGTTGTCTCCACTGACGAGGAGTATTTTGAAAGAGCAGATGTTGTTTTCACTGGCACGGTGAAAGCGAACAATAACTCTGAGGTAGGATCTAGGGGAACTGTCTGGAGTTTTATTGTAGATGAAGTATTGAAAGGCAATGTTGCCCAGCTTCAAGAAATAATCAGCTTCGGGAATAGTTGTGGAATTAGTTTTAGCATTAATACTCAGTATCAAGTTTACGCCAGAAATGTTAATGAAGCTAGTGTGACAGATTTGTGTTCTGGAACTAGGAAGCTACAGGTAAAGGCTGTTTCTGGAGATGAAAATCCCTAAAACAGAGATGGAGTTGGGAGCAAAAGGCAGTATTAAAGTTTTGCGCCCTGGTGAAGTGGTGTATATTCCACCAAGAATGCCACTGGATAAATAAGGCTTATTCAATTGTCCAAAATTTTAGTCAACTTCTCTTTGCAGACTACGGCGTGCCTCGATAGTAAGTTCTTTGCCCCGATGCATCCTTGCCTGCTCTCATTTATGGGCGCTCCGGAATTTCAAGGTTTAACGCTAGATAACCACCCCAATCTCAAACGTTGGGTGGAGAAGGTACAGCAACGCCCAGCAGTACAGCGTGGGATGAATGTGCCGTAGGTAGAGACAGTACTGTACTGTCTCTAAATTTCCCGTTGATGGCACAACTGTGACACAACTCGTGCAAATTCCTCCGTCAACCAATCAGAACCAGTCTCTTGATACACTTGTACCAGTGACTGATAAAACCACAAAGTTTTCTCCTTGCCACCGTTAAACTGACTCCAAATTGCATCGCCCTGTTGTTGCCATTCTGCCAGAACCGAGCGAGCATTGTGGAGTTTATCTGCTAATGATACCAATCGCACCTGGCGTGAAGCGTGGCGTAATTGCTTCAAGTAATGGGTTTTCCGCTCCAGCCAAGGAGGTTTCGGTTGAATATCCGTTTCAGTACAACCATCAACAATTGCTACAACTACATCTCCAAATTGTCTGTGAATTTCCTCACGAGTAGCTTTGCCTCCTTGATCTTCTACGGCATCATGTAAAAGGGCGGCGATCGCTTCATCCTCACTCCCCCCTGCTTCCAGTACCAAAGCTGCTACACTCATAAGATGCGAAATATAAGGAACGCCTCCTACCTTGCGAGTTTGGTTTGCATGGAGACGAGTGGCGTATATTAATGCTGCTTCAAATCTTTCTGTCAACTTTGTTGTATTCATTAATCTAAAATCCTATATTATATAGCTGTGCCTCTTGTTGCACTTCTTTAGCAATAATCTGCCGTAAATCCCAAGGTAGCAAAACTTCGCATTGAGGACGCCAAGCCCTTAAACGCATAACCACGTTATTATCTTTATGTCGGTAGTAGACGCGGTAGTAGGCATCTTGTTGAGAGCAATGAGCAAGAATTTCTAGCAAAGATTGCTGTTGTGACACTTCTCGTGTAATTAGACGCTGTGCTTGCTGGTAAGTAATTGGTTCAAAAGTTTCATGACGAAAGGTATCCCTGATATAACGGTCATGATATTCTCGTTCAAATCGCAGCAACATGAGCCGTTTGGGTAAGTAGAAATCAAAGCCCCAAGCTTGGGACAATTGCACTGCGATATAATCGGGACTTGGTAAGGATGCTTTTTGATAGCATTGACGCAAGGGCAAGGGAATGGCTGAGTGTTTCCATTGTAGAGGAGTCATCTGTTGAATGCGATCAAGGCGAAAGTTATACCAATCTGTTTGTCTATCAGGGCTTTCGCCAAAGGCACAAAGGTAAACTGCTCGTTGCACATAGTAGATGCAGACTGGGTAGACTATGCAATCAACGGTATTTCCTACTCTGGCACTGTTGTAAGTCAAGTTAATGGGTGGTACTATCTTTTTTGCCCAAAGCTCTTTTAACTCGTACTGCCAATTATCAACTTGATCTATGGTGGCATGGGGAATCACATAATCAAGTTTGAGGAAGAAGCGTTGTACACCGTCAATCTGTTGGGCATGATTTTGAGCGATCGCTGCCAAGTCTGGATGTAAAAAATTCCATTCATAGATACCTAGTTTAGCAGTTGTTGGTTCTTCTTGGATATTTGTGGGACGAGATGGTAACTCATCCACACGATAATATTTCTGATTTTGGTACACAAGCCAGCCCAGTTCTGCTAAAATTTCCAAGTCTCCTTGGAGGGAGCGACGAGTTATTCCAAATAAGCGTTGCTGTAGTAATTTATTTAGTAAAGATGTATCTATATTTGTATGAGAAATTAGCGATCGCTTCCACTCTACTTCATTCATTCCTGTTTGAGCATTAAACAACCACTCAGCCGTAGTTTTTGCACAAGGGCAATTGGCGTCATGTAATTTGGGAATTGCTTCTCCTTTGGGATGTGTGGCAGTGAAAAAGGCATTCCGCCAGTCGGCAAAAGTGAAAGATTCTGCCAACAGCAAATTGTTCTTATCGTCTCCGTAAAGGGTGCGCAACCACACCCACAAACGAATAGCCCGATTCAGGTTTTGTTTGAGAGAACCGCGTGCCAACCATTGCAGCAGTTCTACTTGAGGAAGATCTTGAAATATTTGCACTCTTACACTGGGGGAATCTGTGAGCTATAACTCTAGGATACGACAAATTGGAAATAGCATTTTCCAGCATCGTGTATGATGGAGCCATTCGATTACAGGTTGAACTGATGACAACGTACCTCATGGAATTGAAAGACGATATTTTGCGCGTCAATTTTGGGGAACCTGCCCAGAATGACCAAATTGTTAGGGATGCAGCCGCTCGTTTGGATGAAATGGCATCGGGAGAGCTAAAAGGGGGACAGTTGTTGAAGATTAACGGACCTATTTCTATACCAGTAGCGTTTGTGCTGGCACACAAAGTAAGTCATCTTTATGGTGCGATCGCTTTGTTTGACCCTAAGTTGGGTAAATATGTGATTTGTATCACACACAATCCTGAGTATAATCTAGGAGAATTAATTGATTGAGTTGTTGCATTGCGACAAGGTAATAAGCAACATTGTTAGGCGTCTACAATTTTTCCTCATCATAGAATTTGTCTTATACCATTTTGTAATTCATGACTACGTACCACATCAATTTAGAGGATGATGTTCTGAGAGTAAAATTTGGCACACCAGCTAACGGCGACCAAATTGTTCGCGATGCAGCAGCACGTTTAGATGAATTAATTGATTCTGGGGAGTTATCTGGAGGTTCGCTGCTCAAAATCAATGGACGTGCGTCGGTGCTTGTCAGTCAGGTGTTAGCACACAAACTATCTCACTTGTATGGAGCGATCGCATTCTTTGACCCCAAAATTGGCGACAAAGGACTAGACAGGTATGTAATCACAATCAGTCATAACCCAATGTACAAAGTTGGAGACACACTAGATTTAACTAGAGCGCAAAAGAATCTGTCCAGTGTAAAAGTGGTGCTTTGTGGTTTTGCCAACACAGGAAAGTCATGCTTTCGGGAAGGTTTAAAGCTGGCAATTTTACAAATCCCTGATGCGCCCGACTCCTACGTAATTTCAGGTTGCCCTGACGGTGATGGTTCTTGGTATTGCGAAACTGCACGCCGCGATCCTGAATTAGCTCAACAATTGAAGAAAGAGTACAAAGCCAAATTCACTCCAGAGTTTGCCCAATTAAAAGCACATGAGATAAGAGTAATCAATACACCTCTACTAGTGTTTGATGTTGGTGGCAAAATTTCTGATGAAAATCGTTTGATCATGACTGAAGCCACTCACGCTGTCATACTAGCCAACAATGAGCAAGAAATTTTGACATGGCAAGAGTTTTGCAAGTCTTTGAATCTGCGTGTGATTGCAAAGATTTATAGCGATTATAAAGGGACAGCCGACTACATTGAAGCAGAGTCACCCGTTATTAAGGGTAGCGTTCACTATTTGGAACGGGGGGAAGATGTTTCGACACGCCCGATGGTGCAAGCTTTGGCAAGGTTACTGGTTGATGTAAGTAAAGTGTAGAGAAACGAAAATTTTGCATTGGGAAATATGGTAATTAATTCAAATTCAATTACAACAGCGATCGCCTGGTGTCTTGCTTGGGGCGAAGGAAGCCAACCTCAGTCTGATTTAACTGTGTTGCAGCAGATGCGACAGGCTTTGAATAATGGGGGAGAGGTTCCAGAAGAGGTGCGAACACTAGTTGAGGAAGCCAAGCGATTAGAAACTCTCTCATTTCCAGAAACATTAGATGAGCTAAAACAGTTAACCGAAGAAAAGCACCCCACTGAAAAAGAAAAGCACCCCATTCTTTGGAACTCCAAGATAGGCTTAGTGTATGGTGGTGCAACCAAGATTAAGCAATATGTATTTGAAGAAGCCAAACTTCCAGATATTAGGGGTGGCTCAGCACTTTTAGACCGAATTAACTTAGTTGATTTACCCGCATTTTTCAACAAAAAACCTGAGTCTAAACATAATTACAATGCACAATGTATTAAGATAAGAAACTGGCTGACTCAAAACGTTTCTGCTGAACACAAAAATATTTTAGAAGCTTTGATTCCAGAACTAATTATCTACTCAACTGGCGGAAACATTTTAGCTTTTTGTCCTGCTGCTTTTGTAAATGTCTTAGCTAATGCGATTGAAAAGCGCTACACTCATGAGACTTTAACAGCTAACTCTTGTGCAGTTGGATATACATTTAGACTGCTAGAAACTCGTTTTGGTTTGCTGCCAGATAATATTGAGGAAACATTTTGGATAGAAAAGTATCGACAAAAATATAAAGAACCACTGGTAGAGGCTTATTATGGTATAATAAAAAATGAATCCGAGCTACTTGAGCATTTTAAAAATCGTAAGTCTTTTAACGAATTAAGTACGAAATTAGCAATTCTTTTCAATCAGCGGCGCAGTGGAAATGACTTTGAAAATCGTCCCACTCGCCGTTATCCACCGATGTTTGAAACCCATCCTTACATAAAACGAGATGAAGGAGAGCAACGAAGCACTATTACTAAAGCAAACCAACTTCCAGGAGAACCTTATTTTTCTGAAACTTCTGCACGGAAAAGACGAGTTGGTGGTAGAGCGAAAACCGGACTATCAGTGCCACCTCAATGGTATAAAGATATTGGGCTAGAGTGGGATTCAGGAATCATTGAAGGTTGGGTTGACAAATTTGAGGAATTTTTGAGCGAAAACTCTGAACAGCGTCATAAATACTGCGGTAGTTACCAACTTGATAAAGTTAAGATTCCTCAATCTTTAACAGAGATTGGCAATGTTAGTAACGGCTTTATTGCCTATATATATGCTGATGGCAACAATATAGGTGGTTATATTCAAAAATATATACTTACTGCTAAAGATTATCAAGAATTTAGTTATGATGTTAGCCTAGCCACAGAATATGCGGTTTATCAAGCTTTGGCAGATAATCTTCATCCGCGTGTATTAACAAATATTAAAAAATCAGAATCAACCAACAAAAATGGCGATCTGATTCATCCCTTTGAAATCCTCACCATTGGTGGAGATGACATTATCTTGATTGTGCCAGCCGATAGGGCATTAGAAATTGCCAAGATGATTGGCGAACAGTTTGAGCAAATCCTTCTTAAACAAGTTTCTTTTGTAAATATACAAGGTAAAAATGTTGAAATTAAAAGAGATTATCGGGTTAAATCATCGGAAAAACCAATAGACTTGAGTAAGTGTCATCGCTACTCTTGGCAAAATACAGAACCTTCTCAATGTGAGTTGAGTACATCTAGTGGGGTATTGATTACTGCTTACAACACTCCCATTTACTATGCACAGAAGCTCTTTGAACAGTTACTCAAGTCAGCGAAGAAACGTGGTAAAAAGCTTAAAAATGTTGGTTATAGTGGCGGCACAGTAGATTTTTTAACAATGAAATCTGTTACTATGATTTCATCTAATATCAAAGAATTTCGTGAACAGGCATTAACAAAAGAGTGTGGTGCAAAACTGAGGCTATACGCTGCTCCTTATACTCTACATGAATTGGGAGGATTGCTCCAAGTAGTTCAAGCTTTGAAAGAAGTTAATTTTCCTAAATCGCAACTCTACCAAATTCGTAGCTTCCTAGAATCAGGTAAGCGTACAGCTATTCTCAATTATCTTTATTTCCGCTCCAGACTTAAAAGCGATAAGGCAGAACTACTAAAAAAACAGTTTGAAGATGCTTGGTGTAAAGCAAAGACTAATGAAGGTAAAATTGCCCCTTGGATGTATGATTCAGGCAAGCTCGATCCACATGATACAGAAGCTCCTGCATATGAAACTATCTGGCGTGAAATAGTGGATTTGTACGATTTTATTCAATTATCTGATGCTGTACCGATTTCATCCTTGGAGGTAGATGCATGATTTCTCTGCAAGCACTATCGAATCCGAATTCAGTTGATACTATTAGAATTACAGCAGTAATTGATACTGCCTTATGTGTGGGTGCGGGTGGTGCTTCTGGAGTACTGGCTGACAAACCAATTGTCCGTAACTCAGAAGGAAATTTGCTTATTCCTGCTTCTCAATTTAAAGGGCGTCTGCGTCATGAGTGCGAAAAAATAGCTAGGGCTTTGGGATGGGCTATTTCTGAGTCTCCTAGTGCGGAAAAAATGGTGATTCGTAGAGCAAATGCACCTATTAAATTTCGACGAAGTGAATACGAATTACCAGGATATAACGAAACATATCACTGTTTAATTAGTCAGATTTTTGGCGATCCTGTTTTACCTTCACGAGTAATAGTTGAGGACTTAATTTACACAGAAAATCCAGATAACTTACCAGAAGTTTTGCGTCCGGGTGTAACAATTAATCGCCGACGACGTATTGCAGAGGAGAAAAAACTCTACTTTCTCGAAACTTCTCCAGTAAATGCTCAACTAAAGTTTGAAGGTAGCATTCTCATTCAACCAAGCCTCAAACCCGAACAACCAGATTATGCTCCTGCATTGATTTGGGCTGGTTTGCAACATATTCATGCACTGGGAGGAAGTAAGTCGGCTGGTTTGGGATGGTTACATTGGGAATTACCAAAAATTGAAGTTGATGATAAGGTCTGGCAGTTTTTGGGAAAAGGAGGGGTAAAGTGAAACGTATTCAACTGCAAATTAAGGCTTTGTCTCCTCTGGCGATCGCACGGCAAAAACCAGGTGGTTCAGTGAGTGAGGTTGAGGATTATATTCCAGGAACCGTGATTCGTGGAGCATTTGCTGCTCAAATATTACAGCAATCTGGTCATCTGTCAACCAATCTCGCAGAAAATGGCGGGGACTTTCAGGCTTTATTTTTGGGTGATGAACCTGCAATTTTTCAACACGCCTATCCTGCTACCCTAGAAATTAATGATGAGATAGTTTCTCGACAAAGAGTCGAAGAAATTAAAGTATTACCTGCTACTGCACTAAGTTCTAAGACTAAACCTGGTTTTAAGCCTAAGAATAACGGTGTTTTTGATACTTTAATTGATCGCTTTTGTGCCGAAGGTTACGGTTATCCTTACGATCCAAACTGCCCAACTGATGGAGAAAGAGTTGACACTCCTGGCATTAGTTTCTATAGCCAAGTCAATAAGGCTTTCCTAGTTTTCTGGTGTAAATGGTATTATAAGCTACAAAATAACCAACTTGTAGAAGCTGGAAAGCTTGATCTGTGGTTCATAAGCCTTGCTTATTACCTCATATACGAGAGAGCCTACAAGCAGGAGGCTAATAAACGACTGTTAACAAGGGTAGGTATCAATCGACGACGGGCAACGGCTGAGGAAGAAATACTCTACAGTATTGAAGTGCTGAATGAATCTAAGTTCAAAGGTGAAAAGCCGAAACCCGTAATTTACAATTCAGCAATTGTAGTTACAGATACTTTAGCAGATTCTTTATGGCAATTTATTCATGCCCGTCATCAAGACTTCCGCTTGGGTGGTTCGACTTCACGAGGATTGGGAAAAGTGGAAATTAAGGTAATACAGCCCAAAGATGTTCAACCAAATGTAGAGGATAAAGTCACAAAATTTACTCAGACATTGCAAAAACGTTGGCAGGAATGGAATAACATTTTTGGTTCTCCTATTAAAGAATCGCCCGATAATCGAACCTTTTTTACCTTAGATTTACAAGCTGATGCTATTTTAACTGAACAATGGCGACGCACTACTGTAATTTCTGCTACCATGTTACAACAGTTTACGGGTGTTGAAGCACCCGTAACACTCGAAGCTGTTTACAGCAGCTATGATTACCGTTCTGGTTGGAATGCTGCTTGGGGATTGATGAAAGATGTGGAATTAGTGACTAGAAAAGGATCTGTATATTTATTTAGTACTACTGAACCTGATAAATGGTATGAAGCTTTAGCTCAATTGGAATTAACAGGTGTAGGCGATCGGACTTGCGAAGGCTTCGGGCAAGTGCTAGTTTGTAATGATTTTCATCTTGTATTTAGAGAGTTTCCTGTATGAGTTTCTTGCCAGAACAGAGAATAGAGTTAGAAGTCCAAAAAGGAATTCGTCAAGCTGAAGATGATTTAGTGATATGGATTCAAGATGCTTTAGATAAAGCAAAATATGGTGATTTGGAAGAGTCTCAATTTCGTAATTTAGTACGTGTGGCTGATACCACAGATAGTGCAGAAGTCATTAAAAACTTTCTTTTTTATCAAGTTGGTAGAGATAAAAAATGGGGGAGAGGTCAAGAATCTCTGGCAGAGAAAATTGTTCAAGATATTGATGGTAACATTAAGAAAACTGCTCAAATAATTGCTGAATGTTCTCATACTAACTTCAAACCTATTTGGTTAGAACTGATTCGCCGTTATTTAGGCTATGGTGCACGCTATCTCAAGTACTTAAAAGAAGGAAAATATTAAATAATTTGATTGAGGTATTCACATATGTCAGAAAGTACAATGTTAGTTTTGATTGGAGGACGTAGTGCAGTTCCAGCAATTGCTGGTGCCCTTCAATTTATTGAAGAAGTTAACAGAGTAAAGTTCTTGCTTTGCGAGGGTGAGCAGTATCCGAATTTTCAGAGAAGTATAGAAACTGTTTTAAAGCAAGAACAAAAAGATTTGCTTTGTGATGAAACCGATGTGAAAAGCGTTGAGCCAAGCAGGTTTGATGATGTATATAAAGCCGTTAGTGAACTTTGTCATGATGTGAAAAATTTGAAGTATGTAAATCTGACAGGTGTTCCTCAAACTATGGCATTTTCAGTTTATAGCTATGTTCGAGAAAAATATAAAGATGTGATGATTTTTAGTGTAAATACTCACCAATCAGAAATTATTCCCTTAATTTTTGGAGAGAAACCACGTTCTTTCAATAAACGCTTGAGTGTTGAAAACTATATTGCTATGTGTGGACTAAGCATCTTCAAAAAGAAATCTGGATGTACAAATTCTTTTTTAGAGGGAATAGCAAAGTACTGTGCAGAATATTACGATACTGTCAGCAAAGCTTTTTCTGTGATTCGTCGCAAAGCAAAAAATGCTGATAATATTGCAGTACCAAAAGGTTTTAACTTTCAAGAACAAGAATTTACTAGAGAAGGAATTTTACAAAGTCAATTGCAAGAGATTTTTAAGAATTTAGAACAAAGTTTAATAATTCATAATTATCAAAATTATAATAATGAAATCTATTTTCAAATTAGAGAAAGAGAGAATTATGCTTTTATAGCTGGAGATTGGTTAGAGTTGTTTGTATATTATTCAGCAAAGCAGTGTAGTTTTGATTCTGTAGAAATGGGTGTTGAACTAGATAATTATAGGGGTGAAATAGATGTATTCTCTTTGAATAGTGCTAATGCCATGATTTGTGAATGTAAGACAGGTAATTATAGTTCAAATGATTTGTCTGTCCTTGGAGCTAAAGCTCAAAAGTTAGGTGGTAACTATTGTGTAAAATTATTCATTACCAGTCAAATTACAGTATCTGAAGAGTTTAAAAATCAGGCTAAAAATAATAGAGTTATGGTAATTTCAGGCAATGAATTAAGTCGGTTACCTGATATTTTAAGCAAAGAAATGCAAAACCCTACGTATTCAAGAAGCTAAGCACTAAATTACTAATGTGATGAAATAAGGTTATGTTTGATATCTTCAAAAATCGTCTGGAACTAATAGGAATTTTGACAACAGTAACAGCATTACGCATTAGCTCTGGTCGCTCGACTGAGGCAATTGGTTCTGATTTACCAGTCACAAAAGATGCTTTTGGTAGACCTTTGATACCAGGGTCAAGTTTCAAAGGAGCATTGCGATCGCGTCTGGAAAGCTTCCTACGCGCTATCAACCCAGATTTTGCTGCTAACCCGGCTATAGAAGCAGAGTGGTCTATTCTATCTAAAACCATTAAAAATGAACAAGGGGTAATTATTAAAGAAGGTATTGATCAGCTAAAAGAGGATACTGAAAAAGAGTTAGAAGAAGATCCATACAAAGTTTTTAAGCTTGACGAGTTACTGACACAAAAGATTCTCGCAAAAACAGACTTAGTTTCTTGTTTATTCGGTTCTCCCTGGCTTGCTAGTAAATTCCAAGTGCGAGATTTAACGGTTGTTCCAGAATTTTGGTTTGGACAGTACCAAGAAAGAGACGGTGTCGCAATTAACCGGGATACTGAAACTGCTGCTGACGGTAAGCTTTATGATTATCAGGTAGTTCCCGCAGGAACACCCTTTTACTTTAAAGCTGTTGTGGAAAATGCCGAAGATTGGGAACTAGGCTTATTAATGATTGGGTTGCACCAATTTGAGACAGAGCAAATTCCTTTGGGAGGAGGGCGATCGCGTGGCTTGGGTGTTGTTCGCTTAGAAATTGACAAGATGCGATGGATTGATGTAGAAGACAACCCGCAGTTTCTACTGGAATACCTCAGGAAATTAGTTATGGAAGATGAAACAGCTTATGAAGATGCTAGGGACTACAAAGACGAATGGGTACGAAAACTTATTGAGCATCTGAATAATAAAATTTCTCCGCAAACCACAGCAGAGTCAGTATAATTACAATAGAGTTTAGAAAAAAATCACTCATTATGAATGAATTAAGGTCAAACTTCACAGTACTAGACTTATATTCTGTATCGACGCCTTCTCAATCTTTGCAAAAGCAGTATTGTTCTTTCACTAAGTATCAAATTACACCTCTAATTCAAGGTACTCAGCTAATCATTCAACTGTCAAAGACTACGCTCTTTAAAGTGTAGGCAGCTGATAGTAGATACGATTAGGTATATAGGCTAGTTCTACTTTAGGTAGGGCTTGCCTTAAAATAAGGGAGATTGCGAAAATGAGTGCCGTGCCTACTGCATTTTCCCTCTCCCTTTCACAAACAAAAGAAAATAAACGTGAAAGAGCAAATTAATCATGAGTGAGCAAAGTCAGGATAAAGTGTACTTAGTTACTGGTGTACGCATAGCAATTAGTGAAGATGGAATTTTAATAGCAGGAATGCTATCTGAAAGCCCATTTGAGAGCAATGAGCAACAGTCAGCATCACCAGTACATCCGATAGGTAACTTTGCGTTTACTCGACGACAAGCTACCTTCTTAAGAGATAGTATAAATGAATTTTTAAAGGAAGAAGAATGAGCAGGAATTCAACAGAGAAGCGTTCATCACCAATATATACAACAGATACCACTTGGAAAGAAGTTCGTACATCTTCTTCCTTAAACTTGATGAAATGGAAGAATTTACCAAGTATTGATGTAATTCATAAAGTACGAGAATTGGTAAACAAGTTAGCTAAAGTAGCTGATGTAAAAAGGGTATGGGCTGTAGCCCCAAGACTTCCCGATCTTCATCATATTGATTTTGAACTAGAGTTGCCGTCAGGAACTGAGTTATCAGATGAAGCCTGGAATCTCGTACAAGATTTAGTGATTGACTATGAATGGAACTTAAGAGATGTTAGTAGGGAAAAATGGTATTTTGATGCTCAAGTAGTATATCGATTTCCAGAGGCGACTAAGGTAATAGCAGATTCTAACGACAAACAACGTGCTTGGTCAAGCCCCCCTCTCAAATTAGTTGTACATTGATTACCTAAGCGCCAAGTTTTGAAACAAAAATGATCTATGACCTGTGATTACTACCTTGAGCAAGCTAAAAGTAATGAACAAGCAGCACGAAGTGTGGAAAAGAGTTATCCAGATTGGGCAGTTACTATGTGCTTTTATGCTGCGTTGCACTTGGTAGAACACTATGCTTGTGTTGAAGGGTCTAATATAGAGCAGGAATATCCAGGACATTCGCCCCACGATTCTCGTCGGCAATATGTTTACGACCTTGCCGACAAACTACGTAATTCTCATTTACGTAAAGTGTATAAAGATTTAGAAAAAGAGAGTCGTAAAGCCAGATATCTTGAAGGTATAACTACTAGTGCGAAGGTATATTACACTAAGAATAAATTAAAAGTAACAAACTCTTTTCAAAATTTACAGCAAATTAAACAGATATTAGATGATAATTTGTAAAATCCCCGTGAGGGGACGGAAACAAACATCCGTCATATACTGACTAACAGTCAAGTACTGTTGCCAGAATAACTCCATAGGGAGACGGATACATTAATCCGTGAGATGCTAGATGATTAGTTTAATTAATCTCCCATCTCTCTTCCCCGCAAGGGGATTACACCGATCTATAAAGTTTCCTAGTATTGAGGGAAAAAAGATAAGATTCAAGCAAAAACATTATAGTTCTATGGTGTAAATTCATTGAGGATAGTGATATGGCTTTTAGTAGCTACAAAACTGTAGGCGAAGTTTTGAAAGAATTTCAGGTTAAATATCTTGAAGCAAATTTCATGAGCGAAGCTGAGTTTGATGTCTCAGATTACTTTAGAGAAGATTTGCAAACTGTAATGCGGGAAGGAGTTGTTGATAACTCAGAATATGCTATTTGTGAAAACTTGATCTACCCTGTTTTAAAGGAAGTTTGGAAGCGCTACAGCAGCAAGTTTATTTTATGGAGCCATCAGTTTCTCACTTATAATGAGCCATTATCAGGTTATCCTGAATATATCTTGGCTAAACGTTCTCCATTGGGGAAAGTTGTCTTTGACAAACCCTACTTCATTTTAGTCGAAGCCAAGCAGGATAACTTTGAAGCAGGTTGGGCGCAATGTCTGGCAGAAATGATTGCAGCACAAAGACTGAATGCAGAACTGCCAATAACTATATATGGCATTGTCTCTAATGGCGATCGCTGGCAATTTGGTAAGCTGGAAGCAGAAGTATTTACCAAAGATAACGCTCCTTACACCATTTATGAGCTAGATAAACTCTTCGCTGCTGTCAATTATGTTTTTCAACAGTGTGAATTGCAGCTAAATAATCTAGTAACTGCTTAATCTTCCTCTGCGTTCTCTGCGCCTCGGCGGTTCATTCTTAAATCTTCTCTAAACAAAACAAGAGCAGTTAAAACCAAATATTTTTCTCATAAAACCATGCACAAACGATTTGTCAACCATTGCACTATTGACTTAACCTTAATACCCGATGGACCAATTCTGATCAAATCTGGTAAAGAAGGTGCTGATCCCACCAAGCCAGATATGGAATTCGTCGAGACGTACCATGCAGGGGGACGCTCAATCTATTTACCAGGAAGTGGGCTTAAAGGTGCTATTCGCGCCCACGCAGAAAGAATTGTCCGCACTGTAGGAAGAGATAGTAATCCTAATAATTCTAAAATTCCTTGGGCTAATGACCCTTTAAATGATAAGTATGAGTATTTAAAGGATTTAGAAGCTGCTGACATATACAAAAAATCATCTTTTACTGACCAGATGTTTGGTAATATTGCTATTGCCAGTCGTATTCGAGTTGAAGATGCTTATCCCGTTGACCCTAAGCAAATTAAACTTGAGGAACGTAATGGGGTAGCTATTGATCGTGTATTTGGTTCTGTTGCCGTTGGTCCCTTTAACTATCAAGTTTGTACCTCTGGTGAATTTAGCACTAAAATTCATCTCAAAAACTTTACTTTGGCGCAGCTAGGTTTAATTGGTTTGGTACTACGCGATTTAAATGATGGTTGGTTTGGTCTTGGTTTTGCTAAATCTCGCGGTTTGGGTACAGTTGCAGTAAAATTTAACTCTGCTACTGTACAATACCCTAGTTGTGTGTTAGATGCAGAAACTCGAAAAATTCGCCAATTAGGAAATTTAGGAGAATGGGATTGGACTTTATTGCTAGGAGCGGGAGAGTTTTTATCAGATGGAGAAGCAAAAAAATACGGCTTTCCTAAACCTGATCGCCAACCTACTCCCATTCGTGCTGAAGCAATGGATTTGGGTTTTGGCGTTAAGCTAAATTGGCAAGGTGATGGTGAAGCAGGCGTACCGGATTTGTTTACAAGAGCAGTTCGTGCTTGGAGTGAAGTTTTGAGAGGTGCAGCAGCATGAGTGGGTTTGTATATTCTCAGAAAAATGCATCATTAGATGAACTGAAAAGCTTGCTTGAGAAATTAGCAATTGAGCCTAGTTATTACTTTTTGCGTTCTGCTCATGCAGTCAGCGGTATCTGTAGGAAATTGCCAGAAGAATTTGCCACTCCTGAAGGGCAAATGTTTAATGCCGATCACGAACTACGCTGGAAAAAACAAAAGTCTGGCTACGATGTCTTACTTCTAAGTATAAAAGAAGTTAATTTAGAAGGGATAAAGAAAGATTGTAGTAGTAATTGGGAAATATGCGATTTCAATGCCTACTTTTATAAAAACGAGACTAAATTTCCCAATGGTTTTACATTCAAGGGGTTAAGTGATGAAGATATCAACCCTGAAGACATCCATATAAGTCAGCGATATTTCAAAGACGCAAAGACTGCAACAGTACATTTTATCGCTCTTACTGTGAAGGAAAAATGACTACTACTCCGCCTCGAAAACCGCAAAAACCTACTCCACAATCACCGCCTCGTTCTCGTGACTTTTCGGATGGAACAGCTGCGCCTAAACCTTATGAGTTGATTCCTTTTCCTCAAGAACGTCCTCTTTTACAGCCTCCGGCTGGACATCATAAATACGATAATAATCGCTTGCATGGAACTTTGTTTCTCACCCTAAAAGTTCAAACTTCTTTGCACGTTTCCACCGGCGTAAGTGTTATGGGTAGCGACATTGGTAGTCGTGTGCCTCTGATTAAAACAATGACACAGGGAATTGACCAAAAACTCTCCATTCAAGGCAGTTCCCTCAAAGGCTGCATTCGCTCTGTGTATGAAGCAATAACTAACAGTACTTTAGCAGTTATTACATCAAAGTATAAAGCAAACATACCCCCAGAACGCTTACCTTGCAAAAACAAAACAGATCTTTGTCCAGCTAGCCGAGTCTTTGGTGCTTTGGATTGGCAAGGATTGATTGATTTTAATGATGCTAAGTGTAAGAATACAGGTTTCAGTACGGGATTTATGCCGTCTTTATATCGCCCTCGTCCTGAGGAACGCCAAGCCTATTTTAATACAAGAGGTAAAGTAGCAGGACGCAAGTTTTATTATCACACGATTCGGGCAATTGATAAAGGTCAAAATCAAGGCATTACAGTTCAGCAAGCTGCAAAGGAGTACACCTTTACAACTGAGTTACACTTTAGGAATTTGAAACCAGAGGAACTTGGTACTCTGTTAATTGTATTAGGACAAGATCCAAAATATCCTATTGCTCTTAAGGTGGGTGGTGGTAAACCAATTGGGATGGGAACAATGACGGTGGAGGTGACAGAAGCACAAGTACTGCAAAATGCCAAAGATTTGCGTGATCGCTATTCTGCTTACATCCCCCCAAGTGATCGCCTGAATGGACATGAATTGCAACAATTTGTCCGCAAACAAGTTCAAGCGGCTCATTCTCGGCTGATTCAAACTGCGCAATTACAGGAATTAGCTGTTGTACTGCGTTACCCAACTGATCGCGAACCCCCAGAAGGAATGTACTGATGCTGACTACTGAATCTCTAACAGAAGCTCAATGGCAAATAGCTCATGCGATCGCACTGACTTTAGTCAAAGATAATACAGATGTGAATGAATTGGGGAAGGCGATCGCTTATCTTCGCGCCTCTATCAATCAACCTAATGCAGGTGCAAAATTCTTCAAATACTTAAAAACTCTGGTCAGTAACGATAGACAAATTGGACACAGCGGTAAAACTCCTGGATACTACCGCAGTATTGAGAGAACTTGCAGTCAATATCTACAAAGTGAAGCTAATGCCCAAACCATGCTGCAAATTTTGGGATGGGCTGCGCGTTTAATGCGCTACTACAAAGATGCTGCTCCGATTGAGGATATTACTTTACCTTCTACCTCTCTACCAAAAAGAGAGTCGCAACTGGAACAGGGTTCCGAACGTCAAGCAGAAATTGCTTCTGTTATTCAGTCGCGTAACTTTGCTCTTGACCAAACTTTAGATGCTACTGTACTTGGGATTAAGGGCATTAAGGTGACTTATGAGATATTGGGGACAATCAAACTTACGGAGAAAGAGCCGAAAAAAGCAGATTCTCTGAAAGAAGGACAGGTAGTGAAAGTGAAAATTACTGCGCTTAAAGAAGATGGGAGTATTAAAAGTGTTAAATGTGTTTGTAATTGTATTTAGTAAAACTCCGAAGCGAGCGCTACCTCCTCTAATTCTTAGATTTCTGAAAAACCTACCCAGGGTGACGGGTGGACGACTTGGAAATTCAATAACAAGCTGCTTATGCAGTTAGTGGTACATTTGTCAGGACGATTTAGTGTTTAGCATGAGTGAAACTGTTTATATCGAAACTAGCATTCTCGGTTATCTCACTGCCCAAGCAACTAGAAATCTAATAACTGCTGGAAATATTGAGATGACTTGAGAATGGTGGGAATTCCGTCGAAACCTTTTTACTCTTTATATCTCACAAGTCGTTCTAGATGAAGCATCTCAAGGAGATTCAGAGATAGCTGCTCAACGTCTGGCTGTAGTTCGGGGGTTTCCACTGCTTGAAGTAACTGAAGCTGTGGAAAACTTAGCCGCTCAGTTTATGCGGAAAAGTAATCTCCCAGCCAAAGCCTCTGACGTGTGCAATTCATATCGCACTAGCCACTGTTAACAATCTCGATTACCTGTTAACGTGGAACTGTAAACATATTGCCAACGCTCAGATTCAAAAGAAGCTATTGAAAATTTGCTTAGATTTTGGATACACTTTGCCAATCATCTGTACACCTTATGAACTTATGGGAGAGTGAATTATGTGGGAAGACGAAATTGTAGAAGAACTTCATCGAATTCGTGAGGAACATGCAAAGGCGTTCAATTACGATATAAGGGCAATCTGTGCGGATTGGCGAAAAAGACAGGAACAAAGTGGCAGGCACTTTGTAAGCCTAACTCCTCCTGCAAAGCCAGCTAACAACCCGGCGCAGCGGACAGAGCAGAAATAGCTACTTCTATAATAGTTTTTGAGGAAATGCTAACTTATACTTGGAAATACGGATGTTCGTCGATATAAATTAGATGGAAGCTTGAGACAATACGCTGAAGGAACAACATCAATTATCCACCAATTGAATAAATCTATCTTGGCTGCTGCAAAAGGGGAAATTGCATCGCCTGCGATCGCATCGTACAAAATATCTATAGGTAGGTCTATGTGAGCAGGATAGTAAGTGGTATTTGGTATCATTATTACCTGAAAATCTCATTAATAGATTTGTGCAGCAGCGATCGCGCCTGCATTGGTTACTGTTTTAACTATTTCCTTCAGATCAAGGTGCTATCGATCTTGCCGCAAAGCACTTATCTGGTTCAACTTGCTATTAGTCAAAAAATTAACTAGGGCTTGCTGAGAAAGTAGAAAAAGGTAGCACCGTAAGGACTATGAAACCTTACAAATCTTGTTAAGTGCAAGAAAAAATGAGAAAATCACTAAAAACCCTTGCATTACCATTTTTCCTACGTACTATTAGTGTAATTAGCTACTATGTACAGAAAACAAGAGCAAGCATCAATTCCACCGGAAAACTTTCAACTTCCTTTTGAAGGAAAATTATTAGAAGATAATCGTTGGGTTGTCATGGCATCAATAATACCATGGTCAGAATTTGAAGAGGAATATGCATCATGTTTTGATGAAAAAATGGGAGCCCCGGCTAAATCATTCCAGATGGCTTTAGGGGCATTAATAATCAAAGAAAAACTAGGTCTAAGTGATAGGGAAACAGTAGAGCAAATCAAAGAGAATCCTTATCTACAGTATTTTATAGGGATGTCGTCTTATAGTAATGATGCTCCATTTGACGCATCAATGGAGCGTACATTTTCGAGAAAGAATGAGTGCAGACCTAGTACACAAAGTAAATCAAAGAATGGTAAAGAAGATGCTAGAAGCAACATCTGCTCAACCAAATGAAAAAAAAACACAAGAACCAGAAAAACCAGAAAAAGAGGATGAACCACCTAAAAATCGCGGAAAACTAATAATAGATGCAACTTGTGGCAAGCGTGATATTAGCTATCCGACAGATTTAGAGCTATTAAATAAGCGCGAGAAAGCAGACAGAACAAATTATAGACTCTCTTTATGAACAGCTAAAGGGGCAATTAGATAAAAAACCAAGAACCTATCGAGAAAGGGCCAGAAAGGATTACCTGGAAGTGACAAAGAAACGACGTGTATCACAAAAAGAAAGAAGAAAAGCTATTAAAAAACAACTCCAATATATTAGAAGAAACTTATTTTATATTGAGCAGATAATCGGCTCAGGAGCAACACTTGAAAGTTTGAGTAAAAGACAATATAGGATGTTATTGGTAGCTACAGAAGTCTATCGTCAACAACTATGGCTATATGAGAATAAAAAACAGAGTATTGATGACCGTATTGTTAGTTTAAACCAACCCCATATTCGTCCAATAGTACGAGGAAAAGCCAGGAAAAACGTTGAATTTGGAGCAAAATTGTCAGCCAGTTACTTTGATGGATATGTGTTTTTAGACCAGATAAGTTGGGATAACTTTAATGAATCAGGAGATTTAAAAACACAAATAGAAGCATATAAAAACTACACTGGTTATTATCCAGAATCCGTTCATGTTGATAAAATTTATCGCACAAGAGAAAATCGGGCTTGGTGCAAAGAAAGAGGTATTAGAATCAGTGGACCTCCTCTGGGAAGACCTCCAGCTAATATTAGTAAAGAAAAAAAGAAACAAGACAAAGAAGACGAGAAGATTCGTAATTCTATCGAGGGAAAATTTGGGCAAGCTAAAAGAAGATTTAGCCTGGATAGAGTGATGACGAAACTTGCTCATACGTCTGAAACTGCAATTGCTATTACTTTTTTAGTAATGAATCTTACCGCCGGCTTATTGCGGGTTTTTCTATCTTTTTATGTCAATTTTTAAAAATCACACCTTTTTCTCTCTATTTAATCATTTATAATGATGATTTTTTAATTATCGATAACTAAAAATTATCTAAGACTCTTGCTTGAATAACCGATCAACTCTTCTATTGGGTTTTTCTTACTTTTTCAGCAAGCCCTAACTAAATGTGTACTGAGCATAACAAGCGATAGTATGGGTTATGGGCAAAGGCTATCAACCCGTTCTATCTGAGCGAAACTGTCTACAAAAATAGCCTGCAGCGATCACTATTCACTTAGCTGTAAAAGTTGGCGATCAAATCTCCAATATTGTAAAGAATCTTACACATTCATTGACAATAGGGCAAATTACGTATTACTCTGTATTTAGTCGAAAAAATCATCGACACACCTCTACAAAACCTTGAAAACCGCATTATTTCGTTGACCTGTGTCGATTGCTCTTGTAGCAAGGCTTTTAAGCTAAAAGGAAAGAGTTGATTGTCAATAATTTTGCGCTTATTGATAATTGAAAAAAGGTGTGTCGATTTGACGCCTGAAACCCGCTCCCAGTAAGGCTCCCTGAGCGAACTCTTTCCAAACCACTTCCCCTGAGCGGGGACGGAAACGTTAATTACGGATCGGTCGAGATCTCTAATTGCCGCTTTCCAAACCACTTCCCCTGAGCGGGGACGGAAACTCCTCTCGAATGTACGGAAATGCGCCTCTTGTCGATGCTTTCCAAACCACTTCCCCTGAGCGGGGACGGAAACTCGCCGCGTCCAATCTGGTAAGCGTTCCTCTATGGGCTTTCCAAACCACTTCCCCTGAGCGGGGACGGAAACGTCTGCAGAGCTACTACTGGTGTCGAATGAGCTGAGAGCCTTTCCAAACCACTTCCCCTGAGCGGGGACGGAAACTCAACCACCCAACAGGCGGCTCCAGAAATTACTGCCTCTTTCCAAACCACTTCCCCTGAGCGGGGACGGAAACCTTCCTACAGTTCCAGTTGCTCCAGTAACAAGAATTCTCCTTTCCAAACCACTTCCCCTAAGCGGGGACGGAAACTTGACCAAGTGTCAATTGAGTTAAATCGTTGGAGCCTACTTTCCAAACCACTTCCCCTGAGCGGGGACGGAAACTTCGCAAGTTGCAGGTTGGAGGTTTTCCTGCATTGCGACCTTTCCAAACCACTTCCCCTGAGCGGGGACGGAAACGAGTAGTACACTTTTTCTCCTTGACCCTCACGGAACTTTCCAAACCACTTCCCCTGAGCGGGGACGGAAACACTCTAATGTTTTACCGCGAGGAGCTTGGCATAACTGCTTTCCAAACCACTTCCCCTGAGCGGGGACGGAAACCAGCCCGTACTACCGCAGGTGCGTAAAGCGTATGGGTCAACTTTCCAAACCACTTCCCCTGAGCGGGGACGGAAACCACGAGTGAATCGCCAAATGACTTTCCTCTAGTACAACTTTCCAAACCACTTCCCCTGAGCGGGGACGGAAACAATTCTTCCCAGTCAAACTGGGCGCCAGGGTAATCTTGGTACTTTCCAAACCACTTCCCCTGAGCGGGGACGGAAACACCAGGTCTCGATAAGTCAAAACCTGGCTTTATTAATTAGCTTTCCAAACCACTTCCCCTGAGCGGGGACGGAAACGAGAAAAGTGTAGAAAATTTCATGAGAATCTCCACTTTCCAAACCACTTCCCCTGAGCGGGGACGGAAACGAAGACATATTACATCCTCAGCTTTGTTGTGTGATCTTTCCAAACCACTTCCCCTGAGCGGGGACGGAAACTCAAGGTTTTTCTCCCTTTCTTTAGAATTTGTTACTTTCCAAACCACTTCCCCTGAGCGGGGACAGAAAAGATTGCAGATGTAGTTTACTCAACTTTCACATTCCCAGGTTTTGACGATCGCACTCCCTAGAGTTGTTTCAACAAAGTACCCGAACACAAGATTCGATTTCAGCGCTATCTCATGTATCATAAGTAACACTGCGTAAGTACAACTACATTCCCCATGCCAAAACCTGCCGATGTCAGCACCAAACGTTTAATTAGCCTCGCACCCGACAATTGGGTAAAATGGGTAACACAAATCCCTGATGTTGTTGCAGGCTAAATCCTCAACTCAGAGTTCCAGTGGATTAGTAGAGAAAGCGATGTACTCATCCGGGTTAAGAGTCAAGAACACGGCAAATTTCTTGTACTCAATGAATTACAATTGCGCTATAAATCCCAAATGCCCAGAAGGATGCGTGCCTATGCCGCACTGGCAGAAGAAAAATATCAATTACCAACTTATCCTGTACTGATTAATATCCTCAAAACGAGTGATACACAAATTCCCACGCGATACGAGTCCAATGTTGCTGGGTTACAAGCACGGCAAGATTACCGTGTCATTAACCTATGGGAAGTTGATGTTAACATCGCCTTTGAACAACCTTTACCGTCATTACTTCCATTTGTGCCAATTCTTAAGGGTGGTGAAGACGAATCGAAAATTCGGGAAGCATTACGGATATTGCAAGCAGATGAACAATTGAACCAATTAGAAACAGTCTTAGCATTTTTTGCTACGTTTGTAATACATAGTGCATTAGTCCAACAAATCATGAGGTGGGATATGACAGTATTACGTGAGTCTCCTTGGTATCAGGAATTCTACAAGAAGGGGAAATACGTGGCGAGAGCAGAGGTGAGGAACGTGGAAGACGTGAGCAAATGCTATCGAATATTGAAATGACTCTGGAGATGAAATTTGGTAGTGATGGCTTACAACTGATGTCACAAATCTCGCCTATTTCGGATTTAGAAAACTTGAAAGCGATTTTGCGTAGTGCGATCGCCGCCTCTACAATTGAAGAATTGCAACAAATGATTTAGTACACTTATTGTTTGTGTTTACTAAATATTTCCTACTACTCCGTTAAGTTTTACATAATTAAGAATCCTTGTAGAGACGTTCCATGGAACGTCTCTACATTATTTTTCACGTCTATGTCTATAGTTGTTAAATAGTATATTTGGATTTATAAAGTATTATATATTACATTTTATCTGAACAGAGATGAGAGCTAAGAGTGCAATAAAACATCGATAGCGAAAGGTTACGGAGATTATTTTTTACGTAAATTTACTCAGGTAAAATACAAATTGGTATATTTATGATGAGAATAATCGTGAAATGCTTCAATTAGCGTACTCTTTTGTCGAATCCACCTCTAAATTTGCATAACAATTAATTCCATTTATCAAAGGCTTTGAGATCAAACTATGAAACGTCTTGTTATTTGTTGTGATGGCACGTGGCAACAGTTAACGAGTGCTTACCCAAGCAACGTAGTTAAGCTGGCTCAATCTGTCAAACCGATCGCTAGTGATGGGGTTACACAGATCGTGTTTTATGACGAGGGCATTGGCACTGAGAGTTATAAAGTTTTAGGCGGAGCTACCGGACTAGGAATCGATAGAAATATAGAAGATTGTTACCGATTTCTGAGTCTTAACTATGTTCCTGGTGATGAAATCTATCTGTTCGGCTTTAGTCGTGGTGCGTATACAGTTAGAAGTCTAGCAGGGATGATTTATTGCTCTGGTTTGCTCGAACGCCCTCATGTCACTCAAACACATGAAGCTTACGAGCTTTACCGTAACCGAGATGTTAAGCCAAAAGATCCTACAGCAGTCAAATATCGTGATAAATACGGAGAGCGTGTCCCAATCACCTTACTCGGTTGTTTCGATACTGTCGGAGCTTTGGGTATCCCTGGAATGCCTGCTTTCAGCAAGTTTCACGAACAGCTTAATAAGCGGTATAGATTCCATGACACTACTGTAAACAAGTGTGTTCAGAACGCATTACACGCTGTGGCGATCGACGAAATTCGCGAAGTCTTTAATGTCACTCCCATGAACAAGCATCCTGAAGCTGAAAATCAGCGAGTGATTCAAAAGTGGTTTCCTGGTGAACACGGCTGCGTTGGTGGCGGAACCAAAGAACACAGTGGGTTATCAGATGCTGCCTTAAAGTGGATGATTGATTCTATGAGTGATTTGGGATTGGGGCTTGACTTCGATACAAGCGTGATTCCGACAGGCATCAATCCCAATTATGAATGTGACTTTAAGAACGATGTTGGATTCTTTAAATTAGCAGGAATTAAGTTTCGTGAGGTGGGCGATGTCATTGAAGATCTTCATGAAAGCGCCATTTACCGTTTAAAAAGTCGCAAGGACTATCGACCCAAGAATCTAGAAAAGATTTTGTCCAAACTGAGTTAATAAAAGTTCACTAGCATTACGTAATGGTAGTTTTGGGAGTGAAAATGATCCAGCGATCGCGCCGAATAGTTTAGAAGCAACAAATCAGCTTTATATCTTCAGTGTCTTAAATGGCATTAAGTACGGCTTGATTCTCAAGAATGAAGACGAAGATGTCCTTGAAGAATTGAGAACGACTTTGGCGCGTTACAAGAAAGACTTTGCCAATCTCGGTTATGAAATTGGCAACATCAGAACTTTGATCAATATTTGACTATTAGTCCTCTTTAATCACTTTTGAGAAATAAAAATTAATTCCTGTTTGTAGTAAGCGCTTAAGCGCTCACTACGAACCTAAGCAATTACTTCTTGTGGAAGCAGGCATCGGGTACCTGCTTTTATTTGAGGCAGGCAAGGATGCTCGTACTCAATTTACATTAGCGTATGCAGCGGGGAAAATCTTTGCCTGCTTAGATGTAATATAGACACGCTCATTCACCTCAATGTCGAGTTGATTAAATTGATCCCGGCTGAGGTAAGCATTAACTCTCTCCCCAGACTTGAGAGCTAATTCAACGCGAATTTCCCAACCCAAGTTAATAATTCGATCTACTTTGGCGGGTGTAGCCAAATCGCTGGCTTGTTTTTGAATCACAACGTCATGGGGGCGTAAAAAGACTTGGTTGTTCGGTGCAACAGAACCTCCCCTATCTGGTATAATGCCAGCGTGACTGGGTAGAACATTCACCGGACCAACAAAGCTCATCACAAATGGTGTTGCGGGTTTATCATAGATCTCTGATGAAGTACCAACTTGCTCTACCCGACCTTTATTCATGACCACAATTTGGTCGGCAACTTCCATCGCTTCCTCTTGGTCGTGAGTAACGATTACAGTTGTGACATGTACTTCTTCATGCAGGCGTCGCAACCATAGTCTTAACTCTTTACGAACCTTAGCATCTAACGCACCAAAGGGTTCATCTAGGAGTAGAATCTGTGGTTGAACAGCCAGCGCTCTTGCCAATGCTACCCTTTGTCTTTGCCCTCCAGAGAGTTGAGAAGGATAGCGATCGCCAAGCCCTCCTAACTGCACTAACTCCAGAAGTTCATCCGCACGCTCCCTAATTTTCTGCTTGGGTATCTTACGGATTGACATGCCAAAACCTACGTTTTCGCGGATTGTCAAGTGCTTAAACAAAGCGTAGTGCTGAAACACAAAACCAATATGGCGTTCCTGCACCGAGCGATGAGTGGCATTTTCACCCACCAACCATATTTGTCCTGAATCAAGAGTTTCTAACCCAGCAATCATGCGCAGTAAGGTAGATTTTCCCGATCCAGACGGACCTAACAGTGCTACCAATGAGCCTGTTTTAATTTCTAAACTCACCTCATCAACAGCACGGAAAGATCCGTAGTGTTTGGATACATTATCCACTAAAATCCCCATAGTAATCCTCCAACATAAATTGATATATTAATAAACTACTATTTGTTTATCAAGAAATAGGAGTTTATACAAAAATGTCTCTTTCAATACCTTTTCCCAATCATTCTGGAAAAAATCTCAGGATGCAATTCAAGCCCCGCTCATTCCTACCCTTGGATAATCTATGGAAAATAGAAACAGGGGTAATACGAGTTGTAACGTGGCACGAAGACGGTACGCTCGTCACGATGGGAGTGTGGGGGGCAGGAGATATTGTTGGCAAAGCTTTGTCCAAAATTGAACCATATCAGATCGAGTGTTTAACCAGAGTAGATGTGACTATTTTTCCTCTAGATGGGTTGTATCAACTGACAGATGTTTTGTTGGCACATGTTCAACAAGCTGAAGAACTAATGGTAATTCGCAGTTATAAAACAGTAGAAACTATGCTAATTAAGCTGTTAGCTTGGTTAGCCAAAAAGTTTGGGCGAGCTATAGAAACAGGACAGCTAATTGATATGCGTTTAACTCATCAAGACATTGCTGATTTACTAAACACATCTCGTGTGACAATAACTCGTGTTTTGTTGAACCTAGAGGAACAAGGATTAATTCATCGCATGACATTACATCGAATTGTGCTAAGGGAAGAAGAAATTTGGCACTATGAAATTTAGGGTCAAACTTATTCACAATGCCAGCCATCGCCCTCGGCGTTTGGCTTGCTTTGTATTCTGATTAGAAAATTAGTCTGTTTCATATTTTACTGTAATTTGACGGTTAAGAAAAGCTGTCATTTATACAATTAAGTTGGGATTACCATAAAGAGCAGAATAATCCAACCATAACGGTAGTCCCAATTCTTCTAAGTAATTTAGGCTGGAAAAAAGTTGTTTTGGTTTACCCCACAAATCCAGATTGAACCAGCCATCTGACTCTTGATTAGGATTGAGCGAAGCACTGGTAATGTTGACAGTTAAACCATAGCGCGAAACTAACTCAGAAATTACGGGTTTTTGGTAATAAGTTTTCAAGATACACAATTGCAAGCGCACTCGATTGCTTTGCCCTACCGAAACCCCATGCTGCAAACTTTCCCATTGAGTTGTTAAAGGTGCAGATTGTTTTGAATAGTTACTGTATGCAGTGGAGAATGACAAAGATGTTGGTTTACTAAGTGTTTTACCCATAATTCCCAGTTGCATTAAATCAACGCCCAATCTTTGCAAATAGCACAAACTATCTGTGATTTGTTCTGGATTACCTTGAAGTTCCAAGTCAAACCAGCCGTAGTTGTGACTATCTTGAGCTAGGGACGCTGCTGTGATATTTACAGTTAAGCCATAGCGCGAGATGAGACGGGAAATTACAGGTTGGCTGTGGTAATGCTGAGGCACCCTAATTTGACTATGAACTGGAGTAGGTTGAGTGGTTTTTCTCGGAGACATAGGACTTTTAACAGTTAACAGTTATCAGATCTCAGAAACCCGGTTTCTGTGAGAAACCGCGTTTCTCGTTTCTGTGAGAAACCGCGTTTCTCTGTTCACTTACCAAGTACCTGTACTGATGTCATGCCAGATTTCTAGACCTAAAGTATTGAGATAGGTCAGCCCACCGTCAATTTGTGTAGTTGTTCCTTGTAAATCCAAGTCAAACCAACCATCACCAATAGCATTAGCTCCGAGCATAGCAGCAGTGATATTCACCACCAAACCATAATCAGAAACTAAGCGAGAAATCACAGGTTCTTGGTGATAGTCTTTGGGAATTCTCAGGCGAATTCGTTTATGGTTAAGCGTATTTTCGGAAATCATACTGTACCACTTTAATGTTGTCTTCGTTTCGCACCGCCTGTTCTCCGTTCCAAAATCTCCTTCAACACCAAAGTTAAAACTGCTAGAAAGGCTAATAATACGGCAGCAGAAAAAGCTGCTTCAGTTTCATACTGTTTGTATGCATCCTCCACATATAAAGGTAAGCTTTGTGTTTTTCTGGCGATGTTTCCTGACACTACAGAAACAGCACCAAATTCACCCATTGCTCTAGCGTTGGTTAATAGCACACCATATAGTAAGCCCCAACGTATACCAGGTAGGGTGACGCGCCAAAATATCTGCCAATCATTTGCTCCTAAAGTTTTAGCTGCTTCATCTTGATCGCTACCCATCTCCTCTAATACAGGAATCACTTCACGAGCGACAAAGGGCATACTGACAAAGGCTGTCGCCAGGATCATTCCCGGCAAAGCAAAGATGACTTTGATATCGTTGGCTTCTAAAATGCTACCAAACCAACCATTGCGCCCATACAGTAACACAATCATTAGACCGGCTACTACAGGGGAGATGGAAAAGGGTAGGTCAATAATGGAAAGCAGCAGAGTACGTCCTGGAAACTTTTTGCGGGCGATCGCCCAAGCTGCACACAGACCAAAAACTGTATTTACAGGCACAGAAATTAGAGCCAGTAGCACTGTTAGCCAAGCTGCATTGAGAAAATCTGGTCTGGTTAAGTTGTTTAAAAACGGTCCTACTCCTTTATGAAAAGCTTCGATAAAAACATTAATAGCCGGAATGTAAATTACCAAGGCTAAATACAATATCGCTGCACCAATCAAAAATATAGTTGTCCAATTTCTGGGCTTAGTTTGCTTTTGATTGTCTGGATCGCTAGTACTATGAAGACTAGGTAAATTTTGCACGTCACTTTGTGTCATATCTTCTTCCCCAAGCTTGTAATAAATTAATTCCCAGCAACATCACCAAAGAAATTAGCAGCAATATGATGCCGATTACAGTTGCACCAGCATAGTCATACTGCTCCAATCGCTGGAAAATGAGTACAGGTGCAATTAAATCTTTGAAAGGAGTATTGGAAGCAATAATTACGGTTGAGCCGAATTCTCCAACTGCACGAGCAAAACCCAAAGCCACACCTGTCAAAATTGTGGGAAATAGAGGTGGTAAAATCACCTTCACAAAAGTTTGCAATTGACTTGCACCCAAGCACCAAGCCGCTTCTTCTACTTCCTTTTCCATTTCCTGGAGTACGGGTTGCACAGTCCGCACTACAAAGGGAAGAGAGATGAACGTCATCGCTACTCCCACCCCCAGACGAGTGAACGCTATCTTAATGCCAAAGGGTGCAACCAAAGAACCAATCCAGCCATTTTCGCTGTACACTGTCGCTAATGTTAAACCTGCTACCGCTGTTGGCAAGGCAAACGGTAAATCTATGGAAGCATCAATTAACTTCTTCAATGGGAAATCGTAGCGGACAAAGACCCAAGCAATTAACGTACCAAATACACCATTTGCTAAAGCAGATATTAAAGCCGTAACAAAAGTTACATCATATGTAGCTAATGCAATGGGACTGGTAGCGATTTCCCAAAACTTTGCCGGAGGCGTGGTAAACGCTTTGAGCAACATGGCGACTATCGGCAAAAATAACATCACACTTAGGTATACCCAAGTGATTCGCCATGTCCAATGAATTCGATTTAACTGAAGCAAAAACCCCTTCCAGCCTGGAGTTGTGTTGCTAAATTGTGGAGATGATACAGCCATAGTTTTTTATTGGGGATGTGGGGTAGAGACGTTCCGTCGGAACGTCTCTACAATTACCGTTTGATTTTTGTTTGTATTTTGTCGAATAAAGCGCCATCGTCAAAGAATTTCTTCTGAATGGCATCCCAGCCGCCGTATTCTTGAACTGTGCCTAGATTTTTGACCTTAGGATATTTTTTGGCAAGATCTTTTGTTTGAGCTACTGTCTCATCTACAGGTCTAAATCCTACTTTGGCAAATTCCTGTTGTGCTTCTGGTGTATACAAATATTTGACAAAAGCTTCTGCTACTTCACGAGTACCATGCTTATCTACATTTTTGTCTACCAATGTAATGGGGTTATCGATGGAGATGTTGACATCAGGAATTATGTATGGTAGCTTCTGCCCTTTTTGTGCCGCGAAGATAATTTCGTTTTCGTAGTTAATCAGAGCATCACCCTGATTTTTCTTAAAGAATACGTCAGTAGCTTCACGGGCATCTTTTGTGAGTACTGGCACACTAGTGTACACTTTGGTCACAAATTCAGTTGCTTTATCTTCTCCTCCACCTGTTTTAATTACTGAGTTCCACAATGCTAAGAAATTCCAACGTGCAATGCCTGATGTTTTGGGATCGGCTGTAATTAGTTGGACTCCATCTTTGCCTAAGTCTGCCCAAGTTTTGATGTTTTTGGGGTTTCCTTCACGGGTAACTATTGCAGCAACACTTTTGGAGACAATGCTATTATTGGGGGCTTCTTTCTCCCATCCAGGCTCAATTAGTCCTGCTTTCTGAATCTTGTCTGTGTCTAAAGCTAATGCTAAATGGACAATATCTGCTTCTAAACCATCTATCACAGCCCTTGTTTGAGAACCAGATCCGCCATAGCTTTGGTTGAAGGTGACGTTTTGGTTACGTTCTTGCTTCCATTTTTCTACGAACTTGGGTATAATAGCGTCGTGAGCAGCCTTGGTGACGGCAAAAGAAACTAAGTTGATTTGCACATCCTGTTTGTTAGCAGCCACAGGGCTAGCACTAGTACCTGTATTACTACCAGTGTTAGCAGTATCGCTACCACCAGAACAAGCGGCGATCGCCACACTCAAGCTTACTCCCACTAAAAACAGTGATAAAAAGCTTTTGATGGACTTGAGCCTCAGCCGATTACTGATTTCCCCTGATTTTTTTAATGCACACTGCCAAAAATTCATTTCGTTTCCTATATTCAGATAACTACTGTTTATTGGTAGAGTTATAGTATCACTTGTGTAAATATCTTATATAAGAGCAGGTTAAATTTCAAGAGAAAATCTTCACTTTTCCGCTCAAGGAGGTGAAGATTTTATGTATATGACCTGTGGTAGATTTCAATTTATACAAATTTATGGGGTAAGCCGTCTTGAAACACTAGTAATTCTCCAGGTTGGATTTGTGTCCAAATTTCATTATCAGTTAAGGGGGTAGTAGCGATGACAGCAACGCGATCGCTCGGAGTCGTCAGTTCGCTGAAATCTACCGTTACATCTTCGTCAATCAAGTGGGCTGCGGCAAAAGGCGCTTGGCGCACAATATAGGAGAGTTTGGTTGAGCAATGGGCAAAAAAGTGTTCTCCATCTGAAAGCAAGTAGTTAAATATTCCTTGACTTGCCAGAGTTTTTGAGATGTCATTCAGCAAAGAGTAAAGTTGTTCTAAAGACGGCTTCCCGTAAGGAAAGTATTTTCGCAACTCATCTAGTATAAGGCAGAATGCTTTTTCACTATCAGTGTTGCCCACAGCTTGATAAAACTTCATACCTTCTGGTTGAAAACCAGGTAAATCTCCATTGTGAGCAAACACCCAGTAACGTCCCCACAATTCCCGACGGAAGGGATGACAGTTTTCTAGAGCAATTTTACCTTGAGTAGCTTTGCGGATATGGGCAATCACATGGGTAGAGTGGATGGGATAGCGTCGTACTAACTCAGCGATGGGGGATATCACCGAAGGTTTGTCATCTAACAAAATCCTGTATCCCTTTCCTTCAAAGAAAGCTATGCCCCAACCATCACGATGATCGTCAGTTTTCCCTCCCCGCGCCGCAAAGCCCTCAAAAGAAAAGCAAATATCTGTTGGTGTATTGCAATTCATTCCTAGCAATTGGCACATGGATGTTAGAAGCTCTCTTTCCAGTTATGAATGGTCTAGCTCAAAGATACTTCATAACGGCTCCACAATCTGGTACTATTGCTGCAATCTACCTTTTGCGCTGAAGAACTTGAAGAGCCGTCATGCGCAGTACCTCAAACTCGGATTGAATCACCATTTCTCCTGTGTACACAGCTTCTTCGTAAAAACCAGCAACTAAAGTGTAAACTGTTATGTTGCTTTGTGGTGGGTTAATTACCCAATACTCCCTAACACCTCTAGCTGCATATTCAGAGCGTTTGAAGCGATAGTCGCGCTCCTGATTAGTTTTACCTGGTGATGCGACTTCAATAATCAACTCAGGTGGAGGCATATCGCGGGTGATAGTTCCGCGATTATCTCCCAGAATTTCTGCTAATTCTTCTGACAAAAGCATTAAATCGGGCAAGCGCGTTTGAGCCATTGCTCCAGACACTTCAATTTCAGTGTCTTTGTGGCAAAGCCTTTCCTCACTGAAAACTTCCAATAGTTTCGCCAAGAGGAACAATGCGATTTTTGAGTTACCCCTATCCTCTGGTGGCATTGCTACTAATTCCCCTGCAACCAGTTCATACTGCTTGTCTGTCCCATCATCGTAAGCTAGGTACTCCTCAAAGGTCATTCGTGACTTCGTTGTTGTGGTCATCGCTCCAGCCCCACTTAACATTTCTATTCTACCCTGTTGGCAAAACAATTGTATGTAAAAATACTTGCTTTTTCTCACTGTCTATGAGATTGTATTTAATCAATCAAATACTTAATGTCTACCTATAAAGCGTAGATAAAATCAAAAAGGAAAATCTTACGATGGAAGCTCCCAAATCGAATTCTGGTAAATCCATACTGCAAACCGGAAAAAAATCTTATCATCGCGCCCGCACATTGCTGGTAGCCACAGGTTTCAGTCTAAGTGTGGGGCTACCCGTTTACGCAGGGATTGCCTTACAAAACCAATCTTCACCTGAGTACTCCAAATCTCAACTAATCGCTCAAAATAAACCTGTTGAACTGACTTTAGTTTCCTACGCTGTAACCAAAGAAGCTTACTCAAAAATCATTCCTCTATTTGTACAAAAGTGGAAGAAAGAGCGTAAACAAGATGTAGTTTTTCGCGAAAGTTACGGTGGTTCTGGCAGCCAAACAAGAGCTGTAATTGATGGCTTGGAAGCGGATGTAGTAGCTCTAGCTCTAGGATTTGACACAGACAAAATTCAGCAGGCGGGGCTGATTAAACCAGGTTGGGAAAAAGAAGTTCCCAACAATGGGATCGTTACTAGATCAGCAGTAGTGCTGGTGACTCGTCCTGGAAATCCCAAAAAAATTAGTGGTTGGGCTGACTTAGCCAAACCCGGAATTCAAGTCGTAACTGCTAATCCCAAGACTTCTGGAGTAGCGCGTTGGAACTTTCTCGGACTGTGGGGATCAGTAATCAATGCAGGCGGAAATGAAGCTAAAGCCCGTGATTATGTGGCTAAAGTTTATCAAAATGTCGCTGTTTTACCTAAAGATGCTAGGGAAGCTAGTGATACTTTTTATAAGCGAAATCAGGGAGACGTGCTGTTGAACTATGAGAATGAAGAGATTTTGGCTAGTATCAAAGGACAATCTCAATTTCCTTCAGTGCTTCCTCCAGTCAATATTTCCATTGACACCCCAGTTGCTGTTGTAGACAAAGTGGTGGATAAGCGCGGTACTCGGCAAGTCGCTGAGGCTTTTGTCAAGTTCTTGTTCACGCCAGAAGCTCAACGAGAATTTGCCAAAGTAGGGTTCCGTCCTGTTGATGCTACAGTAGCTAAGGAAACACAGAAGCAATTTCCTAAGATTGGCAAACTCGCTACTATCCAAAACTTCGGCGGTTGGGGAGCAGTTCAGAAGAAGTTCTTTGATGATGGAGCTATTTTTGACCAAATTCAGGGAGGTAGACGTTAGTAGTAAGGCTGTAGGGCAGGCAAGATGCCTGCTCCACAAGAAATAGCTATTTTTAAGCCAATAAATTGTAAAAGCGGACTTCGGGTTCAGAAGCAATTCCTTTGAGTTTAGCTAGTACTTCCTTAAGATGGGTTGAGGCTAAATGAACATCAAAGGCATCTTTTGAAGCCCATTCCTCCACAAAAGTGAAGTCTGTTGGCTCAGACTGATTTTGTAGCAATTCATACTTAATACAACCTGCTTCTTGTCGAGTTGGTTCAATTAGCTCCAGCAGCACAGCCTTGACTTCTTCTATCTTTTCTGGTAAAGCTACGAAACGGGCAATAAGGCGAAAAGTTGAATTTGTCATAAGTAGGTAGGCGTAAATAAATGAAGTACTTAGCAGTAGAGATTAGCTCAAAAACAAGGTCAGTTAGCATTACTTTTTAAGCACAATGTAGAGACGCGAAATTTCGCGTCTCTACTACTTTTACAAAATTAAATACGGTTTATTTATCAAATTATCTTATTTATTCGCGGAGCATTTTCAGATGAGTGTATTTGCTGTTGCTAAATCCAGATATCAGAGGTGGAATCGCCGCCTGGATAGCGTATCTCATGGGCGCGAGCGGGACCACTGGGTTCTTTGCCAAAGTCAACATAAAAGTTCTCGTTAATCTCCAATCCTCCTTTGTTTGCGTCACAATCAATTTGTAAAAGGTAAGAACCTGTTTGAGCTAAATCTGGGTAGAACTGATTATCCCAGGTGCTAAATAGGGAGTTAGTGACGTAGAGCCGCCTGCCATCTAGACTTAGTTGTAGCATTTGCGGTCCTCCAACGAGCTTGTGACCTTTAACTTCACCGCTCTTACCTAACAAACCTCCGCACCAAACCTGTCCGGTTAGCTTGGGATGGGTAGGGTCAGTGATATCATATTGTCGGATGTCTCCATGTAGCCAGTTGGAAAAGTAAAGATAGCGATCGTCCAGAGATACCAGTAAATCGGTAATCAACGAGGGAACTGGGAAAGGCCAGCCTGCTAGTTCTACCGCAGGCACATCCACTACTTTCTCTACCTGCCAGGAGCCATTGGGCTTGTGCCAGTGCCAGATATTGCTGCTAAGAGCGGCTCCTACGTAGCCATGAGTACTGTCAGGATTGTGGTGAAAGCGGACTTCTAGGGGAATTAAGCCTTCCTCTCCCAAGTCAAAACTTTGAATGATATCGTGCTTGTGCCAATCCCAAAAATGTATTTGTTTCCCATAATTGCCAGCCTGGACATCATTCAAGTCAAAGCCAGGGTAAAAGGTTTTGGGTGCGCCCCATTCACTGCTAACCATCACGTTGTGCCGGGGTTGATACCAAAAGTCATAGTTGTACTTCATGGCATCAGCTTGATGCTCCCAACGCCCGATGATGTCAAAGTTTTCATCAAGTAGTAAAAAGCCACCAGGTCCATTTCCCTCGCTGTCTCCCAACATTGAGATCATCACTTGACTATTTGCCAGACAGTGAACTGTATGGGGGGCAGTAAGATTGGTTTTTGCTTTTATTTCCTCTGCCTCAATCACCTTGTGGAGCTTAGGTGCTTTAGGTTCAGCGGTATCGACGATGTAAATACGACTAGAACGAAATCCTGGAATGATTAAATAGCGTCGCGATTTACTGGCATCATCGTGGCAAGAGCTACAGGCGTTCCAACCAAAATGGTGTAGCTCATCTCCGATGTATGGCATAGTCAGGCGATGAATCACCTGGGAATAGGTGGGCGAGTCTGGGTTAGCATCCACTGTTGCCAGGTAATCTGGTTCTTCAATTCCCGATCCAGTGTAGAGGGCGATCGCATACAGGAGCTTTTCCCTATCTGCTTTGCTCGCCGCTTCTGGGGAGGCATAGCCGGGTCCACAACAGGCATGTGCCATATTTTTACCCTCAAAATTGATCACGCACAAGTTAATTACAGCAATTCTACCGGATTACCGTAAGAAATGACCGCCATACCAACCACTAAAGCTAAAGTTAGTCGGAAAGCTATACTCTGCCAATCGCTTGGACTGAAAAACATTTCATTCATAGTCATAACAGTAGGAAAACGAAAACTGGGTAAAGCTAGCCGACGTTATGTAGGATCTACAATGTCGTAGTCTTAAGTATTTTCATTTACTACGGTAAACCGCTCGAATTATGGTATATTAAAATTCAGTTTAAGTATAAAGTTAAGTTAAAATTAACTAATTTAACAAAAAATTAACATATGGGGTGAATTGATGGAACAGTCTGATCCGAAAGACAAAAGCAGTTTTCTCTACCCTCGGGGGCGCTATTACGGTCAAGTTAAGCCCGACAGATCAAACGTGCTTACTTAAATCAGCCTGCAACAGTTCGCTGACGATTTAAGATAGTTCCCAAACCACCAATGAAAAGTACACCTAAAATAGTGGTAGGTTCGGGAATGGCTTTTGCTGCCACAATCTTGAAATCAGGTCCGTTTATAGACCAAAAATACACTTATTTGACTGAATATTACTAAGCACTACAAAAGTAATTGCACAGACTTAAACATGTGCAACAAAGCAACAAGCGAAGTTTTAGACTTCCCTACGCACAAAGGTTGTCAGTCTTTCAGTTGTTGAAAGCTTTTGCAACAGCCTTTTTTATTACTGTATCTCTACAAAATTACAGTAGATAAATATAAATATCCCACAGTTTTTTGTCTGCGTCAACTAAAAAAGTTGTATTACCTTAACTTTTTATACCTTGGTTATTTCTCAATAATTCATAAAACTGTACGACGCAATTCTGGGAAAACTTTAGACACCTTGCTCAACACATAATCACCATAGGTTCCCCGAAAGGCGTGGACGCTAGCTCGATCCCAACGTTCTTCAAGATCGTCATGCACCCCAGAGCGCAGTTCAATGGGCTTGACTTCCACGTGGAAGTTGGGATCGAAGAAGAAGGGGAAAGAAAGGCGCGAGCGTCCCGATTGGTTTTGAACGCGGTGAGGTGTGGAACGATACAAACCGCCCGTCATGCGATCTAGCATGTCCCCAATATTGCACACAAACGAACCAGGAACAGGAGGCGCAGCGATCCAGCCTGACTTAGACTTCACCTGCAATCCACCAGAGTCGTCTTGTTTGAGAATGGTTAAAACACCGTAGTCAGTATGTTCTCCCACCCCCCACCTAGTTCCACTATCAGATGATGATGAATCAGGAGGGTAGTTAAATATACGAAATAATGTCAATGGGTCTGATGTGTAACGGTCAGTGAAGTAGGATTCTTCCAGCCCAAGGCTGAGAGCAATACCAGTCATGAGAGTGTGTCCAAGTTTCGTCATTGCCTCCATATATTCCAGTACTGTCTCCCGGAATAATGGTATGTTGGAGGGAAAGAGGTTGGGACCATGCATGGGAGTGTCAGCTTGCACAAGCGGGTGATCCTCTGCCAATTCCGCACCAAAGTAAATTCCCTCTTTCATGTCGGGTTTGCCAGATGTTAATTCGCCTCCAACCGGAAAGTACCCCCGCCATGCTTTACCACCCAGAGCCATGCGAATTTCCTGTTTAGTTTCCAACGGCTGCGCGAAAAACTGTCGGCTGAGTTGTTCGAGCCTTTGTTGCAACCCTTCATCTACGCCATGCCCAATAATATAGAAAAACCCGCACTCAAGACATGCCTGCCCGATTTGAGATGCAACTGTCTGGCGTAGACGTGGCGGTTTGCCTTTGGCATCGCATTCCGTCGGAGAATCGCCAATTCCAGTCACCAACGCGCTGATATCAATTACTGGGACTTGAGAAAACTCTTTGCCTACAACTTGCGATATTTTCATACTGGTAACAAAGAAACATGTGCTTATTAAAATTTCACATCACTAACGATATTAATCACTTTGAATCCCAGTGTTTTTATGGTAAAATCTAGCTTTTCGATAGCTTTGTGAGAAGTGACAACACTGCTCAAAATTAAAGCACATGATAATAAATTATCACATAGCATCTGAGCCAAATACAACTATTTTGTAATCAAAATATATGTAAACTTAAAATTAAGTAATACTAATTGTGAGTATAACTAAATATATTGCAAAAAAAATGCCTTGCCTTGGATGAGGTCTTGTGTTTTTTCAGGGACTGTGCAATAGTATAATCATAAATATACGTTAAATATATAAATTTAGCGTATTTTATATAGTAATGAAAGATTTTTAAGGACTTTGGGAACTCGTTCCACTTTCTCCAGAGTTGATTTAGGAACAATAATACGCTGCTGATGTCTTTTATCGCTTTGGTTTACTCTCGAATCAAATCAACGTTTCTGAGGCACTATTAACCGATCCACTCAGGGTGTTTGATGCCGTTGCTATATCTAACAAATAATTTATTGTTCTCCTCGCGAGAGAAAGAGATGAATGGAAAAGAATGATTGTATCATTTCTCTTCTTACTGTTTATCTCTTTCTCTTTTTCTTTTGAATATTATTCAATAATGAAACAGCAGAACCTCCTGAATTTGCTAAGTAGAGAGTTGATTGTGTAACTGTGTACGATCGCTTGCTTTTTACTGCAATTTATGCAAGAGTATTATTCAACGGCAAAAATACGGTAATTTGATAAACTTTAAGTAAATAAAATTTTGGCAATACAAGCTCCGCCCAATCTTAGGGCATCGCTAGTAGAAGTCAACGATACGCTTAACAGTTTTCCCTTCAAAAAGGAGTCAAAATGTTTGAGGCTTTGGCTTTTGCTTGGCTATTACTGTTTTTTGGTGACTTTCTTTCTACCTTCTGCTACCACGTACCCGAACATGTTTTTGGTAGCCTCCATCTAAAAACACACCACTCGGCAAAGAAAGAATTCCGTCACTACGCTATCCTGTTGTTCAATTACAAGATTCTTTTAGATGGTTTTCTGGGTGCTTTACCGTATATACTCGTAGCGTTAATTTTATGGTCTTTTTCTCCCGTCGGCGTAGTCTTGGGATTGCTTTTTGGTCAGTTTCATGTATGGTGGAGACATACCAGTGTTATCGGTTGGCAAACTCCGAAGTTTGTGAATTTTTTGTGTCAGATTCTGTTCATCACAACTCCTGAGCAACATTGGCTTCACCATCAAAAAACTAACGTAGGCTTTGGCGATATTTTTACATTCTTTGATCAACCTGCTAAAATTTGGTTCTGCTGGCTACGCTTTCTCAGACTGTACCTGCGTTCCTTACTGATTCAGCATTAGTACATGGCTAATAGCTGAAGTCTATATAAGCACTCTTAAATGTACATAGCAAAGTAGTCCTCATAAATTTCAGTATTGGTTGATAACGTTAGTTCTACTTTTTCACGCTCTGCATCGATCGCCGAAGTGCCATTAGAAAGACTTGCTTCTGGCATAAAATCGCCACAGTATTCATTGGCGGGTACGGCTTCGTTCATCTTTTTAGGATAGCTTAAACCCAGATGGTTCATGATCGTGATAAATTGATCGCGGCTACGATCACTAAATCGGGGATTGAGGCGTTTTTCTTCGCCAATTGTAGAAACGGTGCGCCCTTTGTAATCATGGGCGGGATAAACTAGGGTTTCCTCTGGGAGAGTAAATAACTGTTGTGTCACAGTATCGTACAGAATGCCTGCATCGCCCGATTGAAAGTCTGTGCGTCCACAGCCCCGAATTAATAAGGCATCCCCTGTTAATAGATGAGTTTTGTTGACTAAATAAGCCAGATGACTATCGGTGTGCCCTGGTGTGGCAATCGCCTCAATCCGTACAGTTCCCACAATTAAGGTTTCGCGATCGCCAAGGGAGTGATCCGCAGACCGAGCAGTACTATTTAAGGGTACCATTACCTGACAACCTGTTTGTTGTCTCAGTTTACCTGCTCCGGTGATATGATCGGCATGGATGTGAGTTTCCAAACAGTAGCGCAAGTTCAACCCCAAGTCATCCAGCACTTGTAAATCACGGTCTACTTGTTCTAATACTGTATCAACCAGCACCGCTTCTTTCGTTTGACTGTCCGCAATCAGATAAGTGTAAGTACTGGATTCCGGGTCAAAGAATTGGCGAAACAACAGTGTTGACTGGGGAATGGGGGATCGAGGAGCTTTGCTGTCAAGTTCAATGGTGCGATCAAAGGGTGAAACGGGACGTACTCTCACTGGGAGTGACTGCAACAGCGTTGCCGCTAGTGCCTGTGCCTGCTCACGCAATTCTGGGACGGCGATCGTTTCAAACAAATTGCCTTTGCGCGGCGTACCCAAGGTATAGAGCAGGGTTGAACGGTTGCCCTGAGCATCGAATACTACACCATCAGCGGCAGTATCCATCCCCAAGCCAATTTCGTTGGGACGGATCAACCCTTGGTCAAGTAAACTGGCAATTATTAGGGGTTGGGGCGATCGCCGATAATCTGCGTGAACCCCAGTGCAATTCACTACGCGACTAACCTGCAAAACCCAATTCATTGTCGTTTGACGTCGGCGAACTGTCACTGCTACCCCGTCAGATACCGTTTGATAGTCCTGAATGCGCCCGGAGGTAATAGTTAGTTGTCCTGAATCCAGCATTGCTTGGATAATCTTGCCAATTTCGGGGGCAATTCGATGCCGATGCACATCCCAATAGGGGGTGGCATGGCGTAAAAAACGCTGCTGCTCCACGCGGGGCAGTTGCTGCCACAGTTGCTGAGTGATGGGACGCAGGGAATCAATCACTGATCGCCAGTCGTATCCCTGCGCCTCTGCCGTCTGCACCTCACTGCGAATGCGCCGGAGCAAGCCTCGAATTGTTTTAGGTGCGGTGTCAGGGGTTAAAAAGGCGGGGTAGGGTTTTGTCGATTGATGTGGCAATGGTTTCAAGCCCCGGCGAGACACGGCATGAATTTTGCCTCGATGGTTGCGCTCGTGGAGTGCCACCACCATATCCACCATCGTTAATCCAGTGCCAATTAGCAATACAGGCGCATCCGGCTCAAGCTCTTTCAAAGCATCGATTGACCAAGCATGGCGTAGGTAGGAGTTGTTGGTGCGATCGTTTGACTGTGATGTTGGAGGTGGAGAAAGTGGAGGAGGTGTGGATGCATTTCCTACTGCCAGCACAATTTTATCTGCCACGAAAGTACGGCTGCTCCGTAAGGAGACGATCGCTTGTTTTGCTTGTGGCTCTACTGCTACCACTTCATCAATGACGCGCTCTAGCCGAACGTTACTTGAAGCCGTAGCTTCTGCTTCCTCCAGAATGGACTGGATATAAAGCCCGTAGATCTGACGGGGAATGAAGCTGCTGGCGTTCAAATCTTTGGGCAGGTATACCGCCAACTCGTTACGGTTATAGTGGAGCCAGCGCAACAGATGACCGGGATCATCGGGAAAGGCACTCATCTTGCCTGCGGATACATTCAGCAAATGGCTGTTGGTGTTGGTGCTGTAGGCAACTCCCTTGCCAATTTCGTGACTGCGCTCAATCAGCTTGATCAGCAGAGGTCGATTGGCAGTTTTTAACAGGTGAGCCGCTACTAAAGAACCACTGAAGCCAGCGCCGATGATCGCGACCGTGGTAGTTGAAGGATGTGCTGTCAGGAAATTAGAATCAATCACGGTGCTTAATAATGTTTATAGTGACAAATGTTCGAGTAGCAGATTGCTACTCACAAAATCCCAGATGACATCTCCTCAGGCACTAATGCTTTTATTAAACGCCCGTGGTAAAAATAATTTTGTCTATTATACTACAGATTTATCGGGTTTTGTGTGTATGACTTGGAAGACTGCCAAAAATAGATAGTTTGCCCTACTAGAGTCTGCATCCAACAACATTCTACAGTGGCGATCGCTACAAGCAAAAACGAACTCGCCCAGCCCAACTTCCAACACTTTACTACCTATCTTTGAGACATGATTCTTAAAGTTAGAGACAGCCAACAACCAGATCATCATTACTGACTGGCTATAGTCATCCTCTCAGGTGATGTCACAAAGAAATTTTCAACGCTAAATTAAAAATACCAGGAGTTCTCAACTCTGGAGACTAATAGTATGAAAAAAATTATTCCTATTCTTTTAGTAGCTTTAGCAACCACTACTGGATTTCTACTTAACACTCAGCCTGTTGAGGCACATGGACGTTACTACCGCAAACATTACTATCGCCGATATTATCCATTTCCAGCCAGATCTTGCTTTCCCGTAACTCAGTGGTATCTTAAAGAAGACCCAGGCTATCATCCTCAAGCCTATTCCGATGGTTATCGTCAGGGACGTGAGAGCGCAAAAGACGGAGATAAGTACAAGCCGCGTACTGCAGGTGGTGAATTTGCGCGTGGTTTTGATGACGGTTACTACGGTAGGAAATTTGCTGGGCAGAGGCAAATTGTTGCTAACACCTATGTACCATATACCTCATCAGATTGCGGCTGGTATGGATTTTATTAAACTCGTCCCCACTCACTCGTTTTCAGCCTCCGGCCCACTCTCGTTCCCAGCCTCCGGCTGGGAATGCCTTCCTTGAGGCGGAGCCTCAACCTAAACCAAGCGAGGCAGAGCCTCGTAGTAGACATTCCCATGCTGAGCATGGGAACGAGACTCACTAAGACTCGCCTCAGGTTATACTGTGAGGAGCATTTTTTTTCCTAGTTCGCTTGGGCTTAGTCGGAGTTTTTGACTTGTGAGCAACTAAATTAAGTTGAGATTCAAACAAATCATTTAGAGAAATTTTTTGTTGACTTTCTAATTCTGCCAGCCAAGTAGATGCTTGCTCTAAAATTTGCTTACCCCGCCTTACTTGAATTTTATGTTTATCTTCTAAAACGTCAAATAAAACAAAAATTGAGATAGGTTTCCAGTAGGGATGAGACTCACCTGCGATAGAAAAACTATTGACATTTTTGCCATTTTCTGGTATGTGAAGTCCTAATCCAGAAGTTTGAATAAATTGTTGAATATCTGATAAAGTTAAGGAATTAACATCAGGTGTTACACTATCTATAGGAAGTTTTTCTGTTAAATCAGGCAAGTCTGTTACTTCCATCGCTAAAGAATCAAAGCGAAAAGAAACTTCCGCAAAAGGATCAGCGATCGCATATACTTGTTTAAGTTGTGGTGGTAGTGGCACACCCCCTTGTTGATACAACATACGCCCTTCATCGGTAAGTATAATTGCACCAGCCGATGAAACTTCAAGGTTAATTAAGCCTTTCAAATTTTCCACCGTACTTTTCACAAACACCAAATCTAACCCAAGTACCTCTGCCAATTCCTTCACAGTCGGCACAGGATTAAACTCAGTAGCAGCACGGAGAATAAACTCCTCTAACACATTAAACTTACGTGGCTCTGTAATAGAAACATCTACTGGTGTTTGTAACAACTTATAGCGAAATTGACGTGCAGCCAGCACAGATAAATTTTGATGCTGCTCAATTTGCTCTACTAATGAACTTAAATTAGCATCGATTGGCTTAGCAGAGGACGTTTGAGACATCTACAAATCCTCCATAACTACGCACCACCTGAGAAACTTCCTGATACATACTTCCCACTGTACCCAATTGCTGTGTAAATAAATCATGACAACCCACCACTACCAGCAATTCTTGAGCGCGAGAAAATGCGACATTAACCCGTTCTGGTTCTTTAGCAAAACCAATATCTTTTCTGGTATTATTACAAACAGTACTAACAATAATTACCGGACGCTCCATACCTTGAAATATATCAACAGTACCAGTACGAATATTCAGAGAAGGATATTTTTCAGATGCAATTCTGTCTTTAATTAATCTTAATTGAGCGCCATAAAAAGTGATAATTCCGATTTCTTTCTTAGGTTCACCAAGTGCCACCTGAGACAACCATGCTGCTTCCATTTGCTCACATATACGTTCAATTATATCAACTTCTCGTACATTAAAGCGTGATGTACCTTCTTTTTGCTCAGCAAAACCCTGCCCAACCGGAGTTTTCACCCAAATAAGATGGTGATTTTCTTGAATATTTTTAGTTACTAACTGGTGAGCGCGTCTCTTGTCTGGTTCCAGAATACCACAGTTGAGTTTATGCTCGTAAAACTGATTAATCGCCCTCATAATTTGCGGGTGCATCCGATATTGAATTGTCAGCATTCTTTTAATGCTTTCATCAGCAGACTCAAATTGAATTTTGAAGAGAGATTCCTTAATAAAACTTAGCTCCTCTTTTGTACTACCCACTTGCTCAGCAACATCTTCTATAGTATCATCACGTAGCATTGGTGGTAACTGTCGATGATCGCCTACTAAAACTAACTTTTGTCCTTTCAAAGCAGGAATTAACAGTTCTGGAGGAGTACATTTACTCACCTCATCAATAATGACAACATCAAAGCTCGGAAATTCTCTCGAAAAATCTCCCTTCGCCGCCTGTACACAAGTAATCCCAATGACGTTAGCATTATTAATATAAATCTGTTTTAAATCGTTTTCGTCTTGTGCTGATGGATTGCGTAGTTTAGCAATCCAGTCTTGCACAAAGTCTTTGTAGCGATCAAGATAATTTTCTTCTTTTGCTAATTCCTGTTGCCCTAAGTCAAATTGTGATTTAATTTGATGTAAAACTTCTAAATCATAAATTTGACTGTTCGATATATCAGGTTTAAATTTACTTGGTATTTCTGCCCATACTTGCTGCCACCAATCTCGCTCTTTAATTAAACTAGTTGGTATATACGTTTTTAGTTGCTGCTCAACTGTAGCTAACTCTTGGCGTGATTCTTGAAGTTGCAGTCTGGCATTCTCATATTCTACTTCTAACTTAGATAGCTCCTGCTGTAAACTTGTTTGAATTACTTGGAGAACAGAAAAAGGTTCCAAGGAAGAAATTAACGGTATAAGCGAAACACTCTCTTCCCAATATTGAACTTGCTGGAAAAACTGTGGCGAGTTTTGTAAAATCTCCGATTGATTGGCAAGATATTGATTAGAGATATGACGTATTTTTTCTGGTATATTTTCTTGTTGACTCAGCTTCTGCAAAAGATTAATAACTGGACTAAGTTTTAAATTAATTTCTTGCTGGGTTGTTTCTACCTGATACTGTGTAGCAGATATTTGCTGTTTCAAGTTAGCTTCTTTTTGCTTAAATTCATTTAACTGTTCCCGCAGACTTTGTAACTGTTGCTCAGTTTCAGTTTTAACCGGAAAAACACATTGACGTGCATTTGTCAGAATACTATCTAGCAATTCTTGTGCAATCCGGTTGAGAGTAGCATCAATATTATTAGGTTCCCAAGATGCACCATACACCTGTTCCATTTTATGCAAAAATTGGTGTGTATTCTCAATTAAGATTCGCCTCTGATTCTGATTAAGTTGGGAATAGTTAAGAAATTTTTGGACAATTTCTCGCCAATGAGTATAATCGCTGCTTGATAATACTATAGGAGTTTGATTTAAACTTTGGTGTAAAAACTCACTAAATCGATACTGCTTACCACGTCTGTCAATCAAACCTCCTTCTACTTCATAAGACAGTGCATTTCTCAATTGCGCCCAGTTGGGTAGATGATTTATCCTGTTGATTTTGTAATTTTTTGGTACTAGTGGTAGGTTTAATGAACGAGCAAGCATCCATAAACCTGCTGGTAATTCAACTAAATCATCTTTGAACAGTTCACTTGTTTGCTGACAATTTTTTAAAATTTTGTACAGTTTAGCATGTGCTGTAGACTTCCATTCCTTAACTGTAGTAATTACAAAATCAATCTCTGATTTACGCTTTTCTAAGTTATTGAGTTTCGGTTGTATTGCTTGTTGTTTTGTGAGGATTTGTTGATAATCTCTTTTCACTTCCTCTAGAGACGCAGAATTTTGTTCTAAAATCTGTACCAAGCTTATAACTTCAGATATAGCTGTAGTCACATCACCACAAGTAGCTAATATTGTCCTCAGTTCAGATATTCCTGTTGCTACAGTCTGTTGTAACCAAACTGCCAATCCAAATGCACCATATCCAGGGCGAGTAAAGCCTAGTTCATTAGTTTGATGAATAGCTTTGCGCACGTTTGCTACAAAATGTTCTACTACAGTGTTACCTTTTGTATAAGGTTGAAGACGTGGTAAAAAGTTGGCAACTTCCTCGGCTTCCCAATTTATATTTGGTGCAGCATTGAGTAAATTTGCTAATCCTGTTATGAGTGATTCTATCTCTGTTCTCTGTGCGATCGCAACACTATAAATTGTTTCTTTGTTTCTACAGTTTATCTCTAAGCTCGTCTTTTGATTTTGCAAGTGCTGTTGTTGTTGTTGAAACTCTAACTCTGCTTGAAAGTATTCTGTAAATTGTTGTGCTGGTATCAGCAATTTATGAATATTTTCTAAATTTTCTTGCCGTTTTAATAGATTATTTTCACAATCATTGGCAGTATTTTGTAACCATGTACCTATTACGTTGTCTTCTAAAAATATTTGACCTTCTTCTTGTACTCTTTCAGCTTTTCCTCTACGTAAAGCACGAATCACAGGATTGTGAACTAATCGACTTAAGGCGTTATCTACAGCTAAATTTGCTTGTGAGGCAATGAGTGTTTTACCACCACGTAAGGCTACTTGATAACAAATTTCGGCAATAACTGTTGTTTTACCTGTACCTGGTGGTCCTTGAATTAGAATAAGATCTGGGGAGGATAGTACTGTTTCTACTGCTGCTATTTGATCTGGATTTGCGTCGCGTTTTAGTAAGTCTTGGGTTTGTAGTTTAATCGTTTTTTTGGGAATTCTGGCTGTAGCTGCGTTGAATAAAAATTTGTTTAAGTATTTGTTTTTGGTGTTACCTGCTTGCAGGTTTTCTAAGGCTTTTTTCTTTTGGTTGATTTGGTGAATGTCTCCTGCGGCTTCAAAATATATGAATCCTTTTTTGGGAAGTTGGTAACGTCCGTAGGCTATGCGTTCAACTATATTATTATCTAGTTTAATCCGAATTTTGTTATTTTCGTCAATGTCTATGATATTTCCTAATTTTTCTATTTCTCTTCGGCTTCTTGGTTGGGGTGGAGATTCACAGATGGCTACTTCTTCGTTAATGGCGTTTCGAATTCTTTGCCAAAAGTTATCTTCGTCTAGTGGGTTTTGTTTTGCTCCATCCAGGGTTGCTAGTTCTGGTTTGATTTCAAATGTGACTCTTCTGGGGTTGTTTTCTATGTTGTGGCTGAGAAATGGTACGCAAAATTGTCTTGCTTTGGCTATGCGTTCTTCTATTTCTAGGAATGTTTGCCAAATTTTTAGTTGTTGATTTGTATTTGTATGGTGATTTTTTTGTTTGAACATTTGGCTTTTGATCGTATAAGATAGTGTTTGGTTTATTCTATTGGGTCTGTTATATTTTTTTTATGAACCGCCTTCTCTTCGAGAGGCTTCGCCAACGCGCAGCGTCTCGTTCGCGCAGCGTCTCCGACAGGAGAAGAGAAGACGCCAAGAACGCTAAGGAAAGAGAAGAAGAGAAATGAAAGTGTTCACGAATTATTTAGGATGACTATAGGTGATTTTATGATGGGAGGGGAGTTGCTTTATTAGGATACATTAAAAAATAAGAGGTTGACAAATTTTTTCAGTAATTTTGGGAGGTGTGATTTGGTTACGATTAGGTGTAGGAATTTGACGTTTGCTAATATTGAGGCGATTTTGTTTGATAAGAATGGTACTTTGGAGGATTCGGAGAGTTATTTGCGATCGCTTGCTCAAAGAGGTGCAAGGATTATTGATGCGCAGATTCCTGGTATTGGGGAGCCTTTGTTGATGGCTTTTGGTGTTAATGGTGATAGTCTCGATCCTACGGGGTTAATTTCTGTGGCAAGTCGTCGTGAAACGGAGGTGGCGGCTGCAGCATATGTTGCTGAAACTGGGCGGGGATGGTTTGAGTCGCTGAAAATTGCCCGTCAAGCTTTGGCGGAAGCGGAAAAATATGTTGGTGTAACTCCTTCGCCTCTATTTGTTGGTAGTTTGGAGGTTCTTAAGTATCTATCTGATGCTGGGCTGAAACTTGGTATTCTCTCAGCGGCTAGTACATCAGAAGTAAACGATTTTGTCAAGTATCATAAGTTAGGCGATTATATTCAATTGTTGATGGGTGTTGATGAAGGTCCAAGTAAACCAGATCCAGTTTTATTTTTACAAGCATGTCTTGCTTTGGGTGTGGAACCGAGTGCTACATTAATGGTGGGAGATTCTGTCGGTGATATGCAAATGGCACGTAATGCTAACGCCGCAGGTTGCATCGGTATTACTTGGGTAGGTAAGTCAGATAATGTTAAAGGTGCGGATGTGGTGATTAATCAACTTGATGAGATTCTAGTTGATCCGTTACAGTAAGTGGACAAACTGGTTGAGTTCCTCAACAACTTCCAAGTACTCTCGAATTGCGATCTTAATGTTTTCTAAAGCCTCCGTCTCCGTTTCACCTTGAGAACAACATCCGCGCAAGGCAGGGCACCAGACAGCATAGCCTTCTTCAGTTTTAAGCAATTTAACTAGATATCGCATGGGTATTCGACTGCTTTATAAGCATAACCTCTTCTCTATGTTACTGATCGGCTGGTTTGACAAATGACTCCCAATACTTCTCGGTTAAGACTTGATCCCCCCAACCCCCCTTATGAAGGGGGGCACCAAACTAGGCTGTTGACTCTGTGCCTTTTTTAGCGGGTTGTTCATGCATAATTTGAAAATTTTGACTACAGCGGAGTGTCAACAGCGAGGCTTTTTCTTCATTTAAATCATTTTTGTTTGAGCGGCATCAGATAGTCGCTGCATCGCTTCAAGTTTGATTCTCTGTGCGCTGGCATTGGGAAGTACTGACTCTGGATAACGCCACGTCAAACACATTCTACCTTTTAGTGTTACTACACCTATTATAATTGGTAGGGTTTTTGGACCAGTTACTGTTACATAGAGTTCCTGTAGTTCCAAGTCATTAAACTGATGAGGAATATTTAACCGTCCCATATTGGTGATTGCTAAATCGACAGTGATTTGGTTTCTGAAATCGACAAATCTGTCTCCTTGATAGCAGTTAGATAACAAAGACCGTGCTCTTGATACATCTTCAAACAATTTCCCTTCTGTAATTACTAAATTAAGCTTGTGTTTGACATCGCGGGCTAAGTCCCAAAACTCGGAACTCTTAGTGATGGTGTGAGAAGTTGTTGGTCTAGTAATATATTCACCAAAGTTTTCACCGATGGGTGGGTGAAGATATTTGCGAAGATTTATCGGAGAGTGACAGTAGATAACAGTTTCAAGTTGTAGGTTTTTCTCAGTAGCCAGCGCTAACAAAAATGAAGCACATATTGCACCATGAACAGTGGTTTGCTGCTCTCGACATCTAGCAACAAGTTGAGTTGTATCTTCATGGGAAAAATTCCAATGGAGTAAACGTAACTGCCAATCTGAAAAATCCTGTTTTTGTTGCGGATGGGTAAGTAGTGCAACTTCAGGAAGTTGAGTCCACTCTTTGTTGTCTTGCCCTACTGTATCTGAAGCAGTTTCAATCAGTTCGTCAATGGGGGGCAAATCAGGTAGTAGGGAGCGATCGCTATCTGGTTCACCTATGTAACGTAAGATATCCCGAATGAGATAAGCTGCTGATATCCCATCACCAATACAGTGATCGAAGGTGAGAATTAAATTAGCTTCATTAGGAGATTGCAGCAACACGAAACGCAGAAGTGGACCAATATTCCAAGGTATAGGGTGCAATAGTTCTTCTTGTACAACCTGACACCAATGCTCCGCTCCTTGTCTGGGAATAACTTTAAGTGGGATATTCGGGACGTTTTCAGAAACAAATCGCGGTCGATTATTTTGTTCAACTACAATTCTCAAGCCAAGTCGAGAATGACGACGTTGTACCCAAGCCAGAGCGTCAGTTAGCTGCTTAACGCTCAACATTCCTTTAATTGTTGCACATAAAACAACATTTTCTGGACTATTCTGGCTGCTTAACCACATCAAATGTTCTGTTGGTGTAAGAAGACGGTTCATTGTTTTTCCTCATCTGTGAGTGTTTCTTAGAAATATCTAACTCTAATTGGAACAAGCGTTCTGGCGTACTAATTACTAAAGAATTTTTATAACAGATAATCCTCCAAATCCTTAATAGAACTGGTTTCTAGCCGAATAATCGCACTATAAGTTACACTTTACAAGCAGCGATGCGAGAGAATAGACCATCTTTCGTGGATGTGTTTCTCATAACACACGTACTCTGGGAGATGTCCTTGTGGAGCGCTTGTATTAAATACTACATTTGAAGAGCCAATCCACTGTCCTTTCTCCCTCCATCCCACGCGATCGCCAAATTTTTTCCAAGCTTCTTCATAGAACTTGCCGTCGGCCATTCCCCCGACTTCAAGGTAAATTCGTTTCTGAACGCTGAAGCCAAAACGCCCATTGCTATATCTTACCCATAAGCTGTCTATGGTACGGAGGTCTGTACAAGGAAAGTTCAGCAGTTCTTCAACTCTGATCCAATCACCTGTGCTGCGACCAACAGCTTGGAGTATCACCAAGTAAGTTTCATAGTCTGCTTCAAACCACTGTCCTGCTTTCAGTAAATTTTCTAGTTTAGTATAATCTATACCTTTTTCAGACTGTTGTTTTGGACGGGTAATACGTGGTGAAACCTGTAGCAGTTTAGCTATATCTATACCTTCTAAGCTATATTTTTCATTTATCATTATTTTTGAGTCCTGAGTTTCTTGTTTATCAGAATAGCGAAGGAGTTCAACAAGTTTTGCATCGCCTCCCCAGTATTTTGTAGTACTGTCATAATCATCAAAGTTAGGAGACACACTGAGAGCATAATTTTGTAATTTTTTCATGAGCGCATGGTCTGCATCTAAATCAACAAGCAGCCGGGGCCATTTCAAAACGAGCACAGTAAATTTCCCTAACTGCTCTAGCGTTAAATGTTGTTTATTAAAATCCTCTGACTGCACATCGTCAAATAAACCTGTAGAAGCAGCGATAAACGCTTTCAATCTAAATAGATTAATAAACTGCTTTACCCGACGGGGGTTATAATCCAAAGCAGAAATAACCATTAATACGATTTCGCAAGTTGTCGAATCTTTAGTTACATCTACTTTGATGCGCTCAATGCGTTGTTGTATTATCTGGGTTTCAGGTAAAGGTTCCTGCTCTGGATTGTTAGTTGGTTCTGGTTCTGATTGAGATTGTTGTCTTAACTTACGCTTACGTTTTGGTGCCTTAGTCTCTTGTAATGCAGGACGAGAAATGTGTTCTAAAAAACTGTCAAAAACTTCCTTACTAGGTTGTGGTACTTGGAAAGGTAACTGAATAAACTTCTCCATGAAAGTATAAGCGTAATCCATTCCTTTGGGAGATGAACTACGCCTGACTCTATTTTCTGATTCTAGTACTAAATAAGGAATTAATTGCTTGTATTTGATTGCAAGACCCGCTGCCACTTTATCCCGATCCATTCCAAGAATAAAAATCAATTGCGGGTCGTTTGATATCATCATATTTATAGCAAGCATTAGCTCAGCCCACTTAGGGACTTCACAACGGTCAATGTCATCAATGAAAACATACACCTTGTTCTTGCCTGCAAACGCCTCGACAATCTTCTTAAAGTCTTTATGAAAACTTTCAACGAAAGAAACTTGATTTTGATAGTTAGGAGAGCGAAGATATTTAGTCAAATCGTTTTTGGAATCGCCCATGTTGAACAACTTTAGTAAAACAGAAACAACGCCTATTCCGCCAAATAAAATTGTTACTAATTGTAAGAGTGTTCGCAGATTAATTGGCTTTAGATAGTTGCGAGACAATAGTTGAGTTAATTTCTCAATGAAATCATCTCCTATAAACAAAGCAACAATAACAATTACTACTACAACCAGTAAACCAAGTAACACCAAAGAAATAGTCTGAAATCCGTTTTTCCAATCAAAGCGAAGAAAAAATAGCTTAATATTTCCTTTCAGCACACGAAAGATATCACGACGCCGACGAACTTGAGAAATCTGTCGTAAAAATTCAAGTGCGAAAGCTGCCCATAAAGCTTCTGCTTTATCATGCCTCCAAGCATTGAACCATACTGTTTTTGGATGTTTAAATTTTGTAAAGCTGATGCTAAGCGATTCTTTAATGATGCTAATTAGCTTTGGGAAAGCACGTAATTTATTAAGTAAATTTTTGGCGTTATACTTATTAGTTTTAGATTGAAGTTCCTCTTTGCGTTGTTTAAGTTCCTTTTCAAAATTCTGACGCGAAACCTCGACTATTGCTTTCTGTAGCTGCTTCATAAAGGAAGATTTACCACTACCCCACTCACCTTCAATTGAAAGAGTAAGTGGGGGTAGGGTAACGGGATTAGTTAAGAATTCTGCGATCGCTGTAACATAAGGCTCAAAACCAAGAAAGTCTTTTTCTGTAGCTTGGTCGTTAAGACTAGCCTTAGCAATATATGCTTCTTTTGGCTCAGACGTACTTGGATTATTATATACCATAAATACCCTGAAAAGAACAAAAACAAGTTTCCTATATGCTTTACTACAAAAGACAAATCATATTTTCCAGATGCTTTAAAGAATTTTCTGTTGATGTAATATCGCTTTTAAGCGTGCTGGTTATGTGACTATAAACTCCAAACCACTGTTGTAGTAGATTTATGTGCTATTGCGTTGCTCTGTTGCTTGTCAACCAAAACTTAATCTAGGTATTGAGCCAAAATGCTTGTAAAATCATGCATTCCGGCTCTGAAAAGCCTTATTATATCTAGTTATCAACACTTTTCCCAAAATAAACGCTACACATCTAAGTTAGGATTTACGGTTGACAATAAATCATGTATCTGAATAGCCATAATTATGAGCATAACTTTATCTATTTTACTGATTGGCTGGTTTGACAAATGACTAAACCTTTGTGCGTTCGCGTAGCGTGCCCGAAGGGCAATCTCTTAAGATTTCGTATCGATTGTCAGTCACTAATAATGTATGTTCAAATTGAGCAGCTAGGGATTTATCCAGTGTAACTACAGTCCAACCGTCTGATCAAGTGCGAGTTTGATTAGAACCTGCTGTTACAATTGGTTCGATTGTTAATGTCATTCCCGCCCGGAGTTTCACATTTGGAATTTCACGAGTACGATAGTTGAACACTGATGGTTTGTCGGTTCATGGACAAATTGAAGAAGGTAAACTGACTGTCACCTTAGTTCCTTGCCCTAATTGACTTGACAAGGTAATTTTACCACCGTGCAAATCTACACAAGCTTTAGTAATTACAAGTCCCAAACCTGTTCCGGAAATTGTGCCAACATTACCGCCACGACAGAAGGATTGAAACAAGTTTTCTTGGTCTTTTGTTGGTATGCCAATTCCCCAATCTTGAACAGAGAAAACTATCTGTGTTTCTTCTTCAATCAAGTGAAATTCAATATTACCACCTTCTGGAGAATATTTAATTGCATTGGACATTAAGTTGCTAAATATTTGCCGCAAAAGTCCTTTGTCACCACAAAAGCTGAAGTTATTTCCTGTTACTTTAAATATTAATTTATGCTGTTCGCTAGTTAATTGCTGTAGTTCATCTATCAATTCAGCAAAAAATTGATTGAGATTGAGCGAGACTGGCTTAAACTTGGTTTTATTCAATTCAAATTGATTCACAACCAGCATATCATCCACTAGTTTGGACATATGCCTGACTTTTTGCTCGATAATTTGTAGAAATCTTTGTTTTCTAGATTCATCCAGTTTATGAGAATTTTGTTTCACCGTTGATGCCGCAGCCAAAATTGAAGCTAAGGGTGTGCGATACTCGTGGGAAACTGTGGCGATGATTTGCGATCTAAATTCGTTCAGTTGCTTTTGTTTCTCTAGTGCTGCTTGAGTTTGAGCTAGTAATTCTGCTTGCTGGATCGCGATCGCCAATTGCACCGATAATTCATCAAGGATGTTTACTTCATCTACTTGCCATTGTCTTTCTTGTGAACATTGGTGGGCAATTAATAAACCCCAAAGTTTAGGAATTTTATTTCCGCTGTTACTTAAAAGGATTGGTACTGCTAAATTAGCTTTCACCTCAAACCTTTCTAACAAATTACGGTAGCAATCACTTAACTCAGCATTATGGATATTAGTGATAGTCTGTTTATTTCCTTCGTAATTTATCCCTTTTGTTTGTTGAAAGTAGGTTTCTTTAATTTCTATCCCATATGTTACACAAAAGTTTTGACCAACTGACTCCGCCACAACCAAGCCATTTGTATCATTAATAAACTGGAATACCACTACGCGATCGCACTTAAGCAATTGTCTTACTTCCGCAACTGTAGTTTTGAGCGTTTCCTCTAAATTTAGAGATTGACGAATGCGCAAAGCTGTGGTATATATTAACCGTTGTCGTTCCTGGGTTTTACCTAGCAGTTTTTGTAAATGCGACTGCTTAATTGCGTTACGGACTGCTAATTTTAGCACATCTGCTTTGAGATGCTGCTTAACCAAATAATCGTGAGCGCCACTTTTCATCGCTGCTACAGCTACTTCTTCATCCCCATATGCCGTCAGCATAATTACGGGTACAGGTGTCTGATTTAATTGCTGCTTTAACCTATCAAGGAACTCTAACCCATTCATACTAGGTAAGCAAAAATCCACCAGAATCAAATCGCAATGAATTTCCTTACACAAAGCAAGTCCATCTTCTGCCGAGTCTGCCTCCAAAATCTGGTATGACTGGTCAGAATTCCTCAAGAGGTAGCGACGATAGGCTTCCCGATCCTCCGCACAATCATCAATGATGAGTATTGTCCAGGTATTCGACATGAAAGGATAGGGTACAAGGGAACAACTTGCTGTCTAAAATCTTCTCATACTTTTCTCAATTATAAAGAACGGTCAAAAAACAAACATCAATAAAATCTAAAATTCATCCCACATGAACAAAATACCAAAAATCATCCTACCTCCGATAGATTTTTGGCTAACTTTCCATCTTCCATATGGACGATGCGATCGGCAATATCCAGAATACGGTTGTCGTGAGTCACCAACAAAATAGTACAACCTTGCTCTTTGGCTAGTGTTTGCATCAAGTTAACAACATCCCTTCCCGACTTACTATCAAGAGCAGCGGTAGGTTCGTCTGCTAAAACTATTTTGGGATGACTCACCAACGCCCGCGCAATTGCTACCCGCTGTTTTTGTCCTCCCGATAAGTCATCGGGATAGTAATTGACACGATGCCCCAATCCAACCAAATCCAGCATATCAACTGAGCGCTGGTACATTTGTTTGGGTGAAATATGCTGATGCAGTTCCAAGCCCATCCTGACGTTTTGTACTGCTGTCAAACTACCATGCAAGTTATGTGCCTGGAAGATATATCCATTACTGCGTCGTGCCTGCACTAGTTCTCCTGCACTAGCACCACAAAGTTCTCTTCCTAGCACCCGTAAACTACCATCTTGAGCAGAACGCAATCCACCCACTAAAGTAAGCAGCGTAGTTTTACCAGAACCAGACGGACCTGTCATAATGATAATTTCACCAGCGTTGATTTCTAAATTAATATCAAATAGTACTTGTTTACGCAGTTGACCTTTACCAAAGTAGTGGTTGAGATTTTCAATAGAAATTACAGGTGGCATAGGATTTTGAATTTTAGAACATATCAGCAGGATCAGCAGATTGAACTTTACGAGTGGCGATCGCACCTGAAATCATACACATAATAATAGTGAGTATCTGTACTTGTAAAGCTCTTGCCAAAGTCATATATAATGGTAGGTTAGTAGCGTTCCGTGTCATAGAATAGAGTCCAAAGGAGACAGCAACTCCTGGTAAAAAACCCAACCCTGCCAAGATTATTGCTTCCTCAAACACCACTCCTAGTAGGTAGAGATTGCGATACCCCATTGCTTTGAAGGTGGCATATTCTTTCATATGAGCATTAACATCAGTTGAAAGTACTTGATAAACAATAATCACCCCTACCAAGAACCCCATCGTTACACCCAAGCTAAAGATAAAGCCAATTGCAGTGTTTTCTTGCCAGTATTTTTTCTCAAAACTGATAAATTCCTCTTGGGTTAAGACTCTCACATCATCACCCAAGTGAGATTTCAAGTATGAAGCCACCTGTTGCGGTTCATAACCTGGTTGTAATTTTATTAATCCTACACTGACACTGCTGGGTTCATGTCTGGGGAATAATCGCAAAAAGTTTTGGTCACTGGTAATTAGAGTACCATCAGCAATAAAAGAAGCACCTACTTTAAAAGTACCACTAATAGTAACTGTCCTGCGGGCAATTTCTGTAGTAACGGGTTTACCTTGATTAATTTGATTAAGCGCTTCTTGGTATTCTCCTCTAGAGGCACTATCAAATAAGACGGTATCGGGAAGTTTAATCTCGTCCAATTGAGAGTTAACTTCTGGTAAGTTAAGAGCTGGCTTGTCTGGATTAAACCCCATCACTAATACTGTTGTCTTCTGTTGCGTTTGGGGATTTTTCCAGTCGATAAAGTTGACATACATTTGTTCTGCCGACTTTACTCCTGGCATATCCGTTGCTTGATACAATCTTCGGCGTGGAAACGAAGACATATTTGCCAGGTTACGTGCTTGGGGACTAATTAAAAAAATGTCGGCAACCATACTGCCATGTAGTCTGGTGTTACTATCAAATAGGGCAGTTTGAAACCCTAGCTGCATGAACATCAGAACATCGGCAAAGGCAATGCCTGATAATGCTACTAAGAAACGACCTTTTTCATGACTTAGTTGTCGCCATCCTAATGGTGTTCTTCGCCGCAGTTGTTGAATGAATCCAATCATAGTCAATTTTAGATGCGTGGTTTTTGGCACATCATGTAGAGACGCCCCGCCGGGGCGTCTCTACAATTCGATTACTGCTTTTACTTGTAAATTAGTGAATCTGGATGCTTTTTCTGTAGATGTTGGATCTAGGCGAACATGAACTTCCACTACTCTGGCATCTATATTACTAGAGGGGTCGCTGTTAATTACGTTTTGCCTTAGTACCTGTAAGCCAATTCTGTCTACAGTTCCCAGTAATTCACCATTTAAAGATTCACTGACTAGACGCACTCTCTGACCTAATCGTACTTTACCGATGTCACTTTGGTATACTTCTGCAACGGCATACATTTGCCCAGTTTGCCCAATCTCGGCAATACCTTCATTGGAAACTAATTCCCCAGGAAAGGTATGAATTTTGAATACCTGTCCCTCTTGAGGTGATTGCACGTAAGCCATTTTTAAATTTTCTTGCGCTCTTTTCATGGCGGCAACAGCACGATTTACTTCTGCTTGGGCTGCTAACACATCCACTGGACGAACTTCTGCTATCTTATCTAAGGTGGCTTTGCCTTCTTTGATTTGTTGATCAAAAGAAGATTGAATTCGTTTGAGGTTAGCTTGTGCTTCTGCTAGTTGTTGTTTTCGGGAAGACTGGATACGATTAAGGTTAGCTTGTGCTTCTATTATTTGCTGCTGTCGAGAAGATTGGATGCGTTTGAGGTTGGCGCGTGCTTCGTTGAGTTTTTGTTGTGCTGTAGCAACTGTTAAATTTTTAGTATCTCTTAAAGAGATAGCAATTGCTCCTTCTTGGTATAATTTTTCATAGCGTTGAATTTCTGCTTGGGCATTTACTAGCTGTGCTTGAGCTTCGGCAATCGTCGCTTTTTGGGCTTCAATTTCGGTGTTTTGCTCGGCTTCTAGGCGAGCAATCGTCGCTTTTTGTGCTTCAATTTCGGTGTTTTGTTCAGCTTCTAGGCGTGCAATCGTCGCTTTTTGTGCTTCGATTTCGGTGTTTTGTTCAGCTTCTAAACGAGCAATTGCCGCTTTTTGTGCTTCGATTTCACCTTGTTTTGCACCTGCTTTAACTCGCACAAGGTTTACTTGGGCTACTCGCACTGCCTCTTGTGCTTCTAATAATGAAGCTTGTAGGCGATCGCGACTATCTAATACTGCTATCATTTGTCCAGGCTTGAGTCTATCTCCTTCTTTTACCAGCAGTTTTTCTACCCGATTTCCTTCCACGTTAGCTGGCGCTGATAGTTTGATTACCTCTCCTTTTGGTTCTAGTCTTCCAAGCGCTGTTACTGTTTTTACTTCCACAGCATTGGCTGCTGGGACTATTTTCTGGCTATTTGCGTTTCTAAACCTTTGTACTGTGTACAAACTAATTCCACCTACTACTAGGGTTGCTAGTATAGCTGTAAGTATAAGTGGACGGATTGGTTTACGGTAGATCGATTCTTCTGTTTTTGATTCTAATTTGGGATTATGCACCATAACGCCCTTCTTCAGCGGTCGTGTAAAACTAAACCGTTTAGTCATATAATATAACTAAACTAAACTTTTTCGTATGGTACGTGCAAGAATTAGTGAAGAGCGCGACAGTTCCACTGATAAAGTTGAACAGATTCTCCTTGGAGCAATGCAAGAGTTTCTCGTTCACGGCTATGCAGGTACAAGTATGGATAAGGTAGCTGCTTGTGCTGGAGTTTCTAAGGCAACTGTCTATAGCCATTTTCAAGATAAACAGGGACTGTTTAAAGCGCTGATTGAAAAATTGGCAAGAGAAAGGTTTCACTCAGTCTTTGGTACAGAACCCTTAGAAGGCAATCCGAAAATAGTGCTGCGAAATCTCGCTCAAAAAGCATTAAATCATATGCTTGAGGATCAAGAATTTCGTGCATTTAAGCGCGTGCTGATTGGGGAATCAGAGCGTTTCCCAGAGTTGGCTGTCGTTTGCGTCACTAATATAGTCAAGCCAGTGATTGAGATTCTAAGGCTTTACTTGGCAAGTCGAAAAGAACTGAAAATTTCCGATCCAGAAGCAACGGCGCGAATTATGCTTGGGTCACTAGTTCATTTTGTCATGACTCAAGAGATGATGCATGGTAAGGATGTGATCCCAATGAAGAGCGATCGCCTCATTGACGCCTTAATGGAGCTGATTCTGCAACGTATAGAATAGACATCTCCACCAAAATAATTATGCATCACCCAAAAACTGCTGTACAGACGTTCCATGGAACGTCTCTACTAAGGGCGAACGATGGGACTCGAACCCACGAATGGAGGAACCACAAACCTCTGCCTTAACCACTTGGCCACGCTCGCCATTGATATATATGAGTATAGCAGATATTTTTTAAATGATCCAGTTTTTTTTTCAGGAACGGACTCAGTTAACCTTGAGTCTAAAATTTAGAGATAGTAACGTGTGAAAAAAATGAAAGCCTTTACCATTATGGCATGTGCGGGAGCAGTAGCGCTAGCAGCCGTGGGAGTAGCAATGGCAACAACAAATCCCAGTCCGGCTGAATATGAAGAGTATGCTGCGCAACAACTAACAGAATATATAAAAGCTAATGTCTGCAAGAAAACACCAAATTTATTAAAGAATTTAGTAAATCTCAACTGCAACCAACTGATAGAATCGGCTAACCCGCAGATGCGCGACATTATCGCCGCCAGTACGCAAAGACAAAATTTTCTAATTTTCAGTATCTATCGTACAGATTTAACACTGAATTCCTTAGTACCTTCATACCAATTTGAAACAGTGGGAGCGTTTGACAAGTTCTATACTTACAATGCGCAACAACGTTAGTAGCACCCACACTCTCTTTTGATAGAGCAGCAAGTCTTCCTCCAGAGGCAAGCTCTTCTTGGTGATTGTATTTAGGATTGTGAGGTATATAGAGTGAATATCCAGCTTTCTAGAGTAGGTTCGTTGAAGTAACTTACTCAGTTTCAAGTTGGAATAAAACGGCGGTTCTAGAGGATAAGAGTCATGTTCTTCCATAAAAAAGAAACAATTCACACTGTTAACGTTAACGAGCCAAATCCACGTTTTGCCCAACTTCTGCTTGAACAATTTGGTGGTGCAACAGGTGAACTAACAGCTGCTCTACAATACTGGACTCAATCTTTCCACTGCGAAAATCCTGGTATCCGGGATATGTTACAAGATATTGCCTTGGAAGAGTTTGGTCACTTGGAAATGGTAGGCAGACTAATTGAAGGTCACACTAAAAATGTAGACCAAACTGAAGCTTATAAAAGCACTTTGTTTGCCGTGCGGGGTATGGGACCACATTTACTAGATAGCCAAGGTAATGCTTGGAGTGCTAACTACGTTAATGAAGGTGGCGACGTAGTGCGGGACTTACGGGCTGATATTGCTGCTGAAGCAGGCGCACGTCAAACTTATGAAGAGTTGATCAAACTTGCTCCTGACGAAGGTACCAAGAAGACACTCGTACATTTATTAACAAGAGAAATTTCTCATACCCAAATGTTTATGAATGCGTTGGATTCTTTGGGTAAATTAACTGATCCTTTCTTTGGTAATATCCAACCTGATAACACAGTGGATATTTACTATAATCTGTCTACTAATGGTAAGGATGAACGTGGTCCTTGGAATTCAGAGCCTAATTTCCGTTACATAGCTGATCCTACCAGTGAAGTGAAGTCTTAATTGACTGCTTAACTTTTTCAGTCCCTTTTAACGAACTTGAGCTATAAGCCTTGAACTTCAGTTCAAGGCGTTATTGTATGCATCTGTGTGTTTATTCTCACGCTATATTAAAATAACACCTTCACAATGATTGATCATGCCATCTGCGTATCTGCTCGTATCTCACGGTAGCCGCGATCCCCGTCCAGAAATTGCTATGCAGCATTTGGCTCAGATGGTAAGGAATAAGTTGCATTGCTTACAGCCAAAATCTCAAATGGTTGGAGTAGCATATTTGGAACTAAGTCCTGAATCTTTACACGAGCAAGTGATTCGGTTTGCTCGCGATGCTATTGCTTGTGGATGCGATCGCTTGAAAATTCTACCTTTATTTCTGCTTCCGGGAGTGCATGTGATGGAAGATATTCCATCTCAGGTGGATTTGGCAAGGCAGGTTGTTGGTGAAGATATTATGATAGATTTGCTGCTATACTTAGGTAGCAACTCCGGTTTGAAGCGGTTATTGGAAAGAAAAGTTACTAACAATTACCAGTGGATTCTCTTAGCTCATGGTAGCCGTCGTTCTGGTTCAAAGCTGGTGGTAGAAGATATGGCGGCTTGTTTGGGAGCGGTGGCAGCTTATTGGAATGTGAAACAAAGTTTACTATTGCGGGTGAGGGAGTTGATCGGTGCTGGGTATGAAAAGATTGGTATTTTGCCTTATTTTTTGTTTGCTGGTGGGGTGACTGATGCGATTTGTTGGCGGATTGAGGAGTTGAGGTTAGAGTTCTCTGAGGTGTGTTTTTTTTTGGCTGAGCCTTTGGGGATGAGTGATGAGTTGGTTGATTTGGTTTGGGAGTTGTTGGAATAATGAACAGCGAAGGCGCGTTCGCGGAGCGTCACGTTCGCTCCGCGTCTCCGACAGGAGAAGTGAAGAACGCGAAGGAAGAGGAGAGGTTTTTGGGTAAGGTTTATTTGGTGGGTGCGGGCCCTGGTGATCCGGGGTTGATGACTTTGAAGGGGAAGGGTTTGTTGGAGTGTGCGGATGTGGTTGTGTATGATGCTTTGGTGAGTCGGGAGATTTTGGGGATGGTTAATCCTCAGGCTGTGATGATTGATGCTGGGAAGCGTCGGGGGCGTCATTCTTTGGTTCAGGATGAGACGACTCAGTTGTTGATTGATAAGGCGCGGGATTTTGCTGTGGTTGTGCGTTTGAAGGGGGGAGATCCGTTTATTTTTGGTCGTGGTGGTGAGGAGATGGAGGAGTTGGTACAAGCTGGGGTGTCGGTGGAGGTTGTGCCTGGTATTACTTCGGGTATAGCGGCTCCGGCTTATGCTGGGATTCCTTTGACGCATCGTCTGTATAGTTCATCGGTGACTTTTGTAACTGGGCATGAGGCAGCGGGTAAGTATCGTCCGGCTGTAAATTGGAATGCGCTCGCTCTAGGTTCGGAAACTATTGTGATTTACATGGGTGTTCACAATTTGTCTTATATTGTGGAGCAGTTGCAAGGGGCGGGGTTGAGTTTGGAGATGCCGATTGCTTTGGTACGTTGGGGTACTTTGTCGCAACAGGAGGAACTTATTGGTAAGTTGGGAACTATTGTTGCGCAAGTTGAGGCAACTGGTTTTGCTTCACCAGCTATTGTTGTGATTGGTGCTGTGGTAAATTTGCACAGCACTTTATCTGGTTGTCGTCCGGTTTAAGGTGCGATTAAAGGTAGTGACAGTGTAAAGGTAGTGCCTACTCCTTGTATGGTGTCTACTTTTAAGTCTCCTTGTACTTGTTTGAGTTTACTATGTACTATGCTTATACCTCGACTGAATGGTGTGCTTGTATGTTCACTAACTTTTAATTTGGATTCAAATATCAGTGATAACAATTCATCATCACTAATTTGAGCTAGTTGTTTTGGTTCTAGCCCTATTGCTAAAGCACGGCTACGAATTTTCTCAGGAGAAATACCACTGCCATCATCTTTAACTGTAATCAGTGTACGATTTCCTTGATGAGTTGCTTTGATTTCAATTAATCCTTGTTCTGGTTTACCACAAGCACGGCGGATTGTTTGATCTTCTATGCCGTGTTGGCAAGCGTTAATTATTAAATGCATCAGAGGCTCGTCGAGAGCTTCTAAAATGTTAGATTCAATTAGAGTGTTCGCACCTTCTATTTTCAATTGTACATTTTTGCCGTACTCTACACTCATTTGGCTCAAAGCTAAGGGAAAGCGCTCAACTAAATCTGATAGTGGGCGCATCCTGATTTGGGTAAAGGATTTTTGTAACTGCTGGGCTGTTTTATTAAGTAGAAGGTTAACTTTACCTGTGTCTTCTAAACTCAGTTGAATGTCTGTAGTAATTTCTTGGATTTTAACTACTGCTTTCATCACTGTTTGTGATAAAATTTGTAGTTCATCATAGCAGTCTTTTTCTACATAATCGCTGCTATCACTATTATCTGTCCAGTTGTCTTCTAACTGATACTGTGTATAGGTTGCTGTAGCTATTTTAGTAGTAAATTTGTCATAAGCAAGACGTAGTTCATAGTTTTCTCGCTCCATGTTTTTCACACGAATGCTCAGGTTACGGATTAGTTTTTGTAATCTTTCTATTTGCATTTTATAATTATGATTTTGGGTGTTAAGTTCGCTGAATAAATCTTGATGAGAGGAGTCAGGAGTGAGAAGACATGTGTCAGGAGAAATACTATGTTTAAAGCTAGACTCAGAAATGTTATTACTGAGCTTTTGATTGTCTCCTAATCTATTAATCGAAGCTATTAACCCCTCATCTGTGTAAACAGAGCTCATTCTGTCTCCTGTCTCCTGTCTCCATGCGATCGCATCCTCAGGTATTGGCGCACCCAATCGTTCATACAATTCCTCAAATACTGGATAACAAAATGTTGTTAACCACTGCTCGTCAATAGTATAACCTTCTGAATGTAGTCTCACTATTTGACGTAGCCAATCTAGTACAAATACTAATAAATTGTGTAAATCATTGTCAAATTGCCAAGAAATTTTATAAGTTTTCAAAACTATAAATAAATCTTGCAATCGCTGAGCTAAATCACCAAGTATACGAAACCCCATTAAGGCTGCATCATTTTTTATATAATGAGCATATTTTAGTGCTACATTTATTTTTTTTAGAGTAATAGTACCATTATCTTTTATTTCTTGTAATGTAGCTTCTAAGGTATCTATGTATTCAGTTACTCCTTCGAGGAACTGCATCTGAATTTCTAGTTCTTTGCTTTTTAACATAATAATAAAGTATTGTCTACAATTATTTTAGAGACGTTCTATGGAACGTCTCTACATTATTTTTTCGGAGATGTTCAATCAACAATTAGCTACCTTGAACTGTTAACTGCTAATTGTTAACAGTTCAAATAAATTTGTTCATAAATCAAATAGAAGTGCTTGAGTAGATGCTAGATTTTTAGAAAAAGACTAGTTTTCCTTCAAGGCTACTCAAAACTTTCTTTAAGAGTAATCTTTTTAAGAAAAAATTAATAATTGCGCTTCAAGAATTTTTGCCGTGACAAAATAGATTTATAGTAGTCTTAGTAATAGTGAATACCAAAATTAAATCAAGGTGTTATTTTTATGTCTATAGCTTAATTATTTAATGTATTGAAAGGCGATTTTCAGTAAATCTGCTTGTGTAAAAGGCTTAGTTAAATACCCTGAAGCTTTCACAAGTTTTGCCCTTGCTCTATCTATTAAGCCTGTTCTTCCTGTTACCATAATTATTGGTGTATTTTGAAAATAAGAATGTTTACGTAGTAAGGAACACAGTTCATAACCATCTAAATTAGGCATCTCAATATCTAGTAAAATTATGTCAGGTTTCACACGGATAATTTGCATTAAAGATTTTACTGGATCGTTAACTCCAACAAAGGTAAAAATTTGCTCATCCAAAAAACATTTAATGGTATTGATTATGATTGGGCTATCATCAATACAGAAAACTGTGTATTTTTTGTTGAAAGGATGTTGGTATACTTGTTGAGCGCTATGTAATGGTGGTTGTTTTTTTGATTGTGTCGATGGCGATCGCCCTTGAAAAACTTGAAAGCGATGGTTTACCTTTTGATTGTCAGAATTTTCTGGACTTTTGTACTGTTTTTGAAAGTTTTCGGCAAGTAAAAGCAGATCGAGATGACAAAACTTAGGCATGTCGTCTAAAAAACTTTCTGAAGAAAATTCATAACTTCCCTCTTTTAACCTTAAAAATGGCTCTAAAACCTCTAATGCCAATCTCTCAATCAATGTTCCTGCTTGGGCTAAGTTAAGATGCCTCTGATTAACTAACCAGCAAATGGCTAGATAATCTGGATTAGGAATTGCCTGATGCTCAATACCTGTTTCAAATATTGCTTGTAACTGCTGATAAATCCCTGGATGAAGAGTAGAAATTTTCTGACTCAATTGTTGTAAATTTTTGTAAAGCAAATTAAACATGTTATCTGCGTAACAAGCGTATATTAGTTTACCCTTTTCAAGATAGAATAACCATGTAGCTGTCGAGCTATAAACCTGCAAACAACCAGTATTCTGTTGGCTGGTGATCTTCGTTAGTAGAGCTAGTGGTTGTAAAGATTGAAAAAATCTGTATCTACCAATAGGAAGAGTTTTCATAGGGGTAAAAGTAATATTTTTATGGAAACTTGTGGATAGCCTTGTTGAAATAAACAAAAATATCAACAGAGGTACTGATAGCTATGTAGAGCTTGCTATTACCAGATAGTAAAATGACTCAGATATGGGTCATAAAAAAGTATGTCAAAATTGATTGTAGATATCTTTTCCTCATATTACTGTAACTCAAACGTTAGGCATACACTTTTGTGTAAGCTACAGGCGACGCGAACTAGTAGAAACACACTCCAACGTTATTTTGTGATGAATAGCTTGGGAAACAGGCTCGTTTGCTAAACTGATTAATTAGTAAACTACTAAAAAACAGTAAAGTTTAGCTAAAAGATAGACAAGGATATATTAATCACTAACATTAAAATTTTGTCGTTTCCGGAAAAAAAATAAAACATAATCCATTTCTTTAAGAAGTGAGAAAACATGTTTCTTAATATTAAGGTATCCATTCCAAAACAATATTTACACGACTATCTTTATCCCGTCGAGCATTTTGTTTTTGAATATCTGTAGCAATACGGAGATTACGAGTAACAGCATAACCTACGGAAAAACTAGTTAAACCAACTTCTTCATTAGTACCTGGGTTAACCCAACTTTGAGTTAGAGATATGTCTGCAGCACCATCACGAGACAAAACTAACAGCAACCTCGCACCTAAATTCACTCCATCTGTAGAGTAACTATTTGTTTGCAAATGCCTAAAACCTACCACAGGTGCAAAATTAACATAACTACCTAAAGGACGTAAATAATAATGCAAATCTACACCGTAAGCCTCATGCTTACCATTAAATGCTGCCTGATACTCACCACTAACAGTTAAACCATCACCAATAAAAACATCCTCAACACCAACATTTACTCCAAAAGCTTGTCCCATTGAAGGAAACACAGAAAAACCAAATCGTACTCTTGTGCAAAAACTCGGATCATTCCTAATATCCTCCAATACATTTGGCACTTTCCGCCGCCACCGCTGTAAAACAGGACTACCTTCAATCACCTCCGGACTTAAATCCAACTCAACAGGAGGTTCACATCTACCAGGAGTAGCTGTTAACAGCAAACAAGCAGCCGCAAAACCGATCTCCCCAAGCCAACGCCAGTCGCCTACACAGGGAAAGCGATCGTTCGCGCTAACTCCTGTGATTAAGGGGGTACATACATTTGCGCAAATCAACATAACTGATAACAATTCTTAACTTCTCTTTCAATCCTTGGCGTCCTTGGCGTCTTGGCGGTTTATAAAAAAGGATAGCAGAAACTTAATTTGATCAAGACCAGTACCTCAACAATCAGTTATTGGTCTTGATCAAATTAATGTGCGATCGCCAGACAGGCTCCAGAGAAAACTGCACCTTGCCAATGCTAATACTCCAACCCTTGACTCTTTTCAGTTTTGTTTCTACTTCGAGTAGAAAGCCCCATTGACTTCAGTAAACGAGTAATGTGGTAATTGCTAACTTTTATACCTAATTCTTGGGCAAGATGTTTTCCTAACCACTGAGAAGTCCAGCGCTCAAACGAATAGCCATAATCACGAGGGCAACTTCTTGCGCGAGTTCGTTTAGTTGCCCTGGTGGTCTAAAGGTATCATCGCGATCGGATGCCCAGAATTGAGCTATTTCTGTTTGATCTGCTGTACGAACAGTACTATTCTCAGCACCTAAAGCGGTTAAGCAGAAAGACTCAAGTCTAGATAAAACACAGCAAATCTATGTAATTTGTCCTCTAGCCCACTTTTCGACCAAATCGCTAATACTTCTACAACCACGCTCCGAAGCTCTTTGCTGTAGAAGTTTTTTTGCTGTAGGAGTTAAAGCAATGTGTATGTGAGTTTTTACCTCGTCATAATCTTGCCCTACTCCTCTAAGTTTTTTCTTTCCCATTTTTGATTTAGATATGGTGGCTGGTCTAAAAATATGCTATCATTTGTTTATAGAGGAGGTAAACAATCATGGCAAGCAAGAAACAACGTAAAACAGAAGAAACCTATACTCAGGTAATCCCTGTTGTTTCTTGTTCTGATGAAGCACAGGTGGATCAAATAATGCACCTGTGTGGCATCCCTAGATCACTCACCTATAACAAACTTGGTTCTTTGCAAGGCTGGGACTTAGATTGGAAGAAAGCTGATTCCATCATTAGGACAATATTAAAACCCGATGATATTGGACTTCCGGGGAAGATATGGGAATGGGCTGTCAATGACACGATGAAAGCGATTTCTGCGCAACAAGAAGCGGCTAAAGTTTATCTAGTGCGCGAGATATGGCGAAAATATCCAATGCAAAGCGTCCAACAACAACGCTTAAAATGGCTAGCAGAGAACAAAGGGAAGAAAAAAGGAGAGGAGTTAAAAGCACTTAAACTTGTGTCGTTAGAGATGTTTCCAACCTGTGCTATTGAAACGGCACGGAATAGGCTGATTGAATTACTGGAAACAGACCCAACTAAGGATAAATGGCTCCATCGTAAATTTCGCACTCAGTACAAGCGAGGTCGTACTTTTGTTCGCAATCAGATTGTTTATCAGGGTCAAGGCTACACCTGCAAACGAATTAACCGTCATTCTGTCGAATTACAAATCCAAGGGTTAGAGCGTGGCAAAAAGATTACCTTAAATCTTAGATGTCGCCATATTATCAAAGGTCAAATCCGAGTCATTCGGAACATTGATGGGCAATTAGAAGTACATTGCGTCCATCAACGCACGAAGACCTTGCCAGAGGGTAAGCCTACTCAATCAATAGGATTAGACAAAGGATATACAGAAGGGTTTTATACTTCTGACGGTCAAGCGATAGCGTCTGGACTTGGGAAGATGATGACCGAAAAGACCGAGCGGATTGCCAAAACCAACCGTAATCGCTATCGGATTAGAGCATTCGCAAACGGTATTACAAAGCATGACCCAGCCAAGGCAGCGCGTATTTTAGAAAAAAATCTTGGCTATAAGGTCAAAACTCGCAAGCTACAAAGCGAGAAAGAAACTATCAAGAATTTTATTCGCTTTGATTTACGACGGGTCATCACTTCACCTATCGATATAATTTGCGAGGATCTCTCTATCCCCATCAAAGGCAAGAGTCAGGCAAAGCACCTTACACGCAAGCTTAATCAATGGATGAAAGGGGAATTACAAGCTTCAATTGAGAAAATCTCTTTGGAGACTGGATCGACAATATCAGTGGTCAATCCAGCTTATACATCGCAACTTGATTCTTTGACGGGAACGCTTTTAGGTTGCCGAAAAGGGGATCTGTTTATCCGTTACACGGGGGATGTAATCCAGGCTGATTGGAATGCGGCGATAAATGTCCGTGTTCGAGGGCAGGATAACCAAATTACTAGATACATGCGATCTAGCGAGGTGGAAGCGATCTTAGTAGGTCGCACTGTCCAATACTTACACTCAATCGGCTATTCCGTTGCAGCAGCGCTATTACTTGGATGGTTGCCATCTAAGTTTAAGACCACTGCTTTGAAATATGAGAGTAAGTATTACCCACAGGGGTAGCGGGTACGCTTAAGCTCTGATCTGGGAGACTCAAGCCCCGAAGTCGCCAACGTGCTTTAGCCACGACCAAATTAGATGATAGCAGCAATTAAAGACACTTCTGTTGTTTCTGCATAGATTCAATAAGATTTAGTTTACCCCGAAATTCTCAAACTGTTTTATAACACTGACAACATCAGTTACGATCTTCGTTCACAGGAATTACCTGGTGTTGCACGCTCTTACGGCAGCTTTTCACAAGCAGCTCAAGAGGATTCTGATAGCCGCATTTACGGTGGAATTCATATCGACGCCGCCACTGTAGATGGGGTAGCAGTAGGCAGAAATGTTGCCAACTTTGTGTTTAATAATTTTTTGATTTAGTCGGAGATTACCAAGAAAATAAAAAAGGTTCTGCGAACGTGCAGAACCTTTTAACTTATAAAGAGCGATCGCCTAACGTACAGTACCGTGAGCAGCCATAGCATCAATTGGCTTCATCAAATACAACCGCAACAACTGCCAACCATTAGAAACGTAATAAGGTAACTTCTGGAAGAATTGTAAAAACTTAGGAGTATTAGAATTAGCGATCGCCGTCAACTTCTCATTATTTTGCACACAAACATCCAATCGCTGATAAAACTCCGGAGTTTCCACATCCAGCATTACCGGGAAAACACGCCCTGCAGTTTCATTAGTTTTCTTAATCACATAGATGTCGTACTCCCGTGCATCTAATCCAATCGCCGCATAAAAGTCTTTACGCTGGATATCATTCAGATACATAGTTGCAAACACCGACAGTAAGAAAAACCGACTCCACAACCGCGCCCTCCAATCATTTAACATTTGTGGTTGGGCTTTCATGATCGCATCAAAGAAATCCCCGTGACGGTTTTCATCCTGACACCAGTTTTCAAAGAACCGGAAAATCGGATAAATCCTGTCTTCTGGATGTGACTCCAGATGACGATAAATCGTGATATACCGCCAATAACCAATTTTTTCCGAAAGATATGTTGCGTAAAAGATAAATTTCGGCTTAAAGAAGGTATAATCCCGACTCTTAGTCAAAAACCCTAAATCTAGCGACATATTGAAATCTGACATCGCTTTATTCAAGAAGCCAGCATGACGGGCTTCATCTCGCGACATCAAAGAAAAGCACTCTGCTAGTACAGGGCTTTTGTCTTTCAAACGACGGCTGAGTTCTTTATAAAGCAAAAAGCCGGAAAATTCTGCAGTACAAGAACGTTCCAGAAATTCAATGAACAATTGACGTTTTTCTCCGTCAATATGATCCCAGGATTGTTCAAACTCAGCATCCCGAACAAAGTGATGGCGGTTGTAGTCAGCACGAAACTCTTCGAGAATGGCTTTCAACTCGTCTTCATTCACAGAGATGTCCATCCGTGCCATCTCGTCAAAGTCAGTGGTGTAGAACCGGGGTGTTAGCAGGGTTTCCTTGGCTGGGACTTTGATCCCTGGGCGCATTTCGTCAAAGCTAGGTTTTTTTAGGGAATCTACCATGTTTTGATTGCAATGAGTTTTTATCTAAAGTGCCTGAGAAAGCCAAGCAAAATGCTCTCCCCAGGTGCATTTGCAGTGTCTCTGTTAGATATGAGACTTGAATACACTATTTGTATCAAATCTCAGTCTACCAAGGAGGGGAATAATTGCTATGAGGTAAAACGTTAAGAGTTGCAACAATCGCTCTCGTTTTTTTGGAAATAGGGGAGGGAGATTGGGGTTGTTACAAGTAAAGTGGAAGCGATCGCACGCTCGCCCCTACCTGTGAAAATCACCCGTTTGGGTGAATCTACTGCGTGAAGTTTAGCACTATGCGCTGATCTTATCCTGAAAGAAAGACCATGTATGATAAGGGCGAACAGCTGCTCGCCCCTACTGTTATGTAATTTCTGCAACTTAAAAATTAGGAAAATTTTGGTTTTGCTGGTTATCGTAGGATAAAGAGTTATTCAAATTCATGACTTCTAAAAACCCAACTAACTGCCTATAAAGTGACGAATCAGAACAAAAACTAATAAGACTGAAAAGTAACAGCGCCGACGAGGGGTAAAAAACAAGATGAATGCTGACAATAACAAAAAACAAGAACGACTTCTAGTTTCCTATATTTTGAGTGCAGCTTGGTTTTTCGGCTTGGGCGGACTGCATCGATTATATAATGGTAAAATTGGCACAGGGCTATTATGGCTGTGTACAGGCGGTATACTGGGTATAGGGCAATTTGTGGATGTGTTCCTCATACCTAATATGGTTGATGAACACGAAATGAGACTGAGACTTAAAGCTGGGTTGTCCCCTCTGGGTGTGCCATTAAATGAACCAGTCGTAGCTTCAGAAGTATACCGTCCCACTGGTCATCAGTTAGTGGTAAAGCTGATTGAAGCTGCTGAAAGTAAGGGTGGCACACTTACTGTTACTCAAGGTGTGAAGGCAACAGGAGCCACTTTTCCTGAAGTCGAAGCAGCGCTGAAAGAGTTGCTGAAATCTGGCTATGTAAGAATAGATAACGACCCCATTTCTGGAGCCGTTATCTACCATTTTCATGAATTAAATTAGTTTCTTCCCAGCCACTTTTGACCGTTCAAGCGTTGCACTAGTCCATATACTAAAAGGTCTAGTGTAACTTTGCGCTCATCAATTAAGAATGACTCAAGAGTGCTGGGCTTTTTGCCTTCATTACAGGAAAATGCCTTCTTCCCTTGAATATCTTCTTCAGGAAAATATAAGTTAAACTGTCGCAATCCGTTTTGCCAACTACCAAGAATTTGCCACCATTCAACGCCAGTGTCAAAACCCTTAATTGCTACTTTTTGTTTGGCAAAATTTAGCTGTAAATCTTGCACACCTTGAGAAGTAATCGCCTTTTCCACAGCAGGTAAGTAATGTTGCTGTATAAATTCGGCAAATGGTTTATCTTCAACTGCTGGGGCTTTCTCTTTTTTTGCAGCTCCCTTGGCGGCTGCAGCTTTTTCTCCTGGCTCGGATGACGCGGCGGCTGGTTTTTCTTTTTTGGGTGGTGCGTCAGCTTTTTTTGCCGCGTTGGGATTATCTCCTGATACCGCATTGGCATCTGGTGCGTTGGCGCTAGGAATATCTGTCGCTGCTGGTGAATCTGTACTAGGAGCGTGTTCTTCAGCAACATCGGGAGCCTGCTTCTCAACAGTGCTGGGAGCTACTTCCCCAGCTTCATTGTGATTGGTTTCTTCTGCCATTGCTATAAGTCAATCCTTTGTTTAGCGGAACCGAGCGATCGCTCACCTTGAGGTTTTTCTCATTTTCATTTTGACATACACGACTTGCTAAAATACAAAGCGATCCCTCACTACTAAGCAAATCTTGTTAGCTTGAACGCTCAAGCTTAACGAATAGGGCAAGATGCCGGATTGAACAAGGGACTATGAGGATTAACAGTTGATGCACTAGCGACCAAAACTATGTTTCCATTGGCATCAACTACCCACCCGGTGGCTTCCACAATTTCAGTAGGGGGATTGACAGAATTAGCTTCTGTGTTGCTTCGTTCCCTTGCCTCGATATCCTTCGCCCTTGTTGTCTTTAGCGCCCTTGTCTCCAATGGAAGCCTCACCCAATCAGCTAGCACCGCATCACTCATTAATGGTTCAGTGGGACTGGGGGCAACTCCTCCACGTCCAGTTGCAGTAAATGAACCCCTTCTTTGCTTACCACCTGGAGCGCAGCCAGTAGCGATTTGCTGTGTAGCATCAACCAGATTTACGGGCAGTTCTACTAATCCTTGTGTGGGGTCAACATCAAGTGTGTTGATTTGCACTATGCCAGCTACTCCAAGTTCAGAACTGGCTGTGATGTCACTTAAGGGAGTTGGGCTATTGCGAGACTGAAGACCAAAGATGCCTTTGGTTGTAATATCAACTCTACCACCTTTACCAGTAAATGCATTGGCGGTTATGTCACTATTTTCTCTTGGGACAGCGATGATGAAAGGGGCATTAATGGTAATGTTACCACCGTCACCGCCTGCACCATCAATACCCGCAGAAGTGGAAATTTGGCTATCACGGCGTAGCAACAGTAAGTCACCCACTTGTAGGTTAATATTACCGCCATTACCTGATGCGGATGTAGCGATGAATCTTCCGGAGTTATCCAAATAAATTTTAGGTGAGGTAATTTCAATGTCTCCGGCGCTTCCTGTACTTTGAGAACGAACAAAAAAGCCACTATTAGGATCAATAGGTGCAACAACATCTCTACCAAATTTTTCTACTCTCTCAGTGAAAGTGCGATCGCTTCCATTGACTCGGACTCGGTCTGTGGCATTGACTGTAATTTTACCTGCATTTCCAGTGCTAGAAGATGTAGAGAGAACCTGTCCACCTTTGAGAATCTCAGCCTGTCTCACATTTAAGGTAATATTGCCGCCATTACGATTATTGGCAGTTCGCGCATCTAAAACCGCGCCATCTGATACGCGCAAAGCACTCGTATTTACAATGATATCGCCACCTTTACCTGTAGGACTCGAAGTATCTGTAAATAAGGCACTAGAGCGTCCGCTAATTGAGTTGGTTCCAGAAACACTAACGGAATTCTTGGCGTTGACTTCAATGTCACCTGCATCCCCTTGTCCAAAGGTGCTCGCATCAAGTACAGTGCCATTGGTCACAGACACAGTAACAGCGCTAATGCGGACGTTCCCGCCCTTACCTACTCCTGTCTGTTCTACTCTGCTGAAAGCACCACTGGAATATCTGCCATTGCTAAAGGTATCATCAAAAGAGACATTGCCCCTCGCATCAATTATCACACTACCTGCATCCCCTTGTCCAACGGTAGCCGCAACAAGTTGAGCGCCATTGGTCACATACAAACTCTCAGCGCTAATGCGGATGTCCCCGCCCTTACCTTTTCCTGTTTGTTCTACTTTGCTGAAAGCATCGCCGATATCAAAAGAGACATTGTTCCTTGCATCAATTATCACACTACCTGCATTCCCTTGTCCAAGAGTGCTTGCAGCAAGTTGAGCCTCATTGGTCACATACAAACTCTCAGTGCTAATGCGGATGTCCCCGCCCTTACCTACTCCTGTCTGTTCTACTGTGCTGAAAGCACCACTCGAAGATCTGGCATTGCTAGAAATACCATCAAAAGAGACATTGCCCCTCGCATCAATTACCACACTACCTGCATTCCCTTGTCCAAGAGTGCTTGCAGCAAGTTGAGCGCCATTGGTCACATACAAACTCTCAGCGCTAATGCGGATGTCCCCGCCCTTACCTTTTCCTGTCTGTTCTACTGTGCTGAAAGCAGCGCCGATATCAAAAGAGACATTGCCCCTCGCATCAATTATCAGACTACCTGCATCCCCTTGTCCACTGGTACTGGCTTGAACTTGAGCGTCATTGGTCACATACAAACTCTCAGCGCTAATGCGGATGTCCCCGCCCTTACCTTTTCCTGTCTGTTCTACTGTGCTG
>NZ_JACXAE010000081.1 GCF_014698965.1 Iningainema tapete BLCC-T55
ACCCCAATCGATGCTCCAGAACGCTCTACTCGTATACAAATACTCTGGCATACTGGAGCTACAAGTATCTTAGTTGCAACACGCCCAACAAATGCAGACAAATACCGAACACCGAAAGAAGTTATTCAACTGATTGAGGAATTAGCTCTTGGTCGAACTGATACCGAAATTGCTCTTGAACTGAATCGTCGGGGTTTATTGAATACTACTGGGCGACCTTTTACCAAAAAAGGTGTTGCTTGGCTTCGCTGGAAATATGGTCTTGATAAACCTTTAAGTGACCCAATTGTTGCAAAATCGGGGATTAGCCCAGAAGGCTACTATTCCACCAGTGCCCTGGCTGAAAAATTAGGTGTTGGAATTCATACCATCCATTACTGGCGAGAAAAAGGAATTATCCAGGCTTTCCAAGAAAAGGATCAAAGCCCTTGGTGGTATGTAGTTACACCCGAAGTTTTAGAAACTTTACGTGAAAAAATCCGCCGTGTACCAGTGAAATCTGAATAGCTTCTGCGAGCGTACAAAATAATTATTTTGTACGAGTTCAACCCTTTGAGTAAAAAATTACTCAAAGGGTTTTACTGTATGTGAGAATTAGCCTTTGAGATAAATTTTTGACCATCAAAGTACCAAGCGATTCCATCTGGGTCATGTCCAGAAGTCCATTGTCCAAAATTGCGAGCGTTTTTCTTGTGACGAAGAGTACTGGGAGAAACATTTAGTCTTCTTGCTAAGGCCGCACCAGTTAGCTCTTGTGGCGTCAACGAATTTTGATTTTCTTTTGGTTTAAGTGGGCTACTGTGTAAATCACTCGATAGCTCACTATTAATGACTGTAACTATTGAGTGATTATTCTCTTCGGGTACTGATAGCTCACTAAGTGTGTCACTAACTAGCTCGCTGATTGCCGACGATTCAACCTCATTTAGCTCACTTGTAACAATTTCTGGACATACAGATTTTTTAATACTATCAATTATTATTGCTTGATTTGGTGGCTCACTAGACTCAGCTTTTAACTCACCAGTGCTTGCTTTGTCCGAATTAAAGGACTGGTTGTACTCTACCCGTGACTCACTTAGTGGTACACCAATGTCGGACTCAGCTTGCTTTTTCTTAACTTCTGTATCTGGTGACTCACTTAAATTCGGTTGTGAATCTGAGTGTAAACTGACATAAGCCTGCTTGAGAAATGCTACATCTTCAAGCAGGCTAACAACTTTACCTCTAACTCTGATAAACGAAAAGTTGTCGCTGGTGTGTCACTATCTGAGTCAGGTGTGCTACCAAAAAAGTAACTTTCAAGAATTGCGATCATTGCAGCAGAATCTGATTTTAAGCCTCGTTCGCGTTTAAATTCTACTAAACGCTCATAAATTCGTTGTGGTGGGTAGGCTGCTACGCGCGGATTATCCGTTGCCATAAATGCATCCCAATATACTCCTTTTTTAGTTTAACCCACTTTGAATTACTAGTAGATTACCAGTAAGCCACCTATAACTGATTAATAATACAAGATTTGAGCGGCGATTTTAATGCTACTAGTGAGCGACTAGTAGCACACGTGCTAACAAGCAACATAGCTTCTTTGTTATTTTTATAATTTCTCTTTTAGCTTTGAGTAAAAAGCTCTACGATAAGGAAATAGTGGGGGTCAAACAAAATATCCCTAAACTCTCTTGATTCGAGGTGCAATATGAACACACCGTCGGGACTTTCAGGTATCTGGTGGAGCCGTCTTTTTTGGGAATTGGTATCAGTCTAAGTTTGTTGTGATACCAATTCTTTTGTCTGAGTAATAATTCCAGGTTGAATCTTTCTTCAAACGTTAAAGCGGTCTTACCATCGATGCCAGCAGTCTTTTTACCAGCGTTTAGCTGAGTTACTTGACGAATTGCCAGAAACCTAGCCGCACGAGATTTCAGGATTAGCTTCTGTAGTGACATTGCTTTGCGCTTGTCTCCAGCTTGAACAGCTTTAACCCACATTCCGCACCCTTAACTGGCACATAGGAGAACGCATCGCCATTTTAGTACATAAGAACTAAAAAAGAAGT
>NZ_JACXAE010000082.1 GCF_014698965.1 Iningainema tapete BLCC-T55
AAAGCAATGTCCGATGGTCCTCAATCGCTCAAACCTGCTGATTTTGTGGAACTGATGCAAGAACTTGCTGCTCTTGCCCAATTCTTTGGACGTGGCAACAAATCTACCTTTACAACAACAGCTTTCAAAATGCCTTTAAGTGTGGGTGTATAAATTGGTAATTCAGGTGTGGTTGGTTGAAGTATATTGTGGGATAGGCATCCTGCCTGTCCCTTAAATTTTCCCAGTAGTCAAGATGCCTACACCACCAGAATCATCCTTGATTCTTTAATCATCCTAAATTATTTGGTGAAGGCGATCGCGTGTATGTATTATCCTTTCTAGACAAGATACTAAACGCTGAAAAATTATTTACTTCAATAAACTGCATAAGTCAAATTTCCTGCCATCTACTAAACATAAGACAAATAGTGTCCACCTGTAGGTCACCTAAAAAAATACAACGGACAACTTTAGATTTAAACCAGTGCTTGTCTTACATGGCAGAACCATCCTGATAATGATTTGTGAATCGGATACAAAAGGGTAAACAGTTATGCAATTTGATACGCAATCTTACACAACTAAAGGTGGAATATTTGTATCGCGCTCTGTAACTAATACTTCGATAGGGTCGGCAATTGAAGAGGTTTTGATCCGTTTGGATTCCCAACGCGGTGGCTTGCTAGCAAGTAGCTACGAATACCCAGGACGCTACAAACGATGGGCGATCGGTTTTGTCAATCCACCTTTAGAACTTACTACCTGCGATAACACTTTTACAGTGACAGCGCATAATGAGCGAGGCAAAATACTGCTAGATTACTTGGCAGAGTGCTTGTTTCACCAACCATATCTTCAAACTGTAAATAAAGAGAACAACCGTATCGTCGGCTCCGTCAAACCAACAGAACGTTTATTCTCAGAAGAAGAACGCAGCAGACAACCATCTGTTTTCAGTGTTGTGCGCGAGATAGCATCCGCCTTCGAGAGTCTGGCAGATGAACACTTAGGACTTTATGGTGCATTTGGCTATGACTTGGTATTTCAGTTTGAGCAAATGCCAAAGCATCTAAAACGTGCAGAAGATCAAAGAGATTTAGTACTATACCTGCCTGATGAATTGCTAGTGGTTGACTACCACCTGCAACAAGCATTTCGCGTGCAGTATGATTTTGTCACCAAGACTGGTAGCACTAGAGATTTACCTCGCACGGGTGAAGTTATGGATTACCGAGGTAAGCGCCTTTTGGTAACTCAAACTTCCGATCATGCACCAGGCGAATATGAACAACAAGTCACCAAAGCCCTTGATTACTTCCGGCGCGGCGATTTATTTGAAGTTGTTCCCGGTCAAAGCTTCTTTCAAGTTTGCGAAAAATCTCCAACCCAACTTTTCCGAATACTTAAAGAAATTAATCCCAGTCCTTATGGGTTTATCTTTAATTTAGGTGGAGAGTATCTGATTGGTGCATCTCCAGAAATGTTTGTGCGTGTTGACGGCAAACGTGTTGAAACTTGCCCAATCAGTGGTACGATTCGCCGGGGATCAGATGCAATTGGCGATGCGGCACAAATCCAAAAGCTGCTGAATTCGCGTAAAGATGAATCTGAACTGACTATGTGTACCGACGTAGACCGCAACGATAAGTCTCGGATTTGCGAACCTGGGAGTGTACAAGTAATTGGTCGTCGCCAAATTGAATTGTACAGCCATCTGATTCATACAGTAGACCATGTAGAAGGCTTATTGAAACCAGAATCTGATGCTTTGGATGCATTTCTAACCCATCTGTGGGCAGTAACAGTCACAGGAGCGCCAAAACGAGCAGCCATGCAGTTTCTTGAACAAAACGAGCGTAGTCCTAGACGTTGGTATGGTGGAGCGATCGGATACTTAAGTTTTAATGGCAACTTAAATACTGGTCTAATTTTAAGGACTATTCAACTGAAGGACTCAATTGCTGAGGTACGAGTGGGTGCAACAGTTCTTTATGATTCAGAGCCAGAAGCCGAAGCTCAAGAGACTATTACTAAAGCCAGTGCCTTATTCCAAGCACTCGAAAGAATTAACTATAAAAGAGCAGATTTGTCAAGGCTGAAACTCCAGGAAGTTGAACAAACGAATCCAGGGACGTTTAAGCATGTCTTGCTAGTTGACTATGAAGACTCATTTGTTCACACCCTAGCAAATTACATCCGTCAAACTGGGGCAACAGTGACAACACTGCGACATGGTTTTTCTGAATCAGTGTTTGATGCAGAAAAACCTGACTTAGTAGTATTATCTCCAGGTCCGGGAAGACCAAGTGATTTTCGTGTTGCAGATACAATTGCCGCCTGCAAAAAACGACAAATTCCCATATTTGGCGTATGTTTAGGATTGCAGGGAATTGTTGAGGCTCACGGTGGAAAACTAGGAGTGCTCAATTATCCTCAACATGGCAAGATATCGAGCGTATCTGTTGTTGATGCAGATTCTGTTGCCTTTAAAGACTTACCAGAATCATTTGAAGTTGGTAGATACCACTCGTTATATGCCCTACCCGAAAGCCTACCTAAAGAACTAAAAGTTACAGCTATATCTGAGGATGGCGTGATTATGGGTATTGAGCATAAAACACTACCAATTGCCGCAGTTCAGTTCCATCCAGAATCCATCATGACTTTGGCAGGAGGAGTGGGTTTAAGAATTGTTACTAATGTAGTACGTGAATTTACTACTACAGTTCCTTCCTCAGTATTGGCATAATCACCTGTTAAAACACTGGTTGCATAAGAACCCCCCAACCCCCCGATCCTCGGGGGGCTATGTTCCCTCATTTTTAAGGAGGTAGGGGGAGCAAATTAAATCACCTCTTAACACTATAAAAATATGCTGAATCACTATCAATCAAACGCAACTGCACAATCCGCCAAACCAACTCACATTCTTGAAGAAATTGTTTGGCATAAACAGCAAGAAGTTGCTGTCATGAAAAAGCAAATGGCGTATTCTAATTTGAAACTTCAGATAAGTTTTGCTCCTCCTGTACGAAATTTCTTGAATGCCCTACGGCAAAATTCTATCAAGCCCAGTATTATTGCAGAGGTAAAGAAAGCCTCACCAAGTAAAGGAGTTATTCGTGCTGATTTTGAACCAGTAAAAATTGCCTCTGCATATGAGCGAGGCGGTGCTACTTGTATTTCTGTTTTAACTGACGAGAAATTTTTTCAGGGCAGTTTTGAGAATTTGCGATTAATCAGAAATAGTGTAAGCTTGCCACTACTTTGCAAAGAGTTTGTCATTGACCCTTACCAAATTTATTTGGCAAGAATTAATGGTGCAGATGCAGTGCTACTAATTGCTGCTATCTTATCCGACGAAACGCTGCAAAACTTGCTCGACTTTGTTCATCATTTAGGCATGACAGCATTAGTGGAGGTGCATACTTTAAATGAACTTGACAGAGTACTGGCATTATCAAACGTGCAAATAGTCGGGATTAACAACCGTAATTTGGAAGACTTTAGTCTTGATATAGAAACCACTAAACACCTGTTGTCAGAACGTCAACAAAAGTTAAGTAGTTTAGATATTACAGTCGTAAGTGAGTCTGGTTTGTACACATCTGCTGATTTAGCTTTTGTCGCCCAAGCAGGTGCTGAAGCTGTATTGATTGGCGAATCCTTAGTCAAGCAATCTGATTTAGAGCAAGCTGTCAAGAAATTAAGAATTAATCCAGAATAATTGCATTTTTGCTTCTTACTTTACCCTATTAGTTAATAGTTGAAACAAAGTGATTAATTAAGATGACTTCCATCTCCGAACACTTTCAATCTTTACGCGCTTTAAATAAATGTGCCTTAATTCCGTTTATTACAGCAGGCGATCCTGATTTAGAAACAACAGCCGATGCTCTCAGAATTTTGGATGCTAGTGGTGCAGATTTCATTGAACTGGGAGTTCCCTATTCAGATCCATTAGCTGATGGACCGGTAATTCAAGCGGCTGCTACTCGCGCCCTCAAGCATGGAACCCGTTTAGCTCATGTTTTAGAAATGGCGCAGTCAGCCACTCGTAACTTGCGATCGCCGCTCATCCTATTTACCTATTACAACCCAATTTTAAATCTAGGCGTCCAGCAATTCCTCAAGCAAATTGCTACTTCTGGAATCAAAGGATTAGTCGTACCCGATTTACCCCTAGAAGAAGCAGACGATTTATTAAAGGGTGCTGACTTAGAGGGAATTGAAGTCACATTATTAGTAACACCGAACAGTTCAAAACAGCGAATTGAGGCGATCGCTCGTCAATCTCGTGGATTTATTTACCTAGTTAGTGTCACAGGTGTTACAGGTGTACGCACCCAATTACAAACACGAGTAAAAGATGTACTCCAAGAAATCCGCAGTGTCACCGACAAACCAATCGGCATTGGTTTTGGCATCTCCAGTCCAGAACAAGCTCGTCAAGCTAAAGACTGGGGTGCAGATGCAGTAATTGTCGGCAGCGCCTTCGTAAAACGCTTAGGAGAAACTACTCCATACCAAGGACTGGGAACCATTACAGATTTTTGTAGCGAATTGAAAGCAGCAATTAGCTCTGTATAGCAATTTTATTTAAGTTATGAACCGCCAAGACGAGGCAGTGCGTTGCGCGGGTTCCCCGCGTTGAAGCAGCTGCCGTGCCAAGAACGCCAAGAAAAGAAGGAGATACTAATGTTAGCAAACACCCAACCAATCACCACATCACAAACACCCCAACAACCAGATCACCTTGGTCGGTTTGGTCAATTTGGAGGTAAATACGTACCCGAAACATTAATGCCGGCACTCAGTGAATTAGAAGCCGCCTATGAAAAGTATCGCAATGACCCAGATTTTCAAAATGAATTACAGGGACTATTACGCGACTACGTCGGACGGGCTACTCCCCTGTACTTTGCCGAACGACTAACCACGCACTATGCCAAACCAGATGGCACAGGACCGCAAATGTACTTAAAACGCGAAGACCTCAATCATACAGGCGCTCACAAAATTAATAACGCCTTAGCCCAAGTATTACTAGCGAAACGTATGGGCAAACAGCGGATTATTGCAGAAACCGGAGCAGGTCAGCACGGTGTTGCAACCGCTACAGTCTGCGCCCGTTTTGGTTTGAAGTGCGAGATTTACATGGGCATTCATGATATGGAACGGCAAGCTCTGAATGTATTTCGGATGCGATTGATGGGGGCAGAAGTCCGTCCTGTAGAGGCGGGTACAGGAACCCTCAAAGATGCTACTAGTGAAGCAATTAGGGATTGGGTAACGAATGTGGAAACTACCCATTACATTTTAGGTTCTGTTGCCGGTCCCCATCCCTACCCCATGATCGTGCGCGACTTTCAAGCAATAATTGGTAAAGAAACTCGCACCCAGTGCCAGGAAAAATGGGGTGGACTGCCAGATATTCTTCTTGCTTGTGTTGGTGGAGGTTCCAATGCAATTGGGCTGTTCCATGAATTTGTATCTGAACCATCTGTACGCATCATCGGAATTGAGGCGGCAGGGGAAGGGATTGACACGGAAAAACACGCAGCAACTTTGACACTTGGTAAAGTCGGTGTTTTGCACGGGGCAATGAGCTATGTTCTGCAAGATGATGATGGTCAGATTGTAGAAGCACACTCGGTCAGTGCTGGATTAGATTATCCTGGTGTAGGTCCAGAACATAGTTATTTAAAGGATCTTAGACGTGCTGAATATTACAGCGTAACCGACCAGCAGGCGTTGTCGGCATTTAAGCGTCTGTCACTGCTCGAAGGGATTATTCCTGCACTGGAAACATCTCACGCCATTGCTTTTTTAGAAACTCTTTGTCCACAACTTACTGGTAGCCCTAGAATAGTCATCAACTGTTCCGGGCGTGGTGACAAGGATGTGCAAACAGTGGCGAAATTTTTAAACCCAGCTTAGAGCCAGTTTGTAAATTATTGTCAATGAAGGCAAGAAACCGGGTTTTTTTGGTTAAAAAAAACAGTATATTATCCTCGAAGCCAGAAAACATCGGTTTCTCAGACTCAGGGCTATTTCATTCTATACATGATCGCCATGTACTGAAGTACATGGCGCGAGTAGCGCCTCCAAACCGTTAAAACGGACTGAAAATCAACTTGAGCTATAAGCTTAGAACTTCATTTCTTGGCGGATTTATGATAGAAAAACAAGACAATATGCAAAAGAAAAATTTATTTTTAAAGAACGCTACCGATGGGATTTACCTTAAGTTTCTAGCTTATACAATTGCTTCTGGAGTGAGTCTAATAAGTTTATTACTTCTGGGAACATCTTCAACAAGGGCGGAGTTCACCACTTCAAATAATGCTACAGAATTTGTCAGTCAAGCCCAGATAGAAGAAAGTACACCTGGAATGGATCAGGTGACAAATGTCAATCAACTCAGTGATGTGCAACCCACTGATTGGGCTTTTCAAGCATTACAATCACTGGTAGAGCGCTATGGTTGTATTGCTGGGTATCCTAACTCAACTTTTCGTGGGAATCGGGCGTTAACCCGTTATGAGTTTGCTGCTGGAGTTAATGCTTGCTTGGATCGGATTAATGAACTGATTGCGACAGCAACAGCAGATTTGGTACGCAAAGAAGACTTAGTAACTTTGCAACAGCTACAGGAGGGATTTGCTGGTGAGTTAGTAACTTTACGGGGTAGAGTAGATACTCTAGAAGCAAATACAGCCGAACTGCAAGCTAATCAGTTTTCCACTACAACCAAGCTGCAAGGGCAGGCAATTATTTCTGTTAATGCTGGTGGTTTTGATGGCGATCGCATTATTGTCCCTGGGCAACCCCCCACAGCTAATCAAATTACCAGCCAACCCAATGCCACTGTCTTCTTTCGCGCTGGTATAGATTTAAACACAAGTTTCACCGGGACTGACTTACTGAAACTCCGCATTGATACGGGAACTGGTATTTTCGGCGATAATGGTCAACCTAATGGAGGATTAGACAATGCTGCTGGTTTGCTAGAGCCAAATTTTGGTAGTGTTATAGATTACTCAGTCAAACCACCCACATTCGGTAATCTAGGTATCAGCCGACTGTTTTACAGCTTTGAATTTGCTAAAGATTTTAGGGTGACTATTGGTCCGAATTTTTACCCAACAGATTTTGTTGACCGTAACAGTTACGCTTATCTAAGCTTCCTAGACTTCAGTACTCTGGCTTTTGTGAATAATTTTATACTCTTCCCAATTAACGGTCAGAGTGCAGGAGCAGCAATTGACTGGAAACCAGGTCAGGGACCATTTTCTGTCAGGGCTTTGTATGCCGTAACAGACGCAGCAAATCCAGGTAGACAGGGAGTGGGAGTAATTCAGGGTCTTTCATCATTCACAAGTGTACTGTATCCCCAAGAATATGCCTTAGCAGGTGGCGCTCCCAATGTTCCTCCTAATATTACTACAGGCGATCGCGGCTTATTTGGAAGTACCTATCAAACTACGGCTGAAGTAGAATACGCACCTTCAAGAGCTTTTGCTATACGTCTGCAATATAGTGGTGGCGAACTATTCAGCAACCGCTTCGATGTTTTTGGCGCGAATTTAGAACTTACCCTTGCACAAAAATTTGGTATTTTTGGTCGCTATGGTTACGGTAGTTATAATGATACCGCCTTTGGTGACATCAATCCTAATTACTGGATGGCAGGAGTTGGGGTGCGAGACTTGTTTACACGCGGTTCTCTAGCAGGAGTTGCCGTAGGACAACCATTTATTGCTAGTGAAGTCGGCAATGCAACTCAAACCAATTTTGAAGCGTTTTATAACTTCCCCTTTAGTCGAAATATCCAAGTCACACCAACAATTCAAGTGATTCGCCATGCTGGAAATGAAGAAAGCAACGGCACTATTGTGACAGGTACACTTCGTACAGTATTTTCCTTTTAAAACGTTCATTATGGTACAAACTAACGATTTCTCTGATTGGCCTGTTTTATTGCAGCAATTACTTGAAGGTCAATCTCTTTCTGTTTCCCAAGCCTCAGATTTAATGCAAGGTTGGCTCACAGAAGCTGTTCCCCCTGTGTTGTCGGGTGCGATTTTAGCGGCAATTCAAGCCAAGGGAGTATCTGCTCAAGAGTTATTGGGCATGGTCGAAGTTTTACACTCTCAGTCTATTAAACCAAAGTTGCGAGAGCGCGTTGTTGCTAATTTACCAGTGGTCGATACTTGTGGTACTGGTGGAGATGGAGCATCAACTTTCAATATTTCCACCTCTGTTGCTTTTGTGGTAGCAGCTTGTGGGGTAAAAGTTGCTAAGCATGGTAATCGTTCTGCTTCTGGTAAAACTGGTTCTGCAGATGTGTTGGAAGCTTTAGGTGTTAATCTCAAAGCTGACACTGCCCAAGCGCAACTCGCCTTAGAAACAGTTGGTATAACTTTTTTGTTTGCACCGGATTGGCATCCCGCTATAGCAGCGATCGCTCCATTACGAAAAACACTCAAAGTACGCACGGTTTTTAACCTACTAGGTCCCCTGCTGAACCCACTCAAACCTACTGGACAAGTAATTGGAATTAACAACTCAGCTTTAATAGAAACTTTTGCTGTTGTTCTCAATCATCTAGGAACTCGTCGTGCAATTACACTCCACGGAAGAGAAAGATTAGACGAAGCAGGATTAGGAGATAAAACTGACTTAGCAGTATTATCCAAAGGACAAATACACCTGCTCGAACTAGATCCACAAGAGTTAGGTTTAAACCCCGCGCCAATTAGTACACTACGCGGTGGACATGTTCAAGAAAATGCCGACATTCTCAAAGCAGTTTTGCAAGGTAAAGGTACTAAGGAACAGCAAGATGTAGTGGCACTAAATGCTGCTTTGGCACTTTATGTGGGCGAAGCTTTTGCAGATAGTGGTGATTTTGTCAAGACTCTTTCTCAAGCTGTAATTCTTGCGCAAGATACTATTCAAAGTGGAGAAGCTTGGAACAAGTTAGAACAACTAGCTCAATTTCTGCTGTGAAATTTTCAAAGTTTAACTCTGTTATTCGATAATTAACGCACAATCATGTACCGCAATTTTAAAACCCAAGCTGAGCTAGATGCTCAGTATAATCCCATAGAATTAGGCTTGGATGTACCTGCCTACGAAAAATATTACGGTATCAATAGTGATATGGTACGGCAAGAACTACCTTGTCAACTGAATGTTCCCTTTGGTCCTACCCTAGCTGAACACCTAGATGTTTTTCCGGCGGCGCAACCAGACGCTCCGATTCTTGTGTATATTCACGGAGGTTACTGGTTTCTGGGTAGTAGTAAAGACTCTAGCTTTGTTGCCAAGGGTTTAGTAGAGGCTAACGTTACAGTAGTTGTCATCAATTATGCTTTATGCCCAAAAGTGACTATTGATGAGATTGTCCGTCAGAGCCGTAGTGCGATCGCCTGGACTTATCGTCACGCAGAAAGTTTTGGGGGAAACCCTCACCGCATACACGTTTGTGGTCATTCAGCTGGTGGTCACCTAACTGCTATGGTCATGGCTACTGACTGGGAAAATGACTATGGGTTACCCAATAATATCATTAAAGGTGGCTGTGTTATTAGTGGCGTGTTTGACCTCATGCCATTGCCTTATACTTGGCTGATGCCAAAAATACAGCTTTCTTGGGATCAAGTTCTCCGCAACAGCCCAATCTACCACATTCCCGAAAAAGCTGGTTCGCTCATCGTCGCCTATGGCACTGAGGAAAGTTCAGAGTTTCAGCGTCAGTCACAAGAATTTTTCACGGCTTGGAAGGCAAAGGGACTTGTAGGCGAATACCTACCACAGCTTGGGAAAAACCACTTTACCGCGCTCGATGGTTTCCTCGATACTGATAGCCCACTTTGCACAGCAATCTTACGACAGATAGGTTAACAAAACTATAGTTAATATTGCTGTGGCCTGAATTCTTTCTTGTTAATATCTATCATTGGATTCACGATTTTCTGTCCGGTACTTTTCCAATTTTCTAATTGCCATTAGCAAACTCAACTTCATACGTGTAAAGGCTTCCACCAAACTGCCTACCTCATCGTTGGAAGCTTTCTCAAAATCAGCCGTCATATCACCTGTACTTACAGCTTCTGCAACGTGGACGACACGTTTAATCGGTCGAACAACATACCGCCTCACCCAAAAGTTACTCACAAAGATAGCGAGTCCAAAAATGATTGTGACAATACTCATCACCATATTCAAAGATTGATTAGCTTTCTGCAAAACTTCACTTGTTGGTACAGAAACAATCTGAGCGCCCAGAACTTCATTTAAATTCCACCCCATGCCATTTTTATCGCCATAAATTTTAATCATTTCTTTGGGTGCAACCTCAGGTGTGCTATGACATCTCAAGCAAGTAGCATCAGTTATGATTGAAGGGCGAGCAACATAAAAGTATTTTTCTCCCGCAAAAGAACGAAATCCTGACGTTTCTTTGAGATTTTTATCTTGAATGAAATTTTGTATAATCTTTTCTTCAAAACTATCAGCCCGGTCTTTAATATTAGTGGGATTTAGCATTGCTTCTTTATACAAAAATTCCTCATAGGATTTGTTATTTTTACGTAGAATTTCAAAGACTCTACGAGACGAATAAGCAGGAACAATTTGTGGTAAAAACGCCTCACTGCTTGTACGTGCTTCCAATTGTGAACTAACTTCACTATTAGTATAATAGCGCACAGAGTTGAGAGTTTGTAATAGTAATAAGGTATTGGAAGTGATTTCACTTCGAGCTTTATAATTTAGAGTATTAGCTAAAGCGAAACCACTGAAGGTAATTCCTAACACAAATATTAGGAGGAGTATGAGAGTTAGCTTTTGAGCTAATGCTAAATTATTGAGTTTTTCTGAAACTATTCCTAACATATTTCCTCAAATTCAATTGCTAAATTAACTGTATTAAGGAGCAAATCTTTTTGATACCTTAGATCTTACATCTCCAACTGATTCACCTTGAACTGAAGTTCAAGGCTAATAGCTCAAGTCAGAAGACAGCTGACTAAAAGATGGTGCAAGATGCAAGATGCATCCATGTCGAGTAGTTCAAGGTACTAGCACAGCTTTTGATTTTTGCTTCGTTAATAGTAACCCAAACACTACAACTGTAATTATAGTCAGCGCAACACTAGCATAAAAGACTCCTTGTATTCCCCAAGCACTGTAAGCAATACCTGCAAGTAACGGACCTATCGCCCTTCCCAATGACTGAACTGTAACATTCAGTGCCATAAATCCAGCCCGGTAGCCTTCTGGGGCAATTTCTGCTAACATTGCTTGCAATGTTGGTAAAGCCAAGGCGATAGATGCACCAAATATAATCGAGGGAATTATTAGCAACCAACTGTTATTAATCGCAGGTATAATCAGTAGTGATAAACCACACAGAAGAAAACCTGAGATAATCAAGCTTTTTTGTGAAAGCCGACTAGCTAAACGCCCCAACTGAGATGCCACAAAGGAAAAAACTAGTGAGTGACAGCAGATGATAATACCGATTTCTACTCCTGAAGCATTGAGATGAGTTCCAGCAAAGATGGGGATATAGGTATAGAAAGTACCTAACTCAATGACGAATAAGGAAAACACTGTAAACAGTAGTGCAAATACTTGAGGATTCTTAATGTTGTGTAAGGTATCTTTGAGATAAATGCTGAAATTCACATTCTCCTCAGTGTTCTTTTGCTTGCTGGCTACCTTCAGCTTTTGGAAAATTAACAATGCAACAGGAAAGGCTAATACCGATAGTAAAAACGGATATCGCCAGCTTAAACTTCCTAAGAACCCACCTATGAGAGGATAAATTGTGGCAGCAAAGCCAATCATAGCGGCGTTAAAACCCATTGCACTAGTAAGCATTTTACCACTATATAAATCGCCGATGAGAGTGAGTTCTAAAGTCTCTAAACTAGCAGCACCAACACCTGCGAAAAACCGCCACTCCAGTAAGCTGCGAAAATTACTGGCGAACGCACATAATATTCCGCCAATCCCAAACACTAGCAAAGAGGGAACAAGAATTTTCTTTCTACCAATACGATCTGCTAATGCTCCAAAAATGAGAGTTCCAACTGTAGTTGGCATCAAAAAACTTGTCATCACCAGTCCAATTTGTTCTGGTGGAATATTGAATGATTTTGCAATAGTTGGCATTATGGGATTAATACTAAGTATGCCACTAACTGCTATTAACGAGATAGAAACGATTAGTAAAAGATTGGCATCAACCTTGATGCGATCGCTTTTTTTGGTGCTGGTTATTACTAATGATGAAGCCATTGGTTTGATCTCCTTTCAATCATCTTGATTTCTGTTTGTCTGCCTTCAATTAATCTGTTGTCGATTAACTACCGGTAGAAAAAGATGATTATGCAGCACCACCAACAGAGCCAACACATTTTTTTTGAATATTTTGTAGAGACGTTGCATGCAACGTCTCTACAAAGGTTAAAAATCGGTTGATCAACTCAATTAACGAGCAAATTCAGCAACATTACATAAAATTCACCAAGCCAAGACGCAGTATATCTCGTGTGAAATCACAAGAGTAACCAATCCACGCATCATTGAGCAACTTGCCTGCTTGACACTCAGTAGTAGTTCCATAACCACCGAAAATCTCCATTGCTGTTTGCGCATTCTTAATTGCCACATCTACCGCAAAAGTCTTAGCTGCTGGTGCTTTTACAGTAGCAGCAACTTGGGGATTGGTATCAGCAGTGTAAGCTGCATCCCACACCATTAACCGTGCAGCCTGAGTATTCACCATCATGTCTGCTAATTTTAATGCTACAGCTTGATGCTCAATTAAGGGTTTTCCCCAACTTACTCGCTGCTTAGCATAATCAAGGGCATACTCATAGGCGGCACGAGCTAAACCTACATAAGAAGCCGCCAATCCAATCGCCACTTCCGGAAGCATTCCCAAAAGAACTCCTGCTTGTCCCTCTTGCCCAATTAAATGATCTAAGGGAACTCTGACGTTATCTAGGTGAATCTCGGCGTGATGAGAAGGTTTCCAACCAATCATTTCTGTCCTCTTACCAAACGACAAACCAGGCGTATCAGCAGGGACATAGAACATAGACAGACTTTCTCGCATAGGTACATCAAGAGATGTACGTGCTAATATGAAGTACGCATCAGCAATACCACCATTAGTAATCAAACCTGACTTGTTGCCATAGAGGACGTATGAATCACCATCACGCTGCGCTAACGTCCTCATGCCAATTTTAGAATCGGGAATTGGACAGAAGATGTCGGAAGTAGCTACGTTTGGCTCACTCTCTGCCGCACTAAATAAATGAGGCGCTCCAGAATTTACGTAAGATAATATTCGCTGACGCTGTTGTTCAGTCCCTCCTCTCGTCACGAACAGAGACATACTAGCGGTGAGATTAAAGTAGCTACAAGCAATGGTAACATCGGCAGCACCAAGTTCTTCTTGAACCAAAACGAAATCTACACACTTTTTACCCATACCACCATACTCTTGTGGTAGCAGTAGGGAAGTAAATCCTAGTTCAGCACCTTTGTGGAACACACCTTTACAAAAATCCCAAGGAGCTATGTTGGGATCTTTAGACTGATAAATTTTATCGGCATTTGACTTAATCTCGCTTTGAGCAAAGTCACGCGCCTTCTTCTGCAATAAAACCTGTTCTGGAGAGAGACTGAAGTTAATCATAATTTATATAGGATGAATTGTAGAGACGTTCCGCCGGAACGTCTCTACAGGAGGTTTAATGAGAAATTACGGGTTATTAATTAAGAATTATACTGATTATTCTGCGATTACTTTAAGTGTTTAAGGTTGCTAACCGTAGATAATAATTTTGCTCTTCTCAAGGAAGATAATTATTGATTTATAAGGGTTTGAGTCTCTTTTGATCACATAATAAGTAGCAAAAAGGAAAAAAAGATGTCAAAATTACAGATAAAAAAGTCAATTGCGTATTATCAATCACGCCCAAATAGGAGAATTGTGTGATGCTGGAAAATCATTGGGATACAACTCTGTATGAAGGCAAACATGCCTTTGTGTGGCAATACGGACAAGAATTAATTCAGTTATTATCTCCACAACCAGGAGAGCAGATTTTAGATTTAGGTTGTGGTACAGGACAGTTGACTGCAAAAATTGTGGAAGCAGGCGCTGTAGTTTTGGGGATTGATGCTGATGCAAAGATGATCGAAACAGCAAAACAAAACTATCCCCAGTTTGAATTTGCGATCGCCGATGCTAGAGAATTTCACGCAGATGAAGATTTTGATGCCGTTTTTTCCAACGCAGTACTGCATTGGATTCCCGAAGCAGAGGCAGTAATTGGTTGTATTTACCAATCTCTCAAAAAAGGTGGACGTTTTGTCGCAGAATTTGGTGGTAAGGGAAATGTTTTGAATATTACACAGGCACTTTCTAGTGTTTTGGCAGAAATCGGTTTTAAATCACCTGAAGTACTGCGTCCTTGGTACTTTCCTAGTATAGGCGAGTACACAACTAAATTAGAGCAGCACGGATTTGATGTTCGCTATGCAGTTTTATTTGATCGTCCCACACCATTAGAAGATGGAGATGTGGGCATGGCAAATTGGATTCGGATGTTTGCCAGCAGATTTTTATCAGAATTATCTGCTGAACAACAAAGTTCTGTGGTTCAAGCAGTGGAGGAGCGCTTAAAACCAACGCTATATCAAGATGGTAATTGGATCGCTGATTATCGCAGAATCCGTGTGGTTGCCATTAAGCTTTAACTTTCATCTGTATGCGCTGCTGCTTGTAAAGATTTTTCAAATCCCACTAGCTGTTCGGCATTACGCAAGAAGTAGCCATTAATCATTGCGGCAATCAGAAGCTTTCCTAGATTTTCACGACTAGTGGTAACCAATACGCCAAAATGCTCTGAAGGTAAAGTACCTAGCATTGACACTATGGTTCGCTCCATCACCTGAGGTACTTCAGAGCTAATGGGTTTAGATAGTTGGGAAATCATCTCCGGACTCATGGATTGGATGTACTCCCACAACAAATTGCGATTTGACGCATCATCAAAAAATTCTCGGGTTTGATTTGACATATTACTAATCTTTAATTTTTATAAACAAACCACCATTGCTTAATAAATAAGCTTTGGCGGTTTTGAGATTATATTGATTTGTGCCAAAGACAAGCCTTATTTGTTTATTCCTTTCTACTAAGCAGATCTCCGAGCAAAAGAGTACCAAATGAAGATAGCAATTAAGGCTCCAACTACTGCTAGAGCTACACCAGGAATACTGAGGGAGGCACCCGTTAGGGCTAGTCTTCCAGTACTGAAAAATACACCTAAAGTTCCACCAATAAATGCACCAATGATTCCTAATATCATTGTGGAAAGAAATCCACCACCTTGATGACCTGGATAAATAGCTTTGGCGATCGCACCAGCAATAAGACCTAACACTAACCAAGCAAGCAGATCCATTATTTTATCTCCTTTTGATCGCTGTCTTTCACTGACATTATTTAGTATATCCCTCGTCCCACAATAAATTCATCTTTCATGAGAGATATTTTAAGATCCCCGACAACTTTTACGAAGCCGGGGATCTGTCTGTGTTTGTTACCTTTCTAAACAATAAAGCCAAAAATGTATATCTGTAGTTATTCCAGTTGATTGGTTTATCTACACAGTTTGGAATACCTCTATACTTTTCTAAAACCAAGTTATGTTCTTGAGCCACATTAATTAACTGTGCAACATCTGTTCGACCAAATATTCTCCAATCTAATCCAAAGGGTTGGATACGATTATCAACATCTAACAGTCGCCACAGCCTAAATCGACAATGAGAGAGTGGCGATCGCTAGTTTCAATTGCTTGTTTAAGCAGGAGGTGATCCCAATTCTTGTGTACATCTAAATGGAGTGGTAGATTTAGACTTTGGATTTCCTGCTTTGCAGACAGAATCTCTTGCCAGTTTTGTAGAACCTTAATCACGCTAAAGTAATTACAATATTGTATTCTTTTGATTAAGAATGTTTTACATCAAGCTACTGAATAAGACTAAAAAAATATTACAAAAATTAAAAGTACCCATAGGAATATTTTTGGCAGTACTATGGGGTATTATTCTCCTGTTTAACCAGCCAGGGTTATCGCAGCAACCTGTTGTCCTAAATTTGCTGATGACGGCACCAGATGCCCAACCGTGGAAACAAGGCTTAATTAAAGACTTTGAGGGCAAAAATCCAGGTATTCGCATCAATATTATAGAAGGTCCCAATGCCACTAACTTGCTAGAAGACCTTTACACCTCAGCTTTCATTTTGGGTGATTCTCCTTATGACTTAGTCAATATGGACGTGATTTGGTTGCCCAAATTTGCCGCAGCAGGATGGTTATTGGATTTAAGCGATCGCATTACCCCACAAGAGTTGACAGCATTTTCACACATTGATGTAGAAGGGGGGCGTTACGAAGGCAAACTTTATCGCATCCCCGTGCGTAGCGACGTAGGAGTATTCTATTACCGTACAGACTTACTCAAAGAAGCACAATTACCACCACCAAAAACCTTTACAGATTTGCTGAAAATGTCCCAAACATTGCAAAAACAAGGCAAGGCTAATTGGGGATACATTTGGCAAGGGCGTCAATATGAAGGATTGGTAGCAATGTTTGTGGAAGTACTCGAAGGCTTTGGCGGTTTTTGGGTAAATCCGCAAACTTTAGAAGTAGGATTAGATCAAAGCGAAACATTAAAAGCGATCGCCTTTCTTAAAGATACAATTTCTCGTGGCGTTTCTCCGGCTGGAGTCACAACCTACCAAGAAGAAGAAACCAGACGTATATTTCAAAGTGGGCAAGCAGCATTTTTACGGAGTTGGCCCTATCTTTGGCCCCTAGCAAACCAACCAGATTCCCCCATTAATGGTAAGATCGCTATTCAACCAATGGTGGGAAGCAACGGTAAACCAGGAGGAGCATGTTTAGGCGGTTGGGGTTTAGGAATTGCCAAAACCTCAAAACATCCAGAAGAAGCCTGGAAAGCAATTCAATATCTTACATCAGAAGAAGCACAGCGTCAACTTATTTTAAATGCAGGCTTTGTACCCAGTAGACGCTCATTGTTTACAGATCCGCAAATTGTCGCCAAATACCCTCATTACCCCCAATTATTACAGATAGTACAGCAAGCAGTCCTACGTCCACCCATCGCCCAATATGCCCAAGCGTCTGATATCTTACAACGCTACTTGAGTGCTGCACTAACAAATAACATGACTCCCGAACAAGCCATGAAAGCTGCAGCTGACGAAACCAGGCGTTTGTTAGCCGCAGGGAATAAACAATGAGTATAGGGGGATGGTGTAGAGACGCTCCGGCGGAGCGTCTCTACAGGTAATTACGGTTTCTAATCCAAAATCTAAAATTATTGACATGCATACAATCCGAAGTCGAGAACAGCGTACAGCGTGGATTTTGTTAATCCCCGCACTACTGCTACTGCTGTTTGTATTTGGCTACCCTATATCTCGTGCTTTTTGGTTAAGTTTGTTTACACAAAATTTGGGAACAAAACTGCAACCTGTGTTTTCTGGTTTAGATAATTATACGCGAATTGTGGGTGATGGTCGTTTCTGGCAAAGTTTCTGGACAACAACTGTATTTACCGTAGTATCTGCGATTTGTGAGTTGCTGCTGGGACTTTTAATTGCTCTGGTTCTTAATCAACGCTTTTCTTTTCGTGGTGTGGTGCGTACTACTGCTATATTACCTTGGGCTTTGCCTACTGCTTTGATTGGTTTGGCTTGGGCGTGGATTTTTAACGATCAATTCGGGGTTGTTAATGATATTTTGTTGCGGCTGGGTTTGATTAAGACTGGGATTAATTGGTTGGGGGAACCAACGCTAGCTTTGATTGCGGTAATCTGTGCTGATGTGTGGAAGACTACCCCGTTTATTAGTATTTTGTTGTTGGCTGGTTTGCAGTCGATTTCGCCTGATTTGTATGAGGCTCATGCTATTGATGGTGCTAGTTCTTGGCAAAGTTTTCGCAAAATTACTTTACCTCTTTTGCTGCCGCAAATTCTGATTGCTGTGTTGTTTCGGTTTGCTCAGGCTTTTGGCATTTTTGATTTGATTGCTGTGATGACTGGGGGTGGTCCTGGTGGTGCAACTGAGGTGGTGTCGCTGTATATATATAGTACTGTGATGCGTTATTTGGATTTTGGTTATGGTGCTGCTTTGGTGGTTTGTACTTTTGTTTTGTTGATTGTGGCTGTGGCGATCGCGTTTGTGTTTTTGCGGGGGTTGCGTGTGAGGAGGGGGGTGTGAAAACAAAAAATAAAAGGATCTGGTTGTGGGTGGCGATTTTGTTGGTTGTGGTGTTTTGTTTGGCTCCTGTGCTATGGCAGGTGTTGACTTCTTTTAAGGTTAATCAGGATATTTCTCGGGTTCCTACTGTTTATTTTCCGACAAGGTTGACTTTGAGTCACTATTTTGATTTGTTTGCTCGTCGTCCGTTTTGGCTTTACATTTTTAATAGTGCTTTGGTATCGATTGTTTCTACTGCTTTGTCTTTGGGAATTGGTGCGCCTGCTGCTTATGCTTTGGCGCGTTTGCGTCCTTGGGGTGGTGGGGTTATTCTTGGTGGTGTTTTGGTTGTGACTTTGTTCCCTGGGATTTTGTTGTTTTTTGGATTGTTGGAGATTGTGCAAAGGTTACACCTGGGAAATAATTATTTGGCTTTGATTATTCCTTATACTGCTATTAATTTGCCTTTGACTATTTTGGTGTTGCGCAGTTTTTTTGAGCAGTTACCTAAGGATTTGGAAGATTCGGCTAGGGTTGATGGTTATAATACTTTGCAAATGTTGGTACAAATCTTAATTCCGATGACGGTTCCTGCTTTGGTGACTACTGGGATTCTTACTTTTATTTTTGCTTGGAATGAGTTTATTTTTGCTCTCACTTTTATTACTCGCGAACAAATGAAAACTATTCCTGTTGCTGCTGCTCAGTTGGGTGGTGCTTCGGCTTTTGAGATTCCTTATGGTTCTATTGCTGCTGCAACTGTAGTGGGAACGTTTCCATTGGTTGTACTCGTTTTATTCTTTCAACGCAAAATTGTTCAAGGTTTGACGGCTGGTGCAGTTAAAGGATAATGAGAAAGTGGTTAATGGTTAATGGTTAATAGTTAATAGAACAATCAACAATTAACAATCAACAATTAACATTCATAAGATGGCTAAACTAGAATTAAAAAACTTAAATAAAACTTATAGCCCTAACGTTGTCCCAGTTAAAGATCTGAGCTTGAGTGTTGATGACAACGAGTTTCTGACTTTACTCGGTCCTTCTGGTTGTGGTAAATCGACTACACTACGCATGATTGCAGGTTTGGAGGAACCAACTCATGGTCAAATTATCATGGGTGGTGAAGATATTACGTTTAAACAACCAGGCGATCGCAACATGGCTATGGTGTTTCAAAGTTATGCTTTGTACCCGCATATGTCGGTATACGAGAATCTCGCTTCTGGATTGAAGCTGAAAAAAGTGGGTAAACCTGAGATTGAACACCGGGTGTCTGAAGTAGCAAAACTTTTGGGATTAGAAGACTTACTATATCGTAAACCTGGCCAATTGTCTGGGGGACAACGCCAAAGGGTTGCAGTTGGGCGGGCGCTGGTACGTCGTGCCCAAGTGTATTTGTTGGATGAGCCGTTGAGTAATTTGGATGCGCTACTCAGAGAACGAGTGCGGGCGGAGATTAAGCAACTGTTTGCAGCACAAAAAGCTCCTGTTGTCTATGTTACTCACGATCAAACTGAGGCAATGACGCTTTCTACTCAAGTAGCTGTGTTAAATAATGGTTATGTGCAGCAACTTGCTCCTCCTTCGCGCATTTACAATCATCCTGCTAATTTGTTTGTGGCGGGTTTTGTTGGTAGTCCACAAATGAATTTGCTAACTTTACCTTGTGAAGGACGTTACGCTATTTTAGGTGATTACAGAGTGCCTCTGCCAAATATTCCCACAATACCTCCACAAATTGTCTTGGGAATTCGTCCAGAAAATGTCCGCATTGCTCAACCAGATGATACTCAAACTTTCCACGCTCAAGTATATTTGGTGGAAAATCTAGGTATGCACAATTTGGTGAGTGTACGTGTTGCTAGTTCCCGTCAAGAATCGTTGACTATGCGTGCTTTGTTACCTACAGACCAAAATTGGGTTGAAGCTGAAATTACCTTGGCTCTACCTCCTCAGAATATCCACTGGTTTGATGTTCAATCTGGGGATTTACTGGGATAAAAGCTTAAAGTTTCCAAGCTGGATTAAAATGTCGTCGCACAAAAGTGGTGAGCATGACTTGAGGGGAACTCCAACGCGGAATGGTAGGAAGGATCATTTTCTGTAAGTCCCACAATCCAATAGACTTGTCGGGGTTGGCTCCGGTATCATCGCTAGGATCGCTAAATATCATCAGGGGAGTAGGTAAACTAAATGGTGGTAGACAAAGGTTGAGGGGTTTCCATGAGCCAACTGCTGCATCGCGATTTTGAGTTGTGGCTGGGTATGTTGTGGTTAATAGGTATCTAGAACTACTTTGCTGAAACTGTCTTAGTGCTAAGCATCCATCTCGCAGTGGTAAATGTACGAGGCAATCACGACAAATAATCAAATCTGCTTGGGGTAAAGAATTTTTGGTGATGTCCCCTGTCATAAATTGAATGGTAGCATTACCATAATTGACTTGATTTTTTTCAATCATTTCTGATACCACGTCAATTCCAGTATACGTGATGCCATTTAGGGGGATATGACGCATCCAGTTGAAGTCTCCGCAGGGAGCATCCAAAATAGATTTGATCCCAAATTGTGCAAGTAGTTCCAACACAACTGTTCTAATTGCCACAGTGGTAGCTAATTCTGATCCCCTACCTGAGGCTGACTCGATACTCTCCCACAAGTTAACTTGATTAATATGAGTGAAGATTCTTTGCATAAAATCGTGAGGCGTAAAATCCAAAAAGGTGTGATTTGGTTTTGGGTATGTATTCTTAGTGTCTGTTTGTTGATGAGCGGCTGTCAACTATCAGGTACAAAAAATGGCGTGATTCATCTCACAATGTGGCACGCTCTCAACCCCCCACCTAATCGAGATGTATTTCAAAAACTTGTGGATAAGTTTAATCAAAAACATCCTGATGTACAAGTAGAATCTCTATATATAGGTCAAGCCGATCAAATCATGCCTAAAATCCTCACGGCTGTGATTGGCAATGCTTCTCCTGATATACTGTGGTATGATTCATCAATTACGGGGCGGTTGGTAGAGTTACAAGCAATCCAACCTTTAGAAGATTGGCTCGATCGCTCTACTTTAAAGTCAGAAATTGATCCGGCTCTATTTGAAGGGATGGTTTTGGATGGTCACACTTGGTCAATTCCCTTTAGCACTAATAATACAGGAATTTTTTACCGTCCCAGTCTATTCAAAGCTGCCGGAATTACTAAATTACCCCAAACTTGGGAGGAATTGCGCTCAGTTGCTCGTCAACTCACTTTGGATAAAAATGGAGATGGTCGTAAAGACCAATATGGAATAGTATTGCCACTAGGTAAGGGAGAATGGACGGTATTTACTTGGTTACCGTTTATGTTTAGCGCTGGTGGAGAGTTGGTGGAGGCAAATCAGCCAAAGTTAATCAACCAAGGAGCGATCGCCGCTTTGGATTTTTGGTCTAATCTGATTAAAGATGGTTCTGCAATCAAGTCTCTACCAGAAAGAGGTTACGAGCAAGACGATTTTATCGCAGGGCGTGTCGCAATGCAAGTGACTGGACCTTGGACTTTGGGTTTTTTAGCTCCTATGGGGATTGATTTTGATGTTTTACCGATTCCCAAAAATCGACGACAGGCAGCGGTAGTGGGTGGTGAGAATTTGTTTGTGATGAAGACTACTCCAGCAAGACAACAAGCAGCTTTGCAGTTTTTAGAGTATGTCTTAAGTGAAGAATTTCAAACTGAAATAGCTCTGGGTACAGGCTATTTGCCCGTTAATCTTAAAAGTCGCCAAAGTCAGGCATATCAAAATTTTCTCACCAAGCAGCCTTTACTCCAAGTTTTTTTAGCACAAATGAATCAAGCTCGTTCCCGCCCAAATATTTCTGGATATAACCGGATTTCAGATAGTTTGGGTAGAGCTATTGAAGCAACGCTTTTGGGCGAATCACCCCAAAAAGCTCTCCAAAAAGCACAAGAAAGATTAAAGCTGTTTTGGGAAGATTAATTTAGTGCCTGGGCTTCTTGATAAATAATTTCCTGAAACTGAATCATATCCTTTTGCGGATCGGCGTGGGTAACTTTAACTAATACCTCTTCGCCCAAACTCACGTGTCGTTTGAAAGCCATTGGTAACTGCAAGCCTAAATCTTCTAATAAAATAAGTGCTAAACCACTGTCTTCCCTCAGCCACATGAGCACAGTTGTTTCCCAAACTTGATTGGGATGGCGGCGCAGATACTCTAATGCCCAGTATCTATTAGTTTGTCTTTCTACCATTGTTACTTCTTGGGTGGTAGTGGAGACAGTCAACATTACTTCTTTAAGTTGTTCTGCGGAGAAGGGTAAAACTTCACCACGCAGGTGGGCTTTAAGTTGAAAGTGGGTGAGTAAGTCGCTATAACGGCGGATGGGAGAGGTAGCTTGAGTGTAGGTATCCAAACCCAATCCGGCGTGACGTACTGGGGTAATACTCATTTCACTTTTCGGCATACAGCGACGCATGGCACAAGCACGGACAAATCCTGCTGGTAGCAGTAGCAATTCTTGCTCTGGTGGTAGTTCTGGTTGCGGTTGTCCGCGAAAAGGTAGGGGAATGTTATGAGTTTTGCCGTAACGCGCAGCTACTTCACCAGCTAGGATCATCATCTCTGCCACTAATTGCCGGGATGAGGAGTCGTCTAAAAGGTCAATGTTAATATCGTCACCTTTGACTTTGATCATTGCCTCGGGCATGTTGATGCTAATTGCACCTTGAGCATACCGCCAACTTTTACGCTTTTGTGCCCATGTAGCGATCGCCGCTATTTCCGGTTCTGCCTGTACGCCCAATTGCAACATCTCATCTACGTCTTCGTAAGTCAGGCGATAGGTTGGCTTGATTATACTAGCATGAATACTGTATTCTTCTACTTCCCCTGATGGTGCTAAAATAATGCCAAAACTAAGGGCGCAACAAATTTGACCCTGAACTAAACTCATTGGGCCAGTTGCCAATATTTCTGGGAACATGGGGATCATCCCCGTGGGCAGGTAAACTGTACTACCCCGCTTTCTTGCTTCTAAGTCTAACTCATCTTCTGGCAATAACCACCGCGTCGGATCAGCAATATGAACCCACAACTGCTCTCGCCCCGAAGCAAGTAATTCCCAACTTAAACCATCATCTATTTCGGTAGTACTTTCATCATCAATTGTGTACACCTTTAAATGTGTTAGATCCAAGCGGTTTACATCTTGGTCTTGCACAGGGGATTCAATACGCTGTTGCGCCACTTCTAATACCTTACTATGGAACTGAACTGGAATTGACGAACGACGCACAAATAAGTTTTCGTGCGCACCCCACCAACCCAAGTCCACTAACAGTTGGTAGGCTCCTTGGGGGGTTGCTTGACGCCCCAGCAAATTCATTGTCTCTAGAACTGGTGCTGGGGGGGGATAGGCACGAGCTAAAGATTCTGAATTTAGCCCTACACGTACCATATCAGCGACTAACGCTGCATATTTTTCCAGTCCTTCCAAACGTTGGCGATCGTGACGTTGCCACTCTACTGGTTCACCTTTGAGCGCTTGCTCTACACGAGCCAAAAATTCTTGTTGTCCTCTTGCTTTGAGCGCTTCTACTTCTATTTGGTGTTTACGTTCTGTTACCTGAGCTGCTGTACGTGGTTCGTAAGCTTCTCCTTTTTGCTTAAAGTAGATTTTGTCTTCTGATAACAACCAATAGGCTGCATAACACTGGGCTGCTCCTGAAGAGGAAAACAGCAGATTCGCCATGTCGGCTGGGGTAACAGTTTCCCCTCCTTCTACGAGTAATTCCCAAGCCACCTCTAAACTTGATGGATCTAAATAGGGTTTTACTTCTTGAAGAAATTGCGGAATCTGCGCTGGTTTGTAAGTTTGTCCTGTCACTATGTAGCTAAATTGCCGAGGTGCAAGACTGTGAGATTGCCCTCGCTCATCTACCACAAACCATCGGGCTTTACCGTCTGGACGATCTACTATACCCAAACGGCGATCGCTCGATTGTCTAAATTCTACCAGCGTCCCCTTGTCCACAAGCCTTGCAATTTTATATGTAAAATTTTGTTTGGTCGAGTTAGGAGTTAGGAGTTAGGAGAAGCGTAATTTTTCTGTTATTACTCATTACTCTTAACTCATCACTCTTAACTTTATTTAGCCTTCCGCGTTAATAAACGGTAATAAGGCTACAATTCTGGCGCGTTTTATTGCCTGTGTCAAATCTCTTTGTTGCTGAGATGTTAACCCTGTAATCCGGCGCGGTAATATTTTACCCCTCTCGGTGATAAACTTACGTAATAAGTCTACATCTTTATAATCTATTGGTTCTCCTGGTTTAATTGGAGACAACCGACGGCGGTAATAGCTCATTGTTACTTAATTTCCTTGTGAACGGTATGTTTGTTGCAATGAGGGCAAAACTTTTTCAGTTCTAACCTGTTAGTGGTGTTGCGACGATTTTTTGTAGTTGTATACCGAGAAACACCAGGAGAGCGCTTATCTGGGTTTGTTCGACACTCTGTACACTCCAGTGTCACTACGATACGGACACCTTTACTTTTAGCCATAATCTGACAAGTACGGATACCTGAAAATAATTAACACAAATACTTATGATATCATGTTTCGCTTAATTGTTTCAACTAATCGCTTGAATTTAATATCCAACGAGTAGCCGCGACGCGACGAAACGATCATAGTCCGACAAGTGCGATCATGCAAAGCTTGCCGTATGGGGGTATCCCAAAAAGCTGCACCACAATCAATTGCTAGGGGAATCATTAGCAGTATAGCAGTGGGATTGCGTATGATGTTGCTTAAGGCAATAGAAACCAAAAGCGCACCTAAACCAATTATGCCCTCACGTTGTAAAAGTGTCTGTAAATCGGGGACTTTTCCTGTTTTAACTTCCAACACTTTCATGTCGAAGGCATAACGTCCCAAACTCTGCCCTTGATTGTTATACACCAAAACCACTCGGATCACTAGCCAAGCGATCGCAAAAACTAGTATTTGAACAATTTGAATCCCGACTTCGCTACTGCCTAAAAAAGAACTGACTAACCACACAACGAGAAAATCAATCCCTAAAGCCATACCCCTACGCCCAAAATCAACTTGGGGGTAGTGTTTGGACGTAACTTTTTCAATAGACATAATAAATAAGTATTTATATTTAGGTTATAAATTTATTTTGTATGTTTTCTCTAACTTGATCTTAAGATCCAAGGGATAGAATCTTTAAGCTGAACAGTAAAAAGCCAAATTTTCACTATGCTGCAAGTTAGCGAAGCAGAAGCAATAATTCTTAATTTAGTACAACCTCTCGATCCTCAACAGGATACAGAGTTTGTAGATTTGTTAACAGCAGATGGAAGAATTCTTGCTACTCCTGTAACAAGTCAACTCGATTTTCCGCAATGGGATAATTCGGCAATGGATGGCTACTGCGTGCGTTATGAAGATGTACAGCATTGTAGTGCCGAACATCCAGCAGTTTTGGAAATTGTTGAGGAAATTACTCCAGGTAAAGAACCCCAATCTACTATCCAACCAGGGCAAGCAGCGCGGATTTTAACAGGTGCGTTGATCCCCACAGGTGCAGATACAGTAGTAATGCAGGAAGTAACACGTCGAGAGGAAAATCGTGTCTTCATCGAAGCTACTCCTCAACCACAACAATTTATTCGGCAACGTGGCTCTTACTATCAAGCAGGGACACAATTATTACCGGCGGGAATTAAGTTAAATGCACCAGAAATTGGTGTACTAGCAGCATCTCAGTCTATACAACCGCGTGTATATCGACGTGTGAGAGTATCAATTATTTCCACAGGTAGCGAGTTAGTCACACCAGACACATCTTTACAAACAGGGCAAATTGTCGATTCAAATCAGTATGCACTGTTTTGTTTAGTCAAACAAGCGGAAGCAAAAGCTCACATGTTGGGAATTGTCAAAGATGATGTCGAGGCAATCGAGCAAGCGATCGCCTCTGCTGTTGCTAATTCTGACATAGTAATATCAAGCGGTGGTGTCTCGGTAGGAGATTATGACTATATTGAGAAAATTATCGAGTCTCTTGGCGGTAAAATCCACTTTAATACCGTGGCGATGAAACCTGGTAAACCATTGACATTCGCCACATTTTCCCGTGGAGACGCTCCGGTGGAGCGTCTCCACGATACCCCGGATAACGACGCCACCGATACCGCCCCGATAGGGCGTCTCTCCTGCTTGTATTTTGGTTTACCTGGGAATCCTGTTTCTGCTTTAGTAACTTATTGGCGATTTGTCCAACCAACCATCAAAAAACTGTCTGGACTTACTAGTGGGTGGGAACCAAAATTTGTCAAAGCACTAACTCCTCAAGATTTGTACTCAGATGGTAAGCGCGAAACTTATCTTTGGGGACAGTTATCTTTAAATGGGGAAGGAGTTTACGAATTTCACCTAGCTAGCGGTAGTCATAGTTCCGGTAATTTAATTAATCTAGCTCAAACCAACAGCTTAGCTGTTTTGCCTGCTGGCACTACATCAGTTTCCAAAGGAGAACACGTAAAAGTTTTACAGGTGGGAAATTTTTGATTGTTAAACTTGTAGTGAGCGCTGTCTTTGCTCAGGTTGATAAGGGCTGAAGCCCTTACTACAAACTTTAACTTTTTCCATTGCGATTTACCCAAATAGCTCTGAGTCCCGCTGCTTTAGCTGCGTGATAGTCTTCTGTAATACTATCGCCAATATGCCATGCTGCCTCAGGTGCACAATCATGTTTTTCTAAAGCAATGGCAAAGATTTGGGGATCGGGTTTAGCTGTGCCAACCTGAGTGCAAATGGTAATCGACTCAAAATAGTCTCGCAATTCCAAAGCTTGTAATACAGAGTAGATGCGAGAATCAAAATTAGACACCACTCCTAGTTCAATTCCCATACTGCGCCACTTTGTTAAAGATGGTAAAACATCAGGATAAACAAACCACGGTTCAGCTGTACCAAAGTGGATGTAAACTTCACTAAAAAAACTAGAAAAGTCAGAGAATAGCTTGATAGTACCAGCTTGTTCAAAGGTGGTTTTCACAACGCGAAGCCACCACTCAAATTCTAGCTGCGGAACATCATGCGGTTCTGCGTTAGGAAAAATTGGTGGCGTTGTGGCTTTAAAACTCTGGATAAATGTTTGATTCAGAGTTTCAGCAGAAACTTCAACGCCAAACTCTCGCGCTATCTGACTATAAACTTCGCCCACACTACCTTTAACGCCGAAGAGTGTACCAACGGCATCGAGAAAAATAACTTTGGGTTGTTTCATATAAAGCTATTAGCGCTGACTGCCGAATGCTATTTAGCAAGTGTCTCTATAATAGGACGGGCTAGCCAGTTAAATCCAACTTTTAGCTGATGATCTAAAGTTGGTAAACGATAAAGGTAGGCAAGACGACGGGCTATGTATGCAAAAGTACCATTGAGTTTAATCCCTAACCCAGCTAAAGTGGCGTCGTCGGTTCCTAATGTCATCATTTCGCCAATATACTGGTAGCGAAAAGGAAGTAAAGGACGATTGGTAAGATTAGCCCAAATGTTCCAAGCTGTGTAATCTGCTTGTTGAAAAGCAGCTTGTGCTGTTGCCGGAACTTGTTTACCTTCTGCATCGAGAGTGTCTGCTAAGTCTCCTAAGGCAAATATATTGGGATGATCGAGGACTTGTAAAGTTGGTCTTGTCGTAATTTGACCACGTTGATTTTGCTTTACACCCAGTGTACGCACTACTGGTGCTACTCTTGTGCCTACTGTCCAAATTACTAAATCTACGGGGATCGTGTCCACCTGATTTTTATATTCTAAGGAGATGCTATCAACAGCGATCGCTTCTACTTTGGTTTCTAAGTCAATAAATACTCCGCGTTTTTCCAGGGCAACGCTAGCAGATTGTCTGTTAAATTCTGGTGAGGTACGTAAAATTTGGTCACTTAGTTCAATTAACCGAAATCTTCCTCTTTCGCCTAATCTATCTGCTAGTTTGCAAGCTAACTCTACACCAGAATAACCTGCGCCAACAATTGCTACCCTGATTTTATCTGCATCTGATTCTTCTAATACTCTTAGCCGTTCTTCTACACGATAAGCATCGGCGATTGTCCGAAATGGGTAAGCGTAAGATGTTGCTCCTGGTACTATATCTAGTGGTGTTTCTCCACCCAAAGCTAAAACTAATCTGTCATAAAAAATTTCTATTCCATCTTGTAAGTGTACTCGTTGCTGATCTATGTCAATTCCTGCTACAGTTGCTTGACAAAAACGTACACCTGTGTTTGCTAGTAATTCTTCAAAGGGAGGGGCTATTTCCCAAGTTTGTAGTTCTCCGGTAAGTAGTTCATATAAGAAGGGGGAGAAGAGGAAGCGATCGCTTTGATCAACCAGAACTACTTCAGGTTTTTGTGTAGGTTCCCAAGGTAACTGGCTTAAGCGCAATGCTGTGTAGAGTCCTCCAAAGCCTCCACCAAGGATACAAATTTTAGCAGGTTGTTGGGTCATTAGTCTAGGGGAGGGTTTATCCCATTAAGTAACTTATTTAAGTTTACTAATTTCTTTGGGTCTATAAAGTCTAGAAACCCGGCATCTTCAAGATACCGGGTTTCTAATTAAGTTAAAAACTTTATTAATTACCACCAGAGGTGATAGCTTTGTTATGCTGGGCGGTATCTTGTCCCTTGATCGACCATTTACCGTCACTACCTTTTTCGTACAAGTTTTTCAGGCTATTCCAAGCAACTTGCTGAGCACCTTCTTCACTCAAACCGTCTTTTTGAGCTGCATTAAAAGCAGCAAGAAAGATTTGCTGAGCTGACTGAGGCAGGTTTCCTTTAATTTCTTCAGGTAATTCTTCTATTTTGCCGTATGCCATAAATTTGCTCCGATTTTCTACCCTTGAGCTTATCTTACGAATTGGTAAGCAAATTTTCCTCTTTCTCAAAGTAGAGATGGCAAAATTTAAATCAGCGATGCAATAATGTTAATGTCTCATGAGCATTTTTGTGCATGGGGAATAGTCTTTAAGCCTAGTTGTGCTGTTTCATAAAGACGATTGAATTCTCGCTCGTAGTGGGCTGCGACTATGGGGTTTTGGATTGCGATTAAAGTTTCATCATTGGTATAGTTGCCAGCATCAGACCAGTTATGACTACCAGTGATCACTAAAACTCCATCCACCACTGCCATTTTACTATGCACGGCGCGATCGCCTCTGGGTGCGATCGGAAAACCAACTGTGGTGATGGGTTTCTTCCACGGTTTAACTTTGATACGGCTATTTTTCTTTCCTGGGCGAGGACAAACACCCATTGCATCGTAAGCTTTGGAATAAGATTGTCTAAAAAAATCAGGATCGATCAGCAATTTGATATCTTCTACCCCTTTGTCGTGTACATTGCCCAATGTATCGCTAATATTTTGTGCCGAGAAAACAAACAAAGCCACATGTACACTTTTTTGCGCTTGCTGTAAGTAAGAAGCAATTACTCCATTACTAGTCAAGGCAATATCATCTTTTCTGCTTGATGGTGAAAAATTGATTGTGATAGTTCCATCACCAACAGGAATTGTCACAGGATTTCTTTTTGGCTTACGAGATTTGAACAATCCCTGCCACATGTAGTTAAATTCATTAGTAAAGGCGTGTGATAAATTAGAGTTGTTAGGAATGACAACCATATTATTAGCATTTCCTTGACTATCAAGATTACCAAAATCGCCGTGCATGTCAGAATTAGTGAAGTTACCGCTAGATATAATAGTAGTCTTTCCATCTACGACGACAAATTTATGATGCATTAGTCCACTACCTTTAGTAGCACCATCAGATGTGTCATCTTTAATTTCAATACCGCTTTGAAGTAAGACAGCTAAAGCATCAGTAGGATATTGTTTTAACTGTTCATAAGCTTGTTTGTCATGACTATTCATTTTCGAGATTTCTAAGTTTGTATATTCAGCTAAAGTCTTATTATATTTATGATCAATTATTACCCTTACTTTCACACCACGATTATGAGCATTCTTCAGAGCTTGGGAAATTTTAGGCAGCCTAAATTCCATTACAGCAAGATCTACAGATGAATTTGACCCTGCAATAGCATCAACAATCTGCTGTTCTAGGTTATCTCCCTTGCGGATAAAATTTCTGTAGGGATCTTGATAAGCAGAAGCTTGATTATGGTTAAAATAGATTTGAACTGCCGCATCTTGAGGTAGTTGAACTTTTGTTTGTGGTGAATGGTTAAGACTTTTAAAAAGCGCAAACCCACTGCTGAAAAATATTAAGATTAAGACTAGTTTTGTAAAAACTGCTATTTTTTTACTCAATCTCATGTAGAATAATTTTTGTAAAAAATATATGCTTCATAGAACAGTAGAGACGCGAAATTTCGCGTTTAGACAAAGTAATTTGTTTACAAGTATTATTAGAGAAGGTGATAAAAGCAATAGGGTTATTGCGGAATTTAATTGAGAAAGCTTAATTTATTCCGTAATTACAAGTAAGGATAACCAAAGCCTCTCTAGATACCCGACTTCGTAAAAGTTGTCGGGTATCTATCATCCCTAAGGCGGGAAGAATTGGATATGGTTACCATATATGTTCAAAATAGAAACAGCTAATGCCATGTTCCCTAGCTGAAAATTTATGCAAGTCTATTTAGATTACAGCGCCACTACCCCGACTCGCCCAGAAGCGATCACCATTATGCAACAAGTTCTTACCCATCAGTGGGGTAATCCTTCTAGCTTGCATGAGTGGGGACAAAGAGCGGCAACAGTTGTGGAAAATGCGAGAATGCAGGTTGCTAATTTAATTAACGCACCAGATCCTGAATCGATCATTTTTACTTCTGGAGGCACTGAGGCAAATAATTTGGCAATTATGGGAGTTGCCAGATTATACACTAAACCTCAACATATGATTATTTCTAGTGTTGAACATTCAGCTATTGCTGAACCAGTGCAATTACTAGAGTTTTGGGGATGGGAAGTCACGAGGTTGAAAGTAGATGGTTATGGAAGAGTGAACCCAATAGATTTAAAAGCAGCGTTACAAGATAACACTGTGTTAGTATCAGTAATTTTCGGTCAAAGTGAAGTAGGAACTATTCAACCAATAGAGGATTTGGGAAATATTGCTCATAGTCATGGTGTTTTATTTCATACAGATGCAGTGCAAGTGGCAGGAAGATTACCAATAGATATGACAGTATTGCCTGTAGATTTGTTGAGTATCTCTAGTCATAAAATTTATGGTCCTCAAGGTGTTGGAGCTTTGTATGTCCGTCAGGGCGTGGACTTAGTTCCTCTGCTGGGTGGTGGAGGACAAGAAAAGCAACTGCGATCTGGTACGCAAGCAGTGCCAATTATTGCCGGGTTTGGGGTAGCAGCTCAGTGGGCAATGCAAGAAATGCCGAAAGAAACACCCCGGTTAATTAAGTTACGCGATCGCTTGTTTGCCCAGTTAACAGAAATTCCTGGTTTAATACCCACAGGATCTCGCCACAATCGCTTGCCTCACCATGTGAGTTTCTGTTTAGAATATGCAGATGGTGAAAAACTCAGCGGCAAAACTATTGTGCGGCAGTTAAACTTAGCTGGTATCGGCATTAGTGCCGGAGCCGCATGTCACAGTGGAAAACTTAGCCCTAGCCCGATACTATTAGCAATGGGCTACTCAGAAAACGCGGCTTTAGGAGCTATTCGCATCACATTAGGGCGCGATACGACAGAAGCTGATGTAGATTGGGTGGCAATGGTCTTAAGACAGGTTTTAGAAAGACTAAGACCTGTAGAATTAATTATGAATTATCACTAGAGACGTCCCACCGGGGCATCTCTACAATTCCTGTATCCTGACGCTCAAAATGGTTGAACTTCCCAAAACACTAGATGATGCAATCGCCCAAGCCCGTGAAGCTACAAAAGCAGCACTAGCAGATGGGTATACTAAACTACAGGTTGAGTTGATCTTCCCAGAGCTTAAACCAATGCCTGTAGCAGAACAATTTCTACCCATATTTGAAGAATATGGTTCTCGGTTAAAAGTTTTCTTTCCCGATGCTGGTGGTGCAGCTCTGGCTCGTCGTGACTGGGAGAATGCACCATTTCAAATCTTAGATCTCGGCAGCGGTAGAACTGCCATACAACCGAAGATAGAACCAGAAGATGAAATTTTCTTATTTGTTGCTCCCACTGTAGTTGAAGTGGTGCAATTAGAAAAGCTCTGCGCTCAAATAGGATCGCGCCCTACAATAATGTTAAATCCTTTCTTAGAAGACGCAGGAAAGATTGGGATTGGTTATGCAGCAAGACAAACCCGTGAACGATTCCTCAATACCATTGAATCTAGCTACTACGTCTTTCCCATCTACGAAGATGTAGCAATATTTCGCTGCTATCCTGGGCAGTGGGAAGTGTGGGTAGAAACTAATGGTGAATATAAAAAAATTGTCGAGTTACCCGAAAAACCTTCGGGCGAAGACGTTGACGGGATTTTAGCCAAACAACAGCAAACTCCAGGGGAAGCTGCTCCTGGGAAACCAACTTTCCTGAGAGGTTTGCAGCGATTTATGCGCTCCTTAACAAGGTAATAGAGTAATTCGGAATTCCAAATTATCAATTCCGAATTTTTTTTTAGTGTTAGAGAATGGCAGTTATCCTGCCAAACTCTCAATGAGATGCCAATGACGGCAATCTTCAATCGCTTGCTTAATAAATTCAAACATTTGCCGACAGTGATTTTGAAGTTGGAGTGGCAGTTCCTCGTTTTTAATCACAATACTCATACGGGATTCTGTTTCAGTAGCCGTGCTTCTATCTATCAGTACCTCTACGGTAACTAATTTAGAAAATGGAACTTGTCCTGGAATCTCACGCGCCATAATATAGTCGGCTGTGTAATATTGCACATCCAAACCACAATCTTGTAGAAGTTCTACAAGCAACGGTTGGAGATGGTTGAATGAGATAGAAACAATAAATGAACAGGTATAGCGAGCCATAATAGCCCCACGCCTTGTAACACTCCGTCCATCCTATAATAGTTTACGAAGTAGACAAATATCGTTCACTAATTTCGTTTTGTCAGCTTTTTCCCTCGCAACCCGCTCATTGCCTGCGGTAGATTGCAAGCTGATAGCTAGTAAAATAGGGGAGCGGCGGAGGTTGAACATGAAAATAGCAATTGCAGGAGCAACAGGATTTGTCGGTAGTCGTTTGGTTGAGCGACTCCATTCTCAGGGTACGAGGGTGCTGGTGATAACTCGAAACACCGCGTTTGCCCAAAAAGTTTTTCCATCGAGAGCTTACCCAAATTTGGAAATCGTTACATATACACAGATGATTTCTGATTCTGACAATGTACTATCTAGTTGTGATGGTGTAGTCAATCTTGCCGGAGAATCCATCGCTGAAGGACGTTGGACACCAGAACGCAAGCAAGAAATTCTCAATAGCCGTAAGCTAGGTACACAAAAAATAGTCGCAGCTATAGTCAAGGCTAATCCTCAGCCTAAGGTGTTAGTTAACGCTTCAGCTATTGGTTTCTACGGTACTAGTGAAACTGCTAGCTTTGATGAAACCAGCCCCACTGGTAAAGATTTTCTCGCTGAAGTTTGTCAAGCTTGGGAAGCAGAAGCACAAAAAGTTACACAAGCTCTTGTGCGACTGGTGATTTTACGATTTGGGATTGTTTTAGGTAACGGTGGTGCTTTGGGTAAAATGATTACCCCTTTTAAACTTTTCGCCGGTGGTCCTTTGGGTAGTGGAAAACAATGGTTTTCATGGATTCACTTAGATGATGTGGTGAACTTAATTGTACAAGCTCTCACTCAACCAGAAATGCAAGGAGTATATAATGCTACGGCTCCTCATCCTGTACGGATGGCACAACTAAGTACAACTATGGGGCAAATTATGAACCGTCCTTCTTGGTTACCTGTGCCCGCTTTTGCTCTTGAGGCTCTTTTGGGAGATGGGGCAATGGTAGTTTTAGAAGGTCAACAAGTTTTTCCGAAACGCACTGTCGATAGTGGATTTCGATACCAGTATTCTGATTTACAATCAGCCTTGCAACAAATTTTGAAATAACCGTAGAGACGTTCCGGCGGAACGTCTCTACGTGGGTGGGGCGGCGGAACGTCTCTACATAGGTGGGGCGTCTGTACTAATTAGTCGAAAATTTGCGAGAAATCCAACCGATCACACCACTAATAATTGCGCCCGCCATTAAAATACCAATGGCTGGAGTAAAGACTGGTTGCCAAAGCTTGTACCATAAGTCTAAGCCCAGTGGGACTCCAGCTGTGTGACCTATGACGGCAACCGCCAACCAGACAAAGCTTAGTATCACTACAAAGACATCTGCCACTAACACTAAGTTGAGCCAATGCAAAAATTTATCTTTCATAATATGGTGCATTTTCCATATTCAAGGTTGTTAATTGCTAATTGAAGACTGGTAAGAGGACAATTAACAATTAACAATTAGCAATTATTCTTCAAATAACCAACTTTTTATTTTTGCTAAACTCTGCCAATCTGGTTTTCGCGTTAAACCTTCATCAATGCTGGCTTTGATTTCTTCAAGCCATTCTGGGTTGACAAACATTAACTGTTGTGCAAAGTCAACATGTTGGCGTAAACCTTTTTCACCTGTTTCTAGCATTGCCACCGCCAGATTTACCCTTGCCTGTGGATCTTGTGGATTTAACTTTACAGCCTTTTGAGCTGCTTTGTAAGCTGGGTTAGGCTTGTTATCTAGCAGATATAACCACGCTAAACAAGTCCAGGCTGAACTACTTTTTGGCGCGCGATCGCATACTTCTTTAAACAGGGGGATCAAAGCAGAAGCTGGTTCTCCTGCTTTATAACGTTCCAAACCTGTATCAAACAACGAATCTACTGTTTGAGTCATAGATAAGAGTCAAATAAACAAGGCATTTTAGATTTTAGATTGAGTGAGGAATCAAAAATCTAAATCCACTAGACGCCAAATGACTTACCGCAACCACAGGTTTGACTAGCGTTGGGGTTAGTGAATTGAAAACCGCCACCAATCATAGCATCGCTGTAATCTAACATCAAGCCATAGAGATATAGTAAACTTTTGCGATCGCTAACAATTTTAAAGCCATCATATTCAAAAACTTCGTCATGGGCGGAAATCTTGCTTGTTTCCTCAAAATCCATCATATAAGACATTCCTGAGCAGCCACCTTGACGTACTCCCACCCGTAGGCATAAATCTTTGTCTTGCTTGTCTCTTAAAAGTTTAACCTGAGCTAAAGCCGCTGAGCTTAACAGAATTCCTCGTGTTTGGGGCGTTTGTGTTTGTGTCATTTGCGATTGCTACTCCGTAATCAGATCAAGTTTTTGTCTTTATTGTAGCGACTATGAAGTCATTCCTTGGCAAATTGTAAATACAAAGGTCAAAAGCACACAAAGATTTTTATTCTAGAATTGAGAGATTCAATGTGTTTAGAGATTCGTGCCTGGTTTGGATTTGAAGTCTTGCTTGAGTCCCACCGCACAACTACTCTTCACCAATAGCCAGGTAGTTTCACCCGTGGCTTTTGCCCTAACTCCATGTATAAGCATACTTCTTTTAATTAACCTACTCTATGACAAGTTTTAATCGCTCTACCAGTCGTCGGCTACAGAAATTAACTCAAATTCCTTCTGTATGGGAGGGCGATCGCCGTCCATTGTCATCGCAATATCGAGTCGAGGAATCAGAAGCACAGGGCGAATGTATTCTTTGGGTGGATGGTTCACAAGGTATTGTCAGATCGATGGACGTGGTAGCGCCACAAACCGGTCCAGAAGCGATTGTTCGGACCCTAATGCGAGCAATGGAGTACCCCCATAGTCCAGCCAAACCAGCTCGCCCACAAAAAATTGTCGTCAGAGATCGAGAAATCCAATTTTACCTGCGTGGAGTGCTACAAGATTTGGACATTGCGATCGACTACGTACCAGAACTGCCATTGATTGACGAACTATTTCGTGGGTTTGCCGAAATTATCGATAGCCAAGTTCCCGATTTACCTCCACAGTATGCACAAGCAATGCTTGATAAAGCATTTGCCATTTGGGAAGCATCTCCTTGGGAATTACTGGAAGAACAACAAATTTTGTCCATAGAAATTAATCAATGGGATGTTGGCACTCTCTACGCCAGTGTGATGGGGATGCTAGGAATGGAGTACGGAGTTTTGTTGTATCGTTCCGAAGACTCCCTCAAGCGGTTTCGAGCCACCGTTTTACAAGATGACGACTCACAAGGGCATTTGGAAGAAGCCTTTTTGAAGCAAGATTGTTTATTCCTCACCTTTGAACTTGGTGACGAAGACGAAGACGAAGATGAATTTAGTGACTTAGCAGATCTACCAGTATCGGAAATCGATCCCACTTTTGGCAATATTCATCCTTTAGAAGGATTGCGTTCTGTTCTGTATGATGAAGAAGCACTAATTGTCTACGTTGCACTAGAAGCTATTTGCCGTTTTGTGCGCGATTTTCGTCGTCAGCTCAGTGATGATTTCCCGAACCTCAATCGTCGCTATCGCATTACCCTACCTGAGTCAAATGAACCAATTAAATCATTGTCTGTCACTGTCTCTACTCTGCCAGAGTTAGCAGCAGAATTAGAGGAAATGGCAGGTGATGTGATTGAGGAAGAAGACGAACAAACGGCTATATTTAGATCTTTACGAGATGACTTGATCCCAGAAGACTCATTTCTGAGCTTAGGTGTCGTGTCTTGGGAAATGTTAGAGTTTTTACGTAAGGGCGTTAATTACCATAAAGCTGGGGAAATTACACAAGTTGGGGAAGGTTTGCCCGTGATTTTAATTCAAACTTCCCGTCCTAAAGCAAAGACTGTAATTGAAAATATCGAAGAAGCTGGAGGACTTAAAGCCATTTGTTTTAATCCTGGTGCAGATCCTATGGATGATAAACACTACGACTTGGGTTTATTACAAACCGAAAACGGAGAATTATTCCTGTTTGGTGAGTTTGAAGATGATGATCCAGTTCATGTAGAAGCTAGAAAAAAATGGAATCAGCGGTGTAAAAATACGCAGGGCTACTGTGGCTTGATTATCGCTAAAGGTTTAACGGGTGCTTCTCGTGGAAATCCTCAGTTACGAGACATGATGGCTTTATTTGAAGCGAAATCTCTTTCACCCAAAGATTTAGGTATCGGTATTCTTCAACTCATGCCTCAACTATAGTTTGAGTACACCTATGTATGTAGCAGTCCTGCGTGGAATTGGGTACTGGGTACTAGGTATTGGGTACTGGGTACTAGGTACTGGGAAAAATTCTTCCCCAATCCCCAATCTCCAATTCCCAATCCGTTTTACTGTAATTTATGCCATTTCTCCACAAGCTGGCTACACACGATATCTTCGTCTGTTTTGTTTTAAAACTTAAACAAAATCTCTAGGATTACTATTTGATTTTTTGAAATACATGTAAGTAAGGTAATGCCCACCAAAACCTGGATGTGGTGGGCATTGCCCTACCTACTTAGATCTATTCAAAAATAAAATACATGTTTACAAGTTATCAATTTAACATTTTCCTCAGTGTAATTAGTTAAAGATACAAATAATTTTTAACTATAAATTTAAAATTTTCATAATACATTTTTATTCTTTTTATCGGAATAATAAACTTTTTTTAATTTATTTTTTGGAATAAAGATTCAATAAAGGAGCAGAAAACCCGCAAAAAACATCATACAATTAAAAATTAATAACCTCTTTAGATTTAACCGCAAATTCTAATAGGTGAGAATAGTTATGAGCGTATTTATTGGTAATAAAAATGAACATTTTTCTGCAGAATACAATTATCTAATCTTTTCTTCTTTAACACGTATGTATGTTTAAAAGTATGTACATAATCCCCATTTTATCGCTAAATATGAGGTAAATAATGACAAACTAAAGTTAACAAGTATAGTGTCGCAAACTGAGCGATCAAAAACATTCCAAGTACAAATGTAATTAATCACTTTTGGACAACATTCCAAGTAAACCTTTAATTTTTAAACTGGAAACAAAGTTTTAGCTTTGTTGTCAAGAGAAGTAAAATGACAACGACTAAACCCAAATTTGATTAATTTTAGTCGAAATTGCAGTATATTCTTTTATATCTGTCCAAAGCTTTAGCTGTCTCTGTACAGCGAAGAATATCTCGTCTCTTGATTCAAGTTATGACAATAGCATTCCGGGTTTCTCAGATGAGCAAGCTATGGTAATTTAAACAAAACTCTAGACTCAGAGTTAGTACAGCTTCGGTAATTGGTGTACATGTAAGTGTGATGAGCAAGAAATATACAGGTATTGGTTTTAACCTAATTAGCTTTGCTAGTATGCAGTTTCATCTCAATGACTATAGATGGCTTGAAGTATTTTCATTTTCGTAAGGAAATATCACTGCTATGCAAGGAGATTTATTTCTTTTATGTATTGAAATATACATTTATTTACTCGGAGTGTTCGGTAAGAGATGCTATGTACAAAGTTAGGAACTATGTTTGTTTAACAGGAGGATGATTTATACATTTCTTAGAGATATGTAGAATTAACCGGGTTGACAAGCAAGTTCTATATGCAACGAGTGTGCGCTATTGATACTGTCACAACTGTAACTAGGAGGTTTTTCTATTTTATTGAGATATGAAGAATAATGTTATGAAACAGCAACTGTTTTTGTGCAAAAAATTGCTTGTTTTTTCTGAAAAACTCTGATATGAAACTTTTCATCTTTAGTTCGATTTGTAAATGATGTTACTACACAGCAATCAACATAATAAAATGACAAATAAAAAGTGGGCTGTAAAACGAATAACTGTTAACTTAGCTGCACAAGAAGCAGAAAAACTAGAGAAATACTGTCAGCAGACAGGTAGACCTGCAACTGATGTCATTCGAGAACTGATTCGCGGGCTATCTGTCTCTGAGGACACCAAAAACTCAGCAGGGTAGACAAATAAATGCGCAAATTCCGACCCCAACACAGTTACAATCTGTAAAGGAACAAAAAAGGAAAGACGGAATGCGCGTTGCAATTGTGGGTGCGGGACTAGCTGGGCTAGCAACTGCTGTAGATCTGGCTGATGCTGGCTGTGAAGTCCAGATTTTTGAGTCCCGTCCATTTGTAGGTGGTAAAGTTGGCAGCTGGGTTGACAGTGACGGCAACCATATTGAAATGGGGCTGCACGTATTCTTTGGGTGCTACTACAATCTTTTTGACTTGATGACAAAGATGGGAGCGGTAGAAAACTTTCTCCCCAAAGAACACATCCACACCTTTATCAACAAAGGAGGACGCACGGGTGCGCTGGATTTTCGCTTTTTCACAGGCGCTCCTTTTCATGGGTTAAAGGCGTTCTTCACTACTTCCCAACTTTCGGTGCAGGATAAATTGCAAAACGCGATCGCTCTGGGTACTAGCCCAATAGTACGGGGTTTGGTAGATTTTGACGGGGCAATGAAAACTATCCGCAATTTGGATAAAGTTAGCTTTGCTGACTGGTTTCGCAGTCATGGCGGTAGTCAGGGTAGTATAGACCGCATGTGGAACCCGATCGCCTATGCTCTGGGTTTTATTGATTGTGAGCATATTTCAGCCCGTTGCATGTTGACAATATTTCAATTCTTTGCTGTCAGAACGGAAGCGTCGGTACTACGAATGCTGGAGGGTTCTCCCTATGAATACCTGCACAAGCCAATTTTAAACTATCTAGAAGCTAGGGGAACAAAAGTTTACACTCGGTGCAGGGTAAGAGAAGTACAGTTTAGTTCCTCTGGTGAAGAAACTCGCGTCACTGGCATTGTCGTGGCAAATGGTGATACAGAAGAAGTTGTTACGGCTGATGCTTATGTCGCTGCTTGTGATGTACCGGGAATTCAGCGTTTGCTACCACAAGAGTGGCGCAAATGGTCAGAGTTTGATAATATTTACAAGTTGGATGCGGTGCCAGTGGCAACGGTGCAGCTACGTTTTGATGGTTGGGTGACGGAGTTGCAAGATGCAGAAAAACGTAAACAGTTGAATCATGCGGCAGGAATTGATAATTTGCTTTATACTGCAGATGCTGACTTTTCTTGTTTCGCTGATTTGGCTTTGACTAGTCCGGCTGATTATTATCGCGAAGGACAAGGATCTTTGTTGCAGGTGGTGCTAACTCCGGGAGATCCTTTTATTAAAGAGAGTAATGAGGCGATCGCTCACCATGTGCTCAAACAAGTGCATGAGTTGTTTCCCTCGTCAAGGGATTTGAATATGACTTGGTTTAGTGTGGTGAAGTTGGCTCAGTCTCTGTATCGCGAAGCGCCTGGTATGGATGTTTATCGTCCAAATCAGAAAACGCCTGTTCCTAATTTCTTTGTAGCGGGGAGTTATACTCAGCAGGATTATATTGATAGTATGGAGGGGGCGGTGATTTCAGGTAGGCGTGCTGCTCAGGTGATTTTGGAGAATGTGAAGAAATAGGGAACCGCCAAGGCGCCAAGGACGCCAAGGAAGAAGAGATATGGCAGATTGGCTAGAGCATAGTGTGCAGGTTGAGGTGGAGGCTCCGATTGAGTTGGTATGGAGTCTCTGGGCTGATTTGGAGCAAATGCCCCGTTGGATGAAGTGGATTGATTCGGTGAAGATTCCTCCAGATAATCCGGATTTGTCTTTGTGGACTTTGAATACTGGTGGGTTACAGTTTAATTGGAAGTCTCGGATTGTTAAGGTTGTACCTGAGCAGATTATTCAATGGGAGTCCATTGATGGTTTGCCGAATCGTGGTGCTATTCGGTTTTATGACCGTCATGGTAGTAGTATTGTGAAGTTGACTTTTGCCTACGCGATTCCTGGTATTCTGGGTAGGATTATGGATAATTTGTTTTTGGGACGAGCGGTGGAGTCTACTGTTAAAGCTGATTTGGAAAGGTTTCGGGAATACGCTCTTCAGGTTAAGTCATCTTAATGTTTATTGTCCGTTGATTTTTTATACTTCTCATCTATTAGGTGGTGGGCAACTCTCGAATGAGTTGTCGAATCACTTCAGTTGCTGCTTTGTTCGTGCGGTGGCAATACTTTTCTAGCTTCTTGGCTTCTTCTAATTCTAGGTCTACTGTGATTTGCTTGACCGTCAATTTTTTACTCATGCTGAACATCGAATCGGATTACAAAAACTTATTGAATACAAATGAAAGCACAATTTCTTCAGAAACTGGGCAATACAAGTTTTTCTTTGCCTAGAATGTCAATTTTGAACCGTTTTTACCAGTGAAAATAGAGATTTTGAGCTTTAACTTAAGCTTTTATTGTCATTGATCTGCGCCTATTGAAGTGAAGTTGTCGAGAGTCTGTATTTTTAAAAATTCTTAATATACTACATCAGCAAATATGATGTTATTGCTTAACTAAATAGTGATATAGTCATATCAGATTTGCCGTAAACGGTAAATAACAACCGTTGAACAAGTCGCTTGAGAACTAGGCTGTCTTTCAAAGTTTGTGCATTTACAATTTGCCTACTATGGACGCCAAATTTCAGGATATGAAAGCAACGGCTGAACAGTTGAACTCGTCTGAACAGCCATCCGATAGTCATCAATCTGTGCCTGTTTTGAGAGCAGAGATTGATATTGAATGGGCGCGTGTTGCGCCTGACAAAGTGGTGGTGGCGACAGGCGATCGCGCTTGGCTGCATCGTCCCGGTTCTGAGGAAACAGATGCTGCCTTCGCTCAACCAATGGTCGGCGCAGGCAGCATAGCAACAACTCGAAAGCTGTTGGATGGAGCTATAGCAGCTGCTAAGAGTGCTGTATCCTCCTGCTTTAGACCACTAGCCTTTACCAACGCACGATGGGTATGGCAACTAGTAGGTGCCTACCATTTGACTCACTCCTATCCCCCACTGATAGAGGAAGCCGCTCGGCGGTTTGAAAAGATGGGTCGTCAAGATTTATCGCAGTGGGCAGCGCAGAAAGCTAGAGAGGAACGAGGGCACGATCAACTTGCCCTGCTCGACATCAAGTCGATGGGATACAAAGCTGAAGCTGTAGTGGAAGCACTCACTATTCCTCCTAAAGCAGTGGCTATTGTAAATTACTTGACTCAGAGTGTACATGCGATCGATCCAATCGGTTGCGTTGGCTATTCCTATGTCATGGAACGTATAGCCACAGGTATTAAAGAAAAACACATCCAGTCGCTTGAGGCTTTGCTGCCACCAGGCATTCGTGCCACCCGCTGTCTGCGCACACATAGTAGTGTTGGCGCTGATGTGGAGCATCTGGAAGGAACATTTCAGATGATTACAGGGCTTGTTCCTGAGGAGCGCACCCGCGTAGCTACTACCAGTTACGAAACTGCATTGCTGTACTTCAACTCAGATGAAGATTACATTTCAGAGGAGGAACTGCAACGTGTATTAAAACCTCTAGAGTCACGTACATATCTACAAGCAAGAGTTGACATTCCCTCGCTCACGCGATAATCGAAGATTTCCATGTTCATTTGCTCTCACTAATTCCACTGAGGATACTAACAATGTTGCGCAAATTGCATCCTTATATTGCATTTACTTTGTTGGCAAATGCTACCTTGATTGGTGGATTATTGACACCAGCACATGCTAAATCAGCGGAGACTATTGAATCTAGAAATTTTGTAGAGAAGCTAGCTCTGAATCCATCACAGGAAACTTGTGCAACTCGCACCTTGCGCCAAGGTAATAGTGCAGAAATTTACTCGACTCAGTCTAATCAAGGCGAAGTGATTCCATCTGCGTTTACCTCTAATACTTCGGGTTTAATGACAACCACAAAAACCACAGGTATCGGGCAGCAAAATTTTGTTCAACTCCTGGAAACCTATCTCAATGTTTCAAATGGTAGTGAGCTTGATTTAGACAGTGTTTTGGCTAATGAATTTGAGCAAGAAGGAATTCTCCTAGCAAAGTGCTGCGCCTTTTAGAGCAAGTATTGCTTATACCAAAGCTAACAATTGATAAGCCTGACTATCTCACTCTGTAAAATAGAAATCTCCAAAAAACAATCTTTGTAGAGACGCGCTATGGCGCGTCTCTACATTATTTTTTCAATCAACTGCTCCTAGTGCTTTTAGTGTAGTAATAGTTGCTGGAGATAAATTTGTAACTCCCCTAATGTTCATGCGCTCATAAGGTTTCTCTGCTTTCAGCGTTTTTAAGCAATTACCTGTTGTTATATCCCATAACCTAATTGTCTCATCTTCACCACTGCTAGCCAGAGTTCGACTATCAGGATTAAAAGCGATTGAGCAAACCCTGCTTGTATGTCCTTGCAAGGTTCTTTTGCATTGACCCGTACTGACATCCCATAACTGAACTGTGAAATCTTGGCTGCAACCTGCTAGTGTCCGGTTATCTGGACTAAAAGCAACTAACTGTAACCAAACTGTACTTACCTGCAAAACTTTAAGACATTCATTTGTGTAAACACTCCACAATCTAATTGTCCCATCGGGACTAGTACTTGCCAGTAGCTTGCCATCCGGACTAAAGGCAACTGACCACACCCAAGCCGTATGCCCTTCTAATGTTCTTTTACACTCACCAGTACTGACATCCCATAACTTTACCGTCTGGTCATGACTACCACTAGCTAAGAAATCGCCCTGTGGACTAAAGCCAACAGACCAAACCGCTGCACGATGTCCCTGGAGAATTCTCAACATTTGACCAGTATTAACATCCCACAACCTCACCGTTTGATCTTCACTGCTGCTTGCCAGTTTTTGACCGTCAGGACTGAAGGTAACTGACCAAACTAGAGCGCGATGTTTCTGAAAAGTTTTGAGGCATTGCCCCGTGCTGACATCCCACAACCTCACCGTTTGATCTTCACTGCCACTTGCCAGTGTATTACCTTGTGGACTAAAAGCAACTGACCAAACCGCTGCACGATGCCCCTGGAGAGTTCTCAAGATTTGACCTGTGGTGACATTCCACAACCTCACCGAAGAATCGTGACTACCACTTGCCAGCGTCTGCCCATCCGGACTAAAGGCAACTGAGAGTATCTGATCGGTATACCCTTGGAACGTTCTGAGGCACTTACCATCCGAGACACTCCATAATTTTGCCGTCTGATCGAAACTACCACTAGCCAGGAGATCGCCCTGTGGACTAAAGGCGACCGAATATACCCAACTTGAATGTTGCTGAAAGGTTCTTTTGCATTCACCAGTACTAATATCCCACAACTTCACCGTCTGGTCATGACTACCACTTGCCAAGAGATCGCCCTGTGGAGAAAAAGCAACTGAATATATTTCATTGGAATGTTCTTGCAAGGTTTTGAGGCACTCACCAGTACTGAGATTCCACAACTTCATAGTTTGGTCTTCACTGCTACTCGCCAGCATTTGTCCATTTGGACTGACAGTAATTGCTCTTACCCCATCACGGTGTCCTAGTAAAGTTTTGAGGCATTCACCTGTGTTTATATCCCATAATTTCACCGTCTGGTCATCACTACCACTTACCAACATCTGCCCATCCGGACTAAAAGCAACCGAGTGTACCCAACTTGTGTGTCCGTGGAACGTTCTTTTGCATTCACCAGTGCTGACACTCCATAACTTTACAGTCTGGTCATCACTGCCACTCACTAGGGTACTACCATCTGGACTAAAAGCGACTGACCAGACCTCTTTATCATGTTCTTGCAAGGTTTGCAAGCATTGACCTGTATCAACTTCCCACAGCTTCAGAGTGTTATCACTACTACTGCTGGCAAAAACTCTACCATCTTGACTAAAGGCAAGTGATACAACCCAGCTAGTATGCCCTTTCAAGGTAAGGACATGCCTGCCATCCGCAACTTGCCGCAAGTGAATCTCACCATTGGTATCACCGAAAGCCAAGAGTTTGCCATCAGGGCTAAAGGCTACTGACAAAACACCACCAAAGGTATCAGCAAACACAGACTTAGCGAACTGGGCATGAGCAAAATTGACCCCTTGCAACTGCACACACTTGAGATCGGCTTGCCAAACTGTTAAATTTGAAAAGTCATAGCCTCTCAAATTAGTTTTCAGTTGAGAGAATAAATTAATAATGTTCCCAGTAGTGTACCCGGGTTCCAAGGGTGATGCCTTCCGCAACTTTGCTAGAATCTGATTTAACCGCTCTTCAATACCTCGCTTACTTTTGAATGCTATGAGTAGTTCATCTAGAACTGGCTGGAGAATCAGCCGAACTTGTGTTTCTTTGATGTAGTCTTTAGCTGTCGCCTTCATCAGAGCATGGCTCCTAAAAAGCTCAATATTCTGAGTGGCAATCTCTTCACAAACTTGCTCTACCAATCTATTAGTCACATACTCCATAACTACAGATTGTAGCGTGAATGATGCATTTTTCTCCACTAGCGATCGCCTGACCAGAGATTCTATTGCCTCCAGTGTTTTTTGTGGTAATATTGGTGATATAATATCATCTTTCAACTCTGATAGCGATATTGGCTCACAATTAATTGCCAGCCAGTACATAATGTGCTTTTCTAAATCTGATAAGCGTTCAAACTGCTGGTCTAAAAGGTCACGAATATCTCCAAAAACAGTTGTATTTTGTTGCAAAAATTCACACACATTACCATCAAATACATCTTGAATGGTCGTAGCAACTATCTTCAAGGCTAATGGATTGCCTGCATAGCGCTCGACTAGTGTTCTCAATTCGTCGTCTGCTGCAGATAGCCCTTTGACTTTAAAGATTTCCTGCCCTTCCACCAGCTTCAAACCACTTAGTTGTAGTGAGCGAATTGGTAGTGCTTCTCCCTCCTGTGATGCCACTTGTTTAAGTTTTTCTCGACTAGTTAGCACCAAGCAGCTTTGGTGAGTTTCTTCTCCTACCCTTCTGAGAAGCTCACCGTACCCCTCATAACCTTCTCGATAAAGTCCTGCTCGACTACCACTGCGCAAAATTGACTCGGCATTATCAAGTATTACCAGACAGCGTTGATTTCGTAAATAATAGAGTAGTCGCGATATCCTATCACTTAAGTTTTCTGGTAAGTTGACTTCTGTTTCCTGCTCGTTAGATAAAACTTGGATTAAGTTAGCTAGGATAGTTTTAACGGGCGGTGCTTCTCGAAGCGATCGCCAGATCACATACTCAAAATTTTCTTGAATCTGTTGCGCAAGCTTGAAAGATAGAGCCGTCTTACCAATGCCGCCCATGCCCAATACTGCCACCAATCGGCAGCGATCGTCAACAATCCATTGCTCTAACTCGCTAAGTTCTTCTTTCCTGCCATAAAAAACTGATGTACAGAGAGCTTCTCCCCAATCTATCCTAGTATTTGAGCTTAAATAGTCACTTTTGTCTATTTTTAGGTCAAAAATTTCAAATAGTTTCTCTAGAGTTTGTTTATCAACTCCTCCTTCCCGATTCAGTACTTTCGAGATGGTACTGGAATATAACCCAGACAGGGCGCTCATTTCTTCGAGAGTGTACCTGTTGCCAAAATTTTCCTGTGCTTCTAACTGACGCTTCGATTCTTGGAGTTTTTGCAAGCCCTTAGTAGTGAGTGTAACACCACGCTTACGTCTCCAGTTCTGTATGCCCATGTATTAAAGTAGTAATAATAACTTAAATTTTTTAAGTTTTCCATCAATATTTCTTTTATCTTACGCCTCAATATCCCGTTCTTCCCTGTTTTATTAATGACATCGATTATATATTTGATAAATATATAAGAAAGCCACTGCCGCAGCAGTGACAAAAATAGCCATTCAACACTATTATCCACGTAGTTGATTGTCAGTCTGCTGCCTTTTTGCTAGATAGCTAAAAATATTTCTAGCACGTCTAAAAATATGTCAAACTGATTGCCAAGTGTGTCAAGGTGTTGTCACGTGTTCTACTGGCTCTAATTATTCTGGCGATTTGCGGCAAAATGTTAAGAAATCTAAAGCTAGAATTAGCCCAGGGAGATAATTAAAAGAGGTCAAATTTGACCTTTTGGCAGAAATGCAAGATAGAGTTTATGTATGAGTCACGACAAGGTAGGCAGTCACCATCTTTAATTACTTCACTTGAGTTCTTTTCTCAATATGCCAGTATTGGGGCTATCTTGATTGGGATAGCTGTGATACTAGGATGGATTTTTGACGTTCAGCTCCTCAAGAGCGTCTTACCAGGATTGGTAGCAATGAAAGCCAACACAGCCACGGGTTTAATCTTAGCAGGAGCTTCAGTGTGGTTGTGGCATCGGCGATCGCCACCAATTACCCAGTATACAGCTCAAGTCTGTGCTGTGATTGTCCTGCTTATTGGTCTGTTGACTCTAATTGAGTATGGCTTTAATGTAGACTTGCATATCGATCAACTCTTGTTCAAAGCTCCACTTGACCCAATTAACGATGCTGCTCCTGGTAGAATGGCAGTCCATACTGCATTTAACTTTCTCTTACTTGGCTCTGCCTTACTACTATTCAACATCCCTCATCCTAACTGGTTCGCAGCTCAAGTTTTGGCGTTAATGGTATTTCAAATTGCTTTTCTTGGTATATTAGGCTATTTCTATGGTAATGCCTACTTTTACAGATTTGGCTCAATTACATCTATTGCCATACACACTGCTGTGGCATTTATCCTTTTAAGCTGTGGCATTTTGTTTGCTAATCCCACTCAAGGAGTTGTCGCTGTAGTTGTCAGCCTTAATGTGGGTGGATTAATTGCTCAACGCCTGTTGCCTACAGCAATTGTAGTTCCGCCGTTAGTGTGTTGGTTAGGTTTGTTCGGATACCGAAAGCAAATTTATACAGCAGAGTTAGGAATTTCGCTGCTGGGGATTTTAAATGTTATAATATTTTCCATTTTAATTTGGTGGAATGCTCTTTTCCTGAACCGAGTCGATTACAGACGTCATCAAGCAGAAACAGCACTAAAACAAGCGAAAGAAGAGCTAGAACAAAAAGTTGAAGAGCGCACAATTGAGTTAAGACAAGCCAACGAGCAACTACAAACAGAAATTGCTAGCATTGCTAGAAGATTATGGTGAGCAACTAGATTCTCTTGGGCAAGATTACGCTCGTTACATCAGTGATGCTGCTTTACAAATGGATACTTTAATCTCCGACTTATTGGGCTATAGTCGTCTGAGCCGTAGAGACATTAATCTTCAACCCACAGACTTGACAATTGTCGTTCAAGATGCATTAAACCAACTTGGTGCGTTACAAGAGGGAGCGGAAGTACTCGTTGAATCCCCCCTTCCTCATGTCATCGCTCATGGCACAAAGCTGGTGCAAGTAGTGACCAATTATATTAACAAACGCGATAAAATTTGTAGAGCCTGGTGTTCAACCAAAGGTGCGGGTGTGGACTCAGGAGCGACAGAATTGGATACGCCTGTGGGTAGCAGATAATGGAATTGGTATTGCACCTGAGTACCAAGAACGAATTTGAGGATAACTCCCGCGATGTGATTTTGATGCAAAGAGCTTTCCGCAAGGCGGCAATTACTAAACCGCTTCAGGTTGTGAATGACGGAGAAGCAGCAGTACTATATTTATCAGGACAAGAACCTTACAGCGATCGCAATCAATTTCCTTTGCCCGTACTAGTTCTATTAGACTTGAAGCTACCTCGTAAATCTGGTGCTGAAGTGCTATTGTGGCTACGACAACAACCAGAACTTAAGCGTATGCCTGTTGTGGTACTGACTTCTTCTAAAGAGTATGCTGATATTAATAAAGTTTACGATCTTGGTGCTAATGCCTATATGGTTAAACCTGTAGCTTTTGACGATCTAGTAGAAATTGTCAAAACCCTCAATATGCACTGGATCATGTTAAATCAGAAGCCACAATGACAGCTTATGCTACAATTGAAGACCAGAGAAAAGCTTTTTTAGCAGGTTTTCAATCTCATATCTCTAAGCCAATTGAACCAACAGAAGTTGTAGCGGCGATCGCTAATCTAGCGCAAAAAGTCAACGTTAGGCCATCATGTTCGTAGAGACGCTCCGGCGGAGCGTCTCTACAGATATTTATGAAAAATTATTAACTATTCACTTCCAATAAACGCGAATTTTGTAGCCTATCTAACCACTTCTTGATAAAGATTCGGTTAGCATTTCTCTCATCTACATCTTGAGTATCCAACGGATGTGGTAATAGTCCCAAAATCGCTGCACTTGTTACACAGAACATTGATTTTTGGAAACTAATACAAATCTGTACTCGTAAATCATCTTCTCCACGAAGACTGCGACGATAAACTTCGTGTAAGTAATCGGGTAGGTAGTGACGCATATCCTGCATTAACAAGGTGGGAGGAATACCAGCACCACCAATTGGTAGAGGATCGGCATATAAAGCGCCATACTGAAATCGACTTTGATCCGGGGGAATTTGATAAGCTTGAGCATTATATGAAACAGTCCCTTGGAAAGGTGTTCCTCTGAAGAATATTGCTTCTACATAAGGTATTGCTGTATCCGCAAGGAAGGTTAAACCAGCTTGGGAGGGAATAATTTCATACACTTTATCATGAATTTTTACTGAGTAGGTAATTGGGTTATTGGCATTTGCGACTAAACCTGCTTTAATATGGTCTACAACCTGGGGAATAGTTTTGATCTTACCGTGATCGTAGAGATCTGATAAACTGAGAAAAATATCAGCCATTACATGCCAAAATTGTCCCAATCCACTGTAATAGGCAGAGACACGCAACTGTTCAATTAAGAAGTTAGGAAACAGTTGGTTAAGTCCGAGAATAAAGGGATTGTTTTTAAATTTTGCGGCTATAACAGCTTTTGCTCTCTCGATAAATTCTGGAGAATCTAAATATTCATCTAACCCACCACCTCCATGCCAAAGCATCCCTTTCATGCAATACTCGGCATATTCAAAATTTATTCTTTCATGCCACCAGTGACGGAATAATTTTTGGAAACTAAATTCACCGTTAAAGTATTTGAAAAACGGGAAAAATACTAAAAATTGCTCTTTGGCAATGTAAGTAAGATTTTTCCAGTAAGCATCTAAAACTACGCCGTAGCTTTTGAGAATGCCTACTACTTCTAGCACGTTTTCTGGAGTATCGGGAAGTAATGCCCCTCCTGATTCTAAACGCTCTATGTACTCTATTAATGGATAATTAACGAGTTTTTGTTGTAAATTTACCATTGACAGTCTTCCTTTGCAACTAGTTTTCTGTAACTTATTGGTTTTGTGTCGCAGTGGCGATCGCTTCTACCTTTATCATTGCAGTAGTAGTTGGTTCGCTCCAGTGTGTTAACCAATTAGGTTGGACACCATAAATAACAATTAGCACAGCTAAAACTACCGCTGGCGCACGCTCTGCCCAAGACACGCATGGTAAGTTAACAACTTGTGGAGACAAGCGCCCAAAAAAGGCATTGTTGGTGAGAATTAAGAAATAAACAGCGGTTAAGCCTGTACCGATAATACATAACAGAGTTTGGACTGGGAAAACTGCAAAACTACCGCGAAAAACCACGAATTCTGCAATAAAGCCTACCATTCCTGGTATACCAGCACTCGCCATCACGCCCAAAACCATTAAGCTACCAATTACAGGCATACCTCGTTCTGGATTGAGTAGTCCCCGAATGGTATCTAAATCACGGCTCTTGGCTTTTTGATATACAATGCCTACTAATAGGAACAACAGTGCGGAAATTAAGCCGTGGCTAATCATTTGCATAACTGTTCCTAACAAGCTCAGTGGTGTAGCAGCAGCGGCGGCTAAAAGTACGTAGCCCATATGTCCGATGGAACTGTATGCTACCATTTTTTTCATGTCTTTTTGGGCGATCGCACAAGATGCCCCATACAGCACACTGACTACTGCCCAGACTGCTAAAGCAGGAGCTACATAACTCCAAGCTTCTGGCAACAAGCTCATGCCAAATCGAAGTAAACCGTAAGTTCCTAACTTCAAAAGCACCCCAGCTAACATGACTGAAATTGGTGTAGAAGCCTCGACGTGAGCATCAGGTAACCAGGTGTGGAATGGTACTAGAGGTATTTTGATGCCAAAACCAATTAAAATTCCTGACAGGAGCAGAATTTGAGTTGCTAAGGATAGAGATGTGGTGTCTAAGGTTGTTAAAGCAAAACTAGGGGATTTACTCAGCCAAACTAAGCCCAGAAAACTCGCTAAAATGAGAATTCCCGATACAGCGGTATAAATGAGAAATTTTGTGGCTGCGTAACCCCGCTTTGCACCGCCCCAAATGGCGATTAGTAAATACAGCGGTATTAATTCTAACTCATAGAACAGGAAAAATAGAAGTAAATCTTGGGCGACAAAAGCGCCTGTAACTCCTGCATTTAACAGCAGTAGTAAAGAGTAATAAAATCGCGAGCGCTCTATAGTTACATTACTACTGTAGATGGCAATACAAGTTAATAGACCATTTAACAGCAGCAAAGGCAAAGACAAACCATCTATTCCTAGATTGTAGTTTAATCCCAATGCATCTACCCAAGGAATGAATTCAGTAAACTGTTGACCAACTTTGTTGGGGTTAAACTGAATTGCTAATACTATTGTCCAAAAGAAAGAGACACAGGCGATAACTAAAGCTACTAAACGGGATTTTGCGGAGCTGCCACTGTCAAAGAGAGTGACTAACAGCGCTCCTAATACTGGAATCAAAATTAAAGCAGTAAGCATAATTATGAGGTAAGGGTATGGGGGAGCCATTGCCGCTGCGAGTTTCGCCCGTGGAGGCAACTGGCGTGAGGGCAAAAATAGTTATGGTTTGGCGATCATCATACCCCAATGTCCCATAATTAATGACCAACTAATCATAAAACCCAGTACAATAGTGCCGACCACGATGGTTAAAATGTATCCTTGAGAACGCCCGGAAATGCTATATCTTAAACTTTGTCCACTTAAGATAGCAGCAAACCCAACTAAATTCACAAAACCATCTACGAGGAAGCGATCGCTCCATGCCGAAATCTTAGATAACAAAGCTACTGCACCAACTAATGTCAATCGATAAACGCGGTCTATGTAAAAATCATAACCTAATAAATCTTGCACAAATCTCCATACCAGAATTCTCGATCTTGACCAAGCCTTGTGCAAATAGATTGTCGAGCCGATGATTACTCCTAATATACTTGAGGAAACCAGCAAAGATGTATCGTACCAATTTATACTTTCCCAATCAGGAAGTAAATACCATTGCTGTAACATGAGGGGCAATAACAAAGTTAGCACCGTCAAAAATACCATTGGCACAGCCATTTGCCAACCAACTTCTGGTGTACGGCGAGTTTTTGGTTGCGGTTCACCCCAGAATACCAATCGGAATACCCGTGTTAAATTCAACGCCGTTAAGCCATTGACTAACACCAAAACTCCTATCACCCAAGGGCTAATCAAAACCAAACCGTCAGCCCAACCTAACATAGCCCAAAAGCTTCCTAACGGCAGTAGCGTTACCATTCCCGCCGCACCAACAACAAAAGCAGTAGTCGTTGCTGGCATCCGTGACCACAAACCACCCATTTCTGTTAAATCTTGAGTAGTAGTAGTAGAAATCACTGAACCACAACTCATAAATAACAATGCCTTAGCGATCGCATGAGTCAACAACAACATTAGGGCTACTCCCCCTTGCTGCATACCCACTGCCAAAAACACTAATCCCATATACGCACTAGTAGAATGAGATAGCGTGCGTTTGATGTCGATTTGGGCAATTGATACTAACGACGCGCCTACCGCTGTTACCGCACCTATGACGATCAAAGCATTTAAAGCTACTGGTGACAGTGCTAAAATTGGCTGAAGTTTAAACAGTGTAAAAGCACCACCAGCTACTACCATTGAATTTCGCATTACCGAAGCTGGATTAGGACCTTCCATTGCTTCATCTAACCATAAATGCAGCGGAAACTGGGCGCATTTACCTGAAGGTCCGGCAATTAAGGCAAAACCTAGTAAAGTAGAGGTGACAGGATTTAATTGTGCAGTTTGCGCCCACTCATATAAGTCAGAAAAGTTTAAACTGCCTGCTAGGTTAGAAAGTGTCACTACCCCCATCAACAGTAACAAGTCACCTACTCGCTTGGTTAAAAATGCATCTCGCGCCGCCGTTACTACCAAAGGCTGGGCGTACCAAAATCCTACGAGCAAGTAGGTGGAAAGAGTCAGCATTTCCAACAGGGCATAACTGAGAAACAAAGAGTCACTGATGGCTAAGCCACTAATAGCTGCTTCAAAAAATCCCATCAGCGCAAAAAAACGCGCCAATGCCCAGTCTTTTTCCATGTAACCTAAGGCATAAGTTTGTGCCAACAAACTTAAACCGATAATCAAAACTGTTGCCCCTACAGTAACAGGTGAAATTTCTAAGGCAAAAGATAAATTTAAATCTGCTGCTTGGAACCAGTTAACCACTAGGTACTCTGGTTCACGATTCCAAATGTCTTGAAGAACAAACACGCTATGGACAAAAGCCAACACAGTCGTCAACAAGTTGAGGTAAGAAGCAGGTCTTGGTCCTGTACGTCGAATTAATCCTATTGCCCACGGTAGAGTGAGAATAGCCCCTATTAAACCATATAGAGGTATACACCAACTTGTTGAAAATAGCAATTGATTCATTTATGTTTCCTTGAGTTTTTGACTTTAAATTATTTTTCCTTAAAGATTTGTCTATCTTCATTGTGGCAAACAATGTAAATTGCATTCTAGATTATTTAGGCATTTTTTTGCTGCATAACTTAGAAAAATCTATAAATTTATTCACAGATATCTCTCCCATGTTTACTAATACTAAAACATCTGTTTATATTTATTATAATTAAAATTTATATATTTCTCAAGCACTTTTTTACATAAATAGCAAAAAGCAGGGATATACTGCAACAACACTCTTCGAGTTTTTCGTCATTCCTCTAAAGACTGAATTTCCACCTGTATGAACTTGATTTAGCTGTTAATATAAAAAAATTATAAAACACGAAGTGACTGCTATAGAAAGCAGTGAACTTTGATTGAGCAGTCGTGAGTATTAAATTTAGTTAAGTTTTCTAAAACTATTTTATCATAAACTATTATAGTGATTTATATTGCCAAGGGCGCAAAGCTTTTTTATGCTTAATTTGGTAATGCTTAGATAGCTCAAGATGAGCATCTTCGTCAAAATTTTACGTAACAGTACTGGGAGGAAGTTCTGCGATGCCTATTGCAGTGGGAATGATTGAAACTAAAGGTTTTCCAGCAATTGTGGAAGCGGCTGATGCGATGGTGAAAGCTGCACGCGTCACATTGGTAGGATATGAAAAAATTGGCAGCGCACGAGTAACTGTGATTGTCCGAGGTGATGTTTCTGAGGTACAAGCTTCAGTAGCAGCTGGTATAGAAGCAGCGAGAAGAGTTAATGGTGGTGAGGTAGTATCCACTCATATAATTGCTCGTCCCCATGAGAACTTGGAATACGTCCTGCCAATTCGCTACACCGAAGCTGTAGAACAGTTCCGTACCTAAAAGATTTTGGTGGGATGATAGTTAACAGTTGACAGTTAACCCTCAACTGTCAGCAGTTAGCATCCTAGTTAAAATTCTCTTTGTTTAGCTTCGTTTTGTGTTGATTTAGTTGGAATCATAATCAGGAATCAAAAGTTATGTCAATTGCAGTGGGAATGGTAGAAACGCTGGGCTTTCCAGCAGTTGTAGAAGCGGCTGATGCGATGGTGAAAGCTGCCCGTGTCACATTGGTAGGGTATGAAAAAATTGGTAGTGGTCGTGTTACTGTAATTGTCCGAGGAGATGTTTCTGAGGTGCAAGCCTCGGTAGCAGCTGGAGTTGAATCTGTCAAGCGAGTTAATGGCGGACAAGTACTCTCTACTCACATCATTGCTCGTCCCCATGAAAACCTCGAATACGTTCTGCCGATTCGTTACACTGAAGACGTAGAGCAATTCCGTGAAAATGTTAACGCTATCCGTCCTTTCGGCAGAAGATCGTAGAGTGTAATGCAAATTGCCAAAGTTCGCGGTACAGTAGTTAGCACTCAAAAAGACCCCAGTCTTAGAGGTGTCAAATTTCTGTTATTACAATTAGTGGATGAAGAAGGACGCATTCTGCCAGAATACGAGGTGGCGGCTGATAGTGTTGGTGCTGGAGTGGATGAGTGGGTACTCTTAAGTCGTGGTAGTGCCGCCCGTCAGGTTCTTGGCAACGAACAGCGTCCTGTAGATGCGGCAGTAGTGGCAATCATTGATACGGTATACGTTGAAGATCGTTTAATCTACGGCAAAAAAGGTCAATAGTTAAGAATGAGCGGAGACAGAAGACAGAAGACAGGAGAGGCTCCTGAGTCCTGAATTCTTCTCCACAGACAACAGAGGAGGAATCAACGCGATGGCAGTCCGCAGCACGGCGGCACCCCCAACCCCGTGGTCAAAAAATTTAGCTGAGCCAAAAATCCATCCCACTGCCTTTGTACATTCGTTTTCCAACATTATTGGAGATGTACACATAGGTGCAAATGTAATCGTAGCTCCGGGGACTTCGATTCGAGCGGATGAAGGAACACCTTTTTACATTGGTGAAAATACCAACCTCCAAGATGGTGTGGTAATTCACGGTTTGGATCAAGGTAGAGTAGTTGGCGACGACCAAAAAGAATATTCGGTCTGGATTGGTAGCAATGCTTCCATTACCCACATGGCTCTCATTCATGGGCCTGCTTATGTGGGGGATAATTGCTTTATTGGCTTTCGCTCTACGGTATTTAATGCCAGAGTGGGTGCCGGTTGCATTGTCATGTTGCACGCTTTAGTTCAAGATGTAGAAATTCCCCCAGGGAAGTATGTTCCGTCAGGTGCAATTATTACTAATCAGCAGCAAGCAGATCGCTTACCAGATGTACAGTCACAGGATCAACAATTTGCCCATCATGTGATTGGCATTAATCAGTCGCTGCGGGCTGGCTATCTTTGTGCGCAAGATAGTAAATGTATTGGCAATATAAATTCTGAGCTAGCTAAATATTATACTAGCGTTGATGTTAATGGGTTAGAAAGGAGTTTAGAAGTGGCAGGCAATAACTTGGGTGTAGAAACCGTAGAACAAGTACGCTATCTATTGGAACAAGGGTATAAAATTGGAACGGAACACGTAGATAGCCGACGGTTCCGCACGGGATCTTGGCAAAGTTGCTCACCAATAGACGCTCGTAATGTCGGAGAAGCGATCGCCGCCTTAGAAGGATGTCTGGCAGAACACAGTGATGAGTACGTCCGTTTATTTGGCATCGATCCTAAAGGCAAGCGCCGTGTATTAGAAACCATCATCCAACGACCAGGTGAAGTGGTAACAGCTACCTTTAAAACTCCTCAATATAGTAGTGGTAATGGTAGCTACAATGGTAATGGTCACGGCACAAGTGGTAGTGGCAGAATTAGTGAAGAAACAGTAGATCAAGTACGTCAACTGTTAAACAGTGGTTATAAAATTGGCATGGAACACGTAGACGAGCGCCGCTTCCGGACAGGATCGTGGCAAAGTTGTACGCCCATAGACGCCAAATCTACACAAGAGGCGATCACTGCCTTAGAAGAATGTATTAATAACCATCAAGGTGAATACGTGCGCTTGATTGGTATTGATCCTAAAGCCAAGCGTCGAGTACTGGAGAGCATTATCCAAAGACCAAATGGAGCAGTATCTCCATCTAGTAGCCAAAAAACCAGTAGCTACACACCTTCCTCTTCTACTACAACAAGCGAACGTGTTACCAGTAACCGCTTGGACTCTGAAGTAGTTCAACAGCTACAGCAACTAATTAACAACGGCTACAAAATTAGTGCTGAACACGTAGATCAAAGACGCTTCCGTACAGGCTCTTGGGCTAGTTGTGGACAAATTCAAGCTAGTTCCGCAGGGCAAGCAGCAGCAGTATTGGAAGGATATCTATCTGAATACCAAGGCGAGTATGTGCGGTTAATTGGTATCGATCCCAAAGCTAAGCGTCGAGTGTTGGAATTAATTGTCCAGCGCCCATAAGAACAGGGGAGTAAGGGAGTCGGGGAGTTTGTGAGATTAAATCGGTTTCTCCTAGCTCCTTCCCCCACCCTTACTCCTTAACAACCTTTTGAGGTAAAAATTTTATGTCTTTGCCGCCACTACGTCTGGGCAATAGCTTTGATTCTTACATTAGTGGCGAGGTGATTATTCACCAAAGTGCAGTCATTGCACCAGGGGTGATACTCCAAGCAGCTCCCAACAGCAAAATAGTTATTGGCGCAGGAGTTTGTATTGGCATGGGATCTATTCTCCATGTTCATGAGGGAACACTAGAAGTAGAAGCAGGAGCAAACTTAGGAGCAGGTTTTTTGATGGTAGGTGTTGGTAAAATTGGCGAAAATGCTTGCATTGGTGCAGCAACAACAGTTTTTAATTGTTCCGTTGACGCGGGACAAGTAATACCACCTGGTTCAATTTTGGGTTCTCCCACTCCCGAACACAAGGAGAAGGACACACAAACAAGGAAACAGGCAAACGCTGAAAATAAATATTATGTCTCCCCCACAGCCCCCAACCCCAAAGGGGATCCCTTGCCCCCACAGCCCCCAACCTCAGAGGAAACCCCTAGCCCCCACAGCCCCCAACCCCAGAGGAAACCCCTAGCCCCCACTCCCCTATCCGGCTTCCGTCCTAGTGCTCCCTTACCTGCCTCGCCATCTATACCAAATCTCAATCCCACTCCAGAAAATTCATTAGTACAAGAGGGTAATGAAAATCTTAACGGCACTCAAAAGGGTGCGTTGGTTGCACAGTCACAAGATGAATCAGTAGGAAATTTTGGTAGCGTTATTTATGGGCAAAATAGCATTAAACGACTGGTGGGTACACTGTTTCCCCATCGGCAATCTTTGAGTAAACCTCTCTCTGACGATGGTCAGTCTGAATAAGTGTTAATTGTTATGTTGTTAGTATTGATAATCCTGGAGAGTTTACATGGAGGCATACAATCAACGTGCTATTAACACAATTAAGGACAGTGCCTTGGGTTTAGTATCTACAATCAGTTTTCCGGCGATAGTAGGTACAGCGGACATGATGCTCAAATCAGCAGGTGTTCATTTGGTTGGATATGAAAAAATTGGCGGTGGTCATTGTACTGCTATTGTTAGAGGTACGATCTCTGATGTACGTCTAGCGGTAGAAACTGGTACTCAACAAGCTAAAGACTTTGGTCAATGGGTTTCTAGTTTGGTGATTCCTCGTCCTTATCCTAACTTAGACGCGGTACTTCCAATTACTGGCAGACTGAGTGAACTTACTTCCAACGGCGCTAACAATCGTTTGAGTAACCAAGCAGTTGGTTTGGTAGAAACGCGAGGGTTTCCTGCAATGGTAGGAGCCGCCGACGCCATGCTCAAAGCTGCTGATGTTCAACTAGCCGCTTATGAAAAAATTGGGGCTGGTTTGTGTACAGCGATTATTCGCGGTTCTGTGGCAAACGTCGTGGTAGCTGTGGAAGCTGGGATGAATGAAGCAGAACGCATTGGTGAGTTAACTGCTGTGATGGTTATTCCTAGACCATTGGATGAATTGGAACAAACTTTACCAGTAGCAAGTTGTTGGTTAGAAGAACGCCCAATTATCAGATTACCAGTCAATATCAAGGAACAAGTGGCTCAAACAGAATTGTTACAATTACCAGATTTAGCTCAACTCCCTGCAAAAATTACCGAGGATTTGTAGACGAAAAAATAGTATGATGGTAGCACAATGGACAATAGGAAAATGGTAATAGGTAATGGGTAATGGTAATTAAACTAATTACCAGTTGCCAATTACCAACCACCATCAGTTGGAAGGAATCTTACGCTTCGCTTGTTATTTTGATCATAACTTCTCAATTTCATAAGGAAAATACTGTCTTTTTAATAATGAGAATAGATTTATATCTATATCTCAAATTTTTTGCTAAGTATTCGGTGATACTAAATAATATTTAGAAATAGCCATTAGAGGAGAATCACCCTTGAACCAAGCGACGCTACACCAACTGAAGGTGTTTGAGGCGGCTGCACGACATGGAAGTTTTACTCGTGCCGCTGAAGAACTTTTTCTTACCCAACCCACTGTTTCCATGCAAATTAAGCAACTGACAAAATCAGTGGGTTTACCATTATTTGAGCAAGTAGGTAAGCGCTTGTATCTCACTGAAGCAGGACGGGAATTATTTGCTACTTGTCGCCAGATTTTTGAGACAATCGCTCAATTTGAAATGAAAGTCGCTGATTTAAAAGGGCTAAAACAAGGGCAGTTACGTTTAGCAGTGATTACAACAGCTAAATATTTTATACCACGTCTATTAGGTCCGTTTTGCCAACTTTACCCAGGAATTGACATATCGCTACAGGTAACAAATCATGAAGGGATACTGGAACGGATGAGCAGTAATCTAGATGATTTGTATATTATGAGCCAAGTTCCTGAACACATGGATGTAAATTTTCAAGCATTTTTAGAAAATCCTTTGGTAGTTTTGGCACCGATTAATCATCGTTTAGTCAAAGAGAAAAATATTCCGATCCAAAGTTTAGCCGATGAACCTTTTATTATGCGAGAACCTGGATCGGGAACACGTCGTTCGGTGCAGAATTTATTTGACGAACATGGGGTGACGGTGAAAGTTAGACTAGAATTGGGAAGTAACGAGGCGATTAAACACGCGATCGCCGGAGGTTTGGGAATTTCTGTTTTATCTCGCCACACCTTGTTACCAGAAGCAGCAGATTTAGCCATTTTGGATGTACAGCACTTTCCCATTAAACGGAACTGGTACATAGTGTATCCATCCGGAAAGCAGTTATCTATCGTCGCTCGGACTTATTTAGACTATCTCATAGAAGCTGTAAAAAAGATGACAAATTATTCTGTGGACAATACGGAGAAAAATTAGTGGTACTAGCAACAAAATAATCTCAAATGGCTTGACTATTAGTTGTTTAACAATTAAAACTTAACAAGCAAAATCTTTGACTATAGGGAACCCTGGCAGTGAATAACCCGGAAACACTATCTGTGCGCAAAACACTCAATAGCCAGATTGTCGCTGTTACCGTCTACTCTAACCAAGCTCTAGTGACAAGACGGAGTGTCGTGTCTTTGACAGGGCAAGAACGAGAATTGGTAATTACCCCACTGCCAGATACTCTCGAAACAGAGTCTTTTCGGATTGGGGGTGCAGGTGTGGCGATGCGAATACTTGGCGTCAGCAGTGAGCGCCTGCTCTCCACCACACTCCTGACAGAAAGGCTGGCACAGTTAACAAGACAAATTCAGCAGTTAGAAGCACAGCATCGCTATTTACAAGCTCAAGTAGATGCTTTAGCTGTACAATCAAAGTTTATCGTCGGTTTGCAAGAAAAAACTCTTGAACCTTTCGCGCAAAGTTTGTCACGCAAAAATTTGAGTCTCAGTGAAACTTTAGATTTTCTCAACTTTCTTGGTAGCCAGTATAGCGAGTATGCGATCGCTACAGGAGATTGTACGCACCAACAACAGGAAATAGACAAGCAGTTGCAAATCCTGCGTCAGCAGTTAGAACAAACACAAACACCTGTGCCACAAGAAAGTTTTAGTTTGATGATCGCAATTGAACCACAAGGTGCAGGCGAGTTAGAACTAGAAGTATCATACGTAGTTAATCAAGCTAGTTGGACTCCACTGTACGACTTACGAATAAATACGGCAAGCAACAGCTTAAATTTAACCTACCTTGCCGAAATCACCCAAACTACTGGCGAAGATTGGAATGACGTAGCTGTTACTCTCTCCACTGCTAAACCAGGGCTAGGAACTCTACCGCCCAAACTCCAACCTTGGTATATTGATGTACTAGATAAACCAGAGTTTTTAATGCGACGACGAGCGGCTGTACCTGTGCTGACTATGGCATCTGCTCCTAGTAGCGTTGATGAAGGTACAGAAACCGAAGCATTAGAGGATTTAGCCATTGCTCAAACCGTTGTCGCAGAAGTATCCCATCAAGGAACTGTGGTCACATTTGATCTGACTAGTAGTAGTAACATCAAAAGTGATGGCGCACCTCATAAAACCACAATTTTTAACGATGATTTTCCTTGTAGCTTAGATTATGTTGCAATGCCGCGTTTAGTCAGCTTTGCTTATTTACAAGCAAAGGTGAGAAACAGCGCCAATAGAGCAACTTTATTACCAGGTAAAGCTAATATTTTTCGAGACAACACTTTTGTTGGCACAACTCAATTAGAGAATATCGCACCAGGGCAAGAGTTCAAGCTTAACTTAGGTATTGACGAAGGAGTGAAAATTGAGCGTGACTTAGTTGAGCGTCAGGTAGACAAAAAACTCATTGGCAATAACCGAAAAGTAACTTATGGTTATCGATTAATAATTACTAACTTGCTCAACAAAGAAAATTATCTCAATCTTACCGAACAACTACCAGTAAGCAGGAACGAACAAATTAAAGTCCGCCTCACTCGCAGTAACCCACAAATTCAACTAGGTGAAATGGGGATATTAGAATGGGTTTTAACTTTGCCACCTCAAGAAAAACGAGAGATTTATTACCAGTTCACTGTTGAGTATCCTTCTGAGCTAACAGTTGTTGGTTTAGATATTTAGGTTCGCTCTAACTAAGTAGGTAAAATCTCTAAGTTCAACGTTCCGCGCAAAGAGCGCTCATTGCCTATGTTATAAGGGCTGAAGCCCTTACTACAAACGAGCATTTATTTACGCCTACCTACTTATGATAGCTGAGTCAGCTGAAGCACAAAATTTACAAAACTTTACATTAGGCGCTGTTAAGCTAAATTTATCGCACTTTAAAACATGGGGTAAGTATCCGAATGTAATTGTCGAAATCCTCTCCGATAGTACCGCTAAAACTGATAAGGAATTAAAGAAACAAATATATCAAGATACTTTCCGCACACCAAATTACTTCTGGTTCGATCCAAAAACTTTGGAATTTGCCGGGTTTATTTTGCTTGGTGGTAGTTACCAACCAATCGAACCTAGTAAACCTGAACATACTGTGTCATGGCTTCCCTAGCAATTTTGTAAAGTGTATTACTGCTAGCTTCGGGAGATGAGTTACTAGCGTCAAGTTCTTCTTGCATAAATATGAAATTCTCCTTTCTTGTTTGTCGATACCTTGACGTTTTTCTAACACCCAGCGATTGCCTCGTGTCCGAATTTCAATTTTCACTATAGCAATCCAGCGTTGGGTTATGAACCGCCAAGACGCCAAGAAAAGAAAGATTTGTGTTTATAAATCATTTGGGACTGCTATATTTTAAATCCGTTTTCTTGCATTAGCTTTGATAGTAACTGCATAAGGGAAGTTGATAAACCAGAAAATGGATCAATTAAAATCTCTGAAGCCTTTAAGTCAGCTTCTTGAATACACGCAGTAACGAACTCAGGCGAAAAACCAGCAATGAAGTTGAACCATCTGTGTATGGGATGGCGAACAGACTCTAAGCAAGAGTTCCTCATTAGCACCGGGAAGACGAATAAACCCAATCAGTTGTTGCTCCATTGTCTTGTCAGCTAAAACGTCAACACTGCTACTGGAGAATACAATACAATTGCACCCAATCAGTTGTGGCAATATTTCGGAAATATCCTCATTACAAGCGACATCACTTATGACTGTACTAGATGCGGCGTTCACCGGCGTTGTGCGATCGCACTCATCATCATGTACACATGTTATAGTCTGTTCTGAAACTGAACTGGAGTTTTGGGGGAAGTTGTCGGCTGAACAATCCTCGTCTACCTCGAAATCTTGCTCACTATCGCTTTCAACTTCATGTTTTGAGCTACTAGACAAATCATCCAACTGCGATGCGTCTTCAACTAATATCAGCCGTCCTTCTTTGTATGCTTGGCGTAGTGATAGAGCCGACTTGATAATGGCTTGTGCTGTTAAGCCTTCCTCATCCATCATGTTTTGTAGTGCTACCCCAGTTTCTTGATCGTGAATAGGAGGTATCTGACAATACCTTACTCCACTAGAAGTGCTTCTCCAGATGCTAGGTTTTTCAGATTTTGGCTTTTTAGGCTTGCGTTGTTCTTCGATTAACTCTTGCACACGCTGTTGGGTTATTTCGCCTAAATCCAGCAACTTGTCTAACACTGGCTGGTACTTCTTGCTGTTGTTAGCAAGCAGGAATAGGGTACTGGGTTCTATCTGGGCTAAATCTTCGGGAGAGAACTGAGAAAATACTTTAGCAATTTTCAGATATTTTTTGTCTTCCACATCCCAACCCCACGAGTGCAGTAACTGTTTATACTCTTTTTTCGATAGCCTTTGTTTTTCTTGTGCTAAATAGAAAGCGTGCTCAACTATAGATTGTGTCGCTTGAGTGAGCGTAGCAAAGGTATGATCTTGTCTTTGGGGAACTGAGTCTATCTGGGCTGTGCCAATGCTGAATAATTGTGTCATCATAATTATGTAAGTTTTTTTTGTTTGGCGATCGCTTCTTCTCGCAAAAGGAGCGATCGTTTTTGTTTTTCTAATTTTATTATACAATCTTAGCTTTTATAATACAACTACAATTACTTGTTATAATATATCTTTAAGTTTAAAAAGTTAAAGTCAAAAGCTGGTGTACTAGTGTGATAGCAGTAAAAGTACATTGGAGATGTTGAGTTGTATGGTTGCGACATTGATTAGGTGGAGACTAAAAGAAGTAATGGCTAGGTACAGCATCAAAGGCAAAGACCTAGCCAAAAAGTTAGATATCAGCACCAACGCGATGTCTTCTTTAAAAAATGCAAAGACGATGCCACGATTAGACGGAGTAGCATTGAATCTATTGTGCAACGCTCTCAACGAGCTGGCATCCGATTTGGATAAGCCGATTACACCTGCGGATTTACTAGAGTACTCGCAAGACCCCTTTAGCCCAAAGGACGCTACGACCGTATTTAGTCTATCCAAACGGCGCAAAGCAAGACTTAATCAAGCAAGTTTTGTTGAGGCAAATAATACTTCTAACTCAAAATTGATTACAGTAAATTCGGGAATTACATGAATAAAGTTTTAAAAAGGCGCGGGTGTGATGTAGCAGAAAGTAACTGTTAAGCTAAATTTATCGCACTTTAAAACATGCTGTTATGTCGGTTGCTGAATACTTAGAACTACCAAAAGATGTTATCTTTCCAGATAGCGATTTATACAGTAATGAACCACCGTTGGAAACTGAATTACATCTCAAGCAGATGATTCTGCTGATTCAATGCCTAGAATGGTTGTGGCAAAACCGTGACGACTTTTATGCAGCAGGCAATATGACGATCTACTACAGTCCATACCAGCTCAAATCCGAGGACTTTCGTGGACCAGATTTTTTTGTCGTACTGGGGACACAGCGTAAAATCCGTAACAGCTGGGTGGTGTGGCACGAAGGGGGTAAGTATCCGAATGTAATTGTCGAAATCCTCTCAGATAGTACCGCTAAAACTGATAAGGAATTAAAAAAAGAAATATATCAAGATACTTTCCGCACACCAAATTACTTCTGGTTCGATCCAAAAACTTTGGAATTTGCCGGGTTTATTTTGCTTGGTGGTAGTTACCAACCAATCGAACCGAACGAGCAAGGCTGGTTGTGGAGTCAGCAGCTTGATTTATATCTGGGAATACATACTTCAAAGTTACGTTTTTTTACTCCTGATGGACAATTAGTTCCCACGCTTCAAGAAGTTGCGCAAACAGAGACACAACGTGCAGAACTTGAAAAGCAACGTGCCGATCGCTTAGCCGAGAAATTGCGAGAATTAAATATTGACCCAGATACTTTGTAGAGTTTACGCTCTGCCGCGATGTCAATATTTAGCTTTTTAACGTAAAATTGACATTACCTGTAGCAACCCACAAATTCAACGCTTGTGAAATTGGCATATGAGAATGGGTATCAATGCCACCTCAAGAAATAAGCAACTAGACTCGTGCAATGGCTCGGAATGAACAGTGTTAATCCTATTAAAATCCTGTTTTTAGCATCTGATCCCAGTGATGCTTCTCGGCTACGCTTAGGGCAAGAGTTACGAGACATCCAGCAAGGGCTGCAACTTGCCAAACAACGAGAAAAATTTGTGCTAGAACAACGGATGTCAGTCCGTCCTGGCGATATAAGTCAGGCAATTCTGGATGTCGAGCCTCATATTGTACATTTTTCTGGTCATGGCTTAAACACAGGGGATCTGTGCTTTGAGGATGAATTAGGAAAAATTCATCCTGTAAAGCCGGATGCTCTAGCTGCATTGTTTGCACTTGTAGATGAACAAGTCAATTGTGTAGTCCTGAATGCGTGTTATTCCCAGACTCAGGCGGAGGCTATTGCTGAACACATCAAGTTCGTTATTGGCATGAATCAAGCAATTGGTGATAAGGCTGCTATTAACTTCGCTGTTGGTTTTTACAAAGCACTTGGTGCAAATCATTCAATTGGGAAAGCTTACAAGTTTGGCTGTGTTGAAATTCAACTACAAGGTATTTCAGAGCATTTAACCCCAATTCTCTACGAAAAAAAAAAAATATGTAAATAATTCGACCGAGCCAGCTAAATATATACTTGTATTGAGTGCCACTATTGATGAAGTTAACAAGCCACTAGCAGAAGCTATTATTGCTCATTTGCGTCAAATTTCGGGAGATGCATCCTTGACACTAAAAAAAATTGAGGCAGGCAGTGTAAAGCTAGTATTGGAAGGTTCTCAAGAGGGATTAGAGCGAATTTTGGCTTTGCTTAAAGAAGGCAAGCTGACTGAAATATTGGGTATTCCTGTCCAGGATGTGCAGATAGTAGCTGCCAAGGAACAGGTAATTGCAACCTCTCCTAGAAGAGTTTCGACCATGAACTCGGCGCAAGCTTATATTGCCGTTGCAAATGGGGGGTATAGCGTTTCCACCATAAAACAGGGTATAGAGGAACGTAATCTCACCATGACACCAGAGGCAGAAAAACTGGCACAATATTGGCGATCGCAGTTAATGGTAGATTGTCCAGAGCTAGGTGAAGCTAACAGAGAAAGTATTGTTCTCTGGTTACTAGGTAGCGATTCGGACAGGTTAGAGCAACTTGAACCAAAGGAACTAGACATTGCAATTCATGCGATGGGGTATCGTTGGCGGATATTAAATCAACGTTACTTGGGCAAAAGTAAAGAACGTGCTTACCGTAATCTCATCACCCGGTTAGGAAGTTTGGTAACCTTAAGAAATAAGATCCAAACTTGGGTAGCACTAAGTCGCGATCGCCAACGCAGTGTGATGGATGTACTGGTTGAAGTCATCCAAGAATTACTGCAAAGTGATAACTATATGCAACAGCAAATGAGTTACATTGCTAGCTTTACCAGTGATAAGCGGCTACAAAACGCATTGCTGTTTGCCAGCATAGAAGAATATTGCCTACGCCCAGTACGCAATCAACCGTTAATAGCTTACCGTTTTGTGAACTTTTTGAGAAGAACACAGCGTGGTGGTTTAACTCAAGTACCTACCAGTGATAATGTGAAATTGATTTCTGAAGAAATTCTGACAGATGATAGTGACAATCGGGTAAATTTAGTCGATAGTCAAGCGATCGCAGAATATTCGGAAGTAATCGAAGCTCAAGAGCAACTTGAACAGCGTCATGCTGTCAAACAGGAGTTTGAAAATTATCTACTAGCAAATCTTGGGCAAGAAGCTGTGGAGTGGCTACAACTTTACCTCCAAGGTAAGTCTCAAGACGAAATCGCCAAAAAATTAAATAAACCAATCAAAGAAATCTACCGTTTACGAGAAAAAATAAGCTACCACGCTGTACGTGTTTTTGCGGTAAAAGGTGGACCAGAACTGGTAGAGAACTGGCTGTCAATTTCTATCAGAGAACATAATCTGGGACTAACACCTAAGCAATTCGATTTTTTGCAGGAAAAACTGACGATTACACAACGCCAGGTTTTATCCATGCTCAAAGCATCTCAAACCGTAGATGCGATCGCCTCTCATCTAAAACTCAAAACCCATCAAGTTATAGGAGAATTGACTAAAATCTATTTGGTTGCACAAGCTTTAAGAACTCAACAGTGAGCAGAGCGCTGATTGAAGTCGCACTTACTCAATTAGCGGGACTAATTGAAAAGTTAATTTGCCATTTCAGCTTAGATCTGTCACCTTGAATGTATTCAGAAATAGCCTGAGCTACATCAGCACAACGATTAAGAGGTACAACATAATCGAACACTCTTGTCATCACTTTCAAAGTCTCGGATGTCCATTCTCCATCCACCACAAGCACCGCTAGTAATTCCTTGTTTTTCCCTTTCCAGTTGATAGCTGAAAACATCTTATCTTTTGCATAAAGCGAGGCGTGTCTGGAAGACGACTTTCTTACCTCTATAAAAGCTTTTGGGAATTTTTCATCGGGAATAACAAAGTCTGCTCGGAAGTTGTAAACAACACCTTCAAGATAGCTATATTCAGACTCTAACTTGTAGGGAACATCAGCATCGTCAAGAGCCTTGGCAACAATACTTTCAAGTAGTACTCTGCCAACCAAATCTCGGACAATACCCTCAAGCGTCGGTTCAATACTCTGCAATATCTGTTCACGAGTCATAACCTGACCGGGCTTTCGCTCATTCAAAATATCAGCTAGTTTCTGAGCAGCTGATTGTGAAATAGCATTGTCCGTGACATTGCCAATTTGTTTCTTGAGCGCCGCTTTACTCGTAATATTAGCAAGGCGTTGAAGAATCGGAAGCACATAGGGATTTGATTGAATATAACTAGCGTCAAATTCCTGAAGTTCTTTTGTGATCGCATACAACTCATTCAAAATATCTTTTACTCGATTTCGTAACTGAATGTACACCCCTTTTGTAATAGCTGACTCCACATCAAAAGGGACAGCTTGCATCCGAAGCAGTTCTTGCACAACCTGCTGAGCAGTGACTTTACTTGGGTCAAGCGAACTGTCAAGACCACTAAGAATAATTAGTTTTTGTTCAAAAGTCTGAATCTGCTCTGGTAAAATGTTTGCAAAGCCACTAGTTTGTTTACTTAGTTCTAGGTAAACCTCAACATACTCTGTCATGGCTTCCCTGGCTATTTTGTAGAGCGTATTACTGCTAGCTTCGGCAGATGTGTTATCAGCATCAAGTTCTTCTTGCATGAATATGAAATTCTCCAAGAGGTTTGTCGATACCTTGACGTTTTTCTAACACCCAGCGATTGCCTCGTGTCCGAAGAGTTTCAATTTTAACTATTTCAAAACCGTTTTCTTGCATTAGCTCCGATAGTAGCTTCTCAGTTTGGATGTGAACTCCATATAGAGCTGCATCTGCTACAACCAAATGTAAGTTGCTCTTATGTCGTAAAACCCGTTTTAATTCTCGAAATACTCGCTGCATTTGTGCAAAGTAAGGATACACAAGTAAGTAATAATCTTTCTTGCCTTTTTTTAATTCCTTTTGTTGCTGAAGCTCATTAACAAGCGGTTGTAGAGAATAGCGAAGATTTGTCGATAGTGATTCTGAAAATATATTTTGATTACGCTTGATGTCAGAAGGGGCAGTTGTGGTGTTAACAATTAGTTGGCGACGCACTCGTTCTGTAATTTCACGCCAAGAGCCAGCATAGCGCCAAAAATAAAGTTGCATTCTTGTCATTTCAGCAAAGTCAAAATTGTTGAGATAAGGCGGTGAAGTAACGCAAAGTGAACAGCTTTCATCCTCAAGAGGAGACATTGTTTCAGAACTCATAAAATGTAATTTTGCTTTGGTTTTAAATTTATCACCAAGCAGTTCAATGTCGTCTCTAATCTCATCACAAACTTTTTGCAGAGCGATTTGATATGGAATAGATTTCTTTTGGCTGGTAGGAGCTTTGTAAATCCCATCTGTTTGAGAGCCAGATGTCAGTTCAAGTATGCGAGAAATTATGAGACGATAAAGCGGACGATCGCTAGGAGCAATTTTATTTTCCAGTAAAAGAGACGATGCTAAAAGCCGCAACTCCTGCCCTGGGATAAGTTTTTCCAAAAAAAGTGCTGCATCTGTTGTCCAAATTTGTGTAATATCGCAAGTGTTTGGTTCAATAAATTGACAAATTCTCTTGATTTCATCTACCTGCTGTATGCAAGTAGGTGGAAATAGTTTTGCCAGGGAAATATCGTAGAAAAAAGGGTGAGCTTCAAACCCCACAGAACAAATACCTTGAGAGTTTGCCTGCACAAGGGAAGTTGACAAACCAGAAAATGGATCGATTAACATCTCTGAAGCCTTTAAGTCAGCTTCTTGAATACACCTAGTAACGAACTCAGGCGAAAAACCAGCGATGAAGTTGAACCATCTATGTATGGGATGGCGATCGCTTGTCAAATTAGTAGGAAGCTTTTCTTTCGGTGGTTCATCTTCAAAAAGCCTGAGTTGTCTCATCGATTCACGCTTATTGCTTTACGGTCATGCTCTATGATAGCTACTTCCACTATCAATTTGACCTCTGAAAACCGCTAGAGGTTGAGAAATAGTGGTTTATCAGAGGCAAGAGCATATGCATGTCTAGGGTTTTTGGGTGGCTATCGCTAACTTCGCTCCTTCAACCCGTCGTACTCTATCCATAACTGCTACAACTTGACCGTGATTTACCCCTTTATCAGCATTTAGTACAACCATCAATTGTTTTTGCGGCTCTACTTTCTCCCGTACCCCTTGTTCGAGTTGCTCGATACTAATAGCCTGCTTATTCAAAAATACCTTCCCTGCTTTGTCAATTGTCACCGTTACTTGTGCCGGACGTTCTGCTTTTCCCGTCGCTGCTTGAGGTAAATTGACTGGCAAACCTTCGGTACGAGTTAAGAATAGCGTTGACATGATAAAAAACGTCAAAATCGCAAAGATCACATCAATCATTGGTACGATGTTAATCTGTGCTGGTATATCTGGTTCATCTTGTAGACGCATAAGTTCTCTCTCCTCTTTCATAGCGACGGCGATAGAGTAATTCTAGTTGTCCACCAAACTCTTGGATCAAAGCGATTTGCCGTTGGTAAAGTCCTCGGAAGGTATTGGCAAATAATAGTGTAAAAATTGCTACTACTAACCCTGCTGCTGTAGACACCAACGCTTCACTAATACCGCCAGTTATGCCTGCGGTTCTCGCTCCCCCGACATCACCGATGTTGAGAGAAGCAAACGAAGTAATCAATCCTAATACTGTTCCTAAAAGACCTAACAGAGGAGCTAGAGAAATAATTGTCTCAAAAATATTTTGAAAACGCTTGAGTAAAGGGATTTCAGCTTGAGCCTCACTTTCCAATGCCAACCGAAACTCTTCTGGATTTGGTTGATCTAGCTCTAAAGCTGCTAAAAAAATTCGTGCAATGGGCAAATCAGCATTTTTATTTAATTTATCCAAAGCACCAACTACATTATCGAGACGGTAAAGGTTTAGCACTTCCCGTACCACACGGTTTTGGCGATGATTAACGCGATACCAAAATACTATGCGTTCGATGATTAGTCCCACTGCCAAAACTGAAAACGCTAGCAGAGGCCACATGACTACGCCACCTGCCGTGAACAAATTGTTAATTCCCATGTACCGTTTTCAACTCACTAACTTTGTTAGAGTACCAGCTAACTGGTTAAAGCTGATATTAGTTCTCAATATAAATTAAAGGAAATGATAAATTTTGTCAAATACATAGACTGTGTAAATAGCAATTTATCATCTCTAGTTCTGGAAGATTATTTCATGTAAGCTTCACATTCATGAGATTTCTAACTATTACGGGTTGTCAAATGTAAGTAATTGCAATCGTTTAATGATTGACTTTTGCTCTTGAATGTTTTATGATTTTATATTTATTGCAAAAATATAGCAACAAATACCCTAATAACATAACTCCTTTAATGTCGGCTCTACTATAGCCTTGAGCTAAGAAAGCTTTGTAATATATAAGCACTATTCTTCGCTCATATTGTGTCTGCCCCTAACTAATGAAAGATTTTAGTAATCTACTGAAAGATAAAACTCAAACTATTATAGACAACTGGGTGATAGCGGTTCGTCAAGACAAAAATATTGTCCACACGAACCATTTACCCCGTTTAGCTATAGAAAATCACATTGATCATGTTCTGATGGCGATGGCAACCGTACTGTCGCAATATCAAGAAAATGACGTTCAGCCCATCAAAGACGCAAGTTTAGAACATGGCTCTCTACGTGCTGAGCAAGGTTTTGAAGCAGCGGAAATTGCTAGAGAATATCAAGTGTTACGTAATGTAATATTTAATACTTTAGAACCAGAACTACTACAAGCATCAGCTAAAGAAGTGATTCGAGCTATAGGTTTAATTAATATTGTTTTAGATGAAGCGCTCGCCTACTGTTTTCAAAGTTACACTGAAAAGCGATTAAGTGAATTAGAGCAACTGCAAAATCAGTTATTTCTGAACAATCAAGAATTGACTCGTTTAGTTCGGACTAATCAAGAAAATATTTCTTTTCTCGCCCATGAATTAAGAAGTCCTTTAACTTCAATTATTGGTTACTCAGATTTATTTTTACGACAACAACAGAAAACAGAAGTTAAGGAATCTGCGAAAAATGTAGAACACATTGAGCGAGTACTAATCAGTGGCAGAAAATTACTCCGCTTGATTAACGATACATTAGAAATTTCCCGGTGTGATGCAGGGCAGATGAAAATAGAGCCAGAACTAACAAATGTGTGCGAATTAGTTTATGATGTGTACAAAATGTTAGAGCCTTTAATTGGAGAGAAAAATTTACAAATTTCCATCGATTGCTCTAGCTCTCTATCTCAGGTGATAACTGATCCACTACGATTACAACAAATTGTGACAAATCTTGTTAGTAATGCCATACGCTACACACAATTAGGCAAAATAGAAATTAATTGTCATAAATTAGACAATAAAAAGTGGGCGATCGCCGTTTCTGATACTGGGATTGGGATTGAAAAAGAAGCACAGAGTCAAATTTTCCAACCCTACTTTCGCGTTGCCACTGAGCAAAAATCTTACCTTCATGACAGCACCGGTTTAGGGTTAGCAATAGTTTCACGTTTAGTAAAACTCTTACATGGCAAAATAGAAGTAGTTTCTCAAGTAGGAGTAGGTTCAACTTTCACAGTTACTTTACCATTGCAAGTAGAATCCTAACTACTGTCGAGACGCGAGCTATCGCGTCTTTACAACTAACTCATCCTAATTTTAATTTGAGCAGTGCATCAACAGCCGCCGCTTTCTCAGCATCTTTTTTATTAGTACCTCTACCTTGTCCGTACTCTTGTTCACCTACAAATACCTTAGCGATGAATTCTGGAGCGTGAGGTAAACCACCTGCTTGAACAGTGACATATTTAGGTGGAGTTAGGGTGACATTACGTTGTACCCATTCCTGAAACCGATTCTTAGAATCTACATTAGAGCGGAATTCAACAATGCTTTGAGGTACAGAATCAAATAGCAGTTTCACAATAGCCCAAACAGCTTGCATATCCGAATTGTTGTCCAAATAGTAAGCGCCAATAACTGCTTCAAAAGTACTGCTGAGGAGATTAGGATTTTGTAAACCACCTTCAAGTATCGCACCTTTACCTAATCGCATCCTTAAATCTAAGCCTACCTGAATTGCAAACCTTGCCAGTTGCTTCTCATCTACTAATGCAGAACGCCTTCTTGTGAGTTCATCTTCTCCCTTATCTGGGTAACGCTCGTAGAGATATTTGCCACTCAAGAAGTTCAGCAAAGCATCACCAAGAAACTCTAGACGTTCGTTGTGTTCTCCTGCTTGGGGATTTTCATGGATGTAAGAACGATGAGTTAGCGCATGATCTAAGAGTTTTTCATCTTGGAATCTCAGAATTTCATGCATAACATTTCCTTTTAGCTTTAGTACAACAACAAGCCCATCACCTAAAAACTAATTCTACCCATAGAAGGAATGAGCTTTAAGCTTCCGACACTGTAAAGATGGAGTAGGTCGGATTGCTAATTGCTAATTGTTAATTATTAATTTTTATCATTGACCATTAGCTTTTGGCTTTTTATGGTATAATTATTTACTCAGGGAAAGCATAGTATGAGTTTGTCTGTCACCGTGGTCGAAATTCTCTCAGCGCAAGAACTACGTCGCACCATTAATCGTCTTGCATCTCAAATCGTAGAGAAAACGCGAGATTTATCCGAGTTGGTGCTAATAGGTATTTATAGTAGGGGCGTGCCGTTAGCCGAGTTATTGGCACGTCAGATTGAGGTTTTGGAAGGTGTACCTGTAGCGGTGGGGGCGTTGGATATTACATTTTATCGAGATGATCTCGATCAAATTGGGTTACGGACTCCCGCAAAAACTGACATTCCCTTTGACCTGACGGGAAAAACAGTCGTACTTGTGGATGATGTAATATTCAAAGGTAGAACAATTCGTGCTGCGTTGAATGCAGTTAACGAATACGGTAGACCAGAGTTGATTCGTCTAGCTGTGTTAATCGACCGGGGTCATCGTGAAGTACCAATTCACCCAGATTTTGTTGGTAAGCAAGTACCCACCTCTCAAAAAGAAATTGTCAAAGTTCACCTCCAAAACTGGGATGGACGTGATGCGGTGGAATTGATTGAGGATTAACTAATAGACATTTTGTGAAAAATAATGTAGAGACGTTCCATGAAACGTCTCTACAAGGATTATGAATATTAACTCTTGAGTTTTATTTAACGCATCACAGGACTAGCATGATGATGCACTATATACCACTTACCACCAAGAAGCTCAAACACGTTTGTCGCTAATGATTTTGCTTGATGTCTTGTACCACCTGCAACTTGAAGGATGTTTTCCACAAGTAAGATGTAGGCGATCGCATCACGTACTTCTATAGTAATGATTTCCGTGTTAATCTCAATGTAAGCAGTATTTTTGAATATCTTCACCCAAGAGTCACGAATTTCTTTCCAACCCCGCAGTACATCCCATCCAGGATGAACACAGACGCTACCTGTTCCACTAGACCATACTGCATCCATTGCCTCAATGTCTTTCTTTTCCAATGCTCGATAAAAAGCTTCATTAACGGCTAAAACTTCAAAATTTTTGTTGGTCATAACGATGAGTTAGGTACGAGTTCAACTCCTCAAGCACACCAGGTATAGATATCCGTAAGATCGCCCAATACGCCCATTATTTAGTTGAGTTGGTAGACGCTCATTTCTCGGTCAAGCCGATTTGTTTACTGCCACTGCCACTGGCGTTGTTACAGTGACAACGCTTAACCCTGATGACTTTGAAAATTTATCTTAGGTGGTGAAAGGAAACTGCCCAAGCTGGATTATGCGTTCTTCTTCAATCATCCATTACTTGCTTAGAGCCTTGACCAGATTTTGCTAGGTATATGCCTGCCAAAACCACGAAAAAAGCTACCCAGTTGAAAATACTTAACCTTTCACCAAAGATTACCCAGGCAAAGATTGCCGTCATTAGTGGCTCCAGCAACAAGAAAAGGGAAATAAATCCTGCCGAAAAATTTTTGAGGCTATAAGTTACAATTCCCTGACCGATCACTTGGCAGAGAACACCTAAACCAATTACTGCCAGCCATCCCGAAAAAGAACTGGGGAAAAGTTTATTTTCGCGGCTCAGGACAATTGGCAGTGTCAATAAACCGCCAACGATGCAATTCCACAGGAGTATGGTTGTTACGGAAAACTTGCTGAGGAGATGTTCTCTAATCAGAAGGTTACCACCATAGAACACAGCAGATAGTAAAGCAACAGCATCACCTAAGAAGTGATCTGGAGCCACTTGCAAATCTTCAATTCCAACGGCGATCGCTCCCCTTAATGCTAGTGTTAAGCCAACGAGAAATCTACCATCAAAGTAATAACCCAAAAATAACCAATCTCCTAAGGTCGCGAAAATTGGGGTAAGATTATGTAGTAAATTTGAGTTGGCAACGCTGGTTTGAGTCAGTGACCAAGCCCAAGTAAGTAAGCACAGCGCAGAAACACTACCTACTGCCACAAACAGGAATAAATCGCGAATTGTGTATGGCTTAGATTGCACTTTGTAGTCGTGGGATTTTTTGTGACGTGCCTTCTCGATCGCTTTGCACAGTCCTAATGTTAAACTCCCTATCCAAAGGCGATTAAAGATTGTCGCATTTGGACCTAGTTCGTTTTCGCTCAATTTAATGAAAATTGCGGCTAAGGATAAAAGTAATACTGCTATAGGTAATAATATTAACTCAATCAAATCTAGTTTTGGCTTTGTTTGTTGCTGCGACAATTCTAATTTATTGAGCATAATTAGCATTAATAAGGCAACCAAAAAACACAAGGATGAGCAGGAAATTATTCAATTTTGTCTGGACAAGATAATTAGCGAACAAGGATATTTAATTATAATTGTAGGATTTAGTTATGGCAACCATCCAGATCATAATCTGTTTGTTCGAGCCGAATGGCTACAAAAGTTAGTAGAAGAAATGCTGGAAATTGCTCAGGCAAACATTGTTTACGAGAATTCCCTACAAATCGGCTGGGAAAAAAAATTGGGCAGCAAAAAGTTTTGCCAAAATAGACCTAATTAGCTAGATGTAGTTGGCGATTTATTGAGGGGTTTGACCCCTCAATAAATTAAAAACGGCAAACCGCCTACCGATGGGTTAATTAGGCTTGCTGTACTCCCGGACGACCATTTTCTACTACAAATGAAGCACGAGTACTAATCGTGCCAGATTGGGTTGTCACGTTTGACATAACTTGATAGTCTGATTGCCAGTTTGAAGGAGTCACGATGCAGCGAACATAGCCCCGTTGATTATTGAAGAATTTAATGTGGGGGTTGTCTGGTAGGTAAGCTTCAACACCAGGGCTAGAGTCTGCCCCATCTCCACCGGAGGTAATTGAGGTACAAACGAATTCACTTCCAACTATAGCAGATTCTGGGCGATCAAAGTCAGCTTTGAGATCCATTGCCCAGTTGTTATGCACATCGCCCGTTAAAACGACTGGATTAGAAGGTTTGCGTTGTTCTAAGAAATGTAGTAGGCGATCGCGAGAAGCCAGATAACCATCCCACTTATCCATACTGAAAGTTGCGCCTTCCCCTGGTGTAAAGTCTCTCTGTGCAACAATCACCTGTTGGGCAAGTATATTCCATTGTGCCTGCGAACGATCTAAACCACGGTACAACCAATCTTCTTGACGCTTGCCAGTAATTGTTGCTGAGGAGTCGAAATTCTCTGGGCAACGTTCTTTTGTACCATCTCCACAAGGCTGATCTGTGCGATACTGGCGGGTATCTAGCACATGGAAGGTTGCCAATTTACCGAAGTTAAGCCGACGATAAAGTTGCATATCCGCTCCCCTAGGTCGCGAGAATGGTCGTAGCGGCATATGTTCATAGTATGCTTGATAGGCAAGCGCACGTCGTTGTAAAAAGACAGCGCGATCTTGATCTGGTTCGTTATCAACTTCCGAAATGTCATTGGCGTAGTTGTTTTCCACTTCGTGATCGTCCCAGGTGACAATCCAAGGAAACGCCGCATGAGCCGCTTGTAAGTTTGGATCGGTTTTGTAGAGGGCGTGACGATTGCGATAATCTTCTAAAGTGAATATTTCTGAACCATTATGCTGTCTGACACGACCTGGGGTGATTCCTCCCTCATATATATAGTCGCCTACATGCACTACTAGGTCGAGTTCTTCCTCTGCCATGTATTTGTAAGCTGTGAAGTACCCCTGCTCGTAGTGTTGGCAAGAAGCAAGTGCAAAGGCAAGTCTACTGGCGTTACTTTCTGGGCGAGGAGCTGTTCTGGTGCGACCAATTGGACTTGCTTCTGTTCCTGAGATAAACTGATACCAGTACCAAGTATCTGGTTTAAGTCTATTTACCTCTACTCGCACTGAGTGAGCGAATTCTGGAATGGTAATCTCAGTGCCTTTTGCGACAATGTTCTTCATCTTGGGATCGGTTGCCACAAGCCATTCAATTGGCACGTTGACAGATGGCATTCCTCCTCCATTTAAGGGATCGGGAGCTAGACGAGTCCAGATTACCACGCTGTTGGGATCGGGTTCTCCCGACGCTATACCGAGTGTAAAAGGATAACTGGGAAATTTGACTTGGGCGATCGCACGTTGGTGGAATTGGTTGGCAATCAAAAAACCAGTTACTGCCCCAGCCCCAACGATTAAGTTGCGTCGCTTAATGGGACTGGAAAGAAGCTGCTCAAAATTCCTATAATTTACCATTGTTTTTCCCTGATAAATCTACGAATAAGTGACGAGGTTTCCCTACTTTATTACCTTTGTTAGCGGGGATAGTTATACTGTGATATGTGGTAATCTTCACTTAGTTATGAACATTACTTTTTTTATGAACCGCCTTCGCGCAGCGTCTCGCAGAGAAGACGCCTAGAACGCCTTCACGCAGCGTCTCCGACAGGAGAAGAAAAGAAAGAATTGTGTTTACTAATTATTTGGGTGTGCTATATATGAAAACTGCTTGATTTTCCAGCTAGAGCTAAGGAGTTAGCTGTTGCTTTGCCTAAATAAATTTACCAATTAAAGATTAATTTTTTGCAAAGGAATAGTTAATATCAGCTTAATCTGCTGAAAATAGCAAACTTTATCGAGGGTTGAGGAGGAATTATGAGTATTGTAGAAACCTTGTCTCAAGCAAGTAATGCCTTGCTAATGCCAAGCGAGTCTGATTATCCTTTCGAGCCTTTTATCTGGTTAGGTGAAGGTAAAGAAGTATTAACAACTGAGAAACTCCTGCAACTGACAAATCACCCTATCAATTCACCAGTTGAGACAGTAGATTTGGATTATTTATTTCGCAACGTTGCTCAAGAACAAGAATGGCATGATGCACAACAGAAAGCGAATGTCTCAAAATTTAAGTCGCTTATAGATACGCTCAAAGCTAATCTCAAAGACTTGAAGGTTTATCGGGTTGGCATAATCGAAATTGATGTTTACATTGTTGGGAAAGCAGCAAATGATTTAGCGGGGCTGGCAACCAAAGTTGTGGAAACTTAGCAAGTTAAAAACCCCTCCCTACCCTCTCCTTATAAGGGGAGGGAGGGGGTGGGGTGTGGGGTATTTTGAACCGTCAACAGTTTATGAAGTAGGACCATTATCAACTCTAGATTCAATCACAGATTGGACAGACGTACTAATATTGGAAAGGAAGTCGTAGCCTGTTTGGGATTCGATGTAATCCACAGTGGTGCGGAATGCTCCCCAATTAGCAGAGCGATTCCCCTGAGTATTCGGGGTATCAATAGCAATGACTCGCGTATTCGTATTGACGCCACCAGTACCAGTGCCGGGGTTTGTCACGACAATAATTTTGAAGAGTCGCTCAGGAACTGTAATATAACCATTAGCTATGGTTCCTCCATAGCCGTATCCCCCCGCAATGATGTACAGTTCTTTACCCTGTTGCGTTACCAATGTCCTAGCGTAGTTTTCCAATTGTGCCCAATAGCCTTGATTGTTATCAGGTGCTTGGGGTACTATGTTGGTCATTAAGAATGTTGCTGAATTATTGGCGACTGTATTGGTTCGGTCAGCCGAAGGACACATATGTCCCCTGTCATATCCACTACCAGTGTAATCGGAACTGGTGACTCGATAATACCCAGCAGGCAGTGTAGTATCTTCGCGAAAGTTATCTTGTCTGGGAGCGCTACCGAGCCATGAAGAGTTGAGTTGCCAACTTACCCAGTTAGGAGTACTGTTTGAATCGCTGTAAGATAAAGCGTACTGGGTTTTTACCATCAAATAATTGTCGTAATTTGCTGCATTTGTAGTCGCTCCACTCGGGTTGCCCATTGTCAAGTGAACGCTAGTTTGAGCGGTTGCCTTTTTTAAAGAACTGTAAATACCAGCAGAGGCGATTAGTAAAACTACCAGCAGAAATAAAATTAATCTGCCTGCTAACCTTCTGGAGAATAGCGACTTAAACATTATCAATCAGTAAACTCACCCAATAAGTTAAGGGTATCTCTATAAGCAATATGACAGTAAGTTTTTAGATTAAATAAGGAATAAGCTTTAGTTAAAAATAGGAGAACAGGAATGGCGGTCGCCATCCCAGTAAAATAGCACTAGCTTTCTACAAGCCTTGCTGCATAACTTGAGCGATTTCACTATACGCATCTGTCCAAGCTTGTTTCACCTCTGGGTTCCAATCATCTCCCAAGTAATACTCAAAAGTTTTCAACAGTGTTGCGCCAATCATCGGATAATGCTCGGGCAACACACTATACTCTAGATGTCTTGCACCTAATCCTCTGAGAGCTTGGTTTAGCACATCTGACTTGCGAAGATTCTCAACTACCAAAACTAAAGCACTTAGCAAATGTTTCCTCTGTTCTACCATGTTGGTATGAGCAAACAAAGGCTGAACATCAGGATAGTCAGCAAATAGGTTGTCGTAAAAGCTAGCTGCAAACTCTGTAGAATGAGGCTTGATCTGAGCAAAACTCTGTTCTAATACTTCGACATTTAATGACATTGTTAGCTTAAACCTTTTCCAATCTTCTTAACGAATTGAAGATACAGCGTCACGATAACCACTTAATCATCTCTTGAAGCTTATATCGATTGCACATTATAGCAGGCGTTAGCAAAACTGCCAAGTAGGAAAAGTTTAGCTGTCTTGTTAGCTACGATTAGATCCCGCTAACCCCCCTTAAAAAGGGGGGCTACGTCTCTTTAAACCCCCTTTTTAATAAGAGGGTCACTGTAGACGGGGGGATTAAACAAATTTGCCTTTGGCTTTGAGCCGACGGATGCCAATTACAGTAGGACGAGGTAAACCTTTTGGTTCACCTTTACCACCATCATTAACAGAAATGTTACTAGGCCAGCTACTGCCACGAGGTACGGTACGTGTCTGGTTGAAGGTAACACCATCCAAATCAAGAATTTCAATGCTGCGGCTCAGTATTGTGCCATCATTAACTGGACAGTCTTCTCCAGGATGCTGTACGGAGATAATTAGTGTATCACCAACAAAAGTTGGTCCAGTCATCTCGCAACGCACTGGTCCTTGAGCAAAGGGTACTACAGTTCCCGCTTTTGGTCCACTGGTAGGAATGAAGAACAACCAGTTATTACCAAAGACGCCTGTAAAGTTAGAAACATTTCCACTAGCTGAGTGATTGATAGTAGTTGGGGTTGCCGCAGCACCGACATTAAAACCGTTGTGAGTACCGGTAGACATGTCAGTTACACCCCAGACATTTCCTTGCGCATCAAATACCAGGTTATCCACATTGCCAAAACCTGCACCTGACTCGGAACCGGCTTCTCCACCTTGGGCAAATCTCTCCCACCGGAAGGTATTACCTGTACCGTCTGCACTATCTTCAATAATCTTGTAAATTCCGCCAGACTGCTGAGTAGCGTTAGGTGCTGTGCTTAATTTGGCAACTTGGAAAATGCGGGAATCTGGGTATCCGTCACTTCCTGGCGCACCGTCAGTGTAGGAGATAAATACTTCTTTAGTGCGGGGATGCACTTCTAAATCTTCGGGACGGGCTGTGGGGGTTCCTCCAGCTAAGTTGGCGGCGAGGAAAGCATCACTGAGAACCGCACCTTGAGTTGTATAGAAGTCAGAAAGAGTCTTGTTTTGATAATCGCTCAGGGCTGTTGCTTCGTTGGTGCGATCGCAATTAAAAGCACCACCATCAACTGTTTGTCCAGCAATGCCATTGCGTCTGGGCAGTTTTAACAAACCATTTGTTTGTGCTGAACCCAAAGCAGCAAATTCTACTGAAGAAATCACTGATGGTGTAATGGGGTTAGTAGCAGTGTTTAATAGTAAAGGTATCCACTCTCCTGTACCGTTTGGATTGTAACGAGCCACATACAGAGTTCCGTCTTCCCACAACTGACTATTATTTTTATCAGTTGGTGAGTCGATCGTACCTGTACTGACAAACTTCCAGGTATGTCCGCCGCGTCTGTCATCTCCCATGTAGCCAATTAATTTTCTACCAGCTTCAGCACGCATGGCTATGTTTTCGTGGCGGAAACGACCTAGCCAAGTGTGTTTGCGCGGACGGAAATCAGGATCTGCGGGATCGACTTCTACCATCCAGCCATATTTTTCTCCCACTAAACCAAAAGTTTTGCCCGTGGTGCTGTCGGTGTAACCTGTTTGTGTACCATCTGGCTTAACTGATTCTGTCACACCAACGAAAAACGCTGTAGCGCCTTGGAAGTTTTCTTCGGCAGAGAGAATAGTTCCCCAAGGAGTTGTCCCACCAGAACAGTTATAAGCAGTACCTATAATTTTGTTACCTAGTCCATCAGCACTGAGAGGGAAAACTTCTTCTGCCGTAGGACCAGTACCAATCAAATAGTTGTCGTCGCCTTGTTGGTAGCTTAAACTTCCCCAAGAGGTGACATCTTGGTAGCCATCTGTACGTTCTTTGTTAATTCCCAGCCCAGATAAACCATGCAGGCGACGGTTTTTAGGATCTCTGACTACAGCGAAACGACTGTTGTCATTGCTGCGGGAAATACGGACGATGGAACCGCCCAAGTTATATAAAAATTCACCATCAACTTCTAGATTTCTGGTGGTGGGGAACTCGCGTCCGATGACTGCGGCAAAAGTACCGGGGAGTGCTTGTACGTCTGTAGGTGCTTCTGGTGCTAAGCCAGAAAATGGGTAACTGACGTATTCGTGATTTACCCACAAATAACCATCGTTGCTACCGTTGATCGGTACAAAACCCGTGTAGTCACAGTTGTAACCAAAGTACTCTTCTGTGTTCGGGAAGACGCGATCGCCCCAACCAACAATTACATACCGTTCATACTGTGGTGGTACGATCACATCGTCTAAGACATTGTAGCTAGGTAATTTCACATTAGCTGATGCTTCAATAATGTTTCCTTGTCCAAAAGCTATAGGCAAGAAATTTTTGTATTCTCTATAAATAGGTAGAGGATGAGGTAGGCGTACTGGTGTAAAACTCAAAGGAATAGTCTTTGCTTCTACTACGGATGCTGCATTACCTAGTACTTGATCTACTAGTACAGCACCTGCACTTCCGGCAAAAAATAGTAACACCTGTCTCCGACTTAAGTTAGACATTGAATTGTAATGCTCCTGTTTTGTAAATTTTGACCCTAGCAGTTTTTTCCAGCACAACAACTCGCAACTGTTTTACTTTTGCCTTTGCCGCTGAAAAATTAAAAATATTAACTGTGATGGCTAATCCAGCCCCGAAAAAAATTTTGGAGCTTCCGTGAGTGCAAACTGTAATAATCGGAATCTACGACGTATAAGTTAAGACCAGGTAATCAGATAATTAATCTTTAGACGTAGTTTTTTTATTTAGATACAAAATAAACTTTTAATTTTTTTCTTGACTTTTATTTTATGATGCAAGTGTAAATACCAGGGCAGGCAATTATAACTTGGAACACAACATAGTTTTGTGATATGCCCTATAATTGAATAGGCTTTCTTGTTTATGGGAATAAAGTATAATATTATACTTTATTCTAGGCAGGCAAGAATCATAACACTAAATTGTCGTTGAATTAACACACATTGCCAAAACATTGGTGAGTAGTTAGTAGTAATAGAAGTAGGATTCCATGTTTATGAAATATCTTCAGCAAGAAGCCTTCTACACAGCAAGACACTGGCTAACTCAGTTGTGGACATGTGTACCATTTTTGCTATCTGTTGCTGTGTTCTTGACAATTATTACTTGGAAAAGTCCTGTTATGTTGTTTTGTCTACTCATAGGTACTGTCGCTACCTTAGTATTAGAGCAAATAGGACGAAATACTCGCTTATCCAAGTACTCTGTGATTATATCACAAATAGCATTCGTAGCAATACTGAGTTTTTTTTGGATAGATCACTTTGCCGATCCAGCCGCAGCTCAGTTTTTTGGTAGAGCTGAATCTTTCTTTAAAAACAACTTCCAAGGTGCAGAAGGAGGAGGCGCTCAAGCAGCAGTTAGCCTTATATTCAACGTGCTGCGGGCAATTTACCTGCTCTACATTGCGGTTTCTCTCATTGGTGTAATCAATGCAGTCCGCAAGGATGAAGACTGGCAAAGTATTGCGCGAACTCCTTTATTAGTCGTTGTCGCGGTGACAATTGCTGATGTACTTACAGGCTTCATCATTGGCAATACTAACCCATAAACTAAGCATCTGTGGTTTTCAACTTGCGTATTCGTAAGGGGTGCTAATGGTTCATGGCTAATAGCAATTAGCGATTAGCGATTCTTCTATTAGCGACTAGATAAGAAAATATGCAACTTACACCTACAAAAGGTTAATAATTTATCTAAACTAAGAAAGAGGAATAACTCAGCAATTAGTTATGACCAAAGAGCGAGAAGATGAATTTCGTCCAGTCAACCAAATTCTAGGGGCACAACCTTCACTAGGACCAATTCCTGCCGATCAAGTCTTTCCTTGGACACTTATTATCCTTGGTTCCTACTTGATCGTCAACGGTGTTTTTGGAGGCATTTTTCAAAATGATTTCCAAAAATGGTTGTGGACGCTTCTCATCGCGGGATGGGGCATGGCTACTTGGTGGATATTAACTGGTGGTAGGAGCTGGCGTTTTTTAAGCAAGTTTATTGCGGTTCCCTCTTGGACAAGAGGTAGCGCACGTTATTTAAGCCTTATGGAAGTTAATCATGAAGCAAAAAATCGGAAAACAAAGCGTCGGCGGAAGCGGCGGTGAGACGACTACTAGATTAACACCATTTGAAGATGCTTTACATCTGTCTTCCATGCTCAGAGTGGCACTGGATGGGAGAGATGTAGGTGCTTACCTTTTGACAAAGGGCAACCAAAAAGATCAGTTCTGTTTTGTTTTTGGTTTTGAGTGCCGAGGTATTCACACTACCTTGACAACTGACCAGATTGACACAATTTGTAATAATATCGAAGTCGGGTTAAAAGATATCCCCACAGGTGAAAGAATGACGTTTCATATGGGGTCTTTTAGTTCAGATAAAATACGCCAAAAAGAACTTACAGAACTAATTAAAAAAACGACATCGCCAAATATTAAATATCTGCTGATGGCAGAGCGATCGCGCATTCAAGAACTGACTCGTTCTGGGATCCGCAAACCAAAGTTTCTGCGGGTGTATGTAACATACACTGTCGAACCAAACTCGACAGAAACCTCAGATTGGATCGAGAGGTTTTTGGCAAGAGGTGAATTATGGTGGTTAAAATTCAAAGGTGATTTTACAGAAGCAGAAAACCAGCGCATTGAGACTGTAATTACCAATGCTTATAAAGAAGGTTTTCGTCGTTGGGAACAAATATTATCTAACCAAATGGGCTTGGATATCAAGCCAATGAATGCTGTTGAACTTTGGGGAGAAATTTGGCGAAGATTTAACGATACTCAGCCCATAGATATTCCCCAATTGGTTACATTAGATGAAAATGGACTGCACGAACAAGTTTATTCAGATTTAGCTAGTACTAAGTTGCTCATAGACAATCTCCATAGTACAACTTTGTTGATGGAGTCTAGTGTACCATGTGCCGATCGCCGCTGGGTTCACGCTAACAATCGTTATATTGGCGTGATGACATTTCTAGAAAAACCAGGAGGTTGGTCAAGTAAATCTTCTCAATTACGCTATTTATGGGAACTTCTGGCTAGAGAAAGGGTTGTTGATACAGAAATTATTTGTCAGTTGACGGCAGCTAATCCAGCTATAGTAAAAGGTACTTTGCAAAGGGTACTGAAGCAGTCAAATACTACCGCATTGTTAGCGCAGGAAAAAAGTAAGACTATTGATGTTAGTGCGCAAATGAAGATGAGGAAATCGGTGGCGGCGCAAGAGCAATTGTATGAAGGAGCAGTACCGATTTACACAGCTATAGCAATTTTAGTGCATCGCCCCAATCTGGAGCAGTTAGAAGAAGCGACAAGATACATTGAAAGCTGTTTTACTCGCCCTGCACAAGTAGTTAGAGAAGTAGAGTACGCTTGGAAAACTTGGCTGCAAACACTACCAATAGTGTGGGAAAGCTTGTTAGCAAAACCCTTTAACCGTCGCCAGCTTTATTTAACTAATGAAGTGATGGGATTGATGCCGTTAGTGCAAACTAGGGCAGGTGATAAAAAAGGTTTTGAGTTGATAGCCGAAGAAGGGGGAACGCCGGTTCATCTGGATTTGTTTAACCAGCATAAAAATTTAGCGCTGTTTGCGACAACTCGTGCTGGTAAGTCAGTATTAGTTTCGGGGATTTTGACTCAAGCTTTGGCGCATAACATCCCTGTAGTGGTGTTGGATTATCCCAAACCGGATGGTACATCTACCTTTACAGATTATACAGGATTTATGGAGGAGAATGGAGCTTACTTTGACATCTCGAAACAATCGAATAACTTGTTTGAGCAGCCAGACTTGCGATCGCTGCCCCCAGAAGAACAACGTGATCGGATGCTTGATTATGTCTCGTTCCTAGAGTCAGCTTTGATGACAATGATTTTAGGATCGTCAACGGAAAATCAGCTACTTGCACAAACGGTACGCTCAATTATCAACTTGGCTTTAGGAACCTTCTTTACTGATGAGGGGATCAAACAGCGATATCGAGATGCAATTGAGGAGGGATTAGGTTCTGTAGCTTGGCAAAAAACCCCTACATTACAAGATTTTGTCACATTCTGCTCTCCAGAACATCTGGAACTGGATAGTTTAGGGGGGGCGATAGAAGATGCGCTGAGTCAAATTCGTTTGCGCTTGCGGTTTTGGCTTTCTAGTCGCGTAGGGCAAGCAATTTCTTCACCATCTAGCTTCCGTACTGATGCTCAACTTCTGGTTTTTGCGCTGAGAAACTTGTCGGATAGTGAAGATGCTGCAGTATTATCATTGAGTGCTTATTCAGCAGCACTAAGGCGATCGCTAAGTAGTCCATCTTCAATCTTCTTTATCGACGAAGCACCAATTCTATTTGAATTCGATCAAATTGCCAGCTTAGTTGGGAGAATTTGTGCCAACGGTGCTAAAGCGGGGATCAGAGTCATTCTATCAGCACAAGACCCAGATACCATTGCCAAATCTAAAGCCGCATCGAAAATTTTGCAAAACTTGTCAACCCGATTAATTGGGCGTATTCAGCCAGTAGCAGTAGATAGTTTTACAAATATCTTAAAATATCCCCGCGAAATTATTGCCCGCAATGCATCAGAAAGCTTCTTTCCTCGCAAAGAAGGTGTATATAGTCAATGGCTACTAGATGATAACGGTATTTATACCTTCTGTCGCTATTATCCTGGTTATGAGCAATTGGCAGTAGTTGCTAACAATCCCCATGAACAAACTGCTCGTACACAAGCTATGCAGGAATACGGTGATAAGTATGAGGCGATTTCTGTCTTTGCGCGTCAGTTATTGGCGGCGTTGCGGGGATGAGAACCCCCCTAGCCCCCCTTAGAAGGGGGGAATAAAGCCCCCTTTACAAGGGGGGTTGGGGGGTATCAACTATATTGTGGGAGATGGGGTGTTGAAAATAGGCAAAATATCAACTAGCTAAATTTATTTTTTAGGTAAAAATTTATGCGCAAAACTACCATTTTGACTCTTTCTTTAGCATTGCTAGGAATATTACCAGTTCTAGCACAGCAAATTAACCCTGATGATTTTACTAATACTTTCATCGGTAATAATAATGAGAATCTGGGCAAGGTTCAAGATGATTTTTTTAATTATGCAAACGCTTTACAAGAATATCTCAATAATAACCTAACCAGAAAATTACAGCCAGTAGAAGACTACGCTTCTAAAAATGCGATTGACGCTTCTCGAGGCAATCTTCAAATACACGATCCTTTTGCATTAGAAGACAGAGTTAAAGAGTACATCATTAACAATCCCATCCCAAATAAATTTGAAAATAATCAAGAGCTACAAACATTGAGTGCTAGCAATGAAATTAATCGCCAAATTGCTCTGAGCGCAGTACAAGGTAATTTAGGTAGAGAAGGGCAGTATCGATTACAAGGGAAGTTTAATGATGTGCAAAGTTTCCTGGAAAGAGTTGATAAATTTGTAGACAATGTTAAGGAAAATCAAAATAATTTCCTCAATCAATTAGTACAACAAGCTTGTCAAGTCAATCCTACTACTAATGTGATTGGCACAGCATGTGGAAGTGCAATTCAATCAAATTTACAGGTTCAAAGCTTAATCATTCAGGGTGGGCAAGCAAAGATGATGGGGGAAACGCTTGTTACTACAACGCAACTAAATCAAGCTATGCAGTACTCTAACTTGAATTTGGCAAATATTTCTCAACAGATGGAAGATGTAAATCGGGCGAGAAGAGTGGATGCATCAGTAGAGACAGCGCGACTTTTAAGAGCTACTGCTCAAGTAGATTTGCTGGGAATAGGAGAACAGGATTCAGACGGCAGGAATCAGGCATCAAACTAAATTTTTCTATCTTCTTAAATGTGGCTAAATAGTTCAGACATGTTTGCACAAATTGGTGTTAATGAGATTATTAACAATGGTGCGGCGACGGCAAGAAGTATTGCTAGTAGCTGGAATCAGCAATGGTTAAGTTTATTGCAGAATGACACCAACAATAATATATATGGAGCGCTGACAAATCTAGGTGTCTTTTTTGCAGTGGGAACTCTGCTATTTTTCATGATCCAATGGTTAAGAGATGTTTTAGATGGTGAATATTCGCGTCCAATATCTGCATTAATTTGGCCATTTGTTGTTGTATTACTGTTAACAAACTCCGGACAAGGAACGATGTTGTCTAGCCTTACTCTGGGTGTGCGAGATTTACTTAATGGAGTGAATCAGCAAGTAGTTGATGCAGGCAATATTGAGCAAAATTACCAGCAAGCATTGAATATGAGTATTGCGGAAGAAGTAGCTGGTTCCTACTTACGTCCTTGTCAGTCACTTACCGGACAACAACAAGCTGATTGCTTGATTATCGCTAGAGACAAAATTAACGAGCTTTGGGATGAGTATAGAAGTTTATATGGCGATCGCCCTTGGATAACTAGACTACAAAATCAAGTTGTTCTATATTCTGAGAATACAGGCAATGTACCAGAGATTGCATTTAATTCCTTCTTGGGTTCGACAGTACAAACAAGTATCAAAACTTTTTTCATTTCCTTGCAATTTGCTTTCCAGAATCTGCTAGAATCTGCAATGTTGCTTGTAGCAGTTTTAGGACCATTGGCTGTAGGTGGATCTTTGCTACCTGTAGCCGGTAAACCTATTTTTGCATGGTTGACAGGGTTTTTATCGGTGGGAATTGCTAAAATTTCCTTCAACATTATCGCCATTGTTACTGCTACAGTGATTGTCAATGGACCAGCACAAGATGCCAATGCTACTAATCCCGACTTAATGTGGTTCATAATTTTTCTGGGACTTTTGGCACCGATTTTATCTTTAGCTCTGGCTGCAGCTGGGGGATTTGCAGTATTTAACGCGATCTCGAATACAGCTTCTTGGGTGAGGGCAAGAGTGTAACAACTTTTGCGCTGGAATACTTATAATAATGACTAATGGGGGATACGAAAGGTTTAGGGGAACGGGAGGGGTAATGGTAAGTTTACTAGAAAAACGAAAAAAACGCACTGGGGGTATTCTGACGCTCTTTGCGCTGACTACTTTTGGGCTGCATGTAGTAGCTTTATTTTTATTAATATCTCAAGGGTTAGCTATTCGCAACCTCAGTCTGCAAAAATCTCCCACTTTCGAGCAACTAATTGATGGTAAACCAGTCACTGTTGCCAACGATTTGGAACGGGAGCCACAAGCAATTCGTCAGTTTGTCAGTCAAACAATGACATCTATGTTCAACTGGTCAGGAACCCTACCAGCACAAAGTATAGAACAAGCTACTAACCCTATACCAGATCAAGGAATATCTGTTCAAACCTCAACAGGCTCCAGCAAAAAAGTTACGACAAGCAGCTGGATTGCTAGTTTTGGCATATCAGAAGATTTTCGCAAGGGTTTCTTAAGCACAATTGCTCAAATCACACCCGCAGAAGTCTTCACGAAAAACCCTAATCAAGCTATTTCAGGGCAATTAGTTATTAAACGGGTTTATCCTCCTGTCAAAATTGCCGAAGGTAAGTGGCGAGTTGGGATAGTTGCTGATTTGGTACAAAAAAAACGTTCTCAAGAAGAGCAGAAATTAATAGTTCCTTTTAACAAAGATTTGCTAGTCAGAGCAGTGGACACTTTTGTTTATCCACTATCTAACACAACAACTGATTTGCAAAAAGCAGTATATAGTATCCGTAATGCAAAAATGGAGATTTATGAAATTCGGAATTTATGTTTGATAGATGGATATAACACACAGACAAATGATAGTTTGAATTCTTGTGTTCCTGGTAGTTCCGGTAGTTTTATTAAATAATATTATTAATTATTAATGCAGTTACTTAAATCAGAAAACAAGAAAACTAACATACTGCCACTATTAGCAGTAGCAACATTTGGTTTAAATATAATTACTTTGTTAGTTTTAATGTTTCATGGAACTATATTACAGCAGTTGAACCGCAAAAATGCCACTCCAAGTTTAGCGCAACTGGCTGATGGTAGTGCTATCACAGTAGATCCGAAACAAAATATAGAGCGTCATCCAGAAACAATTCGGCGTTTTGTGGGTGAAACTATGACTTTATTATTTACATGGTCGCAAAAACAGCCACCAAAAAATGTTTGGTTAATTGGTTCTCAACTACTAGCTAATGGTTTTCGGCAAAAATTTGAGACAGAAATTTATAATTTAGGTCCTGAATATCAATCAGGAAATATAAGTAGAGGTACAGAAGGTTTATTGCTGTTACAAAGAGTTTCTCGACCAGAACAAATAGGTAAAGGCAAGTGGAAAGTGGAGGTGTTAGCAAATTATTTAACTTTGACAAGTTATGACTCTATAGGTAAGTCAACTCCTTTGAATAAACAAATATTAGTGAGGGTAGTAGATGATATACCAACTTCACCACCCAATGGACAACTTCCTTTGCAATTAGCAGTTCACCGCCTGGGTGAAGCAAAGCTAGAAATCTATAATATTTGTGACATTACAGAAAAAAACTGTTCCTAAAAATAAATCTTATTTAAAACTATGACTAAAGATAAAATTCCCTCAGAACCTCCTCTAAATAGTTCAAATACTCCAACCGTCCATGATTCTCAAAATAATGCTTCGAATTGGGAATCACGGATGGCAAGATTGGTTGGTTTGGAAGAAGAATCTCACTCTTCTGGAGAAGCAACCACTACAAGACAGCCTCTGCCTGAACCAGAAGAACCACAATCTGTTCAAAGTCGATCGCCTCTGTCATCTAACCCCTTTGCCAAGCTAGGCTTAGTAGGAGCAGGAACCTTGGCTCTGATTGTGTTTGCAGGCGTGTTTTTGACACTGGCAATGAATATCGGCAATCAAAAGCCCAAACCAAATCCTAATCTTGTAGTACAACCGCGATCGCAACCCACAACCAAACCAACTCCAGAACTACAACAAGAAGAAATAGAAGCACTAAAAACGAAACTTGCCCTAGCAGAACAAGCACAAGCTGTGCAATTAGCGCAACGACAACTGAGAAATCAAAAATCAACACCAACACCGCGAATTACAACTCAGCCCACTCGACGCCCAGAACCGCCACGAGTTGTCTACAGAGATAGACCATCAGTGGTAGCACAAAGAATACCAACACCTGTACAAACAGTTTACTTGCCTGCACGAGAGCCAGTAAAGCGCCCACAACCTCAACCAACCCGAATTACTCAACTACGACGAGAGCCGCCTCGGCAAGTAGCGACTGTACCCAGAAGAACCCTACCACCTGTATTGCCACCACTCCAACCTTCACAACCGATCCCCACACCACCACCTTTGACACCAACTCCATCTTCTACACCAGATCCCATGCAAGAGTGGGCAAGGTTGGCGAAGTTGGGTAGCTACGGTCAAGTACCAGGTACTAAAAACCAAGGCGTAAATAATGCTACAATTGCTCAAGCAAACACAATTCCAGCACCACAACCTCTCACAGTCACTAAACCACCAATTAGAGTTATCAATCCGCCCAGCCCCAGCCCGGTAAGTACTGCTACGAAGCAAAATTCCAAATCAGCAGTGGTAGGAAGTACTGCTAAAGCTGTATTAGTAACAGCTGTATATGGGGAAACTACTCCTACTAACAGAAGTAATACTCGTAGTGGAAATAATAGTGGCAATAATAATAGCGATAGTGGCAACAAAGAAGTATTTGTAGCGCGGTTAACTGAGCCATTAAAAGCTGCTGATGGTACTTCTATCCTACCTAAAGACACACAAATATACTTGAACAATGATTCCACTTCCGATTCTGGTTTGATGAGGCTTAATGTCATCAAAGTTAGTTGGCAAGAAAAGAATGGTAATCGCGTAGAAAGGAACATCCCAGAAGGTAGTTTAGTGATTCGTGGTTCCAATGGTCAACCTACAGTAGGAGAGCAAAATCAAATTAGTACTGGCGGTTCACGCTTGGGAAGTGATATTAGAACAGGCATTTTCTCCGGTATTAATAAAGGAGCAGAGTATGTTAACCGTCCCAGACAAGAGTGCGATACTCTTCCTTATCCAGTATTGAACGGTAATACTAATCCAAACGAAAACAACTCCCAAAATACTATCACTTACAGAAGTTGCTATAACGCTAGCCCAGATCCAAGCATTGCCGCTGGATTTGTAGAAGGTATTACAAGAAGTATTGGTACTAATTTAGAGCAACGTAGTCGAGCGTCAAACGTTCCTAGACCACCACAACGAACTAACCTTTGGGTTTTGTCAGCAGGAAAACAAGTTGTACTGTTTGTTAATCAACCAATACAGCTTTGAATGTAGAGACGCCATATATTGCGTCTATATCTTAACAAAAAATCGAATAATGAACAACATCATCTACCAAAAGAACATCCCCAAAAATCCCTATTTACAGCCTTTAATTTCCCTTTTTGTTTCAGCAGCAGCGTTATTACTAGCAGATAGTGCCATAGCTAATAATTCTGTTTTACGTTCTATATTTTCCTGCCAAGCTCAGGGTTTAGGGGGAGCAACACCCAACATTACAGTTTGGTTTCAGCAAGGTACAAACTTGAGCTTTATTCCCACTGGAGAAACAATTAAAAAAGTTTGGTTAGACGACCCATCACAGGTAACATTAGATTTTGATGGTCCAATGTGCCAGTTTGGTCAAGATAACAACACAGGAAATTGTGAAAACTCCGGTGCAAATGTCATTCACCTGCGACGAATTAAAAAACTAAATATTCCCGGACTTCCTAATACTGATACTACTCTTTTAACAGTGATAACAGAAGGGCAAGGCAGAAGAAATTTGTACACTTTCCAAGTTAACTATGGTGATGGTGATCCTGAATATAAAACTTTAGCAGTTTATCCTGATGCCGCTTCTAATACTGGAGCATCTTGTATTAGACCAAATAATCCACCAACTCAAACTCCCAGAGTTACTCCGTTACAACCAACCAGAAACAACAATACACCAACAAGGAACAATAAGCCAGTAATACCTCCGGCAAACGACGAGAATACTCCAAGTTCTGGCGAACCGCTAGAATCACCCAACGAGAGAAGAGATGACTAGATTAATAATGATTTATACCTTAATATTATAGCAGTAAACAACAAGATCCCCGACTTCTTTAAGAAGTCGGGGATCTGAGGCTACTTCATTCCCTACGCTCGCACCATGTACTCAAGTATATGGCGCGAGTAGCACCAAGTCCGTTAAAACGGACTGAAAATCAACAATTTATTCGGTTTTAACCGACTTGAGCTATCAGCCTATAACTTCAATTCTAGGCTGTAGATTGTAAAAGAACGAAATAGCCCAGGAAACTAGGTTTATGAAGGTACTAATAACTGTACTGACTTATGTACTCGATAAGAAGTAACCGCAGATAGTTGAGTTTTTCTACATAGTTTTTTAGCTGTGGATACTCATTTTCTTCATGAAAATACCATTCGACAAAGTAAGAGTTATAAAATATTTGTAGTTGCTTCAATTTTTCAAAAATTTCTTGAGGATTTTCTAAAAAATTATTGGTTATTAATTGAGAGGTGTACCCTCTGATATCGGTTGTAAAAATTTCTATTTCCCCCAAAATTGAAAAATCTCTTGACTCTTCCCAATGAGTAAGTTTTCGTCGTTCTTCTCGTGTATTTTTATAATCAATCAATAATTGATTTAGTACTTTAGTAATATAATCTTTTGCCGTGTTAGGATTGTTAGAAATATTTCCGGTTTCTAAGTAACGCATAATCTCTGTTTAAAGGCTTAATTTTCCCCGTATGATACTATTTTCCCATTCCTTTCAATCAGAAACTCATTTCCTTTATTCCACCTAACTGCACCGTCACTAAGTATTTTCTTACGAGCGCCCTTTTTGTTAAAATTCTTTGCTTTTCTTAAATATTTTAAATAATTATTCTCAAAATCATGTCTATCAGCATGATCTACAATGCTTAAGGCTAAAGTAGAGTAGGTAGCTTTATCCCAATTTTCCATGAGAATTTTAATTTCGGCTATCTCGTCCTCTGTATATCCCCTAAATAAAATTTGCTCATAGGGATCTGTTGGCTGAGGTTGGGCAGATTTGCCTTGATTGTTGGGATTCATCTAAACACATAACGAAACTAGGGTGTAGGGGATTATACCTTAATATTATAGCAATCCTAAATGACGAAAACGCTATTGCTACTAAAACAGCAGTGATCAAATACTTTGAATCTAAAGATAACAGATAAAATGCAAGTCTTATGATTTTTGTAGAAACGCGAAATTTTTCATCTCTATTTTTGGTATCCTAACAATAAATATAATTCAGTATTCATAGATGCACAACATCCTCTGCCAAAAAAACATCCCAAAAAATCCCTATTTCTTCCCTGCGGTTTCCCTTTGTTTCTCAACGGCAGCGTTATTATTGGGAGAACGTGCCATAGCTAATAACTCTGTTTTGCGCTCCATATTTTCCTGCCAAGCCCAAGGGTTAGGGGGAGCAACACCTACCATTAAAGTTTGGTTTAAGCAAGGGACAAACTTAAACTTCATTCCCACTGGAGAAACAATTAAAAAAGTTTGGTTAGACGACCCATCACAGGTAACATTAGATTTTGATGGTCAATTGTGTCCGGAATTTAGTCCACAAAGCAACAACACAGAGAATTGTGAAAACTCAGGTGCAAGTGTAATTCACATGAGGCGAATTCAAAAACTAAATATTCCTGGACTTCCTCACACTGACTCTACACTTTTAACAGTGGTAACAGAAGGGCAAGGTCGAAGAAAGTTGTACACCTTCCAAGTTGACTATGGTGATGATGCGCCTGAATATAATACCTTAGCAGTTTACGCTGACCCTCCTTCTGCTAGTGGAGCTTCTTGTGTAAGAGCCAGCAATACATCAAACAATGGCGGCACACTAAACTACGAGGAGTATACACTACCATCCGATGGCGGCACACCAAACTATGGGGATACACCACTAAAAGATGGCGATACACCAAAATATGAGGGTACATCACCATACGATAGCGACACCCAAAACTACGAGGATACATCACCATACGATAGCGGCACACCAAACTACGATGCTATACCAAACTATAAGGGTATACCACCAAACTATAGGGGTACACTACCAACCGATAAGGAGAAAATATAGTACAATTGAACCATGAAGATCATCTGGTTCAGACGAGATTTACGTATAGCTGATAATGAAAGCGTAGCTAAGGCAACTGCCGAAAACGCTCCTGTATTACCCTGCTTTATCATCGATCCTTGGTTTTATCAATGTTCCGATGTCGGGAAAGCACGGGTTAGGTTTTTGTTTGAGTCTTTGGAAAACCTGGATAACAATCTACGCTTATTGGGTAGTAAGCTGTATTTATTTGAGGGGAATTCGGTCAATATCCTACAAGAACTAACTCAACAGCTAATACAGCTTGGACATAAACCCAAACTTTATTTTAACCGTGATGTACAGGTTGAATACGGGATTGAACGCGATCGCACGCTCATTAACTTCTACACTCAACTCAATCTAGATTACCACATCGGTTTAAATAACTTTTTGCAAACTGATAACGACCGTCGTGACCAGTGGATTGAGGAGTATTATACTTACGTTAGACAATTACCACCACCAACTCCTACTCACATTAACACCCCAGATTTATCCTTAAACCTACCTCAATTAACTTTTGCTGAACTTAAGCGCAAGTACTCGACTTTTTATGAAACCAAGAAAGTATACTTCAAAGGTGGAGAAACGCTTGCACAAAAAACTTTAGACTCATTTCTGACTAAAAGATTTTATGGGTATCATTGGAAACTTTCTCGTCCGTGGTTAGCACAGCAGAAAGCAACGTCTCATCTATCACCTCATCTAACATTTGGTACAATCTCGGTGAGAAATGTGTATCAAAGTACTAAGGCACGAGCAGCAGAACTTACGGATCAACCCAAAGCCCAATTTTCCTTGAAAGCGTTTCGCGTTCGCGAAGCGTGCGCTCTGCGCTCTCGCTTACGTTGGCATGATAGTTTTACCCAACGGTTGTACTTTCATCCCGAAATAGCATACACCAATTGTTACCCGGAATTTGATGAGTATTATCGACCTGATGAACTGACTTCATCGCAGCAGGAATTATTTCATGCTTGGTGTGAAGGTATAACTGGTTTCCCAATGGTTGATGCGAGTATGAGGCAGCTAAGAACAATGGGGTGGATGAACTTTAGAATGCGAGCGATGTGTGCCACTTTCTTAACTATTAATTGCGGTATCTCTTGGCATCATGGTGCTAAGCATTACATGAATTATTTAGTAGATGGAGACTTGGCAATTGATAATTGGCAGTGGCAGATGCAAGCAGGAATTACTAACCCCTTGAGTGATACTTTCCGGATATACAATCCTAATAAGAATATTGAGGAGAAAGACTCAGATTTGCGCTTTATCTACCACTGGATACCAAAGCTATTGGGCTATGGCTTACAAGACATTCTTGAAGGCAAGTGTACAGAGCATGGTTTGTACCCAGCACCGATTTTAGATTGGGCGCAGACTAGGCGAGTTAATGGCAAAATTGTTTCCGATCTTCGTAAGCGTGTACGAGAACGACTGTTGGCTGAAGGTGGTGAGGAGTACGAAAACGCTATTGCTACTAAAACAGCAGTGATCAAATACTTTGAATCTAAAGATAAACAATACAAGCACTTCAAGGATCAACAATCCTAAAAACCTACGCCCACCAAGGGATGCGATCGCTTAACTAGCACCAACCGTTCGTCAAATCCTATCACATCCAGATACAGGACTGCTACCCTATCTTCGTAACCTACTCCAAAGTGAGGAATTTTCCGAGTTTAAAGCGCAACGCACGTTTTCATGTAGACGAGTCTAGTACTCAGGTTAATAAGAGCAATGATTCAAGAGAAATGTATTGCACGCTCTCCATCACTTTAAAGTTATTGATTGTTGTAACCAGCCAAACCTTACCAGACGATGCAACATTACACGCTCTTGAATTTCAAGAAGTATTTGATGCAGAACTTATTAATTGGAGTCAGCGTAGTAAGCAGTTACTAAAACCAATTTCAGAAATCAAGGGGACGCTCAGTAATTTTGAAGAAATACCATATCAAGGCGGTTATCTTCCTGGTTTGGAACTTCAACGTAAGTATACTTTAACCTATACCTCCCTTTAATCTACCTATCCCTGAAGAAAAACTTATTTCAGCCGCTCAATTTAGACTACAATGAAAGTAAGTATTGATCACGTAATTTCACAGCATACTGAAGCGTTTCAGAGACACGGCTTCACAGTTTTGTTGCTGCATACTCAAACAATTAATTATCTCTCTCCAATTTTAACCGATGAACAAACTTGGGCAAAAATTCTTTAACGATACTACCATAACTAGAAAGTAGCGATTGCCATTTGTCAAATTGTTTAGTCAATTTCTACAACGTGTTAATGTAGTAGGCTTGGAAAAAAATCAAACTGAACTGATTGATTGTAACTTTTCACTCCCCCCCCATTAGCAAGATGACTTGTGAGTTAGTAAAAGAATAAAAATGATTCGAGTGTGAGCG
>NZ_JACXAE010000083.1 GCF_014698965.1 Iningainema tapete BLCC-T55
AAATAACTACACGTTACAAACTATACCGTTATCAATCTCAACGAGAACGTGTATAATATTTAATATGGTTCTCAACATTTATACTTCCTAGCCTATATGGAATCATAAAATTGCACAGCCTTAGTGGAAGCATAAAATTGCAAAAATGCAAATTTATGATTCAAGTAACAAACTCTACCTTGCCTACTTCTGTCTCGAAAGAAGATAGACTTCCCCGCGACAGGGTGAAGTCGCTTTGTTGGAAACGGTTGTAAGCGATCGCGAAGGTGTGGCGATCGCGCTTAACTTCCCCGCGACAGGGTGAAGTCGCTTTGTTGGAAACCATTCTAAATCACTGCGATCGTTTGTACGCCAGATATCTTCCCAGCGACAGGGTGAAGTCGCTTTGTTGGAAACCGGACTTCTCCTTCCATTGTGTTAAAGACCATTTCACTTCCCAGCGATAGGGTGAAGTCGCTTTGTTGGAAACTTGAGTATATTAAAGACTCCAATTGGATTGGATGACTTCCCAGCGACAGGGTGAAGTCGCTTTGTTGGAAACGGTAGCCGCACAGCTATGGGGCGATCGCTATTATCGGTAAAACTTCCCAGCGACAGGGTGAAGTCGCTTTGTTGGAAACTTGTACATATCTAATGCAACATAAAACATATCACTCTTCCCAGCGACAGGGTGAAGTCGCTTTGTTGGAAACCCGTAAGTATACTGCCTGGGCATTCCAGCAGCTGCCTATTCCCAGCGACAGGGTGAAGTCGCTTTGTTGGAAACTCACCATGCTGCGATCGTAGTTCCTCCAGCATTGCTTCCCAGCGACAGGGTGAAGTCGCTTTGTTGGAAACCGCTCAGGAGGCGTTTTAGCCTCAAATGAGGAATAATTCCTAGCGACAGGGTGAAGTCGCTTTGTTGGAAACGAACCCTTTTTATGTAATAAGGATTAGCGTTTCTAATTTTCCAGCGACAGGGTGAAGTCGCTTTGTTGGAAACGATCGAGTGATTACCCAACACCAAGCGTTAACTCTGGTTCCCAGCGACAGGGTGAAGTCGCTTTGTTGGAAACTCGCGCCTCTCAATGTATTGGTACTCGTACTGTTGCTAACTTCCCAGCGACAGGGTGAAGTCGCTTTGTTGGAAACTATATATTTGAAGCTAGCCCTTTTGTAAATGGTTTCCCGACGACAGGGTGAAGTCGCTTTGTTGGAAACACCATACCCAGCTTGTACTCTGGATTATGAGAAACTTCCCAGCGACAGGGTGAAGTCGCTTTGTTGGAAACCCCAGCACTTACCCTCATGCCATTAGGAGTTGTGGCGATCGCTTCTAGTAACCCGATGATGTGGCTTTGTTAGAATCAAATTTTGCATCTACCGCTTGGGAATCAAAAATGACGTGTCAGTGTTAATGCTTCCCAGTTCAGTCTTTAAGATGATAATGGAGGTAATAAGAACATTTACCTTTTACATTAATATTCTGGTTACGGAGTATGGTGAATTTCTAGAAACTGGAGGTGAACATGACTCAAGCGCTACCAAAACTAGTAACATTTGAAGAATTCGTCAAGTGGAAACCTGACGGTGGACGTTATGAACTACACGATGGAGTAATTGTTGAAATGCCACAGCCATTGGGCGATCATGAAGACATTATTGGCTTTTTGGTTGAAGAAATAGTCGCGGAATATAGACGGTTGAGATTTCCTTACTTCATACCCAAAACAGCGCTAGTTAAACCACCCGAAAAAAAATCTGGCTATTCACCAGATGTATTATTGTTAAACCGTGCAAATCTTAAAAATGAAGAACTATGGAAAAAGGAATCGACTGTAAGTCAAGCAGCATCTATCCCTTTGGTGGTTGAGGTAGTTAGTACCAATTGGCGAGATGATTATCATAAAAAATATGCTGACTATGAAGAAATGGGAATTCCTGAATATTGGATTGTTGATTATGCCGCTTTAGGAGGTAGGGAATTTATTGGCGATCCTAAACAACCTACTATATTAGTTTGCTCATTGGATGATGGTGAGTATCGGATTAAAAAGTTTAGGGGTGACGAGCGTATCGTATCCCCTACATTCCCAGAGCTTACCTTAACTGCTCAACAGATTTTTGGTGCTGGGATTGAGTCAGCGTGAATCCTGCAAAGCACGCCCCATCAAACGCACGGCTTCTCAAAATATAACCCTACCCCTTATGTCGCTGCGTCCACCAGACAATGGAATCGCACAGAGAAGTCAACACAGCCAAAGCCACGCGCTGATCGGATAACTCCATCTGCCACAACTTCTCACTCATCGCTTGGACTGTTTTCACATCATCGGCGTTAACGTTATCATTGGGCAACGTCACACCAGCACGCTGCATAATCTTCACCAGTACTTCCCAAGTTTCCTTCCAATATAGGGATTTGTTCGGCTCTTTTTTCTGAAGACGTAAATGCTCACCCCAAAACCTTTCCAATCCGTAGGCAACAGCCATTCGCATTTTGTAGGATTGATTGAGGGAATTTTTTTCCCGTTGTTTTGCTGCTAAAACCAGCTTTTGCGCTTCTTGATCTAAACCGTAGGAATACCAAGCCATTATTTATACTCTCCTCCTAATGTAACGCGGCAACGACCAAACCCAACTGATTCCAAACCACCAAAATAAAGTTCACTGGATTCAGAATCACCAAAAGGTTTCCACCCCTTTTCTTTCAAAGCGACTGGAAACACCAAGATGCTTCCTTCTGGTAACGCTTCCACGTTAAAAAATCCCCCTCTATCCGTGTCTACTTTTTTCACTTCATCAAGCAACTTGACTCGACTTTGGCGATAGAGTCCCATATCATGCAACATGGCAATATCGTTATCCCCGACAACCACAAGGTTTGATGCTGGTAAGTCCGTACCGCTAGGAATCCATTGTGATAAATCAGCTTCCTGTTCTATCTCCATAAATCCCAAGTTGAAAAATAGGACTTTGCGATTAACTCCTACCTGTCGCCCTTGGAGAGTTTTCGGTGCAGTGTAAGCTGCGGGTATTGACTCAGAAATTCCCGCAATCAGCTTGTATCGTTTTAACAAGCGAGGACAACTAATCCAAACCACGGGTTGACCGGGACAAAACACTGGCAACCACACTAATGAGGCATATTCAAACTTAACGAGTGCTTCTGTAGTGCCTCCGTCTTCTCGCCCTTCCACAACATGATGCCCGTACCAATTGGCTTCCATACCTGCTTCATTAGCACGCATATCAGCACGGAAGCGACCGCGTATCGAACTACCGGGAATAATTCCCGTTTGCGTGAACTGATCTCGGAATATCAGATTGAGGTTGCCAGTTTCTTCACCTGCACTGGCTCCCACATGGAGAGGAGCCAAAGTTTCAATAATTCCGTATGCTCTTTTATACATTTAACTGTAAATCTTTTAATAATGTATCAATTTATTCGTGACTCCGGCGTATATTCTAAGTACCTGCTTTCTCTGTTGCCAAAGGCAATGCCAAGCCGCATCCCCAGCGTTTGAAGGAATAAGCCTCAGTGGGAAACCAAGATTCTGACCAATTATGCCAAGGTAAGTTAAGCTGTTCTTTGAGAACGTAGACGCTACCAGATGGGACGGCGTAACGTCCGCGAGATAAACGTTTAGTTTTACCGTTACCGCCTAGCCGATACCGAAATGGCATAGGACGTTCTGTGAGGAAGGTTTCTATCTGCCAAGCAGATTCCCAACTGTTTTGCTGATAAATCATTGGTTCTCGGTAAGATAGGCGATTGGAACCCCAAACGGCAGGAGTAATCAGGGTAAAGTGTTTGCCGACTGGTTGGTTGAACAGCTTTTGGGTTGACTCGGAAATAGGAAGCGATCGCACATCCACCATGTGTCCTTCACCACCGAAGCGATACCAGCCATCAGGTAAAGGAATGTTGCTGAGGTAGATTAAGCAGGTATCGGGATGCATCTGCACGGCGTTTTCCAAAAACAGACTGCCTTGGGTGCTGTCTGTATCAACTTTGCGCTGATTCAGTTCCAGTCGGGGATGCAAGTGCGGCAGGTATTCCCAAGGCTTCTCACTCACGTACTGGGGTTGATGCCACTCATTGATTGCAATCCAACTACCGCTTTTAAACTTACCCGATACCAGCGGTAGCCATTGCCCTGTTCCGTCTTCGTCTTTGTGCCAAGATAATCGGTGCTTGATTTCACCCTTTTTAATTTCACCTTTTTTAGTATGTTTCTCCATTTGCACTAAGTAATTCAACGGTGTGGGGACGTAGAAATTTTCTGGTTCCTTGCTATACGCCCAAAATGCCCCAGCAAGTCTTAGTGATTCTAGTTCATCGCTGGTATAAGTTGCAGCATATAACCCCGACACCGTGGCAGCACTGGGGGGAAAGCTGATACCAGAACGCCCGACTAAATTCTCTGGCGAGAGGAACCGCCCCGCACTGCCATACAGTAATCCCAAAGGTTCAATAATAATTAGGTATTGGAACATAAATGAAACCCAACTTTAGCAAGGTTAATAATCCACTCGTTAACTAGATGTACTTCTTGATATTCTTCCCTTGCGTTACCCAAAATTCCCGTTTTGTTGTCTTTATCCCACAAGTGTTTCTCTAAGGTAGCGCGATTATTTTCACCAAAGTAAACTTCAAACAGTGCCAAAGCTACTTCTGATTGATTACCCTCAAAGGCGTGACGAGATTCCAGCACGGCGATATCATTATATATATGCGTCCAATTTTGCTTACCGTTACGGTCAGAATAACTCTCCAAAACATCCTTGAGAAACCACCAAGGACAAACCCATTCCATCCAGTTACCTCCGTTGAAGAGAATTCGCAACGCAATGCGATCGCGTCCATTACTCTTAGCCGACTTCTCCGCTTCCCGGCAATGTTGCAACACATCCCGCTGTGGCACACCATATCCAGCCCAAACAAAGCCAACACTGACAGTAATTTCTCGTCCATGTTTGCGCCACAGTTCCGGAAAAGTGTAGAACCAACGCAAACATTCTTGGGCAGTTAATTCTGGTTCTGGGGCATTGCGATAAAATACTCCCAGGAAATCATCCCCACCTGCATAGACAACTCGACCCAAACCTTTGTTTACTGACGGTTTCAGCCATTCCTTGCCCCAGTTCAGCATTGCCTTACTGAATTGCTTGAGACTTTCCTCTTCTATACCATACTTTGCCTTATCTTGCAAGTATTTACCAATGCTGTCGCCATCGCCTTGAAACCAGCCTGTAAAACGTTTTTCTTCCCAACGGTTAAGATCGCGGAAGCTTTCGGGAATTTCCACGCTGGGTAGTTGATTGGATGGGAGCTTCAGTTTCTCAGCTATGACATTATAAGTAATCAGCCGCTTAATTAGTTCGGGAATGCTCAACTGCTCACTTTCATCAACAAAAGCTTCCCCTAAAGGTTTTAGCTGACGCAACTGAGTGTAAAACGAACGGATTTGTTGAGCTTCTGCGGTGAGGTTGCGTTCCTTTGGGTTGCGGTTGCGCCCCATCCCAAAGTGGGCGATCGCATCTGCACCAGATAGGGTAGAACTTTCACCTTGCCAGTTAATACCAGTCCAGTTACGCGATCGCTTAATGTCGTTCAACTTGCGCCTGACATCACTAATGCTTTTACCTTGCGCCCAAAAGAACTCCCAAGCATGATTTGTCCACAATTCCCACTCCTGCCGCCACTGATATTCCCCCGGAATCTGGCGTTCTATCCACTGCTGACAAGTGCGGGTGAGAGTTTTCCAGGCGTAGTTGAATACAGCAGACGCCTCCTTTTGGTCGAAACCACCAAGTATAATTATTTGGTTAGGAGTGCCTTGCACAACATTAATAGTTGCTGGCGATACAACATGATGATCTTGGTTTTCGGCAGCTTCGCATACCGCATAGGCTAAGTAGGAAAGGATAAATGAACTGCCATACAAGTCTCGCAGTTTCCGGGATTTTTCGATGAAACCCTGAACAGGTGCAAAGGTGATAGCGGTGTAAATAGTCTCTGTCATCAACGCGGTTATTACGACATAACTAGATTTAATCAATTTATACTTTAACAGACGGTTGGAAAGGGACTTTTCCAGCAAATTCAAAATGCAAAATCAAAAATAATATTTAAATTACCCACTATGTTAATCGACTATCATCAAAAATCCAGGAAACCCCCATTCTTTCGTTGAGGCGCTCGATTTATTACTCTGTAATGGTTTCAGCCTTTTTTACAGCAAAATTTCTCGCAATTGTAGCGACAAAAATCCCATAGCTCGCAAATGGGTTTTAGATGCTATTGTAAGTAAGGCTTTCAAAAGCAGCCTCCCCGCGACAGGGTGAAGTCGCTTTGTTGGAAACAAATTCCGTCCAGAGATAGATGCAATATTAAGAGATTCCCGGCGACAGGGTGAAGTCGCTTTGTTGGAAACTTGATCACCACTTCACCTGATTCAATAAAGTATTCCCGCTCCCCGCGAAAGGGTGAAGTCGCTTTGTTGGAAACATTTATTTGAGCTGCTACTTCAGCGTTTTTCACGTCTGCTCCCCGCGACAGGGTGAAGTCGCTTTGTTGGAAACAACCTCTCAATCATTTCTAACAACCCTTCTTTGTCAGCTCCCCGCGACAGGGTGAAGTCGTTTTGTTGGAAACGCGACATCAATAAGTTCGTAAAATCGGTTCAAGTAGGCTCCCCGCGACAGGGTGAAGTCGCTTTGTTGGAAACTCTAACTGAACCTTGACCCCCGCACCTTTCCGTAAATAACTCCCGGCGACAGGGTGAAGTCGCTTTGTTGGAAACGGAAGTATCTTTGCTTCCATAAAAATACCCTTATCTAGAACTCCCGGCGACAGGGTGAAGTCGCTTTGTTGGAAACGCATCTCCACACTCACAGCGTTCGTGAGGGTTTTATCTCCCGGCGACAGGGTGAAGTCGCTTTGTTGGAAACCCTAAGACGCTTGCTAATTACCAGCAAGCTTTGAACTCCCGGCGACAGGGTGAAGTCGCTTTGTTGGAAACTTCTTCTTAGCAGCAAACATTCCCTTGCAGATGCGGGCAAACTCCCGGCGACAGGGTGAAGTCGCTTTGTTGGAAACCATCTGATATGGAGAAGGTAGCGATCGCAGGTGCAATGCTCCCGGCGACAGGGTGAAGTCGCTTTGTTGGAAACGATAAATTAGAAGAGTGCGAACACAAAGTAGCCATTACACTCCCGGCGACAGGGTGAAGTCGCTTTGTTGGAAACAAGGCTGACACTGCTTTGTACTTATCTTCCCCTGACTCCCGGCGACAGGGTGAAGTCGCTTTGTTGGAAACTAATAAGTATTTTTACCCAAGATCTATCTCTATGTTTACTCCCGGCGACAGGGTGAAGTCGCTTTGTTGGAAACAACTTGCCCCGATGCCGAGGACTAAAGCTTTTATCACTCCCTCCCGGCGACAGGGTGAAGTCGCTTTGTTGGAAACAATCACGCTTTCTAGACGCCTTTTGTAACTTAGCCTCCCGGCGACAGGGTGAAGTCGCTTTGTTGGAAACGGAAAAAGCCACTTCTGCTCATCTGGATGTAAATCTAGGACTCCCAGCGACAGGGTGAAGTCGCTTTGTTGGAAATGCTGATCGAAGAAAATTCCTGACCGCTTGGCTGCAAAATACTCACTTATCTTTGGTATGAGGTGCGATCGCAAAGCGTCGGTTTCGCCAAATCGCACCTCATGTTCATCTTTCACCTAGTTGATTGCTTTAAATAAAAGCTGCAAGGAAATCGTCATCGTGGCGAAAAGAGTACTCGATCGAGGACTGGGCAGGGTCGGTTGTTACTCCTAGTATCAAGATAGATTTCATGGCGATCGCCATAGGAGATGGATTCATGACTGACTCACAAAAGCACATCATTGGCTTGGTAGTTTATCCTGGCATGACGGCACTGGATATTGTCGGACCCCAGACAGTGTTTAGTTCGCTTCCCGGTGTCGAGTTACACCGCATCTGGAAGACGCTAGACCCGATCAAAACCGATGACGGAATGATGATTGTGCCGGATACCACCTTTGACAATTGCCCGCCCTTGGACGTGATCTGTGTCGGCGGCGGCATAGGACAAATGAAAGTCGTAGACGATCCACAAGTGCTTGATTTTGTCCATAAACAGGGAAGTACCGCAAAGTTCGTCACCTCTGTGTGTGGTGGGTCTGAATTTCTGGCGAAGGCAGGGCTGCTCCAAGGCTATCGCGCAGCAACGCACTGGATGACTCGTGAACAGCTTACAAGTTTGGGTGTTGAGGTTGGATGTGAGCGAGTCGTAATTGACGGTAATCGCATGACGGGTGGGGGTGTGACTACAGGTATTGATTTTGGTCTAACAATCGCTGAAATGCTGTGTGGTGAAGAAGCCGCCAAGATCGCTCAACTCTTGATTGAGTATGATCCAGCCCCTCCGTTCGATGTTGGTTCACCGGAGAAGGCAGGACCTGAGTTAGTGCAAAAGGCAATGTCATATGCTGCGGGAACATTAGGTTTAATAGTTGACTAGAGATGGTTCATGATGCTGCTTTTAGCCCAGCATCGATATTTTCTGATGCGCGTATTGCTTCTAAACGTTTGAGGTAAAACTCATCCATTTTGGCAATAAATTTACCATCAATAATTTCAACCCCTAAAGCATCAGAAACTGCTAAAAAATCTAGGAATGTTGCGTTTTGATAGTCTTTATCTTCAAATAATTTAATTTGTTCTTCGCTGCGATCGCACAGTGAAGCAAGTTCTTTTTGCGTAATTTTGAAGGCAATTCTGGCTTTTATTAATAAGTCAGATATTTTGTTCATACACTCTACCGAGAGTGTGATAGATTCATTGGGGTTATGAGTTACTAGTGCTTCATATTCAGCTACCTGTTCTAAAAGGTCACTTTGTTGAGAAGTGACCCCATCATAATGAAGTTGCCAAACATCAGATTGATTCTTTTTCTTTTCTTCATCTTGTACTAGAGCAGCGGTAGCTCGCCCCATTTTCTCTACCCAGGATTTAGTGACGTTGTACTCTAGCTCATTTTTAATCATAGCTCCACCTCAATAAATCTATAGCAATGATACCTTTTTTATTTTGTCTCCTGTCGAGTTGAAAGAAATCTATAGATGTTGTACCTTCATCATCAACTGGCTGATCCGAACGAAACAACTCACCCTTATATTTAGCTTTCTGTGCTGCCCGTTTATTAGAAAAATTTAATAATGTAGGTGCATTTTTTCGCAGGTAATCCATATCAACATCATCTGGCTCCCAGCAAGCATCAAAATCATTTGGTTTTGGTTCACTGGTAACAAAAGAACCATTAATATAAAAAATTCTACATCCAGCAGCTTTTAATTGTGACATTGCTGCTGACATTCCTAGAATCATTTGTGCGCGTCTTGGTGTATACCCAAACTTCTCTTTAAATTCATCCCAATCGCAAAAATGCACACCAGGAGGTAAATTACCATTTTCATCAAATTCAGGAATCATTAATAACTAGTTGTTACCAAAAACTTCATCAAAAGCATATCATAAAAGCTAATCAATTTTATAAATCAAATGCTAAATCGAACCTATAAAACTACGTAGACCATAGGGGAGCTACTATACAAACCGTATCCACACGCAACACTTGTGTTAATCCCAAGAATTTTGGCTCTTGTTCTTTCTCAACTAGTTGTAAGTTATAACCGTAGATTTTGTAATCAATTACATCCGTAACAATTTTTTTTCAATTATATAAACTCTTTAATTATTGTTTATATTGCTAGAAAAAGTGAGAGTTCATGTCCTGAAACGTAATAAACTCATGCTTAAGATAAAAATTCTTTGCTTGCAAATTGATAGCATCTACTCAGACTGCAAATATACCAATTTCTTGAGAAGCCCTAACTGCACGTTCCAAGGCATCGACTAACAATTCTGTACCTAAACCTTATCCTTATTTTTTAGCGTTTGAATAAATATTAACTTTATCAGCGGCAAATGAACATACCAATTAACAAAGCAAAGGTGCGATCGCACCCTAAACGCGATCGCCCCCCAATTCTCAAAGTTAGCTACCGTATTTAACAGTACAACCATAAGGTTGAGTCACCGAAGGATCTACCTTCTGTCCCTTCGATACAGTATCCAGAGCTGCACTAACGTAATTCTTCGCTTTTGGGACGTCTGCTTGATCTGAAGAAGAAATACTATCAATAGCCCCCATATAAGCCAGAGTACCATTAGAAGCAATCACGTACATATGAGGAGTTGTACGAGCATTGTAGAGACGACCAATTTTACCATCTGAATCAAGTAAAACGGCAGTTGGTGCAGCGCCACGGCTTTTAGTCAGTTCGTTAGCTTGCGCCCCATTCACATTTCCCTGCTGCCCTGGCGCAGAGGAATTTATCGATAACCAAACAACTCCCTTACCATTAGCAGATTTTTGTAACTTCTGCATATTCCCTGAGTCATAATGTTTCTTGACAAAAGGACACTGGTGATTCGTCCATTCCAAAACCACAACTTTCCCCTTAAAGTCACTCAAGCGATGGCTCTTACCGTTACTGTCAACTCCTGTAAAATCTGGTGCTGGTTGCCCCACTCTCAAAGGTGCAGCAGCAATTTTGGTGTTACTAACTGTTTGGGCATTGCTAATTGACTCCAGATTTAAGCTACTCCCAACACTAGCACCTACAGCGATCGCACCAACAACAGCTATTCCCAGTAATTGTTTTTTCATCATTATTAGTTGCTCCTTTATCAACTGACTTTAGAAAGTGAGTCTTGCACTATTGCAGGCGTCAAAACTTGCGGTAAGATTAAAGGCTGTTGCTCCAAGCCTGTAGGATAAAAAACGTAGAGCGGTACACCACTCCTGCCAAATTTGCTCAGCGCTTCTGTAATATTAGGATTCCGGTTTGTCCAATCGGCTTTAATTAAAGTCACACCTTTGTCTTGAAAAGCTGCCATCACCTCTGGCTGACTCAGCGCCACTCGCTCATTCACCAAGCAAGTGATACACCAAGAAGCAGTAAAATTGATGAACACTGGCTGACGAGATGAGCGTAGACTTTCCAGTTGCTCTACAGTATAAGGTTTCCACAGTGTCTGACTAGCAGAATTCGTGGAACCCGGCTCGGCAACTGGAGTTGGGTTTTGAACTAGCCCAGTCAGCGTTACTGCTAGGGCAACTGCTACTAATGAGCCAACCAACCCGAATCGCCGCCAAAACTGGCGCGACATCTGAGTTTTTTGATGCAGCCAAGCGGCAAAACCAATTAGAATCATACCACCTAGTGCAACTGCTAGTCCATCAGTTCCCGCCTGTAGTGTCAACACCCACACTAACCAAGCACTGGCTGCGTACATGGGAAATGCGAGAATTTGTTGGAAGGTTTCCATCCACGCTCCTGGTTTGGGAAGGAAACGTCGCAACGCTGTAGTAAAGCTCAGCAGTAGATATGGTAATGCTAACCCGAATCCTAGTGTCATGAGTATGGCGATCGCTACAGCAGCCGGTTGTGTCAGTGCCACACTCACCGCCGTTGCCATAAATGGAGCAGTACAAGGAGTTGCCATCACAGTTGTCAGCACTCCCGTGAAGAATTCCCCTGCATAACCTGAGCGCGATGTCAAGCTATGCCCTACTCCCATAATCGATGCCCCAACCACAAACACACCCGATAAGCTCAAGCCAACGGCAAACAAAACATATGCCATCAACAGTACAAACATCGGTGACTGAAGTTGGAAACCCCAACCAATCTGCTGCCCCAATCCCCGTAAAATCAGCAAAACCCCTGCCACCAAAGCAAAACTTACCAATACTCCGGCGGTAAAAACTAAACCCTGTAACCGGGTTTGCCTGATGCTGTGCTGCCCCTGCTGAGCAATATTCAGTGCCTTGAGCGATAACACTGGAAACACACAAGGCATGAGGTTGAGGACAATTCCTCCCACTAGAGCCAATATTAAAGCTTGCCAGATTGGGGAATCTGTTGTTTGGGCGGTAAGATTGGAGTTAGAAGCTGCTTTAGGTTTGGCTTGAATTGTAAATGCTTGAGTAGCGGTTTTAGAGTCGAGCTTCTCTCTTACCACTAGCACACCTTCAACAATGTTTGCCGTTTCCTGATAGCCTCTCTCTATTTTGAGAGTGATGCCATCACTGCTAATTTTCAGATTTTGTGGTGCGGCATTCTGGATTATACCATCTTTTTCAGGGAAGAACTGCACTTGTTCAATTTGCCCTGCTTGCAAAGAAGGCGCATTTACATACAGCGTTAAATCTTTTTCATCTAGGGTAAATGAAGTTTGCCATGGAGTTGGTTGGGGCAACGCCTGACGAGTGCGGGAGAAAGCCTCTGCCCAATTTGAATCTTTCGCCGGAGCGTTTGCATTTACTGGCATTGTCAATGTTGACGTTACTTGCTCTGGAATGCACTCCTCTTTACAGACTAATATATCTGCTTTGGCGCGGAGCGTAACTGGATTAGTAGGTAGTGAGGTATTGGAATTGATTTCAGTTAAAAGATATACTTCGTCTTTGTAACCGAAATTCATTAAAGGACCTACTGGTAATCGCTCAGGGTATGGAAATACTAGTTCTCCCGCATTAACTCCTTGAGTTCGTGTCCATTGAATCTTCGGTGCTGCTCCCGAATCGCCAGGATTTTTCCAGTATATATGCCAGCCCGGACGAATTTTGATTTGCAATGCTACCCACAATGGAGTACCAGGCTGAATCGTTTTTACCTCACTAACAAGCTGCCCCTGCACATTACTACTTTTGGTGGATGCCGCCCAGGCAACATCCATGCTGATTGTACACCAAGCGATCGCCACCGCTACGATCCATGTGAGCGATTGCGCGAAGCGCAGTGGGCTAAAGCCCAATCGCGTCACTAACTTGTTTAAACAAACTTTGTTAGCTGCTAATATTTTCCCACCTTGTAAAGTCATAGTGCCGCTACTTGGGTTGAGAAGGCGCTATTTACCAATCACAAACCAAGTATAAGCTGTGAATGTGACAAAAAAATGACAAGACAAATATTTGACAGATGTATTTACCAGCAAAACAGCCTTCCGCTCAACAAACATACCATTGGCTCTTGTTTTTGGCATCATCACTTAAACAAGAAAATGCCAAAGAGTTTTTAATTGAAAGAATGCAGCCTTATTGGTTACAAACTCCTCAACAAAAGTGTTTATATCAAATTAGTGTGGGGCTAATTACTGGGCTGCTGATTGGGTTGATTTATGGGTTGACTACGGGATGGATTGGGGCAGGTATTGGGGGAGTAAGTTATGGGCTAATTTTAGGATTTACTCAAAAAATCTATCCGATTGTCAGTCTTAAATTTTCAATTGAATACGCCAAAGTTCGGTTGTTTGAATCGGTGTTGTCAGGATTGTGGTGGGGGCTAGTTTATGGTGTGATTGATGCGTTAATCTGTGGCTTAATTTGGGGAGTCTCTGAGGGTATTTGGGGAATGATTCAGGTGGTGATTTGGGGGTTGGTAGAAGGGTTAATTTGGGGAGTATTTGTTCCGGAATTTAAACAAACAACTGTGAGCAATCAAGGGATTAGAGAGTCAGCCAAAAATGCTGTAATTTTTACGCTTATTGGGGGCGTAGCTTGGTTGCTACTTTATGTAATGGTACTTATAGCGGTGGATAAACATGACGAATTTAACTCTTTACTACTCGATGGAATTAGTTCTGGGTTGTTTTTTGGTATCTATGTTGGGGGTTTAGCTTGTTTACAGCATTTCATTCTACGCTTGATTCTGTGGTGGAATGGCTATATCCCCTGGAACTATGGTAAGTTCCTTGACTATGCTACTGAGCAGGGATTTTTGGAACGAGAGGGTGGATACCGATTCAAACACTCTTGGTTGCAAGAGCATTTTGTTTCTCTTTGCGAGTAGGATGTAGGCTTCTACCAGATCAAGCTATCGTTTGTTACTATATGGTAGTTGTCTCCTCCTGGGAGCAAGCGCAGAGGTTTCCACACTCAAGGGAGTTTTTAGATGAAAACAGTTGACAAGAATCAATTAAAAGCTGATTTACTAGAACTTTTGCAACTTGTATTAGAAGGTGAAGAAATTTTAGTTACTGATGGAAGTAAACCAATTGTGAGAATTTCCCAGTATGAAAAAACTCTTGCAACCGAAGAATTATTTAAGAATATGCGGGGTAAAGTCAAGTATTTTGAAGATTTAACTACCCCAACCACTGAAGAATGGCAGGAAGTATAAAAATTGTCCTTGACACCTGCGCTCTAATCTGGTGGAGTCTAGATCCAGACAAACTTTCTCAAAGGGCGAGAGAAGCTTGTTATCAGATGGAACAGGAAAAGAATGGTTTAGTTCCATCAACAGCAATCTGGGAAATAGCTATCAAGATCAAAAATCATAAATTAGATTTAGGGGTAGATCTTGATGACTATATCGCAACTCTCAAACAGTCCAATGTTATCCGTATTATCCCAATTGATGAAGAAATTTGGCTCGCAAGTGTCAAATTAGAATGGGAACACCGAGATCCAGCAGATAGAGTAGTTGTAGCAGTTGCCAAAAAAAATCAAGCTGCCATTATTACAGCAGATCAAAAAATAGCTAGCTTCTACTCTTTTGTAATTTGGTAAATTAAAATTACTGTTGTATGACGACTCAACCCTATCAACCACTACTCCTTCGCATTTTGCATGGACTTAATGGTCTTTTTCTGATTGCTGCAATTTTGACGGCTTTGTGGACTTACGATACCTACGATGGACGATGGGGAAGAATTCCGCTGCCCTCGGTAAGAGAAATTGAAGGTATACACGGAACCTTTGGACTGTACACTTTGCTGATTTTTCCTGCGTTTGTATTATACTCATTCCATCGGGGGCACAAGCGGCTGATTCAGCCTGATTCGTTTGCTAAATTGGCTCAGGTTGGCAAACCCATTTGGTGGTACACATTAAACCGTTTTACCAATACGTTTGCTCTTGTGGCGTTAACGTTTGCGCTATTTAGTGGCAAGATGATGGATGAACAATGGTTGCCAAAGGGGGAATTAAATCATGGCTGGTACTATGCTCACCTAATAGCATGGGTGATTATGGTGATGGCGATCGCCCTTCACCTTTTGATGAATGCCAAGGTTGGGGGAGCACCGCTACTACTATCCATGCTCAATTGGCAATTTCGTGACAAAGATAGTCCTACTTTTTGGTTTGCTCATTTCTCCAATTGGTGGTTGAGTTTTCGACAGGGTTCCAAGTCAAACTGGTTTCGCTCCATGTCTACTTTGATGGTGCTGGAATTAGTTATTCTAATTAGCCTTGCCGCTGCCTGGATTGTTCCACTATTTAATTAAGAAGGCAGCTATGTATAGCCACTGATATCTTGACAACCCACCAAAATGATATTACGTTATTAAATAACGAGCGTTCGATATAAATTAGCCTAAGTTATGCCTAAGATTGTAGATCATGACCTATACCGTAAAGAATTGCTCAGAAAATGCTTTGATTTATTTGCCCAGAAGAGTTATGGTTCGGTGACTATGCGGCAAATAGCAGACGGTTTAGAAGTTTCCACTGGGACGTTGTATCACTATTTTCCCAGCAAAAAAGCATTGTTTGAGCAAATGGTAGAGGAAATAGCTCGGCTAGATATACTAATGGCGGCGGCGGAGTTGGAAGGTAAGCAAACGCTGCAAGAGCGTGTGGAAGCGTTGGGGAGATTGCTGGAGAAAAAGGAGGATTACTTTATTAAACAAACAAGTCTTTGGGTTGACTTTTGTCAGCATGAAGACTTTCAGGAAATGCAGAGTCATGGTGTATTTAAGCGTGCTTGTGAGCGATATCAGCAAGCAGTCTATGATTTTTTGGGTATTCAAGACCCAGTGGTCGCCTCTTTTATATTAACTGTGATTGATGGCTTAATTATAGAGAGATTATGGGGTAATGAAATGGTTTCTTTTCGCGAGCAATGTGCTTTGTTAGGCAATATGCTAACCGTATATTTACAGAAAGGAACTAAATAGATGAATTTTGAATTTTTATCTAAACCTGGAAATATACGGTTGATTGGGCTTGTTGTTGCTGCAACTGCGATCGCCAGCGGAATAATTCTTTATAGCTTTTCTCATAAGATCACCAGTCATTCAACCGTACCAATGCCAACTAAACCAACGGTAAAAAAAGTAACTGCCTTAGGAAGACTGGAGCCAGAAGCAGAGGTAATTCGCTTGTCTGCGCCTCTGGCTTTGGATGGCGATGTCTGGCGACAAGCCGCTCCGCGTCTACGCATCTCTCAAATACTAGTAAAAGAAGGCTCTCGTGTCAAAGCAGGACAAGTTTTGGCAATTTTGGACTCTCCTAAAAGATTGCAAGACGCTTTACAACAAGCACAAAAACAGATGATTGTTGCCCAAGCCAAACTTGCTCCGGTGAAGGCAGGAGCAAAAACAGGAGAAATTCAAGCACAACAATCAACCATCACCCGCTTGCAGGCGGAGTTAACAGGTGAAATTAAAACGAGAAATGCGGCGATTGCTCGTTGGCAATCTGAAGCAAATAACGCGCTTTGCTGAATATAACCGCTTTCAACAGTTATAAGCTGTTGCGCAGCTTGATTGTATAATATAATGTTAAATAAATAGCCTATGAGTGACCACCTATGCCAGCCAAAAACCATCTTTCTCAAGAGCAGAGAGAACGACTACTGAAAACATTAAAAGAGCATGACAATCCTTACGTAAGAGAGAAAATTCTGATTTTATTATTGATGAATGATGGAAAAACTTATCAAGAAATTAGTGAATTTTTAGATATTGCATATCCCACGGTAGCTTATTGGGCAGTTCACGGCGACCCAGATAATCTAGAAAGTTTTTTAGATGGAAGAAGAGAAGGTAACTTCCGTAAAGTTACTAAAGAATATGAAGATTTACTATTAGAAGTAATTGAAAAAGAACCGACAGAATATGGATATGAATTTGGTCGGTGGACTGCAGCAAGGCTAGCAACACATCTGGAAAAAATAACCGGAATTAAGTTAAGTGGCTCTCAAGTCAGAAGAATATTAGAGCGAAAAAAGTACGTTTACCTTTGGGCAAAGTATAGCCTAGAGGATAAACAGAATCCGGAAAAACGTAAAGCGTTTAAAGAAAAGCTATCGGAATATTTAAAAATTACTAAAGAAAGTCCAGAGCGTTTACAGGTATGGTTTTGGGTAAAGTCTGCCGGGAAGAGAATCTTCCCGGCGAGCTTTACGATGAAAGCGGATTTAGTTTAAGAGTGATAAGAAGAAAAAATTGGGGTCGGAAAGGTACACGAAAAAAAGTGACAGGACAAAGGAGTAATGGAAGAGTAAATATCATGGGTGGTTTACGTTATCATGATAAAAAAAGAATTAATTTTGTTATCAAAAAAGGCAATGCAGATGTATTTTATGAACAGATAAAAGCGTTGAATAGTTTTCTATTAGAAGAATGGATAGAGCAAGGAAATACATGTGATAGTTTTTATGAAAATTCTGCTAAAATAGTTATTATTCTAGATAATGCCAGTTTCCATAAACGAAAAGATATTTTAGATAAAATTGAGTCGGAAATGCCAAATATTATTCTGGAGTTTTTACCAGAATATAGTCCAGATTATAATTTAATTGAATTAGTTTGGCATTCAGCAAAAGAATATATCGCTCATAGATTGTTCGAGTCAGTATCACAGCTAGAAGAGTTGTTAATTCGATTGCTAAATGAAGGTGGTCTTATTATTAAATGGGGGCGAAAGATTAAAAATAAAGGTAATGCAGTTTATTAAATTTAGCTGCGCAACAGCTTATCAACAGGGAGCAATTTCTGCTTCTAATTTAGATAGCAAACGATTAGTTGCGGAAACAGCACAAGCACAGCTTGAACAAGCAAAATCAGCACAAAAAAGAACAGTAGAAACACTGAAAGCACAACTGAGCGAAGCCAAGGCAACCTTAAATAGGATTGCCGAAGTTCGTCCTGTGGATGTTCAAGCTGCACAAGCTGAAGTATGAAATGCTACATTGGCAATCCAACGAGCAAAAACCGACTTAGAACAAGCTTATATCAAAGCACCAACGAACGGGCAAATTCTTAAGGTACACGCGCACAGGAGAAAAAATTGATGCCGATGGTATTGCAGATTTAGCCCAGAATGACCAGATGGTAGCAGTAGCAGAAGTTTATCAAACTGATATTGGTAAAGTCAAACCCGGTCAACAAGCAGTAATTACAGGTCAAGCAATTTCTGGAAAATTGCGAGGAGTCGTTTATTTGATTGGTTTAATTGTCTCGTCATTAGTTCTTTGGGTTTTCGTTTTTTATGAGGGATCGCGTCTCCAAATGAAAAACCTGTGGATTTACATTGCTAGTAATTTGTTAGGGGGCGTTACGCTTGGGCTACCTCTGTTTCTTTTGATGCGGCAACGAAAGTTGGAAGAAAAAGTTTTTAGCTAAAGGTTACTCAATTATGCTTGGCAAAACTCCTCTAATTTGGTTTGTAGTTGTAAAAAGAACTTATCCTTGGGCAATGGTAATTACAGTTTGGAGAGTGATTAGCTCTAGCGGAATCAAAAGGCACAGAGAAAAAGCTCGTTTCTTTTTGGCTCTAGTCAAGATTGATTTTGCTGGTATTATATCGCTGATGAATGACTTGATAATGTGACTATTTGGTTCAAAATATAACTAATATTTAGTGTATAATAACGCGATCAACTGGAGGAAGTTGCACAAATGATCACTACGGAAATTGTTTCTCTCTCGCTGTCGCAAATTGACGAGGCAAGCGAAATTCTTCAAGATGCATTTAATCAAGGACCGATATTTCGCTACCTAATTCCTGAAGCAGAACAAACAAGAGCAAATTTCCTCAGATGGTTTTTTAAGAGGGCATTACGCTATAGCCAGCATTACAACCATGTTTATACAACAGCAGGGAACTTAAAAGGTGTTGCCGTTTGGCTGCCTCCAGAACGTTCTATTGATACAAATATTTTGCAACTTATACCAACTGCGTTGGCACTACCTTTTCAACTTGGTTGGAGTAAGTTGGGACGAGGTATATCGTTATTGTCGGCAATTGAAGAACGCCACAAACTTGATATGCCTAGCCCACACTGGTATTTAAGCATCCTGGGTGTAGCACCAGCTTGTCAGGGGCAAGGAGTTGGCAGTTCACTTTTACAACCCATCCTCAAACGCGCAGATAATGAGGGTTTGCCTTGCTACCTGGAAACTGCCACGCAAAGTGCTGTGCGCTTTTACCAAAGACACGGGTTTGAAGTTGTATGGACAGGTACCTTCACAGAAGGTAGTCCCTGCCTTTGGACGATGAAGAGAGAAGCATACAGCGATTAAAACTACCAATTTCAAACCTTTGTAGAGACGTTGCATACAATGTCTCTACACAATGGTGATTTTAGCTATTTAGAAATAGCAAGGCGTCAGCTGCAATCTGCCGACCCGGCTGATATCTTTTAAGTAATATCATTTCGGGAGAATACGCTATGACTATTTGGGTAAACGAGCAAATAGATCCATCTGGGATGATACACGCTTGTATTGCTTGTTGTAATGAATCCCAAGCCCAAGATTGCCATGAGTCGTTTCAGAAAAATTTGACAGAGGTGCAAAAATCTTGGGGTTGGGTGGCGCGATTGCGGACTGTCAATTCTTGGGATGAAGTACCAGTCAATGCCCTAAAGTTGGACTAGGAGTCAGTATCCGTACAGACGTTCCGCAAAGAACGTCTGTACAGGAGAATTTATCCCTATTAATGCGCATTAGCGATAGATTTACCGCTGATTTTCGTTCCTAGTCTCTGACTGGGAATGCAATACGATGAAGCTCTGCAGGAGAGCTGTATGACATCTAGAGGCAAAGCCTCGCAAGAAACGAGCAACGAGCACAACTAAATTTTTGATTCTTAGTCCGTTTTAACGGACTTTAGCTATTAGCCATGTACTTCAGTACATGGTGTTCTGATTTGCATTTCTAATTATTTTTGGTAAATATATCACAAGAAGGTAAAAATATAAAAATTTAATCTAAAATTAATTTTTTTTTAATAATAGCTTTAAATAAACTAGATCAGTGACGAGAAATTTGTTGATTATTCTGACTAATTAGGAGTTATCATCTAGACAAAACGTCAATGAAAAGACTTGTAACAACCAAATAAAGTTAGGTGAAGTACCCGATAGTTGACACTTCTGAGCAAGGTTGTTCCATAAATTTGGTTGGCAAAACGGGACAAGCAGTTCAGATTTCAATTCACTCCCCCAGTCAGTATATCTGTGCCAACCGCGAACGGATATTACCAGACTGGAAAAATCAGCCTTCTTTTTGGGTAGTGATTGTTTTACAGCAATCACAATATGAGTTGGTGGAAAGCACACCAGAAATAGAAATAGAAAAAGAACGGTTGCGGGAAAAGTTTATGCGGTTTGGCTGTGACGTGGGATTTAACCTGCGCGATCGCGGCTATTTAACAGATTTAATCGATCCCCGTACTGGTTATCCCTTACTATCCCGCCCAGGAAAAGTTCCCCATGATGACACAGCGGTGGTAAAAGCTTTACTTGGCTATCCAGTAATTCAAAATAAATGTCGCGTGTTAGTTCACCCTAGTTGGGGAATGGCTGTTTATCCGAGTATCTTAATATCAGTAGCTGCGCCGATGGTGATTGAATGGGTGGCAAAAAGCATAGCAGCTTTACATGGTTGGAAACAGCCCAGTAGTCAATAATATAATTATGGCAGCGCAAAATTCCACCTAAGGACTCTAGTTACTTTTGTCAGATTGGCGCTAAGACTATACAAGAGCTTTACAAATCGTAAAACGATTTTTAGTCAGCTCGGATTTTTTGCTTAGCAATAGAGACAAGAGTAAAAAACATGACTGATTCTCAAAACCATAACGAACAGCTTCACAAGCTGCGCGAATTGATCAAAGATATTGACATTGGGATGCTAACCACAATTAATGAAGACGGAAGCTTGCACAGCCGTCCAATGTCAACTAACTCTGAGGTAGAATTTGATGGCGACCTCTGGTTCTTCACTTATGGCAGTTCCCATAAAGTATTGGAAATACAGATGCATCAGCAAGTTAACGTTAGTTTTTCCGATCCCAATAAACAGCGATATATATCCTTGTCTGGTACAGCACAATTAGTGCGCGATCGCAACAAAATCCAGCAATTGTGGAAACCGCAACTCAAAGCCTGGTTTCCCAAAGAACTTGAAGAACCAGATATTGCTTTGCTCAAGGTGAGCGTAGACAAGGCAGAATACTGGGATACCCCATCCAGTTTTGTTGCACATACCATTGCATTAGTCAAGGCGATCGCCACAGGTGAGAAAGCCAATGTGGGTGAAAACGAAAAAGTCAACTTGAGCTAAACACCAAGGCGCGATGATTTTTCGCGCCTATGGGGAATTGTGATCACAAACTGTGTACCCTCACCGAGGGAAGAAATACACTGCAACGTCCCACCGTGCTTCTCTGTAATAATTTGGTAACTAATAGATAAACCCAACCCAGTACCTTTACCTACAGGTTTAGTAGTAAAAAAGGGGTCAAACAATCGCTTTTGCACAGCTTCTGGAATTCCAGCACCATTATCAGCGATGCTAATAATCACATTATTGTCCTGTGTTGTAGTACTAATGCAAATCTGCGGGTTTGTCCTAAGTCCAGTGTCCTTTGTTCTTTGTTGTGAATTGTTTACTGATGACAAATGACAAATGACTAATGACTCTTCTATGGCATCAATCGCATTCGCCAAAATATTCATAAACACCTGATTGAGTTGTCCGGGGTAGCATTCCACCAATGGCAAGTCGCCGTATTCTTTAATCACCTGAATTTCCGGCAGATCAGATTTGGCTTTGAGGCGATGTTGTAAAATCATTAAGGTACTATCAATACCTGAATGAATATCCACTACCTTCATTTCTGCCTCATCTAAGCGAGAGAAGTTGCGTAGAGACAGCACAATTTGTGTAATTCTTTCCGCACCAATTTTCATTGATGTGAGTAACTTTGGCAGATCTTCGATTAAGAAATCAAGGTCGATTGCTTTTGCCTGGGCTTGAATTTCTGGTACTGGGTGGGGATAATGCTGTTGGTAAAGTTGTACTATTGTGAGTAAATCTTGGGTATGTTCATCTGCATAGCTGAGGTTGCCGTAAATAAAGCTGACTGGGTTGTTAATTTCATGTGCCACTCCCGCTACCAACTGCCCCAAACTAGACATTTTCTCACTTTGTACTAGTTGAGCGGCTAACTGTTGTGACTTAGAGCGCAACTGTGCTTCTGACTGTCGCAAAACCTCCTCTGCCTGTTTGCGCTTAGTGATGTCGTGGAGGATGACGACGTATTCAGGGAAATCTTGATGAGGTATATCTGAGACAGAAACCTCAAAAGTTTTTGCTTGGTTGTTGTAGTGTAAAGTTTGTTCGCTGCGTTTTGTCCATTTTTGGGGAGTATTTGCTAACCCAGGTAGCCATTCACTTAGGTGATGTCCTAGTATACTTGATAGGTTAAGACTCAACAAAGACTGGATGGCTGGGTTTGCCTGTCGAATTACGCCTGCTTCATTCACAACGACTATAGCGTCTTGAGCAACCATAAACAAATGTTCGGCGGCTTCCCGTGCTTCAGCAATCGCCATCACCTGAGGTAAACTTGTCAAGCTTGCGATCGCCACTCCCACATATCCTACTACTAACAGCAGTACAACTACCAGAGCCTCACCTTCTTTTGCATTCAGCTTGACACCAAACCACCAGCCCACCGAAACTGCTCCACATAACAGTAATATCAGGATATTTACCTGGAGCATCACCGAGTCTTTAATTTTGGTTGGCGATCGTGATTGATACAACTGTACCCACCAAAGAGGACTCAAAGGCGCAAAGGGAATACGACGTGCTAATGCATCAATTCCGATCATGGCAAAGGGAGCCACTAATCCAATCAAAAAATCTTGCCAACCCCAAGCATACCCTCCCACCAGTAAGACCACAACCTCCAGCAAAAAGAAGCTCAAAGCCAGTTGAGGGAAAAGTACTTCTTTTTTACCTCGTTGTAGCCAAAGCCCTAAATGCAGGATCATAAACGACATAAACCAACAGAAATTTCCTGCCACGATAATGTGAGCGACATTCCCCCAAATTAGATTGATCAAACACAAAATTAGGATTAGAGTCAGAGCAAAACCGAATATTCCCCGACGCGATACTACAGAAAATACTGGTGAAAGTTGCTTGTCAACAGCAAGTTGATACAGAATGCGAGGGCAATTGGAAACCACTGTTGCTGAACCCAATAAACAGGAACTTGCTAACAAAAAAGTAACAAACAACTGTGCAAAATGTCCCCAGAAGGGTTGAGAAGCAGAGACAAAAATCACAAAAGCGTTGTCTACATCTTCTGTTGTTGCTAAACGTGTAACTACCCAAGATCCGCCTAAAATCATAGGTGGCATCAACCAAGCAGCAATTTTGAGAAACTGTAGAGTTTCTTTGGGACGACGACTATCAGCAACAAAGGATGAAGCAGTTTCGCAACCGTAGGTTTGATAGGTAACGAAGTAGAACCATTTTGCCCAATCTACAAAGCTAAGAGAAGCCCAACTACGAGGAAATAAACCCGGACTTTCAGGAGAAAATGCTAAAAAGCTAAGTCCCTGTAAACAAAAAGCAAGTAACACGACGAAAGCGGGAATGACAAAAAACAGATGCAGAATACTTAGGGCACGAGTACCACTAAACGCCACCACAAAAGGTAGGATGGTAAAGCCAAATTTGAGAATTAGTTCTGGGCAGCTAATTCCTAATGCCTCAAGGTTCACCTTAATTAAGTCGGTAAGAATAACGGAATTAATTGATATATATGTAATCCAATTGAGAAGATATCCAATCGCGGCATAGCGAGCAACACCAGGGTAGCGCTTCCAGAGCTTAGTGATGTAATTAGGCGTTCCCCCGGCTACATCGACAAAACCTGTACCGAGATGCTTTACCTGATAATTCAGCAGCATCCCGACAATCATAGCAGGTATCCAGACAGAAATAGCTTGCGCTCCCAGTGCCGCATGAATTGCTGGAACTACTGCTACCCAGCCCATGTGGCTTGTTAAACCAAAAGCCCAAGTTTCTGGTACACTCAAGCTTCTGGCTAAGCGTTTGGATGAATATTGCTGGATTGCACTATCAGAATGAGACATATATGGGAGTGCGCTGTTATATTTTAGTCAGCCTCATTACTTATAGTTCCCATACTGCCCATGATTCTATACTCTTAATTTCAGAATTAACTCTTTTTCGGTCGTCGCAATTTTTGAGAACCAATTGGTCCTAAAAGTTGGTTGAGTGCCCGCAGTTGTTCAGCTGTTCCCATACAAATCAGTACATCTCCACGCATAAATACTGTATCAGCCATAGGACCACCGATCAATTCACCATTAGCGCGGCGGATGGCAAGAACTAGCGCCCCGGTTTGTACTCGCAACCTTGCTTGTCCTAAAGTTTGACCAACAAAAGGACAACTAGCCGGGTCAAGTAAAAATTCTTCCATGTATAATTGTCTGTCTGTTCCGGAAATGATACCATCGACAAAGTCCATGACTTGAGGTCGCAGAGCAGCAGCAGCCATGCGCTTACCACCAGTTATGTAAGGGGAAATTACGGCATCTGCACCACCTCGCTGTAACTTTTGTAATGCTTCTTCCGTACTTGCTCTGGCGATCGCCCGAATTTCCGGATTCAGTGTTTTTGCTGATAGAACAGTATATAAATTTTCTGCATCGGAAGGCAGTGCGGCAACAATACAAATTGCCTTTTCAATCCCCACCTTAAAAAGAGTTTCATCCAAAGTAGCATCACCTTGGTATACAGTATAACCTTCAGTTTGTGCCTGTTGCACGGATTCTATACTAGAATCAATTACTACAAAAGGAACGTCTTCTGCCCGAAATTCTTTAGCAATTTGACGACCAGTTCGACTAAATCCACAAATAATATAATGCTCAGATAGTGAGTTCATGATGCGTCGCTGTTGTCGTAGTCGAATTCCTTCTTGAAAGTAGCCTTGAATGATCGCTTCTGTAAACCGGTTAACTATATAACCAATCGTAATTACACCCATTAAAATTAAAGCTATGGTAAACAAGCGTCCTTTGCTTCCCAGTGGTCGCGTTTCTCCATAACCAACAGTAGCGAGGGTAATTACAGTCATGTAAGCAGCATCTTCCCAAGACCAGTTTTCCATAAACCGATACCATAAAGTACCAGTGAGGAATACACCGCCAAGGGCAACAACCCCTGCCATTAACTCTCTCTGGATGCGATAATATTTTTGCTCTAGGTTGGAGTACACAATTTTTTCCCACCAGTGCCACTCGTTTGAGGATATCTGACCAATAGCTCAAGTAAAATGATAAATTAGACAAATTAAGAAGATTTTTTGCAGGTGTCTCATAAACATAGCAAATGGTTATAAGATTGGAAGTTTTGAGGAGGTTAAACAAACAACTTATCAGTACTTCTGCCTTTGTTCGTATAGTTTTGTGGAGCAGTTAGGTAGTGAGCATACAAACACTAGTTGGACAAACGACAATAGACCCACAGTTAGGTTTTACCTCATCTAGCGCCTTTGATACAGATCGTTTCGATCAAGCTGTAATGACAACCTATGGGCGATTTGCGATCGCTCTAGAAAAAGGTGAGGGATGCCGCGTTTGGGATACACAGGGGCGGGAATATCTAGACTTTGTGGCAGGAATAGCTACTTGTACCCTGGGACACGCCCACCCAGCGATGGTAGAAACGGTAACAAATCAAATTAAAAAATTACACCACGTTTCTAATTTTTACTACATCCCCGAACAGGGAGAGTTAGCTAATTGGATCGTGCAACATTCCTGCGCTGACCGTGTATTCTTTTGCAACTCAGGTGCCGAAGCAAACGAAGGCGCAATTAAACTTGCGCGAAAATACGCACATACAGTGTTGGAAATTGAAAAACCGATTATTTTAACGGCACATGCGAGTTTCCACGGTAGGACTTTAGCAACGATTACCGCCACAGGGCAACCCAAGTATCAAAAAAACTTTGATCCCTTGATGCCCGGTTTCCACTACGTACCTTACAACGATATCGGCGCGGTGGAAGCAGCAATTAGCGAGTTGGATGAAGGTGATTACCGCGTAGCTGCAATTATGCTAGAGCCACTACAGGGAGAAGGCGGTGTTCGTCCTGGTGATATTAGCTACTTCCAACAGTTACGGCAAATTTGTAATGAAACAGGTATTCTGTTAATTTTTGATGAAGTACAAGTTGGTGTAGGGCGTAGTGGCAATTTATGGGGTTACGAACATTTGGGGGTTGAGCCTGATGTCTTTACCAGTGCGAAAGGCTTGGGCGGTGGTATCCCTATCGGCGCAATGATGTGCAAATCTTTCTGCGATGTGCTTAAGCCTGGGGATCATGCCAGTACTTTTGGTGGAAATCCTTTTGCTTGTGCAGTTGCCCTGACTGTTTGCCAAACTTTGGAAAGGGACAATATTTTGCAGAATGTACAAGCAAGGGGAGAACAATTGCGAGCTGGTTTGAATGCGCTCGCCGTAAAATATCCCCAACATATTGCTGATGTACGTGGTTGGGGTTTAATCAACGGTATGGAGTTACAAGCAGATTCTCCACTCAATGCTGTTGATGTCGTCAAAGCCGCTATTGATGAAGGCTTACTAATAGCTCCAGCAGGACCAAAAGTCCTCCGGTTTGTACCACCTCTAATTGTTAGTGAGGCAGAAGTAAATACTGCACTGCAAATTGTTGACAAACTAATTGCAACAACTGCAACGTAGGCATTAAAGAACAGAAGAATTGTTAATGGTTAATTGTTGATTGCTATTAACCATTAACAATTAACAACTAAATTTGAATCGCAATCTTGGCAACGTCGAAGTCTGTGAGCCGAGTTATCACTCCAGAGTCTTTATCAATGGTGTGTATGTATTTAGGTGACTCATATCTACGCGCACCCAGAGCAATTAATTGGTTTGATGCGGAGCAAACCAAGCTACTGAAGCCACTATTCCAAGGTTGACCGTTAAAGATTAATGGCGTTGTTTGTTGATTGCCGCTATTATCAATTAAGACCAAATTAGTTTCGCCTCGTTGCCCGACATCAATTCTATACAAATTACCATTCGGGCATTCAACCAAATTATTAATCCGTTGGTTTTCAGATAGTATGACCCTATTTGTAATCTCACCAGTCTGGAGATTAATATTGACGAGAGTAAAGGGAGGCATACCGTTCCTGTAACTAACTATACCACTGAGTCCGCCATCTATGCGGGGTACTAGGCTCAGCAGCGTCTCCTGCCTTTCAATTCCTAAGATGGTTAAGGTTATTGGCGACGCACCTAGAGTGATCAAACGAGTGGGTTGTTCCCCTCTATTACTGATATTAGTAACTGCTGCTATAAGTGTGCCATTTCTTAAGGTAGTGAAACCGCTCAGTTGCTCACCGGACACTAGAACAGGCGGAGTCGTTAGTACGCTATTAACCCGACCTGTTTCCAGATTGACTGACTGCTCAACGATTGATTGGGTAACAGATGTAGCTGTTGTGCTATTGATTTCGTTAATATTAGCGGTGCTATCTACTTCAGTAGTGATTGAGTCATTGGTAGTAGCTATAGAACTGCGTATACCTAAGATGACTAAATCAGGCGTTTGTGCAAAAGTTCTACCGAAGAGAGTTCCTAGTGCAGCTACTGTGGTAGTGGCGATCGCCATCTGCCCAAACTGTCTACGTGTTAGCTTCATGTTCATAATATTTGATTCCCAAAATTAGTGTGAACTGATTCGGTTACCCTAATTGAATCCAACTTGCTACTGATGGAACGTTATTATTGTTAGTAATGGATAACATGTAATACCCTGGTGGGGCTAGGTTGCGATTATTTGGAATCGTGACGGTGAGAGTATTGTTAGTTCTAAAGCTAATTGGCACATTTACTAGCCTTTGTTCTGTGTCCAAACCATGAGTTGTTGCCATTGGTCTAGTTATATTTACCCATTTGATATTTTCTGCTTGGGGGGTGCGAATTATGATTGTACTGCCGTATCCACTAAATCCGGGAGCACTTTGAATTACTGGTCGAGGTTGCGACATATACGCCGGACGGTAAATTTCTAAGCGCTGTTCTACAATGCCACGCTCTGGATTTCCTCCGGCTGTAGCGACACTGCCATCTGGTAGAAGCACTGCTACTGAATGATACACACGACCCCTAACATTTGGTGTCTCAACTTGTGTCCAGGTATTCGTCTGTGGATTATAAATCTCTGCGGGTATCAATGACTGTGCTACGTCCTCGTCCGCTCTGCTGCCGTTACAAACAAACACCGTGCGATCTGGCAATATTACTGCATTGTGATGCATCCTGGGATTATTTAAAGAGGGTGCTGCTGTATAAATCGGACTAGGAGCGTTGAGATCAACAATATTAACTCTTGTGGTGGCACTACCATTGCCACCACCGATAATCATCACTTTTTGGTCTTGCGCTGGTGGTAGTAACAAACTTGCTGCTTGGTCGCAAAAATTTGGATTTTCCAATCCAGATATGGGCTGTTCTGTAATACTTTGATTGAATCTGTCTGGGATAGTCAGAATGCGTGGCGATACACCATTGTTGCCGCTAAATTGGGCGCCAGAATAGAAAAGTCTGCCATTGTTGAGTAGGAAAAGATGGGCGTAAAGTGCAATAGGACTGGTTGATTGTGAAAAAATGCTCCAATCATCACCAGTAAAAATTTCTGGGTTTCTGTCGAGGTTGCTACTTTGATCCAATCCAGACAAAGCAAAAATTCTACCACTGCCCAACGTCACGAGAGTTGGATACCAACGCCCTCTATTCATTGATGCCACCTGTATCCATGTCTCGCTAGTTGGAGCAAATACGAAAGTAGCTGTCTCTCCAAAAAATGGGTCATACTGTACAGTGCCGCCTGCAACTAGTAGCCTACCATTTGGTCGAAAAGCCTGACCCGCACAGAAAACATCAATAGGCTCTCCTGTACTATCTAGAGGAATTCTTGGACGAGAGAAGGTTCCGTTACTCACATCCCACAAAGCTGCGCCCAGAGGAGCGTTGGCTATGTTCTTCGGATCGTTACCAGAACCAGAGAAGAACAACACTTTGCCCGTGCGTAGTAAAGCAGCATGGACAGGATTAATCGGACAGTTATAGGGCAATACTTGCCAAGGCATTGATTTATTTTTTTGTGCTAAAATAAAAAAACTAAGATAACTATGCTGTTACTTAGCTACCTTTTAAATAAGACGAATGCCAATTATTAAGCAAGCTTAATGAAATACATTTAGCTACAAATTAGTAATTTAAAATTTAAATCAATTTTGCTTTATAAATAGTGTAAGATTAGACTACTTAACTGCAATTCAGCAAAATAAAAATTAAAAAACAAAAATTGTTTTACTAATAGAAGATTATTGTAGCAAAGTAATGGAAGTGTAAAGGCGATCGCCGCAAAATATCCCCAACATATTCTTGATCTGTAGGGTAGGCATTACCCACCCTAAGAGTATTTCAAAAATCAAATTAGATTTGAATTGCAATCGTGGCAACATCAAAGTCTGTGAGCCGAGTTATCACTCCAGAATTTTTATCAATGGTGTGTAGGTATTTAGGTGACTCATATCTACGCGCACCTAGAGCAATTAATTGGTTCGATGACGAGCAAACCAAGCCACTGAAACCACTATTCCAAGGTTGACTGTTAAAGCTTAATGGCGTTGTTTGCCCCTTGCCCTTATCAATCAACTCCAAATTAGTTTCGCCTCTACGCTCAGTAACGATTCCATAGAGATTGCCATCCGGACATTCAGCAGCACTAGTAACCCGCAGGTTTCCAGGCAGTTTATTTTCCTCTGTAATCTCGCCGTTCTGGAGGTTAATCGTCACTATAGTGAGGGGAGGCGTGCCATTTTTTTTGCCGACTATACCACCCAAGGAGCCATCTCTCCGTGTCAGCAGGCTGAGCAGCGCTTCTTGCCGTTTAATTTCGGAAACAGTCACGGTTCTTGGAGAAGCACCTAGAATGATCAGACGAGTGGGTTGAACGGCGTTCTTACCGAAAGTATTAGTAGACACTACAAGTGTACCATCTTTTAAGGCAGCAAAACCGCTCAGTTGTTCACCAGGTTCTAGAATAGGTGCGGTAGTCAGTGTAGTCGTCTTTACTCCAGTCGCTAAGACTAATGACTGCACGACAATTGGTCGGAGAATCGATGTAACTGTGATGTTGGCGATTTCGTCAATATCTTCTGTACTATCTACTTCGGGAGTGAGCGAGTCATCGGTGCTGGGTACAGAATCAGAAACACCTAATATGACTACTGGTGGCGTCTGTGCAACAGTTCTGTTTATGAGGGTTCCTACAGCAGCAGCGACAGTTGTTGCCGCCGCAACCTGCCCAAACTGTCTGCGTGTTAACTTCAGTTTCATATTTAATTCTTGAAATTACTACATTTTGTCAGGAAAAAAAGTAAGTGCTGTTTTTTTACCAGTCTTCTATTAGCCATGAGTCAACTATGCTAATTGAATCCAACGTGCCACTGAGGGAACGTTATTGTTGTCAGTAATAGACAGCATGTAATAGCCAGGAGGTGCTAGGTTCCGGTTACTCGTTACAGTAACGCTCATAGAAGTACTAGTTCTAGAGTTAATTGGCACATCTACTAGCCGTTGTTCTGTCTCCATGCCATGAGTTGTTGCCATTGGTTTGATCAGATTTACCCATTTAATGTTCCCCGCTTGGGGTGTCCCGATTGTAATTGTCCCACCGTATCCGACGGAAGATGGAGCGCTTTGAATCACGGGTCGTGTTTGTGACATATATGCCGGACTATAAACTTCCAGCCGATATTCAACAATACCCCGGTTGGGATTTCCGCCAGCTACAACAACTCTGCCATCTGGCAGGAGCAGCGCCACTGAATGATAAACACGACCGTTGATATTTGGTGTCTCCACTGCTGTCCAGGTATTCGTTGCCGGGTTGTAAATTTCAGCAGGCAGTGTTGATTGTGCTACGTCCTCGTCTGCTCTACTACCATTACAAACAAACACCGTGCGATTGGGCAACAAGACTGCATTGTGATGCATCCTGGGATTAATTAAAGAGGGTGCTGCCGTATAACTGGGGTTACTCACTTTGAGATCAACAATATTGACTCTTGTAGTTGCACCACCATTGCCGCCACCGATAATCATCACCTTTTGGTCTTGAGCCGGTGGTAGCAACACACTGGCTGCTTGGTTCCCATAATCTGAATTTTGCAATCCAGAAACAGGCTGTTCAGCGATCGCTCGATTGAACCTTCCCGGCAAGGTGAAGATGCGTGGCGATACACCATTGTTCCCGCCTAATTGGGCACCCGAATAGAAAATTTTGCCACTACTGAGCAGAAAAAGGTGGGCATACATTGGAACAGGACTGGTTTGTTGGGAAAAAATGCTCCAACTGCTGCCTGTAAAAACTTCTGGGTTTCTGTCCAGGTTGCCATTTACATCCAAACCCGAAATCGCAAAAATTCTCCCGCTACCCAAAGTTAATACAGTAGGATACCAACGACCCCTATTCATTGATGCCACCTCAGTCCATGTCTCAGTGATGGGGTCAAATACGAAGGTGGCTGTCTCTCCATAGAATGGGTCATACTGTATAGTGCCACCTGCAGCCAACAATCTACCATTAGGTCTGAACGACTGACCTGCGCAGAAAATATCAATTACGTTTCCGGCACTATCAAGTGGGATCGACGGACGAGTGAAGGTACCATTATTCACATTCCACAAAGCAGCACCCGCAGCCGAATTGCCAAAGTTGTTCGGATCGTTACCCGAACCTGTGAAGAACAAGACCTTGCCCGTGTGTAGTAAAGCAGCATGGACAGGATTAATCGGACAGTTGTAGGACAATAATTGCCAAGGCATTTTAGAAAAGTTGTTTGCAAAAATTAAAACAGTTAACGCTGATTAGCTTCAGCGTATGAATTCAAACTTATAACTTTTTTTTCTCTGCTAAAGTTAAAATTTATTTCTACATCTCTACGGGATGTTGCCCATAAAAGGGTAATGCTTCTGCCCAATTAGGACGTTTCCCTTGTTGCCACTCTAAGTATGCCAGTTGCAATATGCTTGTTACCGTCGCTGCTAACTCAGATTTTGCTTCAATGAGTTGATAACTGGTGTTCCAGCTAGCAAGTTTTTCCTGCCATGCAACTGGAGTGAACACAGTATCTGGTAATAAAACTTTAAGTTCAGAAATATCTGGGGTGGGTTGATAGATAGCACCATAAACTTGCCCCCTTTGTGCTGGCATTTGTACGGCAATACAAGAAACTTCATTACTTCTGCCTTCTGCCTTCTGCCCTCTGCCTTCTTTTGACCATGCCACTGCTGCTAATGTGGAAATAGCAAATACAGGAATATTTAATTGTTGTCCCAATGTACGGGCAGTGACAACACCAATTCTAGTACCAGTAAAACCACCTGGTCCCTTTGCTACAGCAATGAATGCTAAGTCTGCCCAAGTTTGCGGTTTGATAAATTCAACTATATATTGATGCATCCGGGTGGATAATTCACGCTCTAAATTCCACACATTAGAACGTGTGTCAAGAGCAAAATTACTCATTGCTAAGCCCAACTCTGGAGTTGTGGTATGTAGCGCCAATCCATATTTTGTTGGTTCGAGATGTTCTAGCTGGGTGTTCAAATCTAGTTGCATTACAAATCAATTAGCAGTCAAGCCTTTCTCAAAATCAACTGTAGCACTGTTTTTTGAGCAGAAATAATATTTGCAGTAATGGTATTTTGACTGAGAGTGCGATCGCTTGCCAATAATATCTATTAATTCTAGTAATATCATATACTAAAAATGACCATAAAAATACGTAAACATATTTATTTAGAACCTCGTCAAGATGCCATCCTCAAGCAGCTTGCCAATCAAACGGAAATTAGTAAATGACTTCTCATAAAACTGAGAATATTCTTTCACTGGCGAATAAATGACAATCTCTTCACCTACTCAAATCTCACCCTTCCACAACCACCAAGCACTCCGGTAAAATCAAAAGTTACGCCACCAACCCAGCATCAACTAGCGTGAAAACAGACACTATATTCTATCGCCTATTCCAAAGCTTCCCCAGCATCTTCTTTGAACTTATCAACCAACCCCCAGAAACCGCCGACACCTACCAATTTTCATCCGTCGAAGTCAAACAACTCGCTTTCCGCATTGATGGCGTATTTCTCCCCAAAAGTAATGCATCATCCCCCATCTACTTCGTCGAAGTCCAATTTCAACCCGATAAAAAATTCTACTCTCGCTTGTTTACGGAAATCTTTCTTTACCTTGATAAAACCAAACTTACCAACAATTGGCGTGGAGTGGTAGTTTATCCAAGTCGCAGTATTGATATAGGAGAAACAGAACGGTATATAGAATTACTCTCATCTGAACGAGTCACGCGCATATATTTGGATGAATTGGGCTCCACAGCAGAACAGTCGATTGGTATTGAGACTGTTAAATTAGTAATAGAGCCTTCGGAGAGTGCACTCACAAAAGCCAGCGAGTTAATCAACCTCGCCAGACAACAAATAGTCTCAGAAATTACCCAACGGGAATTTCTCGAATTGATAGAAACGATTATTGTCTATAAATTCCCTTTGAAAAGTCGAGAGGAGATTGAGCAAATGTTTGGATTTAGGGAGTTAAAACAAACTAAAGTTTATCAAGAAGCCAAGCAAGAAGGTAAAACAGAAGGAAAACTAGAAGGTAAATTGTCAGCAGTTCCTTTTATGTTGAGTTTAGGTGCGACTGTCGAACAAATAGCTGAGGCGTTGGGGTTAGATGTTGAGTTAGTTCGATTGGTAGCTGCTAAAGCTAATGCTAACGAGGAACAAAGTGGCGAATCCTAACACTTTAACTAATCGCGTTTGAAAGCTCGTGCTTTTAATAAAATCATCATATATTCTAATTGCTCGTAAACATCTAACTCAGCTAATTCCATTGGATTTAGTGTCTTCCACTTTCCCGAGAAACAAACAGCCATTTTCTTCTGTGATAACGAATCAATTCACGTCTTGTCACTAGATTTTAACTGTGATTCTTTCACGAATGACTTCTTTGCCAAAAAGTTGTTGCTCTGCAAGTTCTCGATTTGCTATTAAAATTAGCTCGATCGCTTCGTGCAAACTAACTCTCGCTGAAGAAGCGCGTTTTCTCTTGGATGTTTGCACCAGGCAATTCTTGGACGTAACCAATATACCAATTATCTACTTTTTCAAATACAGCAGTAAACGAGTTTTCCATAAAAAATCAAAAATTAGGGTAGGTTGGCAACTTTTATCTTATATTAGCTTGGGAATGCGTAATTGATTGTTGTGCCTCCTGAAGTATGGCATAGGCAGAGCCTATGGGAATGCATTCCCAGCCGGAGGCTGGGAACGAGGAGAGCGGGAGGCTGGGAACGAGGAGGGGAGGAGGAGAGGGCTAATCGGCAAGATTATAAAGTTCACGCCAGGAATTTAACTCTTGCTTCAGGCGCGTGCGCACACCTTCGGGGGAGATGACTTGGCACTGCGATCTATAAGGTAAGATTTCTCTCATGAGCCAAAAGGTATTTGATACCATGCGCTTAACTTGCCTAATTGGTGGTTCGGTGTCTAACCAAATTACGTCACTATCATCAGGTTTGCGTTCGTAACTAAAAGCTAGTCCACCTTGGAGATGCAGCACAACTTCAATTTTGTCTAAGTCATTTTTCCACTTTCTGTCGATAGAAGCTACAGATGCTTCTGTAATTCTATCTAGTCGCAAACTCCAGTTGTGAATTAATGCTGGTAAGTCTTGATTTCCTTCTGATTCTTCACACCAGCAATCTAAATACTGTCGCTTTTCGCGGAAAGTGATCTTGGCATGTAGTACAGTATAGTTCCACTGGCGATCGGCTGCATCTCGATAGGAGAGGCAAAAAGGTTGCTGTTGCAGAATTTGACGCTAGGTCGCTGCAGTCAAATAATCTGTAGCTATACAAATGGGATTAGCAATTGTACATAAGAAGCCTCTCACAGCTTTAGGTAAATTTGCTGGCATGAAAATTCATCCACTAAGAGCCAAACAAGCAGTAACAGAAACTTTATTTTAGCGTGTCGCACTGATACTTTCTAAAATAAGCCAAATTGTGTTAAGTGTTTGAATAAGCTACTTAATTAACCTTTGCATCTCCACTCTATACCTTTCCTCAACCCTACGGAGGTTATAGAGTAGCAGCTAAGTATTTTTTCCCTCATTCAAAATAGAAACAACAGTAAATACTATCAAATTAATCAGCAATAAAATTCGTCAGTTTCCTCGATTACTTTTTTATTTAAAACCTGAATAATAAATTTATTCGCTAGAAGGAACTAATCATAAAAGGAACTACCTACTAGGCGAGAAGTCCACTTTTAATTTTTTCAGAAAAGATTGTTATGAAACTACATTTAGCTTTTGTTTCTGCTTTAGTTCTCGGTGCTACCGCTGCCTTTACACCTGCTGCTTTTGCAGGCACCACCGCAACTGTACCAATCTCAGGTACAGTTGCTTCTACACTGAATATTTCAGCTACCGCTACCGCTGGAGCTAGTACCCTTAACCTAACGAGCGGCGAGAAAATCGTAAAAGTCGCTGACCTTGCTATCGATACCAACAACTCTACAGGTTACACATTAACCGTTAGCTCAGGAAATTTAGCCAACCCTGATTCGGCAACTCCCATCAGCTATCAAGTAAAAGTGGTTGACGGTACTGCAACTGCTCCTGCCTCAGGAGATTTCACTGTTGCTAGTGGTACTGACCTAACTGATGGAACCTCTGTAGCTAATGGTGCTGGTACTAACGGTAAGTCTCTATATATCAAATATACCCCAGCCGCTCTTCAAGACCCAGGCAATTACACTGGAACAATTAACTTAAGTGTAGCTGACAACTCCTAACACAATAATTGTCTGGTGAAATGATGGTATGGGTAGCGTTGTCCGTGCTGCCCTTACCCTGAACTGGCAAAACACCACGATGACATGACTGTAATCCCTATTATGACTTGGTGTAATGTGCAACTTTCCGAAAAATCTCACTCCCCAACCCCCGGTGGGCTTACTTCCCGGCTATGAGACTGGTAATTAAACAAAAGTTACTTTCTTTATTGCTGCTTCTGACTAATATGCAACCTGCTGTTGCCCAACCTTCGATTACGGTATCTGCTAACAGTAATAATAGCAATCTGAATCTAGCAGGTGAGGGTAATACCTTAGAATACATCGTTAAAGTAGCAACATTAGCGCTCTCTGAATTTGGTGCTAATGGTTTTACCTTAACAGTTAGTTTAGGTAATTCAGGAAATTTAGCAAAAGCGGACGGGAAAACTCCGATTCCTTTTCAAGTTACCACAGTTCCTGGGGGTTCAAATCCTCCAGGAGTGACTGCTTTCTCCACTCCATCAGGAAATAACTACACAGTCTCCTCAAATTTAGCCTCACTAGATTTATATATCAAATACAAACCAGCAGCCTTGCAAGATCCTGGTAATTACGGTAGCAGTCTGAATTTAGATGTAGTTGATAACTAGTGGTCTGTCTCATTAATTTTGAGTGATTATAGTCAGTACTAAGCGTGTTTTTTGAGTGATTTTCTGCTCACTAAAAACCCGCAAGTTTTGTGTAGAGTAATAAACTAAAAACTTTTAACTGATTTGCTGTATCAGTTTTCAGCTTCCAGTTTTCAGGTTCATCGCAGATGTGATTCACATCAATTAGACTGAAAGTTTTGGTTGTGAGTAAGACTACACTGCCTGATAAGTACAGATGGTAATGTTCATTGGTTTAAGAGTGCGATCGCACTATTCATTATGATTAAGGCGTTAATACTATGAAATTTTCATTACGACATATTCTATTTACTTGGTGCTTATTACTTTTGGGTGTACAACCCGCTTTAGCATTCAAATTGCTGCCGATGTCTAGAGTCTTTACTCCCAGTGGTTTAGGTGCAACTCAGTCCTATGAAATTGTCAACGATGCCAATGAACCACTGGCAGTGGAAATGTCTGTGGTTAAACGACAAATGGATGTAACAGGTAGAGAAAGCTACTCTGATGCTGATGATGACTTTCTGATTTATCCACCACAAATTTTGCTGAAAGCTGGTGAAAAACAAACTGTACGTGTAACTTGGTTAGGTGATTCCAAACCAACATTAGAACTAGCATATCGTCTGATAGCACAGCAAGTGCCAATCGAATTGCAGCCGAATCAAAACAATCAAACAAGACCTGTAGGTCAAGTAAAAATATTAATGCGCTACATGGGTTCTATTTTTATCCGTCCCTCAAATGTTCAACAGAAAGTGGTGGTAGATACCGTAAAACTGCAAAAAGGTAACAACGGTGCCAATGAGTTAGCTATTACCTTAAACAATCAAGGTAATGCTCGTGCAATTTTGAAAAAATCCAGCTTACATCTAACTGCTCAAGGGCAAGGAACAACAGTTCATCTTAACCCTGAACAACTAGTAGGAATAAACAATGCTGTGATTCTTGCTGGAAACAAACGTCGCTTTGTGATTCCTTGGCCTGTTGGTTTACCTGTCGGTGAAGTATCAGCCACATTTAATTTTGAGCAAGGAAAGTAAAAACCTTATTTAGCTAATAATCTCTAGATCAAAACTCTTCAAAAATGCAATGTAGATACGTATTTTTATCTATGTGTTGTATTGTGGTATTATTTTCTACACCAATTTCAGCACAAACTCAACCAGAACAAACTACCACTATAGAAAACAAAGAAGAACTATTTAAAAAAGTCTTTAGCAGACCAAAAACGACTGGTCTACAATCAGTAATAGTTCCTTTTTTTATTGATGGACAACACAATGGTCAGACTACCATTGTGTTGTCTCCTGGTGGTATACCCGCAGTTCGCTTGCAAGCAGCACCAGTCTTAGAAGAAATTGCCAAATATGTCCGTTCTGATCTTCAAAAACAACTGATAACAGTAGTTGATACTGAAGGAAATCTCTCCTTAGAAGTGTTGCAAAAAAATGGTTTAATAGCAGCCTTTAATGAGCGAACATTAGAGTTACAAATCCAGATACCACCGACACAGCGAAAGACAAATATTTACCAATCCCGACAGCAAGGCATACCTCCGGAAGCAGAAAATGCCCTGCCTCCTAGTACAGTTAGTGGCTATGTCAATTTGCGTGGTGGGCAAGAGTTTATTTGGTCAGATAACCAGGTGACAACTTCAGGACGCCAACCACTGCGCTTAGATGTAGAGGGGGCTGTGAACATCAACGGCTGGGTGTTAGAAGGTAGTAGTAATTTTACTGAAGGAGCAAAGGCTCCTTTGACACGAGGTAATTTGCGCCTAGTCAAAGATGATCCCGCTAATTCCCTACGCTACGTTTTTGGTGATGTTTCTACTCCCGTTACTGGTTATCAAAGAAGCATACCAATGGCAGGAATTACCGTGACGAAAAACTTTTCGCTACAACCATATCGGGTAACAAGACCTATCAGTCAATTTGAATTCTTTTTAGAAACTCCATCAAAGGTTGAAGTATTTGTTAACAATCGCTTAGTTAATACCTTACAATTACCTGCTGGTAAACAAGATATCCGCGACCTGCCTCTAGCAGTTGGTGCTAACGATGTTCAATTGCTAATTACTGATAATGTGGGTCGTGTTTCTCGACTTAACTTTTCTACTGCTCTGGCTAACGATTTACTCGCCCCAGGTTTACAACAATTCGCCTATGGCTTTGGTTTCCCTGCTCGTATAGAAAATGGAATTTATACTTATGATTGGCAACGTCCAACACTTTCATTATCCCATCGTTGGGGTTTATCTAACAATCTGACGATGGGCGGATATTTACAAGGCGATGCTAAACAACAGATGGTAGGTATTGAAGGAGTTATGGCAACGTCATTAGGGAATTTTGGCTGGGATGCTGCTCTTAGTAATACCAGTAATATTGGTACTGATTATGCAGTCAAATTGCGTTATGACTATTTAAAATTAGGTAATAATAATCCTTCAGAGCGTACATTCAATGTTGTCATAGAGCATCGTGGTTCTAATTTTATGTCTTGGGGAGACGAGACTAATAAAAATAAGTATGATTGGGATATTTCTGCTAGTTATGGACAAAAAATATTCAATGACATTAATGCTAATTTAAGTGCCAAATATCAGTTTGGAAATGGCAGTACACCTGACAGAAGTACAATTAATCTTAGCTTGTCAAAAAATTTTAGAAACGGCTTGGGGATTAATTTTAATATCAGCCAAAGTCTTAATAGTACTGGACAAGATGAGCAACGTGTTTACATCAGCCTTTCTTGGTTGAGAACGCAGCAACAACAATCGCTACGCACCAACACAGAAATTAACAATAAATATGGAATAGATAACCAAATTAGTTGGAACTATAATTCTTCAGAACCTATTGGTGGAATTAGAAGTTCAGTAAATGCTACACAAAACTCTAATACTCAACAAGTATCTAGTCAGTTATCTTATACAAATTATAGGGGCAACATTGATATTGCTCATGCATTATATACCTTGGATGATGGCAGTATTAGTAATAAAACTAAGTTAACTTTTGGTACAGCTATAGTTTTTGCTGACGGCTATTTTGGATGGTCGCGTCCTGTAGAAAATAGTTTTGCGTTAGTAGTTCCTCATCACAACTTAGAGGGGCGAACTATTGGAATTAACCCAGCTATAAACGGCTATAATGCACGCATCGATAGCTTAGGTCCAGGAATTATTCCTAATCTTCAACCATACAACGTTTCTAATATTAAAATTGATAGCTCGAATCTTCCTTTGGGATACAATTTAGGCAAAGAATATTATGCAGTTTTACCAAGTTATAAAAGTGGTACTCTAATTCGTGTTGGTACAGATGCTACAGTTTTCCTGAAAGGTAAGTTGGTATCAGTTGATGGTAAAGCAGTTGCCCTACAATCTGGTAAGATTATTTCGCTTTCAGACCCTAATTGGCAAACATTAACGCTGTTTACTAATAAAGCAGGTAAGTTTGCATTACCAGGGTTAAAGCCAGGATACTATGAAATGCGTTTGCTTGGTGATTTACAGCAGGCAGTGCGCTTTGAGATTCCTGCCAATCAAGCTGGACTATACGATATCGGAACTTTAACATTCTCTACCCAAACAACATCAAATTAGCTAGCATCAGCAATTAATGCCCCCACATGAATGCGTGGGGTACTAATTATGAATTATGAGTTATTAATTATATTTGCAAGCATAGTCTAACAAGGCAAATGAACACTTACAATAGTTCCTTTTTCAGGAATGCTATCGATTGTAAATTCACCACCATATAATTTTACTATATGCTGAACAATAGCCAGCCCTAAACCAAAGCCTTGTTGTTCCCATAACTTTCGATTAAATTGTACAAAAGCTCCAATTTTATTAATTTCTTCAGTTGTCATACCTTTACCATTATCAATTACATATAAATTAAATTTACTACCTTCTACCTTACTCATAACTTTAATTTCGCTGTTTGCTAAAGAAAATTTAAAAGAATTATCAAGTAGTTCTTTTATAATAAGACTAAATTTTTCTTCTGGTAATTGTACTGTTGATTCTTGGATATCTAGCTTTAAATCTTTTTGTCTACAGTGTTTTGTAGCTTGTTTGATAGCTACTTCACTAATAATTTTCTCAGCAAGACATTTATCTCTTTTTTCTTGAATTTGACTGATTTTTTCAGGATCTTTGGCTATTAATTCCAGATTAATATATAATAAAAATCTTTGAATTAATGCATTCAAGCGATTGGCAGATGTGTAAATTAATTCTGCAATTTCGACTTCTTCAGAGTCAGGCATGAACTCAAAATTTTCTATTAACAACTTTGACATACCAAGAATACCATTTAAAGGAGTATTCAATTCGTGAGGTAATGAGTGAGCAATATTCATTCTGAGTTCATCTAGTTTGGCTTGAGCTTGGCGCTCCAGCAAAGCGTGTTTCTCAAGACGAGAAGTGATCGCGTTGAGTAGTTCTTCAGGAGTAAATGGTTTAGTCAAATAATCATCAGCCCCAAAATCCATCCCCTGACGAAAATCTGAACGCTCTGCTTTAGCAGTGACAAATATTAAAGGTATATTAATAGTTGCTTCGTTTTGACGTAAAGCAGACAGTACGCTGAAGCCATCTAACTCTGGCATCATGATGTCGCAGATAATTAAATCAGGTAATTTGGTTTTGGCAATTTCTAATCCAATTTGACCGTTTGGGGCTATCAAAGTATTAAAATCAGAAAGTTGCAAAATTTCCTGAATATTTTCCCTAACTTGAGGTTCGTCTTCTATGATTAAAATTGTGTTCATTTTAGCAAAATATACTATTGATTATGATTCAGCAAATTTAATTTTTGCATAATTTTGACATTTTCTGGAGTTAGTAATGTTTGTAAATTCTTCATTTCATTCAAAAGCACTATTTCTCTAGCATACTCTTGTTGTAGGATACTCAAGTAGCGATCGCGCTCAACATCTGATTGAGCTTTTTTTAGCATATAGATTGACATATTGATATTTGAAAGCGGATTGCCTAAGTCTTGTAAAAGTTTTTGTAAAACCTCGTTGCACATTTGTGCTAGGTATTGGCTCTCTTGCAGTTTTTGTGAATTTGCCTGTATCTGCTGCTTTAGCTTGGCGTTTTGTTGATGTTCCTCTTCATATTGTTGTTTAATTAAAGTTGGTTTTTCTATCCGAGCCAATCTAACCTTAATTGCCTTGAGAAGTTCTTCCGGAGAGAAAGGTTTTGTGAGGTAATCATCGGCTCCTAACTCCATACCTTGGCGTAAGTCACCACGGTCTACTTTTGCAGTTAGAAAAATTACTGGGATAGATTCAGTCACCGAGTCTTGGCGTAAAGCTGTCAGTACATCGTAACCGTCAAGTTCAGGCATCATAACGTCACAACATATAAGGTCTGGTTTTTCTGTTTTAGCAAGTCGTAATCCTTCTAAACCATTATTTGCAGTCATAGCATTAAAACCCGACAAACTTAAAATTTGTTGAATATTTGCACAAATTTGGACTTCATCTTCAATTACTAATATTTTTTTCATTGGCTTCTTTAAATAGTGATTTTAACTAGGCAGTTTTGTAATGTCTATAGACGCAGTAGATGCAATTGCTAGAACAGATTCTCCAGCTTGAAGATTTGGTAAACTACATTAGATTCCAAATAATATCCCATAGTTTATTATTCCCTAAAATTATTTACTAATAACACATTAGATAGTTTCATTGAGGACATTGCTTGTAATTAGTGGCAGTTCCACCCTAAATGTCGTACCTACTCTGACCTGGCTAGCGACAGTAATTCTTCCTCTATGAAGGTCTATACACTTGTTGACTATTGCCAAGCCTAATCCAGTTCCCGGCTTATTACCAACATTACTACCTCGATAAAATGGTTCAAATAAGTTCTGCTGTTCCTGTGGTAAAATACCAATGCCTTCATCTTTAATTAGAAAAACTGCACTTTTATCTTGAACTAATAAATCAATTTGAACATTACTGCCTTCTGGTGAGTATTTGACAGCGTTTGAAAGCAAATTGCTCAGTATTTGTCGCAAAAGTTTCTTATCCATACAAGGCGTAAAGCGAGCGTCTGTTGATGTACCTAAGTACTGGGGAAAGAAGGCTAGGGAATGGTTGGGAGAACTGAGCTGAATTTCCTCTACCAAAGAGCGACAGAAATCAACCAAATTAATACAAGTTGGTTCAAATGCTAATTTTCCAGCTTCAGCCTTATTTATGAGCAAAATGTCATCTAACAGTTGAGTAGTGTGCTGAACGTAGGTCTGAATGCACTGGAGATGTTTCTGCTTTTGTTGTTCATCTAGTTTATGGCTAAAACTTTTTAAGATTCCAGCAGAGGAAGTAATCACAGCCAAGGGAGTTCGGAACTCGTGGGAAGTCATAGAAATGAAACGAGATTTCAACTCACTGAGTTCTTTTTCTTTTTCTAAAGCTTTACGAATATCTTCTTCAGCCTGTTTGCGATCGCGTATATCTTTAACTACCCCGATCACATAAATGGGTTTGCCAACCGGATCTCGAATTAGAGAAACCGTTAGATTTACCCAAATTACATTACCATTTTTATGTAAATAGCGCTTCTCTATGGAGAATATTTCTACCCCTCCTGCTATTAATTCTTGCAACTTATTTAGATAGACTTGTATATCCTCTGGATAAGTGATATTTCTAAAATTTTTATTCAGTATTTCTTCTTGGCTATAGCCTAAAATTTCACACAACTTTTGATTCCCTTTAATAAAATTGCCATCTAAAGTTTCTAGTTTAATTCCTACAGCTGCTTGATGAAAAATAGCTCTAAGTTCTGCCTCACTTTTTTGTAAGTCTAAAGTCCGTTGCTTAACCCTGACTTCTAAATCTTGATTGAGTTTTTGTAGAGCTTCTTGCGCTCGTTGCCGTTGCAGTTCAGCAGATGCTCTAGCTGCAAATACTTTGAGAATTCCTTCAAATCTATCATGATCAGGTATGGGCTTTTCATCTACTATGCATAGTAAGCCAATCGGTTGACCAAGATCATCACTCAAAATAACTCCCATAGAACTTTCGGCTTGCATCGCAACCCATCTTTCAGCATTAGGGAAAAGTGACTGAATTCCTGAAGCACAGTAGTAAAATCCTTGCTTGAGCAAAATTTCACAAGGCGTTGATTTCGGGTCATAGCAAATATTGGGTTGTAACTGCCCATCAGACCAAAATCCTAAAGTGTGAACTTGCCCATCAATTAACTCACTTACCAAAGTGTGACGAACATCTAAAGTAGAAGAAATATGCTCAACTAATGCTGGGAAAAAGTCACGTCCAGTCGTAGAAGCTGTACTTTCTATCAAACTTTGTAAGGCTATTTCAGCTTGCTTGCGTTTTGTAATATCAATTCCTACTGCAACAGCAGCTGTGTTTTGTTGATATTTTTGAGCTACAAGCAAGTAATTGCGTGTTTTGCCATTAATTTGGGCATCAATAACGCTAGAATCTGCTACATCTGGCCTAGCTAAAAATTCACGCATAAATTCTGTAAATTGCTGGCTGTTTTTCATAAAGCCCAATTCTTGACCAACAAAAGCATCGGTAGTCAAGTTAAAACTTTCAGCTAAATGGCGATTAACCCCTAAATAATATCCATCAGAATTTACCCAAGAAACAAACCCAGGTACTGCATCTAAAACTGTTTGTAATTGCTCTTTTGCTTGTTGCAGATTTTTTTCTGCTCGTTTGTATTCTGTAATGTCCTCGGAAATATACAATAGGTATTCGGGTTGTTTGTCTTTGTCATACAAAGGAATTTTAGTCGTATGCAAAATTCTTCTGTCAAAAGTTGGGCTATCAATAGGTTCCTCAGAAATATCTTGAGGTACACCACTATCAACAGTTTCTTGGTCTTTTTGGCGGATAAAGTCTGCTTGTTCTTTCGGGAAGAATTCGTAATCTGTTTTGCCAATAGCCTGCTCTGCTGTGATCCCAAAAATATGTTCGCAAGTATGATTCCAGAGCTTGAATGTTCCAAAATTGTCTGGTTTGGCATCTTTAACAAACACCGCCACAGGCAGATTATTAATCATCGACTGTAAAAAGTTGCGAGTCTGCTTGAGTTCCTCTTGTGCTTTTCGGCTCTCAGTGATGTCAATGCCTGTACAGACGATATAATCAACTTGATTATCTTGATTAAGTAAAACCTTAGTTGACCAAGAAATTAAGCGGCGATCGCTATCCTTAGTAACTAAACAAGTTTCGTAACGTTGAGGAATTTCTGTCTCTGCTAAATTTTTAAAAATAGCTTTGATACATTCTGTTGTTTCAGGTGACAGCATTACATCCCAGACAAATCTTCCTTTAACTTCATCAAATGCGTAACCCGTAGCTTGTTCACAAGTATGATTAAAACGAATAATTCTCCCCTGAAAATCTAGTACAACAACTAGAGCGTCTGCTAAATTCAAAACTGCAGAAACAAAATTACGCTCCAATCGTAGTTCTGCCTCGATTCTCTGGCGTTCTGCAAGTTTAACTCGTGCATAATTGTAGAGTCTGGCTTGTTGAATAGAAACTGCCAGCAGACTCGTAGGAGTAACCAATCCAATTAATTCTCCTTGATCCCCTACAATAGGCAGATGACAAATCTGATGTTGCCTCAGCAAATTTAACGCAGTAAAAATATCTTTAAAATCTCTTAACTTCAGTGTTATTAATTCCCTTGTCATTACTTCAGCAACACTGAGATCCTCTAGATTCTTTCCTTGTGCTGCCAGCTTTATTAAATCTCCCTGCGTAATTATCCCCACTAACTGCGAGTTTTCCATAACTAAAACACAACTGGCAGCTTGAGATGTGTTGCTATCTATGTCTTTACTTGAGTTTTTCAAATAATTGGTATCTTTGATTGGCACACCAACAAAATTACCAGGCGCTTGATTTATTAGTGCAACCACATCTGGAAGCAGAATCTCAGAGTTAACAATGAGCGGGTGACGAATGATAGTTAGTTGTAAATTTTCAGGGAGCAGAGAGTTAGTGAACATTATATGTAGATGCTTGGAATAAAACTATCTTTAAAATTGTCAACAATATTTTAACTTAGAAGCTATTAAAAAAACTCAGTGATTTCTCTGAAGTAATCAAATCGAGTTTTTTATTAAATATTGAATAATTTTCCAAGGTTTGATGTAAATTGCTATTTTATCAGTGTGACTAAGCTTTAAAACATAGAATTGTGTTCATAATCCCAACACTTATCATCACGCCAAGTTCTTCCAGTGTGTTTACAGTCCGACTTATTGTTAATCCAGGGAATTGATGTAGGATGGTCAGTGGAAGATGAAACTATAGTACTAACTGAAGACAGTACATAAGAGATGGTAACAAAGCTAGAAGGTCCTAGAATAATTAAAGCCCCTAGTAAAAACACAAAATTTACAGGATTCCATCTGGTATTTACAGCTTTTTTATAGTATAGTTGCTGCTTGAATTGACGCTCTGTAACTGCTAATGACATTGGTTACTACTCCTGTAATAATTGTCATGTAACTTAAAGATATTAAAGACGTTGAATTTGCTAAAAACAAATATTTCCTGGAATTTCATCAGATATTTAGGAGTTATTGTTGTTAGCGCTATATTTATTATTCAACTTTTAAATAAATAAACAATCGAGGAAAAACAGGAATTTTATAACTGATTATTTTAAGAGGATATACTTATATTGCTATTTGAAATTTGGGAAGAAATACTGAGTTATTGCTTTGGAGCATCCGTAAGGCTCTCGGAGATAGATAGGACAATGGTCGAAAACAAACCAATGAAATCGATGATGCAAAACCTTATTAGAGTCTGTTCGATCATAAAAATCGCGGCAACCGCTCCAAAATAGAGTTTTTGATGCTGCTCTTGTCGCTTTTAGTGGATGAATTCTGCTAGCAGTAAATCTACTGAAAGTTTTGAGAGGCTTTTAAGTATGATTGCGAATCTCATTTGTGCATAGCACGCAATAGTAAAGCACAGTTACTCGACAGTCAATCTTGTATTTGTTTATACTATAAATAGTAAAAATTAGATAGCAAAACCTTGATTTGTGAAGTATAAAGGTATGTAAGAACTTTCGTCTGCCTCTACCTTTTTTTAATAAATTATTTTGAAACGCGCATTTGTATTTTTAACTTATGAGTCATAGCTCCTCCCTCACAATTCTGCTGATTGATGATTGCGCCGAAGATCGGGTGGAATTGTGTCACTTCTTGCAGCAGGACAACCTGTATACCTATCGCATTTTGGAGTTTGAAACCTCAGCACAGGCAATGACATGGTGTGAGCAGGAGATACCAGATGTGATTTTGCTGGATTTTTTGTTGCCGGATGGGAATGGGCTGGAGTTTATTCAAAAATTCCGAGAATGCCGTAGCCATACCCAAACTGCTTTCATTATGCTGACAGGACAAGGCGATGAATTTATCGCTCTTGCTGCGATGAAAAGCGGTATTCGGGATTATTTGGTTAAAGATAAACTCACGGCTGAAGTTCTTCAAGGCGCAATTCATCATGCCGTTGAACGGATTGTCTATGAGCAAGCACAGGCAGAACTGGCAGAACGCCAACGGACAGAAGCAGCCCTTAGAGCCAGCGAAGAGAAACTCAAGCTCATCCTGAATTTTGCTAATATTGGCTATTGGGAGTGGAACCCAATCACCAATCAAATATTTGCCAGTGAGAATGCAATTCACTGTCTTTGTTCTGAGGCGAGTAGTACAAACATAACTTATGAGCAGTGGCTTAATCAAGTACATCCAGAGGATCGTTCATGGGTTGAGCAGGAACTGAGGCAGGCGATCGCCACACAAACCGATTATGCTGTGGAATACCGAATTGTTTGGCAAGATGGCAGCATTCACTGGGTATCAGCAAAAGGACGGGGACTTTACGATGAAACCGGACAACTACTGCAGATGCTGGGTGTGCTAATGGACATCACCGAACGCAAGCTCTCAGAGGAGGAGCGGCGGCGGGCAGAGATGCTGCGAATTGAATTAGATCTTCTGGAGCAGATTCTCGAAGTAAGCCTAGCAGGTTACTGGGACTGGGATATTCCGGGCAATCAGGAGTACTTGAGCATAACCTTCAAGCAGATGTTCGGCTATGAAGATCATGAGTTGCCCAATACACCACAGAGCTGGCAACACCTGATTTTTCCAGAGGATTTACCGGGCGTTCTAGAACTTTTTGAGCAACATGTCCAAAGTCGTGGAAAAATCCCTTATTACAACGAGGTGAGATATCGACATAAGGATGGTTCTACCGTTTGGGTCATTTGTTGCGGTCGTGTCATTGCGTGGGATCAAGACGGCAATCCCCTTCGCATGATTGGTTGCCACATTGACATTACACAACGCAAACAAGTAGAAGCTCAGTTATTAGCCATCACTAGTTTGCAACAAGCAATTTTAGATAGCATCGATTATGCCATTATTTCCAATAACTCAGAGGGCATTCAAACCTTCAACGCGGCTGCTCAGAAAATTTTGGGCTACACAGCAGATGAGGTTGTTCGGCAAGTAAGTCCAAGTATATTTCATGACCCGGAGGAACTCAAACAACGGGCTGCAGAACTATCGTTGGAATTGGGTAGAGAAATTGCACCCGGTAAGGAATTTTTTATGACGGTAACTCAAGACGGAAGCAGCTATGAAAACGAATGGACTTACATTAGTAAAGATGGCTCCCGCTTCCCTGTATTTCTGTCGGTGAAAATCCTACACGATCTCAAAGGAGAGAATATCGGATTTTTGGGTATTGCCAAAGATATTACCCAGCAAAAACAAATGGAGACAGCCCTTCGAGACAGCGAACTCCGTTATGCAACATTGACAAAAGCGGCTCCTGTGGCTATTTTTCGGCTTGACAATGCTGGTAACTGTATTTACGTTAACGATCGCTGGAGTGAGATGACTGGTAGACCAATACAGGCAGCATTGGGGATGGGGTGGGCAGAAGCAGTACACTCAGAAGACCGTGATCGCATCCTCAGGGAATGGTTTAACGCGCAATTAGAGCCAACAGGACTTTTTTACAACGAGGGTAGGCATCTGCGCCCTGATGGCAGTATTAATTGGTTTCACTGCTATGTGTCACCCGAAACTAATGCTAATGGGGGTATTATCGGCTATATCGGTACACTAACGGATATCACTAATCGCAAACAGGCAGAAGAACAACTTCATCGCCTCTCGGAAAGACTGACCCTAGCGCTTCAATCAGGAAGATTCGGTATCTGGGAATATGATTTTGCCCAAGCAAGACAAATTTGGGATGACCGGATGCACGAACTATATGGGTTTAGCCCTGGTGATTTTTCCGGCACTTATGATGCCTGGTTAAACTGTCTGCATCCGGAGGATCGCGATTATATGTTAGCAACTATCGAGCAAGTTCTGCAAGGCAAACAAGAATATAATCTAGAATTCCGCATCGTTGAGCCGAGTGGAAAAATTCGTTTCCTCAAAGGCTATGGTATTCTCAAGCGTAACCAGCAGGGTGAACCTATACGTATAATTGGGATTAACTATGACATCAGCGATCACAAACTTGCTGAACAGGAACTCATCCGCAACAAGGATTTGCGAGAAGCAATTTTTAACGAATCTGCTGATGCTATCTTTCTGGTTGATCCGCAAACGCTGCTCACCCTGGATTGCAATCGGCGGGCGGTAGAACTATTTGAGGCTACTGACAAAACTGAACTAATTTTCATTGAAGGACATAAACTCCAGCGCCATCAATTTTCTCCTGATGAGATGGCTAGTATCGTGGCAGAAATGCAGTCGAAAGGAGTATGGAGTCGAGAGATTGAATATGTTACTCTTCAGGGCAAGATTTTCTGGGGCAACATTGCAGCCAAGCCCATTACTATAGCTGGAAATACCATGAATCTAGTACGGCTAAGTGATATCACGGAGCGTAAACAGGCTGAAGAGGCACTGGCGAAATATGCCCATGAGGTTGAAGATCTTTACAATAATGCTCCCTGTGGCTACCATTCCCTCGACAGCGAAGGCCGATTAATCAAGGTCAACGAGACTGAACTGCAATTGTTGGGTTATACCCGTGAGGAAATGATTGGCCAACCCCTGACGAATTTTTTCACCCAAGATAGTCGTTTAGCCTTCGCGCAGAACTATCCTCGCTTCAAAGAACAGAACTGGGTAAAAGATTTGGAGTATGACATGATTTGTAAAGATGGCACAGTTTTGCCAGTGCTGATCAGCGCCACCGCCGTCAAGGATGGAGATGGTAACTATCTATACAACCGCGCTACTCTGTTTGATATCCGCGAACGCAAACAAACCGCGCAAGAACTGGAAGAATCACGCAAAATGCTGCAAACGGTACTGGATACATTTCCCCAACGTGTTTTCTGGAAAGACCGCCAATCGCGCTTTCTCGGCTGCAATCCAGCATTTATCCGCGATTGTCAACTGACAGCCCATGAGATTATTGGCAAGACCGATTTTGAATTACCTTGGGCAAAGTTGGCACACATCTACTGTGCAGACGATGCTATGGTGATGAACACCCGAACACCTAAACTAGGCTATGAGCAGCCATTGCAAGGGCCTAATGGCGAAAAATGGCTGCGAATTAATAAAGTTCCCCTGACTAATAGCGCAGGTGAGGTGATTGGCATACTAGTATCTCACGAAGATATCACAGAACGCAAACAAGCCGAAGTACAACTGCAAAAGACAAATGAGCAACTTGCTAACGCCAACATGGAACTTGCCCGCGCCACTCGCCTCAAAGACGAATTTCTAGCAAACATGAGCCATGAACTGCGAACACCTCTCAATGCCATTTTGGGTATGTCAGAGGGCTTACAGGAAAGCGTGTTCGGCTCCATCAATGAAAGACAAGCAAAAGCGATCGCCACCATTGAGCGCAGCGGCAGGCATTTACTAGAACTAATCAATGACATCCTGGACTTGTCCAAAATTGAATCTGGCAAACTGGAACTACAACTAACTGATGTTTCTGTCAGGAGCCTCTGTGAAACCAGCCTTGCCTTCATCAAACAAATGGCGTTAAAAAAGAACATTCGCCTCAATACTCATATTTTTGAAAGTATTGGCAGCATCCAAGCAGATGATCGCCGCCTACGTCAGGTGCTGATCAACTTACTGAGCAACGCTGTCAAGTTTACACCAGAAGCAGGCTCTGTCACACTAGAAGTCCGGCTGGAAGAAGCAGGGGAAAACCTCTGCTTCCATATCACCGATACTGGCATCGGTATCGCCCCTGAAGAAATCGGTAAGCTGTTTCAGCCCTTCATACAGCTTGACAGCAGCCTTAACCGCCAGTACAATGGCACTGGTCTAGGTTTAGCCCTGGTACAGCGAATTGTTACTCTGCATGGAGGAACAGTTTCAGTTAGCAGTGAAATCGGACAAGGCAGTTGTTTCACTGTCCGCATTCCCTACCGTGTCAGCGATAATGTGCCAACAAAAGAGGTAACGACTTCATTAGCTGGCTATCGCTTACCAGCGGAGAATGCTCAAGTTTTAATTATCGAAGATTCTGTTGCGGCGGCTGACCAAATAACTCGTTACCTCCACTCCATGGGAATGCAACCCATTATCTATCCCCAGGGTGAAGGAGCCATAGAAGAAGTACTGCGAGTTAGGCCTGCTCTGATCATTTTGGATTTGCAACTGCCGAACCTGTCGGGATGGGAAGTGCTGCATCAACTCAAGACTAACCCACAAACCAAAAATATTCCAGCTATCATCATTTCAGTCGTGGATGAGTGTAGCAAAGGACTGACTCAAGGAGCATCTGAATATTTGGTTAAACCCATTACCCGCGCTCAACTTCAGACAACTATAGAGAAACTGCAACATTCTAACCGTTCTGACTCGCCGAATCAAATTGTAGTGCCTGAAGCGGTGGATAAGTCTTTGATTTTGCTGGTAGAAGATAATCAAGCTAATATTGATACCATGTCCGGTTATCTTGAAAGCAGAGGATATGATCTGATTTTGGCAAACAATGGACAACAAGCCATTGACCTTGCTCAAGCCAAACGTCCCGACTTAATTGTGATGGACATTCAAATGCCGGGAATGGATGGGTTGGAAGCGATGCGGCGCATCCGTGACGAGCAGCAATTTTTGTATGTGCCGATTATTGCATTAACGGCGCTAGCCATGCCGGGCGATCGCGAAACTTGTTTAGCAGCCGGAGCCAACGAATATCTCACCAAACCTGTAAAACTTAAACAGCTTGTAGCCAAAATTCAACAACTTTTAGGAAGGTAGCGGAAATTCTCAATGGATAATCAACCCTCTATTTTAGTGATCGATGATGAACCGAATAACTTCGATGTTGTTGAAACATTGCTAGATGGTGAAAACTACCAGCTATACTATGCTCCTAGTGGTCAACAAGCTCTAAATCGCCTCAATAGTTTTCAGCCCGATCTGATTTTGCTTGATGTAATGATGCCCGATCTAGATGGGATGGAAGTATGCCAACGCATTAAAGCTGATCCAAAATGGCAAGCGGTTCCGATCATCATGGTGACAGCATTAACCGCTAAAGAAGATCTAGCTCAATGTTTAGCGGCAGGTGCAGATGACTTCATTAGTAAACCCGTCAACGGTGTGGAATTACGAGCCAGAGTTCATTCCATGTTGCGGATTAAACAGCAGTACGACAGTATGCAAGTACTGCTCAAACTACGAGAAGACATGGTAAATATGATTGTGCACGATCTGCGAAATCCACTTACCAGCATTGTCTTAGGGGCGAAGATTCTTCAGTTTCCAGGCTTGTCATCTCAACAGCAGCAAGAAAAAGTCGATCAAATTTTACTTGCGGGACAACAACTACAATCGTTGATTGATAGCTTGCTGATCATGGCAAAGCTGGAATCAGGCAAAATCGTTCTCAACTACACAAAACTAGACCTTTGTACGCTCTGTATGTCAGTATTGGCAGATTTTGAGGCGATAGCTGCCCAGAAGAACGTCACCCTGATAGGTGAATTACCCGAACTTGGTGGCATGGTTGAAGTAGATGCAGTGCTCTTTCGTCGAGTGCTAGATAATTTGCTCTCCAATGCTATTAAGTTCTCACCGTCAAACTCTCAAGTTATCCTGCGGGGAGAGTATTTGGCAGCAGGAGGTGCTAAAGTGCAAGTCGCCGATGCAGGACAGGGAGTCCCTGAAGACTTACGAAAAATCATTTTCGAGAAATATGAAGTTGCAACTCGGATACCAGAAGTTTTGCAAATTGGTTTAGGATTAGCTTTATGCAAAATGGTGATCGAGGCACATTGCGGTACCATTACCATCGAAGATAATCATCCAAATGGCAGTATCTTTACGGTATTTGTCGGATAAGAACATTTTTCGCGTTCTTCTTAGCGTCTTAGCGACTTTGCGTGAGGCAAAAAATTCTGTTAATTATTCCACTGTTTTTGAACTACTTATACTTAATTTCCGAAAGGAATGAAGTAAATTGAAAAACTTTTTAAAATCAAAACTTCTGGGATCAATTTTTTGACCTGAACGATCTACTGCTCGGTGAGTGGTGATACGATTATCTGGGACGTTACTTTGAGCAACTAGCCAAGCAAGAGAACGGTATTGCACTTCAGAGTAGCCTTCGTGAGTAGGCTTACCATTCATATAACCAGATGGTGGGGATTCTAAAGAAACGTGATAAGCAAAGTTATTCACAGATGGAGGAAGGTTGGGATTAGTTTTTACTGTTTCTGGTCCTTTGGAACCATGAAATACTGAGTTAGCTGCACCAAAAGCTCGTTTTTCTGGTGGGACTAAATAAACAACAGTTCCGTCTAGCTGAATTAATGTGTGGTAACTGGCTTGAATATTTTCATCTGTGTGGGCGTTTTTAAAAAAATTCAGTACGCTCGAAACAGGCGCATCTGTTTCATGAAGCACTATAATTGGCGAATTACGCACGGGTACACCATAAACGTCTTTAGTAAAGCGCTCTCCATAGTTGGATGGATGCGCCCAAACAATTTTGTATGGTGGCTTGTATTTTCTAAAAGCATCAGTATTTGTGAGTGAGTAAGTAGGAGTAGTTTGCTTTTTACTCTGTGGCTTTTTCGTTTTCGTCAATCCCAATTGATAGCTGGGATATTGACTCCAAACGTTAGTATCTAAATGGGGTTTTACTGCCTTTTTTTGTTGTAACTGCGATCCCACAAATAATAGCCCGACGGTAAGACTAAAAAATAGCGGAAAAATCATTAGCACCCAGATTTTTTTAACCCTAATGCTCATTGGGATAAATAAGTGTTAGTATACTTTGTTAATTATAAGTAGCTTAGCTCAGTAACTAAGACTAGAAAATAGTATTATATGATACATTTAGGTAGGGGTCAAGCCCGTCACCTAGATAAACTTTACGCAATGTTTCGCTCTTGTGCAAGTCTTGAGCCGTTACAGTTTGCAGAATTTCTCCAGTTTGGATTAAATAAGCACGATGGGCAACTTTGAGAGCGTTTCGGGCATTCTGCTCTACTAGCAAAATCGTGGTTCCTTGAGCGTTAATATCTTGAATGATGGCAAAAATTTGGCTGACTAGCATTGGAGCCAGTCCCATGCTAGGCTCATCTAGTAAGAGTAAGCGGGGACGTGACATTAAAGCACGAGCGATCGCCAGCATTTGTTGTTCTCCACCACTCAAAGTACCTCCTTTCTGATTCAAGCGTTCTTTCAGACGAGGAAAAAGCAACAAAACTCGCTCCAAATCTATTTTAATCCCCAAATCACGCCGAGAGAAAGCGCCCATTTCAATGTTTTCCAACACACTCATCTGGGGAAATATCAATCTTCCCTCTGGACTTTGAGCAATACCCAAACGAACGATCGCCTCAGTTCCCAAATTTTCTATGGCTTTTCCTCTAAACAAAATACTACCTTGGCGAGGGCGTAGCAACCCCCCAATTGTGCGCAAAGTGGTAGTTTTACCCGCACCATTACTACCAATCAAGGTAACAATTTCACCTTCATTTACATACAGAGACACATCTTTAAGGACGTGAATATTACCGTAGTAAGCATGAATATTCTTAACTTCCAGTATCATCTATTTACTATCCCCTGAGGACGAACAAGCACAATCAAAACCAAAGTCATACCAAAAAGAAATAGCCGCATTTGAGTAGGATCGAGACTGGTTGCCAGAAAATCTTTCCACTGTGGACTGGCGACATAGGGTAAAATAGAAACATTGAGGATATTCTTCAATACTTGGGCTAACTGTGGTAGATAAAGTTGATCGGCAGCAGTAATAACGATCCCACCTAAAATAACTCCAGTCATATTGCCAAGTCCCCCCAACACTACCATACACAGAACAATCACAGAAAGAGAAAAACCGAAAACGCTGGGGAAAATTGCCCCAATATAAGCAGCGTAAAAAGCTCCCGCAAATCCAGCGAAAGCCGCTCCCATTGCAAAGGCTAATAACTTTGTTCTAACTAAATTGATCCCCATACAACTCGCCACCAACTCATCTTCTCTGATTGCCACCCACGCCCTGCCCATGCGAGAATTGCGTAGGTGATCGCTCACCAAAACACAACCTACAACCATCACCAAAACCAAATAGTACCAAGGCAAGTAATTACTAGGTGCAAAAGTACCAATAATAGGTAATACTGGACGACCAATAGGATTAATACCAGCTTCCCCTCCAGTTAAATTAATTGGTTGCGAACAACCCAACAAACATATCGCCATTTGCGGACGACCCAAAACACTAGATAATATTTTTGAGATCGGCTCATCAATCCTCACGGATGTCAAATTACGAAAAACTATTGGCACAATCTCCCCAAATCCCAGAGTGACAATTGCCAAATAATCTCCTCTTAACCGTAAAGTTGGAGAACCTAAAACGATCCCCGCCACAGCCGAAACCGCCACAGCAATCCAAATAACCAGCCAAAAATTCCATTCCAAATTAACTTGAGGAGACGAGAGCAAACCAGTAGTGTATGCCCCAATCGCAAAAAAAGCAGCATACCCCAAATCCAACAACCCGGCATAGCCAACCGTAATATTCAAACCTAGCGCCAAGATGATAAATATTTGGATTTGAACAACAGCCGCAATCCAATTCGTTTGCGCAACTTGATCAACCAAAGGAAAAACGAGCAGAATAAAAATAACTGTAATCCAAACAGCATGATGCCGACGAGTTTCAGGTAGCCCCTGCAATGCCCCCATCAAACTACTTGCTAAAACAGCAACAACACTAGCTGCACCACCTAATAATAGTACGTCAAAAATACCAAACGCAACCTGCCCGGAAATAGGTCTAACAATTAGCCCTTGAACACAACTAGCAACCAAAAGCCACATCCCTAAAATAAAACCAGATGAAGCCCCCAAACGGATACCAACATTGATAGTTACATTCTTCCCCCGACAAGAGATAGCACCAGCAGCAGTACCGAAAAGCCAGCCAATCACCACACCACTCCAACCGCCAAATAGCAAAACAGTGAGAGAAGCGATCGCCCCCATAATTCCTGTCACAATTTACACCTTTTCCTGTAAACTTTCTCCCAACAATCCACTAGGTTTAAAAACCAAGACAATCACCAAAACAGCAAAAACCCATGCATTAGTCCAACGGCTAGATAAATACTGATCGCTCAACGCCGACAGCACACCAATCAACACTCCCCCAAACATAGCTCCCGTCATATTGCCAATTCCCCCAAGCACCACAGCCGTGAAAGCTTGTATCCCCGCAGTGAAACCCATAGTGAAAACAATCGTATTGTTGTACAGCCCTACTAAAAGTCCAGCCACCCCCGCCAATCCTCCACCAATCAAAAAAGTCAAAGCCACAATCCTATCTACATTAATCCCCACCATCTTTGCCGCCTCCAAATTTTGAGCAGTTGCCCTCATCGCCTTGCCCAAACGACTATACTGAACAAACAACTGCAACCCCACCATTAAAACCACAGCAATTACCAACACAATCAAATCCTTAGTAGTAAAAACAATCGGAGTCTGCATCCCCAGAGACTTCAAAATATCAATTCGGGGCAACAAATCAGGAAAACTCTTTGGAGCAGCAAAATTCACCCCCATCGCCGGAATAAAAGCTCTTAACCCTCCCCAAAACAAACCAACATTCTGAAAAATAAACGAAACCCCAATCGCCGAAATCAAAGGTGCCAAACGAGGAGAATTGCGCAAAGGACGGTAAGCGAAACGTTCAGTAACAACATTGAGAAAAGCACAAAACATTGCCGATACAACAACTGCCACAAACATTGGTAAAAAACTTACTTCAAGAGGCGCATCACTCTCCACACCAAACAAACTCACAACAGTCAAAGCGGCAAAAGCACCCAACATATACAAATCACCATGAGCAAAATTAATCAGCCCAAGAATGCCATAAACCAGAGTATAACCAAGAGCAATAATCGCAATTATTGCCCCATTCACAACACCTACTAACAACTGTTGAAACAAAACCTCAGGACTACGAACAATATCCACTAAAATACGTGGTAAATCAAACCCTGCGATCGGTCCTAAAAGCAAAGTTACATATACAACAATTACAAATACAAGAGTTTTTCGCCATTTTTTCATAACTTCTTTCCTATAGCAATCCTAAGTGAGTTATGAAGATTACTTTTTTTATGAACCCGAAGGGCGGTTCATTAAAATCATTTATAATTTGCCTGCAGCACACTCACAAACTGCCACCTGCCATTCTTAACAAAATTACCCGACATTTTCGTTAAAGTAGTATCACCATTAGAATCAAAACTCCATTTACCCAGCACCCCGGAAAAATTCTTCGTCCCTAAAACCGCATTTTTAATCGCAACGCGGTCATTTTTACAAACTTGATTAACACCATTCAAAACTACCATAGCTGCTTCATAACCATAAGCAGCATAAGCTTCTGGTTCTTGATTAAACTTCTGTTTATAACTCTCATACCAAGTTTTTCCTACACCAGTCAATTCACGAGGGGAAACACCGCCAAAAGTAGCATAAACTCCTTCTGCGGCGGTAGATGCTCCATCAACAAAAGCTCTATCAAAAATACCATCTGGTCCCATAAACTTAACTAATTCTTTTGTCATGCCCACATCGCGCATATCTTTAACCACCTGGCTGGCGTTACTCTGTGTAGGACCGCCAAAATAAACTAAATCTGGTTGTGTAGCGCGAATTTTTGTCATTAACGCCCTATAGTTACTTGCCCTGGAATCAATTCCCTCTCGCCCCAGTACTTGCAGCCCAAGCTCTTTGGCTGTGGCTTCAAATACGTTTGCCAGTCCTTTTCCATAGAGTGATTGATCATCTAAAATGTAAACTTTTTTGACTCCCAATGATTTTGCCCAGTTAGCAGCAACTTTTCCCTGGATATCATCTGTGGGCACAACACGAGCATAGTTGCGTTTTCCTGTAGGATAATAGATAGAGGGTTCTCTGGATTCACCCAAGCCTTGTTTAGTTAAACCGGGATATGTGCTGGCAGGACTAACTATGAGCAAATTCGCTTGATTTAAGACAGGGACTACTAATTTAGCAGCACCAGAACTATAGGGACCAATAAATGCAACAACTGAGGAGTCGGCGACGGCTTTGTTCGCATGGGCAGAAACTTGAGCGGAGTCATCTAATGCACCACTGGCAGCACTGGCATTGTCATTGACTTCATATTCAATTTTGAGTTTGTGATTGCAGACTGTTGACTCTTGAGCGATCGCTTGTTTGATCCCGTTGACAATTGATTGAGTCTGTACCGCTGAGCTACCCGTTAGTGGCAGGCTGGAGAAAATTTTAACGGTATTTGTTGAGCTATTGCCCACAGCAAGATTACTACTTTTTAACTGTTGACACCCACTAGTCAAACTGGTGGCGAGCGCAACCAAACCACATACTGTCACATTTATATTCATATATATATCAGATACATTTAAATTACATATTTAATGCGCTAATCTAGAAAAGTTGTTACATATCCTATAACGCATAAGTTACATAACGCTACTATTTTTTCACAATATGTCCCTACCTACAGATTTTTTTAATTTTCTTCAGGTGCTTGCAGTCGAACAAAAAATACCTGATATTGAGTTAGATACTCTACGTCTAGCTCTAGCAGGTCAAACTGCAAAAGAAATTGCCGTTGAGTTGGGGATTAGCGATCACGCGGTGCGTAAGAGACTGGGTTCAGTTTATCTCAAATTTGGCATCGAAGGAACGGCACTGGGAAAACTAGAGAAACTACGGACAGTTTTAGTAGATCAATATCAGCAATCTTCTGTGGCGGTTGCTTCAAAACATGTAGATTTAAGTGATGTACCAGATGTATCCACCTTTCAGGGACGTAAGGAAGAACTAAAAAGAGCAAAACAGTGGATTTTAGACAAAGACAGGAATAGTAACAGATGTCGATTATTAGCAATTTTGGGCATAGGAGGCATTGGTAAAACTTCTCTTGCTACAGTGCTAGCACTGCAAATTCAAGAACACTTTGAGTATGTTGTCTGGTATTCTCTGCGCACAGCTCCACAAATTGAAGAAATTCTCGAAAATCTGATTCATTTTCTCTCTAACGGGCAAGAAATCCACTTACCCAAAGAGCTTGATGAAAAGCTTTTGTTACTAATTAAGTTCTTAGCTAAGCAACGCTGCTTAATCATCTTAGATAATTTAGAAACAATTCTACAGAGTGGTGAACGTGCAGGATACTACAGGAAAGATTATGAAGGATATGGAGAGCTATTGAGAAGAGTAGGAGAGGACGCCCACCAGAGTTGCTTGATATTAACTAGTAGAGAAAAGCCGAGAGAAATTGAATTACTTGAAATCAAAGCTCTACCAGTGCAAACATTATCTTTGACAGGACTTCAAGAGGAAGAAGCAGAAAAAGTCTTTAAGTACTTCCTCAATAAACAGGACAATCAACCAGAAGAAAATTTACTCATCCAAAGACTAATTAAATCTTATTCATATAGTCCACTAGCATTAAAAATTGTTGCTACAACTATCAAAGAGATATTTGATGGTAGAATTTCGGAATTTTTAGTAGATTTAGGACAACAAACTGAAGAAATAGAGGGAGAAATTTTTGTTGCTGAACTTTTGCGAGATTTTTTAAATCAGCAATTTATTCGCCTGTCAGAAATGGAGAAACAGGTAATATACTGGCTAGCAATTAATCGGGAGTGGGTTTCAATTCCCGAATTGCGCGAAGACATAATCCCTTCCATATCGCCCTCTGTGTTATTAGAGACTTTAGAATCGCTACAACGCAGATCCCTAATTGAGAAAAATGCTGCACGTTTTACATTACAGCCAGTATTGATGGAGTATGTTACCGAACAATTAATAGAAGAATTTTATCAGGAGATTATTCATCAAGAAATTAAAATACTAGAAAGTCATTGTTTAACTAAAGCTCAAGCGATCGCCTACATCAAAACAGCACAAAATAACTTAATTCTCAAACCGTTAACTGAAAAGTTACTTAATTATTTTATTGAAAGCAATTATCTGAAAAGTGAACAAGAAGTCAAGTCATTTTCTAAATCTTGGTTTACACGCATGAGCTCAAATTTGAGAGAAAAGTTTTCACGAGAACCAGGTTATGCAGGTGGCAATATTCTCAATTTACTTGTAGAAATGAAAGTAGATTTAAATGGTTTGGATTGTTCTGGACTAACAATTCGCCAAGCTTATCTTCAAAATGTGGAACTGCGCAACACTAATTTTGCTAATTGCAACTTAGATAGGTGTGTTTTTACCAGAACAATGGATAGCGTTTTGTCGGTAGCTTTTAGCCCAGATGGAAAACTAATAGCGACAGGCGGTGCTGACAGTAAAATTTGCTTGTGGGAAGTTACCAAACAAAAGCTACTTTTTCGCCGCACGGGACACACTAATTGGATACGTGCGATCGCATTTAGTCCTAACGGCAAAATCATTGCTACTGGTAGCGATGATTACACTGTAAAACTCTGGAGTGTCGATACTGGTGAGTGTATTGAAACTTTTAGTGAGTCAGAACGACACAAAAACTGGGTATGCTCGGTAGCATTTAGTCCTGATGGTAAAATTCTTGCCAGTGGTAGTCAAGACAGTAGTATTAAACTTTGGGATGTTCAAAGTGGTAAATGTATTGCTACTTTAAAATCACCTCAAGGAGAAACAAAGCAAGTTTGGTCTTTGGCTTTTAGTCCTGATGGTAAAATTTTAGCTAGCGGTAGTGATGACCCAGACATAAATGTGAATTTATGGGATGTAAGTAATCGTAGTTACATAACTCATCTTAGGGGACACGAAAAACGGGTATTCACAGTCGCTTTTAGTCCAAACCCCCCTGGGGGGTTTGGAGGTATCTTAGCTACTGGTAGCGATGACTGCACGGTAAAATTGTGGCGTGTCAGCACTGGTGAATGTATCCATACCTTCAAAAGTCCAGAAAAAGACACAAAACCAGTTCGCACAGTTGCTTTTAGCTGTGACGGTAAGATTCTGGCAAGTGGTAGTGATGATGGTACAATTAAGTTTTGGGATACAAGTACTGGTGAATGGATTAAAACTTTATCTGCACATAACCAGCATCGAGTATGGGCATTAGCTTTTAGTCCCAACCCCCCCCTTAATAAGGGGGGGTTGGGGGGGTTTGGGGGGTTTTTAGCTAGTGGTGGTGAAGATCAAACCCTGAAGTTGTGGAATATTAACCGAGAAAACTATTGTGTCAAACGTTTGTGGCGACTCAAGGGTTATACAAGAGCAGTCTGGTGTGTTGCCTTTAGTCCTGATGGTGAAACTCTAGCAAGTAGTAGTGATGAATACTCAATAACATTATGGAATGCATCAACTGGTAAGGATTTTCTTAAATTGGAAGGTCACATTAGTCGAATCTGGGCTGTAGCTTTTAGTCCTGATGGTAATATATTGGCAAGCGGCAGTGATGACCATACCTTACGCTTATGGGATGTGAAAACTGGTACATGCCTAAATACTTTAACTAGAGCAGTCGAAGGTGGCGAAAGTCAAGTTTGGGCTGTGGCTTTTAGTCCAGATGGTAAATTCGTGGCTATTGGTAGTGACGATCACACTGTAAGTTTATGGGATGTTCGTACTGGTGAGTGTCTGAGATTATTTAAAGGACACAGTAGTAGAGTTTGGTCTGTAGCATTTAGTCCAAACCCCCCAACCCCCCGAAATTCGGGGAGCGAAGGGGGGATCATAGCAAGTGGTAGTGACGATCACACCATTAGATTGTGGAATGTGGGTGATGGTAGTGTGAGAGTTTTTCAGCGTCCGAAAGAACCAACTAGCAGAGTTTGGTCCGTTGCTTTTAGTCCTGATGGTAAAACTCTCGCTAGTGGCAGTTATGATGGTGCGATCGAGTTTTGGGATGTTAGTACTGGTAAGTGCAAGAGATTGAGAGAAGGTCATAGCCAGCGGATTTGGTCGGTTGCTTATAGTCCTGATGGTAAAATCTTGGCTAGTAGTAGTGATGACAGCACTGTAAAATTATGGAACGTTAGTACTGGTAAATGCTTGCACACGCTTGATCAACACACAGATTGGGTATGTAGAGTTAGCTTTAGCCCAGATGGGAAAGTTTTGGCAAGTTGTAGCAAAGATTCAACTATTAAGTTGTGGAATCTGGAAACCGGTGAGTGTATTAAAACTCTACAAAAACCTAGACCTTATGAGCAAATGAATATTGCCAACACTAAAGGCTTAGATGATGCTCAAAGAGATGATTTAAAGAGTTTGGGAGCAATAGAAGAGCTATCAGTTGTTCAAAGGAGCTAAAAACAAAAACCAATAGACATCTCCAGAAATTCAACCTGCGTTGTCTACAACCCTTGTAGAGACGCGAAATTTCGCGTCTCTACGTTGTTATTTGGAGATATCTAATATAAATGTCAGTGTCTCTTGATTGTCGAGTAAAAAAAAGTTATAGTCTGAGCGAAGACAGTTAAAACTAAGTGAGTGTGCTAGACAATACCTTTCAGTTAGAGTCATTAGGGGTTGAGAGAAACCCGGTTTCTTCAAGAAACCGGGTTTCTGTGGCAGCTTCTTGGAACAAAACGGAGGTATTGTTAATTAGTATGCCATTTGGTCCGCTGTTCCTACCTTCAATTGGTCTTGGTTTACTTAAGGCAGGGTTAACATCTCGGAGCATACACGCGAAGATTCTTTACTTGACGTTAAAGTTTGCTTCCCTAATAGGCATATCCTTATATGAGCAGATTTCTAAAGGGCGTCCGGCAATCTACGATTTGCTGGGAGAATGGCTTTTTAGTGGAGCATTGTTTGATTCTACTAATGTAGAAGGATATATTAATGATGTGCTAAGAGGGCGCGAGCCAGCTCATCTTGAAGCACACAAAGATTGGGCAAAACCTATCGCAGAAGATTTTATTCAAGAGGTTCTGGCTATTAGAGATAAGGTAGAAGGGTTTTTGGATGAGTGTGTTGAGGAAGTAGTTGCCTACCAACCCAAAATTATTGCCTTCACCAGTGTTTTCCAACAGCACTCGGCTGCTAATTCTTTAGCAAAACGTATTAAACAAAGAGTTCCAGAAACTTTCATTATTTTGGGTGGCGCTAACTGTGAAGGAATCATGGGGGCTGAAGTTATTCGTCAGTTTCCCTTTGTAGATGCCACAATTTCCGGGGAAGGAGATATTGTTTTTCCTGAGCTAGTTGAGCGAATTTTAGCACAAAAATCTATTTCTGATTTGCAGGGTGTCTTTACCCATGACAACATTGAATACTTATCCCAAAAGGGTAAGTATGCCAATGCACCCTCAGTTAGCAACATGGATACCTTGCCTTTTCCAGATTATGATGACTTCTTTGCGCAGCTAGAGAGTAGTAACCTTGTGGATGAAACCCACAAGCCCCAACTTTTATTTGAAACATCGCGGGGATGTTGGTGGGGTGAGAGAAACCATTGCACTTTCTGTGGACTTAATGGTGATAACATAGCATACCGTAGCAAGTCGGCTGGGCGAGCAATGGAAGAACTGCTTTATCTTACCGAGAAATATCCTAACTGTTCGGTTGAAGTTGTCGATAATATTTTGGATTTGAAGTATTTTAAAGAGTTTATTCCCAAACTCGCTGCTCATCAACTAGATGTAGGATTGTTCTACGAGGTAAAAGCTAATCTGAGAAAAGAGCAAATCCGTTCGCTGCGAGATGCCAAAATAGACGGAATTCAACCGGGGATTGAAAGCTTGAGCAGTCGCGTGTTAGAGCTAATGCGCAAAGGCATTAAAGGTATACAAAATATTCAACTTTTGAAGTGGTGTAAAGAATTAGGTGTTCGCCCTTCGTGGAATATGCTGTGGGGTTTTCCAGGAGAACCCCCAGATGAGTATGCACGGATGGCAGAGTTGATTCCTTTGATAACTCACTTGCAACCACCAGACGCGACTTTTCCGATTCGGATTGATCGTTTTAGTCCTTATTTTGACAAACCTGCGCATTATGGTTTTGCAAATATTAAACCATATCCAAGCTATCAGTATATTTATCCTTTAAAAGAGGAAGTAGTCGCGAACTTGGCTTACTATTTTACCTTTGAATATATTGAACCACAGAATGTGGCAGCCTACACTCAGCCTGTTGCACAGCAAATTGCTTTATGGCAAAAAGTTCATAAAACTAGTGATTTATTATCAGTAGATAAAGGAAAATATTTACTCCTGATCGATCTGCGCCCCATTGCTCAGCAACCTCAAGTAATTCTAACAGGAATTGAGAGATTACTATATATAGCGTGCGATCGCATTCACACAACTAGTCAGCTACAACATCTGCTTAAACAGGATTTAAATCAAGAATTATCCAGCCCAGAAATCGAAGAGATATTACAACGGCTTGTCAATCAAGGTTTGATGATTAAAGAAGATCATTTGTACTTAAATCTAGCTATTCCTTTAGGGGGCGATTATTCACCTTCTCAACAAGTATTAGAGAAATTTATGTCTATCTCACGAAAACTCTAACAATTTGAGTACTCTTATTAATGAGATGCGATCGCACAGTAATTAACCACAAACTTCATCAAAAATTTATATATATATGTCTGATTTCAAACACCAGATAAAAAAATCTTGGTGTATATTAAAATATCAGTCCACCTTACCACAAATAAATAACTTAACAATGGGAAACGTGTCGCAGAAACCAACATCTACTGGTTTTGAACCTAAGCTAACTCCTGATGACTTTGATCTTGATGAATCAGGAAATTTATTCATTAATACTTCTAAAGTTATAGATGTAATGAACTATCAAGCTATCAACATCAAGAGGGAACCACTCAAAGGTGGAGTTAGCCCTATTTAATAGTTTCAATCCCTCCAATTTGCGTTAAAAGCTTCAACCAGATAAAATTGCAAAATATCATCTGCCTGGGACTTTGAGTCCCAGGCTAATAGCTAAAGTCTTCTAAAGAAGACTATGCTCTACGATCAAATTTCACAAATCAAATAGGATTGCCATAGATATTTACTAGACAGCTTTTAAGTCCACTTAAGTGGACTTAAGCTATTAGCAAAGGACTTTTATTTCTGGGCGGTTTATGGCATTTATTTCTGGGCGGTTTATGGTAAGAATGAAAAAACCCTGTCAATATACATCCAGGTTATTTTTGGGTTAAAACTGCCTACGCCAACCTACTATTTATAACTTTTCAGACATACCCCACACTAAATAAACTAGTACCTGTTGCTACATGCTGGCGGTGTCGATACTGAAAAATAATTCCTGAATCAGTTGCATATATATCTTGTGGCTCAAAGTTGTGCAATGTTGTGAGTATGCCAACTTGAGTGTTAGGCTCAACTGTCTGCATCAGATTAACACTAGGTTGCCACAAACCAGCAACGTTAGCGGTAAAAACTTTTCTTTGAGATATTATTTGAGGTTCATTAGTAATTTGATCGCTAAAAGATTCTTTGAGGATTCCCATGTATTGAGTTACATTGAGAATACCTTGAGATGTTCGTCTAATTTGCTCGTCTGTTAAAAACATGATTTCTGATGTTTCTATAGAAAAGTTTGTGACTCCGGCTTCAGCAAGAGTCACATCTAGAGTAGATTGATATGCTGAATAGCGATTTTGTAGCGCATCAGTAATCCAAATTATTTCTGGTGAAAAAGCTTTCATCGCTGCAAGGGTTTTATTCCTGACTTCTTCTGCTCCTGCATTCATAAATACTGCTGTTACTGGTGAAATCATTTCAAATGTATGAAGATTAATCACCAAATCGCATTTAACCAGAAACTCAAATAAATAGAATGCATTTCTTTCTGTAATTGTTCCTTCTTTATTTCCTTGTCGCAACCTATTTATATCCAATGCATCGATTGGAGATAAACGATTTTTCACAAATTGAGCAGCCGGATTGGCAACGGGAATTAGATGAATTGTGCCGAAGAGGTAGCTGTGAGCTTTTAGATAGTCAACTACATTGGCTAAGACATAAATTCCTGCTGTTTCATCGCCATGAAGGTAACAAGTAATACCAAGTACAGGTTCTCCTTGACCAAATGTGTAAATTGGAATCTCAAGCTGAGTGATTCCAACTTGACCGATATTTATGACTTTACTAATTTCAAACTGCATTTTGTCTGAGTATTTGTGCTGTTACTTACAGGTTATCTTTACCTTGTACAACGCACCCCTGAAAAAAACTTGTATATAGGTTTACAGAATTGTTAAATAAGTATCTGTGGGGCTAATCGGTAAAACTTTCAAAGTTTGATTTTGCAAGTCAATTTCCAATCCCAAAGCTTCTAAAGGAATTACACCTAACAATGCGTCCGAGCCTCCTGGTAACTCTAAACACTCGAAAGTACCTTCGCGATCGCATAGAGATATTTTGGCATCTTGGAAAATTCTTGCTTTACCAATGCCCATTGCAGTTGCAACATCAACTTCTCGAAGTAGCTTTAGCCCTAGCTGGGTTACTACTTGTGTTGGTAAACATAAAGTTGTCGCTCCTGTACCTACTAATACATTTTTCAGAGTGAGCGATCGCACTTGTTCTGGTGTAATTGTCCCATCTTCAGCACGAATCTGGTCAGCTCTATTGATTATAGTCAAGGTAGTGAAGACTTTACCCATACCGTTTGTATCTTTTATTTGCATGACTTCCTCCTACTTAATCACGTACAGCTGAGGCTCTAGTTTTTTATAAGATTAGTTTAACGTTAGAAAATCAATGTGGATTTGAGCAGATATCTCGTTCCAAGTCAAAGACTTGGAATGCAATAAAGCTCTCCTACACTAGTTTTCGCTTCAAGTTGACATTAGTTACAACCCTTCGCCCCGACTCTATCTAAAGTAGAGGATCGTAGATAACTTCTTGCCAAGTATTTCTCACATATGTATAATCAAAGGTAAAGGTTGTGTAATTTGCGAGTAGAGCTAGGTTACTACTTTAACTATAGATTACTTGCAGATTGCGGTGTGAGGCGGTTTCTGTTATTCCCGACAGTTCTTTACCAGAAAGTGTTATCTCCTGGGAGTTAAAGTATGTCCCGATCGCAAGAGCCAAACGAGCTTTACCAATTTCTGATTGACTTTGAAAATAGCTTGACAAAAATTATTGATGCCACAGGCTTTGGTAGAGTTGGTATTGTAGTAGAAACAATCCGAAACAGAAAGGGTGCAAAGAAGTTTGCGCTCATCCTTGAAGGTCAACCTAGCTATAGATATGTATTTAACATTGAGCAGTTCTATGACTTTCGAGATTGGAAATTAAAGAAAGACTCCGAAAACTCATAGCAACACCCTGTTGAAGACTCCCAGCACTATACAAGTCAGAACACTGGAGTTCTGGAGTCGGGAAAACTGAATATCTACAAGTCATACCCATTAGCCAAGATAGTTGAGACTTCTACAAAGGCTGGTGTAGTGAATTCCTTTCACTCTCCAGTCTTTTGTGTTTTTAAGGCAATTCAAAATTAAAAATTCCTTTGCAATTCATCTACGAGGTTACAAACAATGAGCTGTAAATATGCCGATCATCCTTTCCCCCCCTGTCGTTTTGAACAACATCCCCAAAACAAAAATGTTTACTTTTGTCCCCATTGCCGAGAATCCTATGACGTTAGAGATGTTGGGAATCAATCTCCTCAATGGCTGTTGTTCATCATTGGGCTAATCGCTTTGATTCTTATCAGCACCAATAATTCTCAATCTTTACAGCCTCAAAAAGATAATCCGACAACACAACCTACTCAGACGAAGTGATTGGGGATTGGGAAGAGCAGTACCCAATACCGGAGAGTGCAATAATTCCTATCAACTTTTAACAAAGGGCAAAAATCATGAAAACCAACGTAACCGAAGATCGTAATTTGCTGTTCAAGTGGGCTTCTAAGGGTTTGAAATATTTTCTACTAACTCTGCTTGGCTTCACCATTGCCTATGTCTTGTCTCAAGTTTTCCAAGCTTCTCCAATTGCCCAAATGCTACTATCCATGTGGATATGGTTTTTCCGTGTGGCAATCTTCATCTTTTGTATGTTTGTATTGGCAATAATTTTGGAGTCTAGCCGTTAATTATTTTTCTAGATACCCGACAACTTCTGCGAAGTCGGGTATCTGATTATTTGAGCAACTCTTGACACAGTTGCCGGAAGCGCGAGCCTCTTTCTTCAAAATTAGCGTACTGATCGAAACTAGCACAAGCAGGAGATAACAACACCACCGATGCTTGATATTGTTTTGCCAACTCTGCTGACTTAGGAATAGCCCGTTCCATTGTTTCGACAATTTCGTAATTAGAATATCCTTCATCTTGCAAACGTTGAGCAAAAGCTGAAGCTGCATTACCAATTAGTAAAACCGCAGCAGCTTTAGCTTTAATTTTTGCTATCCACCCCTTATCATCTCCAGCTTTTGCTTCGCCACCTGCAATTAAAATCACCGGACTTTTTACAGAAACCAAACCAACTTCAGCAGCATCATAATTAGTAGCTTTGCTATCGTTGATGAAATCAATTTCTTCCCACGTACAAATATGTTCTAAACGGTGAGGAACACCTGGGAATTCACGAATAGCACTTGTAATTGCATCTCGATCAATTCCTGCTAACCGCGCTGCTGCCACTGACATCAACAGATTTTGCTGATTGTGTTCTCCCACCATGCGTAAAGCCGAAACGGACACAATCCGTTCATCCTGTACAGACTTCGTATTTCGCGTCTGTACAACCCAACCATCTTCAATGTAAAAACCTTTGTTGCCGAGCAGATAATCTTTACCTTTAACACTTGTCCAGTAGGCATCTGACCACTGATTTAAACCCACGTTCCTTAAATACGGGTCATCACCATTGAACACTTGCAACTGAGACTTTTGCAACAACTTTGCCTTAATGTTGTAGTAATTTTCTAATGTTTTGTGACGACTAAGATGATCTGGCGTGAAAGTTGTCCAAATACCAATGCGTGGCGCAATAGTACAAGAAGATTCTATTTGATAGCTGCTAATTTCCGCAATCACCCAATCTGGTGATGAAACAGACAGGGCAACTTCACAGGCAGCATAACCAATATTACCGCAGGCAGGAGCGTTGAATCCTGCGGCTTGAAAAATTGCCGCAATTAAGGAGGTAGTTGTAGTTTTACCGTTTGTGCCTGTGACTGCTACCCAGGGGATTGATTGTAAGTGCCGCCAAGCGAGTTCCATTTCCCCAATAGTTTCAATTCCCAATTCTCGTGCCTTGACTAATACGGGTATATCCCAAGGCACGCCGGGGCTGACGACAATCAATTGGGGTAAATCGGAACCCTCTAATTCCAGAGAATAGCCGAGTTTAACAGTTATTTGTTCTGCGGCAAGTTCAAGTTGTTGTTGCAGGAGAGATTCTGAGGTGTTGCGATCGCTCAGCAACACCTCCCATCCCTCCCGTTTCAACAATCTCGCCGCAGCAACACCGGACTTTCCTAATCCAATTACATGGGCTTTGGGCATAGACTGTGGCAGAGGTCCCTGGTTAAGCACCCTAATCGTAGCGTTTCTGTGCAACATTTACACAACTTTTTGTTGACGAATGCTACAGATTTTTTACAATCGCACCAAAATCAGCTAAAACACGGGCATGATTGCGCAGTAATCCGAGCAAATTTAAACGATTGCGCTTAATTTCTGGATTAGAATCCATTACCAAAACACTTTCGGCACCATCAAAAAAGTTACTCACAGTAGGATTAATTGCCAACAATGCAGTTACTAACTGCATATAATTACGTGATTGCTGGGCTGCGGTAGTTTGTGGCACTAAATTCACAATGGCATTGTAAAAAGCTTCTTCAGAGGATTTTTGAAACAATTCTTTACGAACAAGACTAGTTGGTTCTAGCTGTTTTGTATCCAAATCGCCTTGCGCTGCTAGACGAGTGGAACGGTTGACAGTTTCGTAGATTTTCTCCAAAGTGCCATCATTGCGGATTTGTTGCAGGAATAAAGCGCGATCGCGCACATCCAATAAATCATTTAACGCCCGTGCTGCATATTCTGGGTCATTTTCTCCCAAAACTGCATTCACCAAATCATAATCAATCTGCTTTTCTTCAAGCAACAAAGTCCGAACACGTTGCAGGAAAAACTCTGACAAAGCTGCAATTAACTGCGCCTTATCTTTATTATGCTCCTTCACAAAATCCGTTGTAATTTGCTCTAGCAACTGTTGTAAATTAATCGGTAAATTAGCCGCCCAGGTAATATTAACTACAGCATTTGCCGCCCGTCGCAAAGCAAAAGGATCGGAAGAACCACTAGGTATCATACCCAATCCAAAAATATTTACTAAAGTATCGAGTCTGTCAGCTATACCAACAACTTGACCTGTAAGAGTTTGAGGTAGAATATCATCGGCTCCCCGTGGCAAATAATGTTCAAAAATTGCTGTTGCTACCGCTTGTGGTTCACCACTAACCAAAGCATACTTTTCTCCCATCACTCCCTGCAATTCAGGAAATTCATAAACCATTTGCGTAACTAAATCAGCCTTACATAGTAAAGCTGCTCTTTGAATATTTTCCCGTTCCTCACTTCCTAATTGCAGTTGTTCTGTAATTGCCAAAGCTAAAATACATATGCGGTCTACTTTATCTCGCAGCGAACCCAAATCTTCTTGGAAAGTAACTTTTGCTAGCTGGGGTAAAAAGCTTTCCAAAGGCTTTGCTGAATCAGTTTTGTAGAAAAATTGTCCATCAGCTAAACGAGCGCGGATGACTCTTTCATTACCAGTTGCAATAATATCTGATTTAGCTGCATCACCATTAGAAACTGTGATAAAATATGGTAGTAACTCTTTGCTATTTTCTGCTTTAAAAACGGGAAAATAACGCTGGTGACTAACCATAACAGTAGTAGTTACCTCAGTAGGTAAACGCAAAAATTCAGATTCAAACTTGCCCACAACCGCTGAAGGCCATTCTACCAAGTTAGTAACTTCCGCCAACAAATCAGGGTAGATTTCTGCATACCCATCTAACTTTTGTACAGCTTCCTTCACTTGCTGGGTAATTGTAGTTGATCTGGCATCAACATCAACAGCAACGTAAGCAGAGCGTAACGTCGTGACATAATCAGTAGCAGAGGCAATGGTCACAGATTGTGGATGTAAAACACGATGACCTTGGGTATGGCGATCGCTCTTTACACTCAGAGAACCATTAACCAACTCAATTGGCAATACCGCATCATCCAACAAAGCAACCAACCAGCGAATCGGGCGAGAAAACTTCACATCCCCATCACCCCAACGCATCAACCGCTTACCTTCCAATCCAAAAATCCACTCAGGTACTAATTCTGTCAGAATGGACGCCACATTGCGACCGGGGATAACTTTGCGCACAAACACAAAATCCCCTTTATCAGTAGCGCGAACCTCAAAAGCATCTATCGTAACACCTTGCTTTTTCGCAAAACCTTGGGCTGCAGGCGTAGGGTTACCATCCTTAAACGCCGCTTGTACAGGGGGACCTTTAACTTCCTCTTCCCGGTCTGGCTGCTGAGATGGTATACCTTTAATCAGTACAGCTAAGCGACGAGGAGTACCGTAAATTTCCACAGCTTCAGTAGCCAGATTATTAGCTGCCAAACTTTGCGGAATGCGCTCTTTCCACTGCTCTATAGCTTTACTGAGAAAGCTTGCAGGTAATTCTTCTACTCCAACTTCCAATAAAAAATTAGGCATAGGACAATGTTTTTAACGTTCATCGTAGCTCAAATTTACCATTGAAGAAGCCAGAAGTAAGAGGGCAGAACAGAAGTGAAGCGTTTGTACGCCCCAGAAGCAACGCTATGGCAGAAGAAATTGGTTAAAATGAGTAGCAGTAGCCCAGAGCCAACCTGTCGTCAACATTTTTGATATATTAGAAGTACGTTAACCAGAAATAGACATTGGTAGCTATTGGAAGATGCCCGCCAAAGATATTTTTCATGATACTGTTAAAAATGCATTAGTAAAAGATGGGTGGTTAGTTACTGATGAGCAATTTTTAATTCGCTCAGGAGGTGTTGAAATTTATATTGATATTGGAGCAGAGAAAATTATTGCAGCAGAGCGAGGTAGCGAAAAAATAGCAGTAGAAGTTAAAAGTTTTTTGGGGTATTCAACTATTTCAGAATTTCATACAGCAGTAGGGCAATTTATTAATTATCGGTCTGTTTTGGAAGAAGAACAACCAGAAAGATTCTTGTATCTGGCTATTCCTCTAGATGTTTATGAATCATTTTTTCAGTTACCTTTTACACAAAAAATTGTCCAAAGTAATCGAATAAGTTTAATTGTTTACGAGCCAGAAGTTGAGGTAATTGTCAAATGGCAAAAGTAGACCAATATCGAGAATATATTCAAAGATTACTGACAGAATATAGCAATTATAAAGCAGCAAATGAAGAAGTAGAAGCGCAAACAATTTTTGATAGAGAACACGATCATTATCAATTAGTTCATGTTGGTTGGCGCAACAAGCGGCGTATTTATGGTTGTGTGCTGCATTTAGATATTAAGGATGATAAGATTTGGATTCAACATGATGGGACAGAAATTGGTATTGCCAGTCAATTAGAAGCTTTGGGTGTACCAAAGCACGACTTAGTTTTGGGTTTTCATGCTCCTTATAAACGTAAATATACAGATTACGCTGTAGGTTAGCACTCAAACAACACGCGCAGGCAGACGGAATGCAAAAATTGCGCCGTGAGGATGTCGATTTTCCGCCCAGATTTTACCACCGTGTGCTTCTACAATCTGACGAGTTAAGTAAAGTCCTAGCCCTGAACCTTTAGCGTGACGATCGCTATGTCCCTGATAAAACCGCTCAAACAGGTGTGGCAGTTCTTCTGGTGTAATCCCTGCTCCAGTGTCCATAATTTTAGCAGTTTGATAGGATGAACCAGGTTCCAGCACAACCTCCACTATACCACCGCGAGGAGAGTGGTTAATGGCATTAGTGAGGAGATTGACAAATACTCGTTGCAGTTGGAAAGCGTCACCATCAACCCAGAGAAACTGGCGAAAGTTTGACTCACCGTAGTTTAATGAAATATAAACGCGACGACTGGAAGCCAGTTCTGTTAAAGTTGTTGCTACTTCAGATGCAATCTCAACCAAATCAACAGGTGTTAAACGAAGCTTTAACCCTTCCACATCGTTACGGTAAACATCTAGAAGCGTTTCTACCATTTGCAAACTAGTCTGGTGACTGCGAATCATGGTAGCCAAAACTTTCCTTTGAGTAGCAACAACAGAACCAAAATTTTCCCGTTCAAACGCTTGCAAGGTTTCAATTGCTCCCAAAAGAGGAGTTTTCAGATCGTGAGTTAAGGTAGAGGCAAAGTCTTCTCGCACACTGGCAAGCTTTTCTTGTGCCTGAAGTTTTGCCTCCTGCTGCAAAAGTGCCTCTTGGTATATACGGTTGCGATCGCTTAGAACACCTGTCACAACTAGAGCCAAGATCGCAATTAATCTACTAGCAATTGTGGCAGCCTCTACAGTGTATCTACCTGGAACCCATATGTTAAAAATCGTCAGAACACAAGTAACTGTAGTGAACTTTACCGTTGCTACTCGTCGCAGACGCGCACTTGCTAGCAAAATCGGACCGATATAGAGGTAGCCAAACACATAGTCTGGAGGAGTAGAAAACTCCAAAGCCATGACAACTGTAACCAGTCCAACCACTAACCAGAATATTCTCGAACGTGGATTGCTCTTAAAGTTAATAAATTTGGAGTACCATATTTTGAACATGAACAAATCAATAATACAATCTTATTTATTAAAATTAACAAACTTCATAAAAACCAGCCAATTTTCGCCAAAAGTAGCTGTTTATTTTCCTTTAAACATTATCTATATCTCTAGATATAGACTTAATCTAAACTTTCTAAACTTTTTCTATTTAGCTAGGTATATATTTCCATTATATATAATGATATAAAAAACAAACTATACCTTGTTTTTTCTTAATTTTAGTTTCATAATTAACATAAATTGTTAATGGTTAAAAGCTATTAACGATTAGTTATTAGCAGCATAAGAGAATATGCAGGTTGTAAAAAAGCACAGTTTAACAGCAAAACATCTGATTAAAATCTTAAATCTACCAAAGTCGGAGTTCGATTAACTCATGCTACAAGGATGGATTCAAATCGCATTAACACTACTAATTGTAGTAGCAATAACTCCCTTATTTGGGCGATACATAGCGCGTGTCTTTCTGGAACAGCGGACTTTTCTCGACCCAATTTTGAACCCAATTGAGCGAGTACTTTACTCACTAGTTGGTGTTGCCGCAAAAGAAAACATGACAGGGTGGCAGTATGCGCGAGCAATTCTTTACAGCAACATAGTGATGGCGTTGTTGATTTTCTTCATCATTATGAATCAGGGATGGCTACCCCTCAACCCAACAAAATTAGCAGCACCCACCTGGGATACAGCTTTACATACCACAATTTCCTTCATCACCAATACCAATCAGCAGCACTACTCTGGTGAAACATACATGAGTTATGCCAGCCAAATGTTGGGGTTGGGTTATCACATGTTCACCTCTGCGGCAACGGGGATAGCGGTAGCAATCGCCTTTATTCGCGGTTTAACTGGTAGACCTTTGGGCAATTTCTACGTAGACTTAATTCGCACGATTATGCGGATTTTACTACCCATCAGTATTGTGGGGGCAATAGTTCTCATGGCGGCTGGAGTTCCAGAAACCTTAGCTGGTCCTGTGGTGATTCCTACCTTAGAAAATCCTACCATTAGTCAGGCGATCGCACGCGGTCCAGTGGCTCACTATGAAATCATCAAAGAACTAGGAGAAAACGGTGGCGGCTTTTTTGCCATCAACTCGGCACACCCATTTGAAAACCCAAATGGCTTGAGCAATTTGATTCAGCTTGTGGCAATCCTTTCGATACCTTCCTCACTGATCTACACCTATGGCATCTTTGCCAACAATATTAAACAAGCTTGGTTGGTTTACTGTATTCCACTAGCAATTCTCGTAGTCTTTATTATCATTACAGCAATTGGTGAATACAACGGTAATCCGGCAGTGAACGCGCTTTTGGGCAGTCAGCAGCCAAACCTAGAGGGTAAAGAAGTGCGGTTTGGTTGGGCGCAATCTGCTTTGTATGCCGTGATTACAACTGCCACCATGTGCGGAGCAGTCAATAGCTTGCACGATTCATTTATGCCTAATGGTGGATTCGTTACCCTTTCAAATATGTTCTTTCAGATTGTTTTTGGTGGACAGGGTACGGGAACAGCTTATCTATTTGCTTACTTAATTTTGGCGGTGTTTGTGACAGGTTTGATGGTAGGAAGGACACCGGAATTTTTGGGACGCAAGATCGAAAAGCGTGAGGTAGTGCTTGCCAGTTTCCTAATTTTGCTGGTTCACCCGATCGCCATTTTAATTCCCGCCGGGATTGCTTTGGCATTTCCCGATCAACTGGCAGGAATTAGTAATCCAGGTTTTCATGGCTTTACTCAAGTTATTTACGAATACGCTTCAGCTGCTGCTAACAACGGTTCTGGGTTTGAAGGCTTGAGTGATTCACAACCGTCACCGTTAGCGATCGCCACAGGTACACAACCAACTATAACAGCCCTATGGTGGAACCTCAGTACCTGCTTCAGTCTACTAGCAGGAAGGTATGTCCCAATCATAGGTTTGCTGTTACTTGCAGATAGCATGTTCCGCAAACAACCTGTTCCCTTCACTACTGGTACATTACGCACCGATACTGGATTATTTACAGGCGTAACTGCAGGCGTAATTCTAATTTTAGGCGCACTCACCTTCTTCCCGGTACTGGCGTTAGGACCAATCGGCGAAGCTTTCCAAATTGCTAAAGGTATTGGCTAAAAGTCGTTAGTGATTAATGGTTAATAGCAAACAACAATTAACAATTAACAACTAACAATTAACAATTAACAAATTTATGCAAACCTCTACTGACTCAACCTCTTCTGCCCTTGGAACTCCTTCGTCCCGCAGGCACACTCCCAAAGCAGATATGCGGGGACTTTACCAACGAGCAATTCGAGAGTCATTTGTCAAGCTCAATCCCCGAACTGCTGTCCGAAACCCAGTGATGTTTATCGTTTGGGTGGGAACAATAGTCACTTTCCTGGTAACTGTTAACCCGAATTTATTCGGTACATTACAGGCAGATGTTAACCAGCAACGCTTGTTAAACGGGTTGATTACTTTAATTCTATTTTTCACAGTCGTGTTTGCCAACTTTGCGGAAGCTGTTGCGGAAGGACGAGGCAAAGCACAGGCAGATACATTAAGATCGACGCGATCAAAAACTACTGCCCGTAAAACCCTCCCTGATGGTTCCATTCAAGAAGTTAATTCCACAGATTTGCGTCGGGGTGATTTAGTCAAGGTGATTGCAGGTGATGTGATCCCTGCTGATGGGGAAGTACTTCAGGGTATAGGCTCAGTTGATGAATCTGCTATCACCGGAGAATCTGCCCCTGTATTGAAGCAACCTGGTACAGACATTGCTAGTTCGGTTACAGGAGGTACACGTCTGCTTTCTGACGAGTTGACAATTCGCATTACTGCTGACCCCGGTCAAGGCTTTATCGATCGTATGATTGCTCTAGTAGAAGGAGCAGAACGGAGTAAGACTCCCAATGAAATTGCCTTGACAGTACTGTTAGCAGTGTTAACTCAGGTTTTTCTGATTGTAGTTTCGACTATTCCTCCTTTCGCTGGCTACATTGCCAACTTTGTCAGCACTTTATATGGAGTAGAGGCGGGGAACAGTTTGCGCACTGGTGCTAGCGTTGCTATCCTCATCTCGCTGCTGGTAGCTTTAATTCCCACCACTATTGGTGGTTTATTGAGTGCGATCGGTATCGCTGGGATGGATAGGGTAGCTCAATTTAATGTGATTGCCACTTCGGGAAGAGCGGTAGAAGCTTGTGGTGATATCAACAGCTTGGTATTGGATAAAACAGGTACAATCACCTTAGGCAACCGGATGGCAGATGAGTTTATTCCTGTAAATGGTCATTCAGTTGAAGATGTGGCGCGAGTCTCCCTAGCTGCTAGCGTGTTTGATGATACGCCGGAGGGCAAGTCAATCGTAGGATTGGCAGGAAAGTACCAGGTTGGGGTAGACTTCAACACCAACCAAGCTGAGGGTGTGGAGTTTTCTGCTAAAACTCGGATGAGTGGTACCAATCTACCTGATGGCGAACAAGTCCGTAAAGGAGCAGTAGATGCGATTAAGGGTTTTGTACGTTCTCGTAACGGCAACGTTCCGTCGGAGTTAGACGCAGCTTATGAAAGAGTATCTGGATTGGGAGGCACACCCTTAGCTGTCTGCTCTAACAATGAAATTTACGGTGTCATCTATCTTAAGGATATTGTTAAACCAGGTCTGCGAGAACGGTTTGATCAACTCCGCCGTATGGGAGTGAAGACGATTATGCTCACGGGTGATAACCGCATCACAGCTAGTGTAATAGCTAAGGAGGCGGGGGTTGATGATTTCATCGCTGAAGCGACTCCGGAAGATAAGATTGAAGTGATTCGCTCTGAACAATCTCAGGGTAAGCTAGTAGCTATGACTGGGGATGGTACTAACGATGCTCCAGCACTGGCTCAGGCAAACGTGGGTGTGGCGATGAACTCTGGTACCCAAGCTGCCAAAGAAGCTGCTAATATGGTGGACTTAGATTCTGATCCTACGAAGTTGATTGATTTGGTGACGATTGGTAAACAGTTATTGATTACCCGTGGGGCGTTGACAACGTTTTCGATCGCCAACGATATCGCTAAGTATTTCGCGATCATTCCCACTATCTTTGCTGCAGCTGGGATTGGCGCACTTAATATTATGGGGCTAAAGAGCGCTCAATCTGCGATTATTTCAGCACTCATTTACAATGCTTTAATTATCCCGGCACTGATTCCTATCGCACTCAAAGGGGTGAAGTTCCGTCCCTTAACGGCAGATCAATTATTACGACGTAACATCTTTATATATGGTGTTGGTGGCATTATAGCTCCTTTTATTGCCATCAAATTGATTGATATTATTTTGCCTTTATCTTGATTGCAATTCCTACTGTAGAGACGCTCCGCTGGAGCGTCTCTACCAACTACTTTACAGACGCGATCGCTCTTGTCTCTACCATTAAATATCTATGAAAAGACGCACTATCTCCCTATCTCAAATCTCTGCCCGAACATTTGAATTTGCGCTCGATATTTGGACAGAATGGCGTAGACAAAAACTGCCACTATATCTATTCCTGGCAATATGTTTCAACTTAGTGGTTGCTCCTTTAGTTTATGCTGCCACTGGTGAAACACTTGAACGCACCCAAGCTTGGGCGTTGGGATTGTTAGGGCTAACTGCAGTAGGTCTTTCTACTTATTTATTTTTCGTGATGTTTGTACCGGAGAAATTCTAATGATTGCAACTGATGTAGGCAGAGCCATTCGTTCTACATTGATACTTTGGGTAATTACAGCTATCATTTACCCTTTGGTGATGATTGGCTTTGGGCAGATTGTATTTCCATATCAAGCCAATGGTAGTTTGATTAAAAATAATGCAGGTAATATAGTTGGTTCTGCTCTAATTGGTCAACCTTTCACTAGCGATCGCTACTTCAACAGTCGTCCCAGTACTACCAGCTATAGTACTGCCGATCCGAAAAAGGATGAAGCTGGAGTTTTAAAAACTGGAGTATCTGGTGCTAGCAACTTAGCTCCTAGTAATCCAGCATTGCTTGAGCGCATCAAAGGCAAAAATGACCCCGATCCTACCAAACGAATTGAAGGAGACTTGAATCGTCTGAAAACAGCAGGCGTACAACAACCTACAGCCGATTTAGTCTATACCTCTGGTTCCAGCCTTGATCCCCACATTACTCCTGAAGCTGCTCAAACGCAAATTGCACGAGTAGCAAAGGCGCGAGGACTTCAGCCTAATCAACTGGCAGAGCTGATTTCTCGAAACACCGATGGTCGCTTTTTGGGGATTTTTGGTGATCCTGGTGTCAACGTCTTAAAACTAAATTTAGCTTTGGATAAATTAAAGTCTACGAGTTAGTAATTAGGTTAGTAGTTAGTGGTTAGTGGTAGTTTTTTACAACCAAAATAGGCAAATGCCGTAACGCACCACAATCTTTAAAAATGGTGCGTTACACTTTGTTAAAAAACCAAACACGCGCTCAATTTCTTTGACTACTAGTCTAACAGTAGCATTACCAAACCGAAATCTACAAATGATTATTTGTGCTGATACCTACATTCCCTTTCCGCGTCCGCTCGTCTATGCCACGTATCGCGACAAGCTCGTCGAACTCGTACCATACTTACCTAATGTACGACGAATTGAGGTCAAGTCGCGTTTTGAACAGAGCGGTGTCATTCACTTTGTCAACGAGTGGCACGGCGATAGCGAGATTCCAGTAGTAGCGCGTGCTGTACTCAGTGAGGCGATGCTCAAGTGGACTGATATCTCCACATGGAACGAGTCTGAGTTCACCACTGAATGGCGCATTAAAACACACGCATTTACTGAAGCAGTTTACTGCGCAGGAAAGAACCGCTTTCTTGAGTATAACGGCGGCACGTTAATTGAAAGTCGCGGCGAACTCACGATAGACACCAAGCAAATTAAAGGGATACCGCAGTTGCTTGCTAGTGTGGTAGGGCGCACTGTAGAGGATTTTCTCAGTAAGAATATTGAACCAAATCTACACTCATGTGCCAACTCAGTTCGTCTCTACCTAGAGGAGTCTATTCACTAACGAGAGTCAAGAATTTTTCTGTAAATGTTACTCACTCTCCAACAGTTATTTTGCTACGAATCCTTTCTGAATAGCCAACATTACCGCTTGATTGCGATCGCGCACTTCCAACTTTTGCAAAATCGCATGAATGTGAACCCGCACTGTACCAGGAGCAATGTAAAGAATTTCTGCAATTTCTTGGTTGCTTTTACCAGCAGCTACGAGCGCCAGAATTTCTTGTTCACGCTTCGTCAAAGGATTTTCTCTTAGCTCAATATTTTTTGTAGATGATGCTGATAAGTTGTTTTCCTTAAAAGCGGCTCGAATTTCTGTGGTTGCTGTGTGATCCCACCAAGAAGCACCTGCTGCTACCGAACGTAATGCCAATATCAAAGACTCTGAAGGAATTCCTTTAAGACAGTAACCGGCAACTCCTGCTTTAATTAACCGTGCAATTAGGGGTTTTTCCGAATTAGATGTTAAAACTAGGATGGGTAAATGAGGGTGATGCTGCTTAATTTGACAACAAGCTTCAATTCCATCAATTCCTGGTAAATCAATATCTAGTAAAACTAAATCTAGGGGATAATGATTAGCTAGTTCTACTGCTTGCTCACCATCTTCTGCCTCGGCTAGAATTTCTATGCATGTTTCCTGTTGTAACCGCATTCGCAGTCCCAAGCGAAACAGCTCATCATCCTCAACGAGTAATATTTTTATTACCACATCAGGTTTCATTTTTAGTTATAAGTTTATAATTTAATAGTCCCCCTACCTTTCCATCCTAATTCTTTGGTCACAAACAAATAGGTAGTAGAAATCCACAACGTTGCACCCTTACTTGCGTGTTTCTTTTCTGACAAAATTATACAGCCATGTGCTTCAAGAATCTGGTAACGGATGCAATTATTGCGCCGTTAGGAAGTCGATTTTTAGACCTGATTCTCCCACCATGTGCTTCTAAAATTTAACGTGTCAAATACATTCCCACTACTCCTTTCGCTTGACGATTGCTATATCCTTGGTAAAACCGCTTAAAAATGTATATTTATTATCTTAACGTATTAAACATTTCTAATATTTTAGAGGTATATTTCAATACAGAGGATTTATAACAGATAATTTATACCTTGTATTTTTTTAATAAAAGCTTGATAATAGATAAATTAAGAAGACCCTAAAAGTAGGGCAAAAACATGATTAAAAAAGAGAGAATAATTTTCTACAGAACTTCTCAACGTCAGCCTACTATAACTTACATTTTTCAGTGGAAAGCAGCTATAAAAGTTACTCTATCCAACGTCTGGGTAAAATCTCAAACTGTATGAAGAACCCCAATCAGAGAGAAAAAGACAGCTTTCTCTACCCTCGTAGTCGCTATTATGGTCAAGTCAAGCCAGAGAACCTGGTGTTTAATGCCAATCTCCAAGAATTTGCTCAAAAAGTTGGCTACATTGCCAATTTACAAACAGGCGGGAAACTCTCTGCGGAAGAAGCCTTCAAGCAAATTGAGGTACTTTGGAAACAATTGGAACACAGTAAAAAGGAACTGAAGATTGCTACAGACAAAGAAAATGTAGAAGAACACTATGGCGGGTTTTAGGTGCAAAAATCGCAAAGCACTTCCTACACCCACTGGCTTTACCAAAATCCAATCATCCTCAAATGCCCCAACTCAGAAATCTGTTCTAAGTTGGGGCATTGAAGGCGATGACGTAGTTAGCGCGAGCGCTCGTCATAGATAATATAAATTGTATAACTTACTGGTGAGCCTAACAATATGATGGCAAATTTTTGACTCATGATTTTCCTTTCTAAGGAACTAAAAAGAGCAGGAGAAAAATTCTGAAAAACTTATTTATGATTTTGAATTGACATCGCGGCGGCTCCTGTAAAATGGTTTTCATCGCTGTAGCGTTGGAAAATTGTGTCAACCAGCCATTCGGCAGTTACTTTCAAATTATGCATGGGCGTTGGTAGTAGCTTTAAATATGTGTTGGCTGAGGTGGAGAGCTGTAAATAACCCGGTAAAACCACCGCCTAGAATAATCGTTGGGTTTGTTGAGTGAGTCATAAGGCTAAAAACTTAATTAACTGTTGGTAGTTAGTGGTAAGTGGTTAGTGAGTAAGTGTTTGAGATATTGCCAGTTCAACTTCAGCTTGATCCTGGGGCAAATACATCTTTTGGACGTACTCCGCTACCATGCGATCGGTATTGAAATAAGGAGCGATAGTTTTAATCGAAGTCTTCATCATCTTAATCCAGCGACGAGGTAATCCTTCGTCATCCTGCTCATAGTAGCAAGGGATAATTTCCTCCTCTAACAGCTTGTAGAGAGCCAAATTGAGCAGACACTTCAGGAAACCAACTCCACCAGAAGTTGAAGGCTAGATCTACCAATAAATGCAACGGTGGTGGTAGTTTATCTTGCAAACGAGCAGCAGCGGATACACAGTTTTGCCCACCCATAGTTTTCCTCAGTCGGATTAACATTTAGTTGAATTAATATTTCACTGGAGAAGATCGGAGCGCAGGACGAGCCAACTTAGTGACTCAACCCATCTTCACCAACAGTAATACCATGACTCAGCTAGTCACTTGGAATTAGGAACTAGGGAAAAAACCATAAATGAACTTAGGGGATTGAACAGTTAAACAAAGATACTCCGTTTTTATCCTATTCCATAGATCTATCTAGTGACGATTGAACTAACTTCTAAAACCAAGTTTACTTTTCACTCTTACACAATGACTCAAGCCTCTAGTTTTTAACTCCTAGTTTGGTTTTTATTTCAACTATCAATCATAGTCTTAAATTTGAGTAAATTTAAGTGTTTATTTAGTGCATACAATTAATTTTATATTTAGAAGTATATATAGATCTATTTATTTTAGATTGGAAAATATACATGTTATCTATACCGTTTAGATTTTAAGTTATATACTACGTAAACAATTGGCATATACTGAAGCGAAAGAACGTCAAATACCTCTTTAGATAGAAGAAAAACAAAATAGAAAAATAGAAAGATTGCTTTTATACTTCTTAAACATCAAAACAATGACACCCCGAACTTGGCTGCTGTCATTTAACTCTGCTGCTTTTGTGATCTCTGGCAGTGGAGTTGGCTTTATGATTAATGAACCAGATCTCATATAGTTATATTCAGGAGCAAGCGCTTGCCACACAAGCGCCTAACTATAGTTGACTCATCCAAGCCATTGTTACCTTGTCAAACCAAATTGGAGCAAAAAACCTTAGCCAAATCCCTTGTTCAAGCTGAGCAAGAAACGAGAAGATTACCATCACAATCTTTTTGTTTGTAATATTGTGCAAGCTCTTTAAGAGGGTGGAAAATAACACGGATTTATGTGCTAATATAAATAAAATAGGATGTGTTTATAAATTAGAAAAAATTTGCTTTTTGGGCTAAAATTTATCTAGATATTATTAATTAAATTTTCTTAAATAGAAACAAAACTAGTTCAAACAAAACAAGATAAATTTGCCCTGATTTAAAGGCTAAAGCATTTAACTGGTCGCGCTCTTGGATGTAGGTGGATTACTTTTGAAGCAAACCCATCTAGTGTACGCGCTCTGATTTCATAAGCCACTTGATTTTGAGTATGCAATTTACAATACAATAAGTGTTTATGAGCCATGTTGCAAGGATTTTTTCAGATAGTTGTAACGCTACTCATCTTGATAGCTATCACTTCCTTTTTCGGAAGATATATGGCGCGTATCTACCTAAATGTTGTGGTTCCAGATTGAGTAAATAGAGGTTTTTGATATGAGACAGGCAGATATGGTACAATTCTATGTATCAGCACAGGAGAGTTTTCATCAAACAAATCTCATTGAAGTTGAACCAACTAAGGCAACACATAATCCAACAAAAACTCAGTTTGAAAACACAAATTATGTAATATTATTTTTAGCTCCTATTTGCTTCATGATTGTTTGGGCATCTGTCGTTTTTATCGTCTCGATTTCCTGTAAATTTGTAGAAAATAGAAATAAAAATGAAATAGTAACTAGCAAACTCTTCCAGCAAGTTCCCTGTAAAAAATGTCGATACTTTCACAACAGCAATTTTCTTAAGTGTGCAGTACACCCTTCTATCGCTTTAACCAAAGAAGCGCTAGATTGCTCTGACTACAGCCCCAAACAGTAACATAATTGAAGAAGTATTCAGAAGTCAGAATTCAGAATTCAGAATCAATTAGAGTTATTGTCTTAAATTTGTATCTAGTGACGACAATACCCTGATAACTACCTGGTATCTTGCTTCAACATCCTCAAGGGTCCAATTCCTCCAATAAGTCATGGCTACTGCGTCTAATCATCTTGGCATGACGCAGCAGCGTCGCACGGTTCTTGTTGTTATGAGTGTACTCAGCAATCATCGCGATCGCGTCTAGTAAGCGAATTGTTACCGCCACGTCTTGTCAGCATGAAGAAAGCCAGTGCGATCGCCGCACCCGTCATAAGTGTTGGCACAAACCAGTAGCTGGAGCGCAGTGTTTCCCGAAGTTTAATCCGGTGATAGTTTTTCATCTACCGTAGTTTGCATCCTAAACTCGCTTATTTCTGCCTTAGCTGTTAACTTCATTGCCCTGAATTTTAATGTCTTCGCTCTTGACTTCTTGCAATGCCTCTGGTTCTAACTCTTCGGCTGACTTATTTAATCGTACAAATATCCCCCAAGCCGCAAGTAATGCAGCAGTGGCTAGTCCTACAGTAGATGCTTGTGGTAAGTGCGACGGGTCTTCGTGGATTAGTTCAAATACTGCGACTAGGAATTCAATAGATAGAGAAACGATAATGACAATCAGAAATCGCGACAAGAAACGGCGTACTCTGGTGGGAAAGCTCATTTCAGTGCTACGTAGCACCTCTTCATCAAGAATTGTTTGTCCAAGCTCAAGAGAGGCAACAGCAATTGTCAATAAACCAACACTCTCCATTATAGAATTGAAACGCGATCTCAAGTCAGTCATTTTTAAGGGATTGATTCCGCTCCATAATTCGAGGACAGCGAACACGATTAATATAAATGAGCTTAAGATAAACAATAAAGTAATGATTGAGAAACCAACTGAAAAAACTTTGCGTAAAGAATTCACTCATTTTGCTCCATAAAACTTATCCATAGTTATCCAAAATAATTACTTTTTTTACGAACCGCCTCCACCAAGAGAGATTATTCTGCTTGATGCTTAAAAACAGGACTGGTTTTTGAGTCATAAGTGATGACACTAATACTACCATCAGCCGACCTATATGCCTTTTTTACAGTAGCAATAAATTCCATCCCCTGCTGACGTAACTGACTCATTAACTCCTCTTCTGTAATCAGTTGCTATTGCATATGACGCTCGATCATCCGACCATTCCTCACAAGCAGGAGTGGCGGGGGGGTCAAAAAGTGCTGAAATGGTTTAAAAATATAGCCGAGCCAGTTAAGGAAGTAACTCCAAAAAATTACAGTTTCTACCAGAATTGCTCCTTCAGTAATCAATGTATAGTCACTCGCCATCGCGTTTTGAGCCGCTTCCGCAAAAAGCACAACTACGAGCAAATCGGGAACTCCTAAAGTTCCTATTTGTCGGCTAGGCATGATGCGTAGAACTGAAAACAGTGCTAGGTAAACAAGCGTTGCGCGTATAATCAATTCAGTTCTGGAAATGCTGGGAACGAAAATTTCTTACCAATTGATGTCGAACAATTTGTCCATTAGGATTTTCTCTCTATGTAAAATTTTTGTAATAGAACTGCCACCAGAGCAGTCCACCCGGTCTGGTGGCTTGCCCCCACACCTCGACCTGTATCACCATGAAAGTACTCATGGAAAAGCGTAAGTTTTCGCCAGTGAGGGTCAAGAGCGTAACGCCGATCATCCCCCTGCCAAGGACAGCGTCCGGCTTCATCAGGCATGAAGAGTTTTACTAAGCGCAACCCGATCTCCTGCGAGACCTCTGTTAGGGTGATCATTTGTCCCGATCCCGTAGGAAACTCAACTTTGAGGGTATCCCCGTAGAAGTTATGGTAACGCTCAAGGGCTTCAATGAGTAAGTAGTTGAGCGGAAACCAGATGGGTCCGCGCCAGTTTGAGTTGCCACCAAACTGGTTAGTATCCGACTCGCCAGGAACATACTCCACCCGGTACTCCTCGTCGTCAACCCAAAAAGAATATGGGTTGTCTTTGTGGATGCGCGAGAGAGAGCGGATACCGTAGGGCGACAGAAACTCTTTCTCGTCTAAAAGATAACGCAGTATCCGCTCTAGACGTTCTCGCGTAGGAATGGTCAGCAGCAGACGCCCGTTGGTTCCATCCTGTTTCTTGTAGGAGATATGTTGAGAAAGATCCTCGCGGTTCTCTAAGAGCCAGCGGACACGCTTGGAAAAACCACCCAGTCGCTTAGCAACTTCCTGCTCCAAGACCTCAACGGTACAAAGCGGGATAAGTCCGACTAGCGATCTAACCCGTAGAGGAAGAGGCTTCCCCTCGCTAATTCCTTGCTCATGGGATCTGAGGTGGTCGTAGTAGAAGCCGTCTTCCTCATCCCAAAGACCCGTTCCATCCAGAGAGTTCATCGCGTCTGAAATCATAATGAAGTGCTCGAAGAATTTGGAGGCGAGATCCTTGTAAATGGGATCTGTCTCAGCAAGTTCAAGTGCCATTGACAGCATTATGCTACAGTAAAAAGCCATCCAAGCCGTCGCGTCGGCTTGTTCAAGGCGTCCGCCAGTTGGCAGGGAATGCGATCGGTCAAAAACGCCAATATTATCGAGACCTAGGAAGCCGCCCTCGAAGATGTTATTGCCCTCCATATCCTTACGGTTCACCCACCAGGTAAAGTTGAGCAGCAGTTTATGGAAGGCGCGAGTGAGGAAAACGCGATCCCCTTGACCGTTACAAGCTGTTAACTTATAGACGCGCCAGCACGCCCAAGCGTGAACCGGTGGGTTGGTGTCGGAGAAGGAAAATTCGTAGGCTGGGAGTGCTCCGTTCGGATGCATATACCACTCGCGTAAAAAGAGCATAAGCTGCTCCTTAGCAAAGTCAGGATCGAGTTTTGCCATTGGGATCATGTGGAAAGCGAGATCCCAAGTAGCGTACCAAGGATACTCCCACTTGTCAGGTACTGAGATGACATCGCGATTGTAAAGATGCTGCGCCCAGTCGCGGTTGAGGCTAACTCTACCCTCTGGCGATGGCTGAGTGGGATCGCCTGCAAGCCAATCCATTAGTCCGTAATGGTAGAACTGCTTTGACCAGAGAAGGCCAGCGCAGGCTTGACGCAGGACACGGCATTCATCAAGTGGTAGGTTTTTATAGATACCTGAATAGAATTCATTCGCCTCGTGGATGCGAGTCACAAAAATCTGCTCAAAGTCCTGACCAAACACCGTCATAGCTTCCTCTTCGGCAAATAGCCGCAGCCTGAGCGTTGCCGTTTGACCAGGTAGTAACTCAAGGTGGTAGTGAACCGCCGCCTTTGTCCCAATTTCTGCTGGATTGATTACCTCAATATTTTTACTTATAATATATGTGTGAAAAGCATCTTTTACGTAGAGACTGGCATTCTGTGTACCAAACAGCCGTGCTGTGTTCGTCTCGTTCTCAGTGAAGAGAAATGTTGGCGCATTGCCAGAAAATGGTTCGGCTACAAGACGAAACCTTCCAAGCGTGGCGTGGGATGCTACTAGCCCACCATCCTTCGCCCGCTCGATCTGAGGCTTTGACCAATACCCATCACCTGTGCGACCCCAAGACCAGGTATTCTTAAACCAGAGTGTAGGCAAGACATCCAGTGTGGCAGTATCGGAACCCCGGTTGGCAATCGTCAGCCGGAGCAAAATATCATTGGGAGCTGCCTTAGCATATTCTGCAAAGACATCAAAGTAGCGGCTTTGATCAAAAATACCAGTGTCAATGAGTTCAAACTCTGGATCTTTCGGACTCCGACGGCGGTTCTCCTCCACTAGCTGGGTGTAAGGAAACTCCGCTTGCGGGTACTTGTAAAGAGCCTTCATATAGGAGTGGGTGGGCGTCGAGTCGAGGTAGAAGTAGCACTCTTTGACATCCTCGCCGTGGTTGCCCTCGGTGTTAGTCAAACCGAACAGACGCTCCTTTAAAAAGGGGTCGCGCCCGTTCCACAGCGCTAGTGCCAAACACAGACGACCCTGGCGATCGCATAAACCCAGGAGTCCGTCTTCGCCCCAACGGTAGGCGCGACTGCGGGCGTGATCATGAGTGAAGTAGTCCCAACTCGACCCGTCTTGGGAGTAATCCTCGCGCACCGTACCCCACTGGCGCTCAGCAAGGTAGGGTCCCCAACGCTTCCAGTTTTTCTCCCGCCGTGCGCTTTCTTCGAGACGCTCGAGCTCAGCATTGAAGCTGTTTTCTCGGTTCATTGTTTAAGCCTCCTCATGGAAAAAATATTACCAGACTATAAATTCACGCGATGTGCGATCGCTGGCAGCACTTTCTCACCAAAGACCTCAATGAACTTTTGCTGCTGAGTGTTGACGTTGTGCAGGATAATTTCACTAAAGCCGAGTTCCACATCCTTCTGGAGCCATTCAATGTGCTGTCCCGTGTTGGCAGAAATTCGCACAGCGTTGTCTAAATCCTCTAACTTCACAAACTCTGCCGCCGCATCAAACTGTTGGGGAGTTTGGAGTTCTGTCATCATGACATTATTAAAGATGTTAGTACGCCACTGCTGGTAAGCTTCAAACCGTGCTTCCTCCTCATTTGCTGCATAAGAGAGCTGCACCTTGAGATACATCGGCTTGCCCTCTCCACCGCCACGCTGAAATGCCTCCACCACCAAGCGCAGCTTTTGGGGTGGGCAAGAAACGGTGATCAGTCCATCCGCCCAACTTCCCACCCACTCTGCTGTTTCGGTAGTGATAGCTGCCCCAATAATTTGGGGTGGAGTCTGGGGTCGAGTGTAAAGCTTCGCTGACTCGACACAAACCAGACCGTGGTGAGTGACAGTCTCTCCAGCCCAGAGAGCGCGGATGATTTCAACACACTCTTGTAAACGAGCGTTCCGCTCAGCCTTGATCGGCCAACGTCCACCAGTGATGTGTTCGTTGAGTGCCTGACCGCTACCCAATGCCACCCAGAAGCGACCAGGAAACATTTCTGCTAATGTGGCGGCGGCTTGAGCAATGATGGCAGGATGGTATCGCTGCCCTGGGGCATTGACGACGCCGAAGGTAAGGTTCGTTGCCTGTAAAGCCGCGCCTAACCATGACCAAGCAAACCCACTCTGTCCTTGTAACTCACTCCAGGGATAGAAGTGGTCAGAGGACAAAGCATGTGTGAATCCAGCCTGCTCTGCCAACTGAACGTACTCTAATAAGGTGCTGGGCTTGAACTGCTCGTGAGAAACATGATATCCAAATTTTGTCATAACAGTTCTTTGTACTAAATTGCGTTTAATAGTCCCGATCGCTGTTCTAGTAGCAAGCGATGATTTAGGTATTATGAGAAAACTTTCAGAACACCAAACAAGACTGCAGCCACATAAACTACGTATGTTCCGCAGAGTATCAGTACATCCTTAATAGAGAAGGAGTATTTCTCAGATCCCCGATACATTAGCGTAGCCGCTAATACCGCAAACAATACAACAGCAGCCATGTTGACACAAAAGAGCTTGAACTCTTCTGGTTTGACTGGCAACCAGATCATTGCCAGTGGAAACAAACCGAGGGTAATGGTTAGTGTATTGTCAGCGCAGACGGCTGTAGCCGCAGTGCTTTCCTGCCCATCCTTTGCTAAGTGCCAGGTAGCAAATAATTCTGGGAGGATGCTCATGGTTGAGGTAATAAACAGCCCGGCGATCGCTTCGGAAATTTTTAACTCAGTCGCTAGGTTCTCTGTTGCCGTCACTGCTAAGAAGGCAGATGTGGCAAGCACAACGGCACCCCCAATAGCTAGAGCAATCCCTTTTTTTTCCCATTCCACTTCCTCACCTTTAGTGCGCCCTTGAATAATGGCGTTTACTACAAAAGTTATGTAAGCGCAAAGCATGATCCCGCCGTCAATTGGTTGCAAACCGCGCCAAGGCTTGGGAATTGTAAGCACAGCCGCTAGCACTACAATGAGTACGTAGGGGACTGCTTGCGTACTAAAAGCCTGTGGTTCCAAGCGTAGTAAACTATCACGTCCTTGATTCCCGTTGGAGGATGATTGGTCCTGGTGGCTTTTGTCATTGTCTGTTGAGCTTTGCCGATCTTTTGACTTATGATCTTTATCCTTGCAATTAGAAGACATTCTGGAGGCGATGTAGGCAACAGTAATGATTCCTGGAACGGAAAGAATGTTTGAACCAAGCATATTGCCAAGCCCAATATCTTCAGAACCACGTACAGCGCTGATAGTATTGATCAGCGCCTCTGGGCTAGCCGTTGCGAGAGCAACCAAAGCCGCACCTGCTGCTTGTGTGATCCCCCACTGTTGCCGCAATTTCCTAAGTGGATCAGCTATTTGATCGGCTCCCCATTCCATTCCCACTACGGCAGCAATGAGAACTGCTAACCAAAGAAACGTTTGCACCTTAGTTAATTTCCTAAATATTTTTACTTATATTTTTTGCCCAGAGTGCTATAATGGTATGCACAGTATCATACACTTTTGAGCCGGAACCAATACTCATTTAAAAGTGTCTGGGTAGCGTCGTCGAGGGGTTGAATTCTTTCACACTTAGCAAGCACTTCTTTTGAAGGTGCCCAGTCGGGTTTATTCTTAATCTTATCTGAGATCAGGGGTGTTGCAGCTTTGTTGAGATTGCCAAAGCCACTTGCTTCGATGACACTAGCGCTGTTTTCAGCCTTTAAACTAAAGTTAATCCAATCATAGGCAGCCTCCTTGGCAGGAGCCGTCTTTAGAATGACCATAGTGCTGTTCCATAAAGAGGTTCCACTCTGAGGAATCACGTACTTCAGGTTAGGGTACTGACTGCTCACAGCTAAAGCATCACCTGAGTATGCCATTGATAAAACCAATTCTCCTTTAACCAACTTTTCTTGCCATTCATGAGAGGTAAAGGCGGTAACAGCACTTTTTAGCTCTCGTAGTTTTTTATAAGCTGCTTTAATCTGAGCTTCGTTTCTGGAATTATAAGAATAGCCTAGAGTGTGCAACGTCATTCCTATGACTTCGCGCCCATCACCTAACAAGCTGATCCGGTTCTTTAGCTGATCTTTGAGATCCCATAGCGATTGCCAGTTTGTCGGTGCAGTCTTGAGTGCTGTGGAATTGTAAATGATGCCAGTTGTCCCCCAGACGTAAGGTATGCTATAGGTGTTGTCAGGGTCGTAATAGGGTTGAGTGAAATTTTCAGCGATGTCAGCTATGGCAGTGAGTTTGCTTTTGTCCAAAGGCTCCAGTAGCCCAATATCGATCATTTGCTTGGTGATGTAATCTCTGGGGTAGACAACGCTGTAGCCAGCTCCACCGCCACCCTCAATTTTGGCAAGCATGGTTTCTTGGTCAGGGTATGTATCTACAATTAGCTTGATGCTAGTCGCTTTGGTGAATTCCTCTGACACCTGATGATTTACATAGTTTTCCCATGCATAAACCTTCATCTTGCCTCGCGTCGCCACTTTATAAGCGAGGCTCTCCTTTGAAGAGCTAACCGCCAAGCCACAAGCCGATAGTCCCAACCCTGTCAAGAAGTAGCTACTGTGGAGAAATTGCCGCCGTTTCATTCTGAAAAAAGACATTACACAGATGCTCCCTGTTCTTTTTACCTATTTCACTATCTTGAAGTGTTGCCACTTAGACGAGGGACAATCAACTAGATTACAGCAGTAGGGATGGCAGCGATCGCCGCTATCCCTATCTAGCAGATCCTTTTCTACACGTTAATTCCACAAGTTCTGATCAGGTAGTCTACTTGCACAAACTTAGTCTTGAAGAAAAATTATTTACTTTGCTTGGTGCCTTTACCCCATATTGTTGAGCCATACTGTATACGTTCCATCCTTGTTGAGTACCTAATAATTTTTTCAACTGCAAAAACATCTCATATCCAGTTGATGCTAATACTTTACCTTGATTCGCTATGACAAGATAGGGACGGTATTTCCAACCCTTTGGAAATGCTTGCTCTAGTAATTCTTCAGCTTGCTTAGATGCTATATTAATTGCCTTAATCTCATTACCTGCTGCTACTTCTATTTTCACAGCAAGTAAATTATCTTCAGCAGGCTTCATACAATAAATAAGATACACTTGCTGCACAATAAATTCTCCATTTTAAGTAATTGGTGATTCTGAGCTTGCGATTGTTGAACTCATACTAACTACAAGTCCTCTTCCACAAGAGGATTTCTCATTGCAGATATAACAGATGCTGCAGACATACACTTTAGATGTTTCTCCCTTATCTCTTCAAGCAATCCATAGCTTGGGTAAGGGTAGTCTGCTTCAACTGCATAAATGTAATATTCTTAATAGCTACCGCACAAAGATACTGGTGCACAAACTTAAGCACCAAAGCAAAAATGTTAACAGCATCTGTACAAAATATTCCAGCATTTTTTTCAGAATAGAAATTTGCTTGAGATGCAATGCTATTAATTTCCTTACTTACTGATATAATATATAGGAATCCGGTTTGATTTCTGAACAAATCTACGTATATCTAGGCAGGGCGCAAGCGCACAAATCCCAGATATGGTGGGCAGTCTCCACCCTACGTGTATTTCAAAAATCAAATAGTAATCCTATATAACTACTTAGTTAACACTTGTGTTGATTATGGCTAAGTGTTGCTTTTGGAAATATAGAGTCAATATCAATTAAGTCATCCATAGGCGGGTCTCCATTAAATGCTCCAGTAAGACCCTAAGGTCTTGACAGACTCCACCACACTGGAAAGCTAAGCTTTAATTTTGTCTATTAATCATATTATCATGAAACCGTTTTTTTGCAACTAAGTTTATTGGAGAATAAGCTTGCAAGCAGTGCTGATTTAAAAGCCGCACCTTTTAAGTGCACCACTGAAAGCTACGTCAAAGTTATACCCAATTTCCACAGTCGGAAGATGTCCTGAAGGGGGGTTGTTATAGTTTGTAGGACTTACGCATTGACAAAAAATCCCATTCATGTATACTAAGCAGCACAAGTATTGTTAAGATTTTCTACAATGTAATCACGCAAAACCAAAGTGAATAAGTTCCTTTGTAATTCATACCAATTAGAAATTAAGTTTTCAGAACGCATTTTTTCTAAACGAACAAATGCTTGAATCGAACAAAATATATGTGTTTTGATTGCTTGGCTATCTCTAACCATGAATCGACAAATTCCGCATACTTGTTTGATGGCTCTGTGAAAACTTTCAATTCCCCAATGGGTATCATGAATTGTCACGAAGGTGCTTCTAGTTATTTCTTGGAGAGATTCATCATCTGGTAGATACAATATATAGTGTCTAGAGTCTTCTTTTTTAAAGACTTTCCTAAACAACGCGCAGGAATCCAAATTCTCTCAAATGAGTTCTCAAACCTTGCTCTGGAATATCCAGACTGCTTACCTGGCAATACTTTCCCGGTTCATTTGATACAGTTCTATTTTTCTCAACCCCAAATAGAAAACCCAATTTCTGGTTTCTTAAAAATTTTAAGTTTTCTACTCCTGAGTACCAACTGTCCCCTGTCACTATTCTTGGCTTTACACCCCAATCTATCACTTCCTTAAGCATTTCCTTAATTGTCGTTCTTAGTCTTTCCCTCCCTTTTGTCGTATATTCTGTAATTTATTGGTACTGAATTTCCATGTACATCACTGTAATACAGTGTGATTAAATTTATTCCTTTGATACAAGAGATGATATTTACCAGACCAAAAATAACCGATTAATTCTGCCTTGCTTGGGTCGCTATACAATTTTTCTACTACTGTGTCATCAACACTTAAAATCCCGCCTACTATATTTATAAATTCCTGGACTGTATCGAATAAATCTTTCGGTTCGTATCTCTCTCTCAGCAAGAATCTATTCACACGCTTCTTGTGAAACGTTTTCTAATATTTCTGCTAATCTACAACATCCGCCATGTTTTGGCTCTGATAGCAAAAACAGAGTGTAATGTTCCAGATTGCACTGTGCTGTCGAGGGGAAAGCTGATTTCTCTGATTGTCCGATACCTGGTAAGTTGATGATACTTTTTATCAATACACTTTTTTACCACTTTGTCAATGCGTAAGTCCTATACTATTAGACAAGTAGTCAGAGCAATTGACTGCTTCTTTGGTTAAAGCAGTAGAAGGGTGTACTGCACATTTAAGATAATGGTTGTCGTGAAAATATTGACATTTTCTACAGGGAACTTGCCGATAGTGGTTACTGATTACTACTTTATTTTTATCTCGTAAAACATTGCTGGAGATTGAACCGAGAAAAATGATACATGCCCCAACAATCATAAAGGAAATCAAAACAATAGGTAAAAGTCCAGAATTTGTGTTTTCAACCTGAACTTTTGTGGTATTATGTGTTGCCTTAGTCAGTTGAGCTTCAATCAAAGTCGTCTGATTAAAACTTTCTTCTGCTGATACATAAAATTGTATTAACTCTGCCTGTCGCATGTCAAAAACCTCTAGTTATTCAAATTTCATATACCTCTCCTCTGAACACCTTCTGGGTTTAGAGTAGTTAGATACCTTATTTCAATTTCACAGAAACCAGATCGCAACGCCAAACAGCTATATGAAAAAATCATTGCAACATGGATGTAAAAGGAGTTTTGAGTATAAAAATTTAGTAATTTTTATAGTTATAGGGCAGTTTATATTAGGAAGTTTCCTGATTACAACCAAACAGATTACCTCTTATAGATAACATTTATATTTGAAAACAGCCGTTTGTCAATATAACTATCTATATACTTAAGTTGATTTTTTTATAAATAACGTTTAAATCATAGATTAAACAATATATCAAATGATATAATTTTTAGCTAAATTATTAATGCGTTTTTTAGTGCTGAGCGGACACAAAATACTGTCAGACAAGGTAGATAAAGAAAAATTTAATATTACTAAAACTTGAAAAACTATTAAGGGCTTACTTGTGAAAAGAGCGCTGTTTTTGTATGATGTGGAATTAGTTGTTTAACAGCTTCAAAGTGAGCGGAGGCGAAATTGAGAAAAATATACTTGCGCCTACTGATAACAAATCACTTTGTAAGAGTGTAAACAGAGATAATGGTGAAAATAGTTTGTACTTTTATGCGAGAGTGCGATCGCCTTAAGTATTGCTAAGGCATCTTTATTGACTATGTTGAACTTGTGTTCAGCAATCAGTAACATGTTGCTTAAAAGATGATTACCTAGATTATCAATTTGAGGATTTATCCCTAGCTCTATGCAAGGATGAGTTAGAGGAGGCGCTAACTACTGAAATTCAGGTTCGGGATTGCTTCGTCAAAGTGCAAATCTAGAAACTGGCAGTTACTGGGGTGCATCAATCTTTAGCTTTTAGATTTTAAGAAGGTGACAGTTTATGAGTAATAGCAGCGATTTCAGCAAGATCAAGTTTTGTATCGATGGATGGCGAGGGATTTTTGCTGATGATTTTACCTTTGGATGGCGAGGGATTTTTGCTGATGATTTTACCTTTGGATGGCGAGGGATTTTTGCTGATGATTTTACCTTTGCTTTTGCTGATGATTTTACCTTTTCTAATCTACGTAAGGTGACGTGGGCGATCGCACGTTATCTCGAAACCGCCTACTCCAAAGACCGACCCATTTTGATTGCCTACGACACCCGCTTTATAGCTGACCAATTAGCCTGTACTGCCGCTGTTGCACTATCGGGCTTAGGTTGGATGGTGAAGATTTCAAAGCAGAATTGCCCCACTCCAGTGATTGCCTACAACGCTCGTTACCTTAATAGTGCCGGGGCTTTAATGTTCACCGCCAGTCATCACCCTACACTCTACTGCGGAATTAAATATATACCTGATTATGGAGGACCAGCTACTAAGGAAATCACCGATACAATTGTAGCTCATATCAAAGGTGTAACTGATATACCTCCAACGGAGGATCTAACTGGGAAGTTTTCCTGTTTTGACCCGAAGCCGGAATACCTACGGTTTCTCTACTCACAGCTAGATATAGAACGAATTCGTCATGCCCAACTGAAGGTAAAGTACGATGCGCTTGACTCCACCTCTTTTAGCTACTTAAATACAGTTTTAGAACATTGCGGCTGTCAGACACAGACTCAAACAACTCGCAACATTTTGGGCGTTAGAATGCCTCGATCTTTTGGGGAGCAGATGACAATACTGGGGGAAGTTGTCAAGCAACAAGCAGATTTAGGTTTGATGACGGATAGGGAAGGTAATCGCTGCGGAATTGTTGATGAACAGGGCAATATTCTCTCGTCCAACACCGTCTTAATCTTACTAACACGTCACCTGATAAAAAACAAACGAAAAAAGGGTGCGATTGTGCGAACAGTAGCTACTACTCATTTACTTGATAACCTCGCAGCACAGTACGGACTAGAGATTTACGAAACCCCAGTAGGCTTTAAGTACATTGGTGAGAAAATGCGGCAAACTGATGTACTGATTGGTGGCGAAGAATCTGGGGGACTTAGCATCCTTGGTCATATTCCAGAAAAAGATGGCTTTTTAGCTAATCTGCTTGTAGCGGAAGCGATCGCCTACGAAGGCAAACCCTTGAGTCAGATAGTGGAAGAAGCAACGAAGGAGGCTAGTAGTCAGGTTTACAATCACTGCTAGGACTTGCGTGTGTTATGAATTAGTAATCAAGGTAATGACTTAGTTCTTGTGTATGAGGTTAGGCAAATGAAACATGCACGTTTGATTATGAATCCAGTTTCCGGTATCGATGAGCCTAACCCCATGAAGTTACCAGAAATCATTGCGGCACTGGAAGCAGAAGATATTCGGGCT
>NZ_JACXAE010000084.1 GCF_014698965.1 Iningainema tapete BLCC-T55
CGAACTCAGAGGTGAAACGCTGCAGCGGCCACGATAGTTGTCGGGTTGCCGACTGCCAAAATAGCTCAGTGCCAGGGTTATATTTCATCAACAAGCCCCCTTACTTTATAGTGAGGGGGCTTTGTTGTTTCTGGAGTGTCATACTTGCGATTGATTTCATTTATAAAAGGATTGTCATAACTTACCACATGAGGATGAAGATTCTCTTAATAATTTGTCATAAGTTTAACTAAGTTAATTCATTAATCTGTTTTGAAATCAAAAACTTTCTACAGTTGAGAACATCAAGGGAACATAATTATGAAACTTTCTAGTTTATCCAAAATTGTCTGGGCTAACGCTTTCGCAGTTAGTTTAGCTACTTTAGCGCTAGTTCCACCTGTTTTGGCGCAAAGTACTGGTGGTAGCTCCTCTTCCGGCACAGGCGGTACAAGCACAACTGGTACGACAGGTACAGGTACAGGTACAGGTGTAGGTACAGGTACAGGTACAGGTACAGGTACAGGTGTAGGTACAGGTACAGGTACAGGTACAGGTACAAGTACAACTGGCACAACTGGTACAACTGGTACAAGCACAACTGGTACAACTGGTACAAGCACAACTGGTACAACTGGTACAAGCACAACTGGTACAACTGGTACAACTGGTACAGACACTTATGGTGGTACAAGTACAACCAATGGTACAGGTACAACTGGGACAACAGGTGGTAGGACTGGTACGGGTACAGATGCCACTGGTACAGGTACAACTGGTACGACTGGTACGACTGGTACGACTGGTGGTAGGACTGGTACGGGTACAGACACCACTGGTACAGGTACAACTGGTACAACTGGTACGACTGGTGGTACGACTGGTGGTACGACTGGTACGGGTACAGACACCACTGGTACAGGTACAACTGGTACAAACAGTACAACCACAGGTGGCTCTGGTACAGATACTACAGGTACTGGTACGACTGGTTCAGGAAATACTGACAGCACCACTGGTACAACTGGTACTAATGCAACTACAGGTACTGGTACGACGACAAATGAGACAAATAATGTTCAAGTAACAACAGAAGTGAGGAGGAATCGCCGTTCTAGCTGGGGCTGGTTAGGATTGCTTGGTCTTGCTGGTCTTTCTGGTTTGATCAATAAGCGATCGCAACCTCAAGCTTATCGTCATCCTCACGAGGTATAATTTGTTGTAGCTTCAAAAGACAAAGGGCATCATCTCCTGCTCGATTAAGCTTTAAAGTAAATATAAAACACACTCATTTTAAGAATCTTCTTAATGAGAGTGTGTTTTGTCAAATTTAGCTTGTAGAGACGAGACTAATACATAGTTGTTGTAAACTTAAAGCAGTAGTACCAATTTTGATGCCTTTTAAACAGCATAGCAGCTAGGTGAAAGCCAAATTTTGACGAGAAAATGTAAATAAATTTGTAATTAACTTGACAATTGGAATAAAGAGGCTTTCTTGCTAAATAGGATTGTAAGTAAGTAGCGGGACTTGACAGTGAACATAGATAATTTTTCTCAGCGTGCACAGATAATGTATAGGCGCTTATCGGATTTCTACCAAAGTGCTACTACATCGCCTTTAACACTGGATGTGCTACCACAAGCTTTAATGGAACTTGGTAGCGTTTCAGAAATGGTAGAAATAGCCACAGAGGAACTGCATCAGCAGAATGAGGAACTCACACAGACACGAAGTTTGGTAGAAGCCGAACGCCAACGCTACCAAGATTTGTTTGAGTTTGCACCAGACTGCTACTTAGTAACAGATGGTAACGGAGTGATTCAAGAAGCCAATCGAGCAGCAGCGCGGATGCTTAAAGTAACACAGCAGTTTCTGGTGGGCAAACTAATGATTACCTTTGTTGCTAGCGAAGAGCGTCATCGCTTTCGTAACGAACTTACCCAAATATGTCAAAGCGATAAAGTTAGAGAGTTATTATTACGTTTACAGCGACGTAGTGACGAGTACATGGATGCAGCCATAACAGTAGCTGCATGTCATAATTCTGCAAGCGATACAATTAACCTACGCTGGCTGATACGTGATGTCACTGAGCATAGACAAGTAGAAAGGACGACTCTCAACCCAGAGTCCGATCCATTTCAAAATCGTCCTGTTTCTCAATATTCTAAAGGAGAAATAATACCTCTGGGCTGGCAATCAATTTTCTGTGTTCGCCGAGGTTTGGTAAAGCTAAGTACACATTGTGAAACTGGCGAAGAAGTTTTGGTAGGGTTAGTAGGAGAAGGAATGGTTTTTAGCTCTAGTATGACTGGACTACATACCTACCAAGCAACAACTATGTCAAATGTTGAATTAGTCTCAATTAGCGTTACAGAAATGCTAGCCTCTCCCACATTGAGTCACGCCCTTTTACCAAAGATTAATCAGAGATTACGGCAAACAGAATCTTTTTTAGTCGTTTCTGGAAGGCGACGGGTAGAAGACCGTTTTTACCATCTATTGCGACTTTTGAAACAAGAAATTGGTCAACCTGTTACCCAGGGAACTCGCCTTAGTGTTCGTCTTACTCACGAAGACCTTGCTAGCGGTTGCTGTACTACCAGAGTAACAATTACACGCTTGATAGGCAAGTTACAAAAACAAGGAAAAATTGGTTTCGACTCGAAAAAACATCTAATTATTAAAGATATGTATTAGAAATATAGCAATCCTACAAGAAATATGAAATTAGGCTTGAAGGTAGCTAATAGCTAATGGTTAATGCTAAAAAGGCAATTAGCAATTCTTCTATTAGCAACAATCATGTTTTTGTTAATACATAAAAAAATTACTACTAGCTTGCTGCTCTTATTCATGGGTGTTCAGGTAGCTACCACCATTGAATCAGCTAAGGCACAAACACGAGTAGTACCGACAGAAACCACAACAAAATCAATTTGCCCAGCCCAATTAAGTGCCGCTATAGATGCTGTGACAAATCGTCCCCAATTCAGTCGAATGCGTTGGGGAATTTTAGTACAAAACCTCTTTGCAACAAAGCAGTTGCTACAAGCAGAAGAACCACAACCTACTGCCTCTCAAACTCTTTACAACCGCGATGCCCAGAAATATTTTACTCCAGCTTCCACTACCAAATTACTAACAACAGCTGTTGCACTACAGCAACTAGGTGCAAATTTTCGCTTTCGCACCTCCATACATAGTAATGGCGATGGTATTGTGCGTGTCGTAGGTAGAGGAGATCCCAGTCTAAATGACGCCCAGCTTACAAATTTAGCGCAACAGTTAACACAGAAAGGTATTCAAAAAGTCAAGTTGCTAATAGCTGATGATAGTTACATTCAAGGAGAAATAGTTCACCCTTCTTGGCAATGGGAAGATATACAATCAGACTACGGCGCACCCATTAATAGCCTAATTCTCAATCAAAATGTTTTTAGCTTAAGGCTACTGCCACAAACTGTAGGAAAACCACTACAAGTTACCTGGGATGATATTCAAGAAACTAGGCAGTGGCGGGTAGTCAATCAATCAGTAACAATTGAAGAAAATCAACCAAAATTAATCAATATTACCCGTGACTTATCTCAACCAATTTTACGAATACACGCACAATTGGCAGTAAATTCTCAACCTGAGATAGTGAGTTTACCTGTAGTTGCTCCTGCTGAATACTTCTTGCGTCACATGCGTGAAGCTTTGTTACTGGCGAAAATTCCAGTGACACAAACATTCGTCTCAACTAATGCTACTACTAGAAATGAACAAGAAATAGCAGCCGTGGAGTCTCCACCTTTATGGGAATTGTTAGCCCAAACTAATATTAATAGTAATAACCTCTACGCTGAAGCTTTATTAAGAGCGATCGCCATCAAAAAACCTCTGTTGCATAATCAAACTACCGCCGATGCTGGATTAGAAGTAATGAAAGCGACATTAACCCAATTGGGAGTCGAACCAACAGGTTACTTTTTGGTAGATGGTTCAGGGTTATCGCGTAAAAACTTAATTAGTCCAGAAGCTTTGGTGCAAATATTAGGTGCAATGGCAAGATCCCCACAAGCACCATTTTTCCGCGCTTCTTTACCTGTTGCAGGCAAAAGCGGTACTTTAAAAAATCGGCTCATTGGCACTCCTGCTGAAGGGATCGTACAAGCAAAAACTGGCACAATGAGCGGTGTCGTTACTCTAGCTGGATATGTGAATTCGCCTAAATATACTCCGCTAGTTTTCAGTATTATGGTAAATCAAAGTGACCAATCTGCATCAGTTGTACGACAAGCAATTGATGAAATAGTCGTGTTGTTATCTCAGCTACAACGTTGTTAAAAATGTAGAGACGCTCCATCGGAGCGTCTCTACTATTTTTTTATAAATCCTTTGAGCGAGCGCACATCATAATTCAAAATTTTGCCCGAACTAAACAGTTGATATCCAGCTATAAATAAAGCAGATGAAGCTAAAATAGCCAGAAGAGAAACTGACGCAAAAACATTGCCTGTAAAAAGTATAACTGCAATTCCCAAACCGATCAAAATCAAGCCTAAATTACGGTAGGCACGACGCCAAGCTATAACTACAACGCCTGCAACACAGAGAAGAATACCTGGAATACGGAAAAAAATGCCAATTTGAGTATTCGCACTTAATATTATAATACCCGTAACCATCAAAATCAACCCCAACAGCTTGCTGGAACGGTCTATTTGAGTTCCGCTGTTAGAGGCAATTAGATCCGCCTTTTGCGGTTGAATAACTGTAGGATTGGTGCGAGAAATAACACTTTGTTGATTTTGTTTATATTGAAAAATAAATGTAATTTTACTTCCTTGACCAAGTTCGATTTTATCTCCTAAATTGAGGGGATAGCGATCGCGTGGCTCCAGCTTTGTATTATTAAGATATGTACCGTTAGAGCTACCCACATCTACGAGATAGTAAGTGCTTCCTTCTACCTGAATCTCTGCATGATTTCGAGAAGCAAAATCAGAGTCTGGTAATAATGACACATCAATATCCGGTGCAATTTGGTCATTCGGCTTACCGATACGAATTATAGCCAGATTGGGGGGTAACTCAAAATATGTGTTAGATTGAACATGAAAAAGTTCTAAACTTAATCCGGTAGTTTGTAATCTGCCTAAATTTTGCATTGCTGGTTTTTGGAGAGCAAATTTTCAAATAATTTAGATTGTCTTAAGGTAAAAACGCGAGGGAATAATCCGAAATTTGAGTGTTTCTAATTTATTATCTATATTATCTCTTAAATTTTAATTTGCGTGATATGTACTAAGGCTGGATGAACTGTAGCATTGTAGAGGATACTGCCTGTTGCAGAGGAATCTCAATCCAAAACTCGGTTCCTTTCCCCACTTCTGACTCACACCGCAGCACACCAGCGTGTTTCTCTACAATAATCTGGTAGCTTATTGATAGACCTAACCCTGTCCCCTTACCCACCGGCTTAGTAGTGAAAAACGGATCAAACAGCTTACGTTTTACTTGTTCTGTCATACCATATCCATTATCAATAATACGTACTACTACTTGACTATTACTATTAATGTATGTATTAATTATAATAGTTGGTAAGCCACGCTCCATCACCCATGACTTATTACCATCTTCCAAAGCATCAATGGCATTATTCAAAATATTCATAAATACCTGATTTAATTGTCCGGGATAGCACTCAACCAGAGGTAAGTTGCCGTACTCTTTAACAACTTCAATTGCGGGATTGTTGTATCTTGATTTGAGTCGATTTTGTAAAATCAGCAAGGTACTCTCAATACCTTCATGAATATCTACTTTTTTCATGTCAGCTTCATCTAGACGAGAGAAGTTGCGTAACGAAACGACGATATCGCGGATGCGGCTAGCACCGATGTTCATAGAGATTAGCATTTTCGACAAATCTTCAATCAGAAAGTCTAGATCGATGTCCTCGATTTTGCTTTGAATCTTCTCTCCAGGAAAAGGGTATTCTGCTTGGTACATTTGCAATAAATCAAGCAGTTCTTGTGCATATTTACTAGCGTGAGTGATGTTAGCATAAATAAAGTTAACAGGGTTATTAATTTCATGTGCCACCCCTGCTACTAACAAACCCAAACTAGACATTTTCTCGGTTTGAATTAGCTGGGCTTGAGTATTTTGTAGGGAGTGTAAAGCTTGCTGTAGTTCGGCTTGTGCGAGTTGGCGATCGCTAATTTCCTGTTCTAAATTTTGGTTTACCTTTGTCAACTCAGTACTGCGATCAACTAATTTACCGTAGGATTCAGCAAGTTTTACTGCCATTTGGTTGAAAACGCGGGAGAGTTGTTCAATTTCATCACCTGTTTGGAGATGCAAGCGATAGTCCAAATTGCCAGTACCTATTGCTTCCGCGCCAATCTGTAGCTTTTTCAAAGAGCGAATGACGGGAAGGATGATGAAAAACAACTGACTGGCAAAAAGAACAATAACAAGAATTACCACCCCATAAGACACAATTTGTGAAATTCTGTGAAGTTGTGTTAGTTCCAGCTCAGTTCTGAGCATTTGCTGACGGGCTTTACCTATTAGTTCATTTAAAAAGAAGTCAATATCTCTGCTAAAAGCATTAATCGATCTGAAATCTTGTTGGGAATCTAATAAATAAGTCTCTGAGTAAGTTGGAATTGGATTTGTTAGTTCTTTTGTTAAGCGGATGAGAAACTCATGACGACGACGAATCCACTCAATCTCAGTTGCATGGGGATAAGAGCGTTCTAATTTATTGAGATTGGCTAAAAACTTTTTCTGATACATTTGTAGATCTAAATCTTGGTCTTGAAGCAATACATAGTCTTTGAGAGCATTAATTTCATTTGTTAAATCAACCTGAGACTGCAAAGCTACCTCAATTGCATGACTAGCTTGCTCCAACTTCCGGCGAGCAGACTGCTCGGCTTGATTCCGCAACACGGTACTTCCACTCAAGATTAGAGCAATTAGTCCCACAAAGACAGCATAAGAACCAATAAACTTAGTGGAAATTTTCATTTTGCCCCCTCGGAATTCTTCATATTTATTGGCAATTGCCGAATTGGTTCATAATCTGCATCCTCAACCAAAGTGTATCCAGCTAATTCAGTACCGACAATATCCTCAATACCCTCTGGTACTTGAAGGAAAGCCCGTTTTAAATCTTTGATTGTCTCAGGGGGTAGTTTTTGGGAAACCAGTATCGGTGAATGGGGAACAGGAGCAGACTGCCAAAGCACTCTAGAGTTAACAGATGTGAGCCTGCCAATTTTTTGCCGCTTGATGTAAGAAGGGATATTGGTTGCTACTGCATCCACGAATCCCTCGAACAGAGTCGCTTCAGTTTTAGCGTGAGTGCCGGGAAAGATAACTTGAGCAAAGTCACTCAGTTCGATTACGTTTTCTTTCAAAGCGGCAATTTGCATCAAATATCCAGAAGTAGAAGATTTGTTCACAAAGGCAATGCGCTTACCCTTTAAGTCTGTAAGGTTCTTAATCGAGCTATCTGCTTTAACAATGATGGCAGCTCGATACCAAGGTCTTCCTGTATACTTATCAATAGGAGCAACCAAGGGTTCAAATTCAGCACCACGCTCTCTTGCTTCAATATATGACACAGCTTCCACATAAGCCATGTCTACCTTTTGCTCTATCATCCAATCAACTACTTGCTTGTAATCCTCGGCAATCAAGAAATCAACCCGACGCCCTAACACCTTTTCCAAGTAGTCGTCGAGAGGTTTAATCATTCGTTTTTGCTCTGTTTTAGTTTGTGTTGGCAGTACTCCAATTTTTAATTGAGGCGACTGTGTGCCTTTGGTTACTTCATCAGTATTCGCAAAATGGCGTTCGCCAAAACCTCCTACACAACCACACAGGAGCAGCGCAACTACCACTGCTACTTTACTGAATAAGCCATAGCATTTTTTCATCGCATCCAATTTAGATAGCTCATCAATTTGACAATTGTAGTCGTCTACTCATAAGTACGACTAAATCTAGATTTCCCGAAAAAAGTACTCAGCTAACACTGCATCAGCAATCTGGCTGGGAGAGTGATTTGTAAAGAAAAGTTAAACTAGATGTAGTTAGGGATACGAAAATTGACAAGATGTATACAATAACCCAGCATAAAATCTTCCGAGCCACTGCTCTTACAAACCTTATTCAATATAAAAACAATGAAAGATGAGGAAAAGACAAAAGAGCAGCTGATTCAAGAGTTAGCTGCACTACGTCACAGCCGCTCTTTATTAGAAACAGTAGTTTTGGAGCAACAGCATGCACAAGAAGCGCTGCGACAGCAAACCCAGCAGCAGCAACTGGTAGCAGAAATTGCTCAACGTATTCGACAGAGTTTGAACTTAGAAGAGGTTCTCAATACCACAGTCTCTGAAGTACAACAGTTTCTTAGTGCCCAGCGGGTGTTCATATACCGCTTTCAACCAGATTGGAGTGGGGTAGCTATTATAGAATCAGTAGATTGTGGTTGGTCATCAATTCAAGGTCAAAAAATTACCGACACCTTTTTTGCCGATCCCCTGAGACGGGAACTATACCAGAAAGGTCGCATTCAAGCAATCGAGGATATCTACACAGCAGGTTTATCCCCATGTCATGTTAATTTATTGGCTCAGCTTCAAGTACGTGCCAACTTAGTGGTACCCATCATCCAAGGAGAACAGTTATGGGGGCTGCTGGTTGCTAACCAGTGTTCGCAACCTCGTAAGTGGCAGCAGTTAGAAATTGACTTGCTTGAACAACTGGCAACGCAGTTGGCGATCGCCTTACAACAATCCATGCTGTTTGCACAACTACAAATTGAACTAACTGAGCGCAAGCAGGCGGAAGAGAAAATTCGCGAACAAGCTGCCCTACTTGATATTGCCACCGATGCAATTGTGGTTCGAGATTTGGAAAACAAAATTTTATTCTGGAACAAAAGCGCCGAGCGTATTTACGGTTATTCAAGCGAGGAAGCTTTAGGCAAGGATGCAGCAGAGTTACTTTACAAGGATACAAGCGCGAAACTTACAGAAGCACTGCATCAAGTTAAGCACATAGGCTGCTGGTGTGGAGAGTTGACAAAAGTAGACAAAAATGGTACTGAAGTCATAATCGAAAGTCGTTGGACATTAGTCCGCGATGAACAGGGAAATCCAAAATCAATCCTGACTGTTGGCACTGACATTACCCAAAAGAAACAACTCGAAGCCCAGTTTCTCCGCGCCCAGCGATTGGAGAGCCTTGGCACACTCGCTGGAGGTATTGCCCACGATCTAAATAATATACTTGCCCCGATGCTCATGTCTGCTCAACTGTTGCAAATGAGAATTACTGAGAAGCAGAATCAGCAATTACTTCAAACAATAGTCACCAACGCTCAACGCGGAGCCGCTTTAGTCAAGCAAGTGCTATCATTTACACGCGGTGTGGAAACTAAGCGCGCAATATTGCAACTCAGGCATCTGATTTTAGAAATTGAGCAGTTTGCCAAACAGACATTTCCCAAATCTATCGAACTTCGTCAAGATATAGCACCAGATTTATGGACTGTTTTTGGTGATGCTACACAACTGCATCAGGTACTAATGAACTTGGTAATCAACGCCCGCGATGCAATGCCCTACGGTGGTGTTTTGAGCATTAGAGCCGAAAATTTCTTTGTTGATGAAACTTATGCCAGGATGAATATAGAGGCAACTGTTGGTCCCTACATTGTGATTACTATCAAGGATACTGGAATAGGTATGCCCCCAGAAATACTAGATAGAATTTTTGAGCCTTTTTTCACTACCAAAGAGGTGGGTAAAGGTACAGGGTTAGGACTTTCAACTGTGCTGGGAATTGTGAAAAGTCACGGCGGTTTTATCAATGTTACTAGCACAGTTGAGCAAGGAACACAATTTCAGGTATTCTTAAAAGCAGTGTTGGAAAACCAAAAGCAACCAACAAAAAATTTGGAATTGCCAGCAGGAAATGGAGAATTAATTTTAGTAGTAGATGACGAAGCTGAAATTCGCACAATTACTAAAATAATGCTGGAAACTTATAACTATAAGGTAATTACTGCGAGTGATGGCATTGAGGCAATGGCATTATACGCTCAGCATCGCAATGAAATTAGTGTAGTTTTGATAGATATTATGATGCCCACAATGGATGGTTTAACCACCATACGTGCTTTACAAAAAATGAATCCGTTGGTTAAAATTATAGCCTCTAGCGGCATTGAAGAAAATAAGCATTTAACTCAAGCAAGTGGCGTTAAAACGTTTTTGTCCAAACCCTATACAGTCAAGCAGTTATTGCAAACTATACAAACTATTCTAATTGTTAATTGTTAATTGTTAATTGTTGTTAGCAATTAGCTATTAACCATTAACTATTAGCAGTTAAGCGATACTGCCCCGCTTGCGGACTTCTTTGTAAGAAGTTCCCACATTTTTCAAGCCTGCTTTAATCATTTGACGTTCGAGGAGGGCAAAGAAACGCGCTTTATCTGTGCCGCGTACTACTGCTTGATTGTGGGCTTCGGCGATCGCCACAGGATACCCGTAACCTTTTTGTACTTGCGCCAGCATCAACCCAAGTGCGGCATCAAACATAACTGTATTTTCTGCTACCCATGACGGAATCTCTATCCGGGCAATTTCGGTGCCAACATGAACGTAACAAAAGTAAATAGGCATGTCATCATACAAATCAAGAATGCGGGCATTACTACGCCAAAGGGGACCACGTTGCCCTGGTTTAAGTTGCGTTACCCACAGAGCCGTATCTCGCAACGGGTCAAATACTTTACAAGGTACTTTTTCGAGTTGATTTGGGCAAAAAGTTGCACAATCGGGTACGGGGTGAGTACAAGCTAACAACCGCAAAAAGTTCATTCCTTCCACGTTGCGAGAGGCGCTCAGATAACCCATCAATGGTACTTGCGCATTACGTAACTGTCGCCAAGCTTCGATAATCGGGGGTAAGATGCGATCGCGTGCATCATGCGGTAGTTGTTCTAAAAACCAGTAAATTAAGGAACCATCTACCATCGCTAATGTAGGTACTGCTTGTGCTGATGTGATTTCTCCAACACTTTGCACCACGCTGCAAGCAAGTTCTGCTAACACAGTTGCTTCACTTGCTGTACGACAGAAACTCATCCATTCTTCAGTACGAATCCCCCATTGACGAGAAAGATATAAATCTTCTGGACGGTAAAATACTTCTGGTAAACTATCTAACAGTGGGTGGCGATTTTGTCCGTAGTGCAAGACAACTCTACCAATGTTTAAGAGATAACAGTAGGCGATTTCGTGGTGGTTGGGCGCAATTTGCGAACCGTCGGTAGCAATGACAGTGTGGACTTTAGGGGGAACAGGAATATCAATGCAGGTGTTGAGTGGTTCTATGGGGGTAGCATTGGCAAAGAGGATGCGATCGCGCCATTTTTGCTGGCGCTGCACGACTTCTTCCTGACATTCAATTGCCCTGGCAAAATGTTTTTGGGCTAATTCTAATCTTTGGCGACTGGCAGTGGCTTCTTGTGTCAGATGCTGACTTAAACCCTGCATTTGTCTGGTAAGTTTGGTAAGGTCTAGCATATTATTTTAAATTTTGGAATCATGAATTAATAAATTGTAGAGACGTTCCGCCGGAACGTCTCTACATCCCTATACCCATTCTGTAAAATCTTGGGCAAACATAGACAGAGATAATAGCTGAACTCGTGGGTCGTTTTGAGCAATATCTTTTTCAGTTTGTGTATTATAACCCCAGTCTGCAAGGAAGAGCTTTACTTGTTCAAGATCTGGTTGCTGTTTAACTAACTGTAATGTTTTTAGTCTATCTTCTACAAACCATATTTCTGGTGGAGTACTTTCTGTTTGAATTAATTCTCGCAAAATTTCATATTTAGGACGCTTTACCTCTTTGCCAAAAATTTTCTCTGTTGGTATATTTACCCCTTGTTGTTGCAAAAGCTGCTGGGTGAATCGTCCTTCTTTAGTTGTGATAATGTAAATTTTAACTCCATTAGCTACAGTTGCGTTGATTTTTTCCAGTACCCCTGGATAAAATCTATGTAGACTCAGCCAACCCGTCTTATCTGTGGCTATCCATTCATCTCGCACTTTGTCCAATTTTGCGCCAATTTCTGCGGCGATGATCTCATCTTTCTGTAAAAGTTGTTGATTGATGCTTGCCCATTCTTGAAAAATCTTGTCTTCAGGAATTCCCTCTACCAAAGCTTTGACTAAAACTGGCATTTCCCAACCTGTTTCAATTACAGGTCTAAGTCGGTAGAATAAGGCTGCTAAATTTTCTGGTGGGGTTTTTTGCTCAGGTGTCCAAATTAGACAGTAGGTACGCCACGCTACCTCAAAATACTCAATCAGTCCGTTGCATATTACACCATCAAAGTCTAGAGCGAGAATTGTGGGAGTACTTGCTGTCATTGTTTTGAGAATTAACACTGCTTTTGTCAGCTTATCCGATTTTAGATTTTAGATTTGGGGTGTATTGCCACCGATTTTTATAACCGTCTTTAAAAACTACATATTAATGTAGTAAGGTGTTAGTTGGGTAACGCTACCGCTCAACCCAACCTACAATAACTATATTTACAGGTATCAACAGGATTTGTGTTATAATTAACTCAGTAATTATGCTCCACTACAATGAATTTGCCTGATTTAAATCCCGAAACAATTGACCGTATAGTTGAAATGGCATGGGAAGATAGAACGCCATTCGATGTGATTGAAGCTCAGTTTGGGCTGCAAGAAAAAGATGTAATTGCTCTGATGCGTCGCCAGATGAAGCCATCTAGTTTTAGAATGTGGCGGGAGCGAGTTACCGGACGCAAGACAAAGCATCTACATAAGCGAGAATTTATTGAAGGTCGGTTTAAGTCAGATAATCAAAAAACGTGAGGGAATTAGTAAATTTATAGTTTTGCTGTTAGTTGGGTTTTTGTGCTGAGACAATAAACTCAAAAAGTTCCTTTTTTGATGTTCGCTTGCGGATTGTGCGAATATTGATATTGACAAAGCCTACCGATTCAAAAATGCTGGCAAAAATACATTCGACTGGAAGCATAACATCATAAAATTTGGAGTTACCCACAATGTAATGAATAAAACCTCCAGGTTTTACTACTTTGAAAATCTCTTTGGAATGCTGTACCATATCGTAAAAGTATTTATGCACATAGCGAGAAAGTAACTCGCTTGTTTGAGCGATATTGTCGAGAATTGTGTAAAATCCATCATAGGAAATTTTCAAGTCATACTCTGGTTTCCACTTTCCTACATTACTTGTTGCACACCCCCAAGTTCCGCCGATTGCTTTCCAATCAAGCTCTCCCGCATCCCGTCCGTTCTGCAAATAGCCTAGCCAGTACATATACGGACGTAGCTCCCGAATGTAACTCATGCGATTAGGATAAGGTGGCGAAGTAATCACACAAGTGTAACGATTAGGCTCTAGCTTCACGCTTAGGTTTCGAGCATCACAAAGAAAAACACGCGGATGTGAAATGATTTTTGATTTTGCTGCTTGGCTAATTGTAGAAGTTGCTTGTTTCCAGATTAGTATTGTTTCATCCTCTAAAAGTTGTAATAATGGCAAGTTGCTATTACCGTTCTTTTTAAATGACATTGATTGATGTCCGAAGCTTACATTAGCTCGCTCAATCATGACGCGGCAAAATGTGACTTTAAGTAAGTCAGCTACACTTTCAGATATTGACTTCTCTGCTTCATTAATTACCCTCATTGCATGACTAAGACTCAAGAGCGTCTTTTTGTCCCACCACTTCTCTATTTGATGTAAGGGGGGAATCCATGCAACAATTTCTTCTGTGGTGAGCATATTTTCTACAACCAAATTAGAAGCTTTTTCAAAATTCACTATTTCTTCTTGTTTATAAGAGCGCGTTTTAGCGCGTGTAAGCCACACAAGAAATGGATTGATATCGATTGTATCGCTTTCAATTCCTCTCTCGGCACATACAAGTACCGTAGTACCAGTTCCACAAAATGGATCAAGTACTACTGGATTTTTGTCTTTGTATGTGTCCAACAAATCTGAAACAAGATGAACTGAATATGCGGGTGTAAGCCTTAACCATCCATAACGGGTATGCTTGAGATTGCCTTTATGTGTCAAGTGGTTATAAAGACCAATACTTTGTTGAGCTTTCATGAGTTAAGCAGTAAGTAGAGCAGTTAATATAACTTCTATTTCGTTTTTTAGGCGTACAGAGTTCCTTTGAAAAAAAGCTGCGAGATCGTAACCAATAACGTCTCGAAAGAATACGTATGTGCTGTCGGTTGTAGAACCATGCGTTGTACCTGTTAATAGTAACCACTGAGCTTGAGTATAGCGTTGAGCCACATCTGCATCTATTTGCATGGAAAAAAGAACTAAAACAGGAATGTAAAGATTAGCATAGGCGTTGGAAGCATTGGAAATATCCGCATTCTGTCGTTTGGAGTCTTTACTTTTATAACCTTGCCTTGCTTCAATTACTATACCCTTATTGCTCTCGCGTGTTTTTTGAGGTAGAAACAGTTTATCTGCGGCTTCGTTTATCCACTGCTGAATACGGCTCCTTGTGTTAGTATCTCGTAAATCATCAAGTTCAATACGTCCATCCAAAGAAAGACGACGCGGTTTAGCTTTTGATGAAGGTACTAGGTAGCTCCAATTGGCTTCTTCCTTGGATAAACCAAGATGGTCTTGTAAAATTTGATTGAGAATCCATTGGCTGCCAATACCTAATTGTCGGTATACAGAAGTCATTCCACCTGCTGCTTTATGAGCGGCATACATGAGAGGAGAGTCAAGACCTATCCAGTTATAAAATGGGTCAGAACCGTACATTTGCTGAAATTGCCCAAGTGTCATTCCAGTTTTTCCACCCTGACCAAATTTTGGCTGGTATTGTGCACATGCACGCAAAGGGGTGGTTAGTAAGAGGAAATAGCGTTCATCTTCAGGTAGAGTTTGTGGGAGATCGGGAGGCGGTACTGAAATGTCATCTTCGTCTAACGAAACTAAAATTTCTGGTTCATCTTTTTCATCGTTGATCATGCTTTTTACATCCTGTTTTCTAATGACTCAGCTTGAAACTGCACCAAGATATTTTAAAACCTATGTAGAACTGGTGCGTTAGTTATCAAGTGAGTGTATGTTATGGTAAATTCTTTTAATGGCGATCGCGTGTGACTATACCCAAAATCAAGCATCTACTGAGGGTGAGAATTAGTCACAAAAGGAAGGGTGAGCGATTTGGGATCAAACAAATGTTAGCTTTTTTACGTTAAGCTGCCCTGGCGTAAATATCAAGTAGTTGTTAGGGTAGCGTTTCCATCACTGCTAAAAGTCCTGAGTAGCTGTACCCCAAGCGCCACCATTCTGGTTATTGTGAACAAAGATAAAGCCAACCACAAGATGTGATTACTGTGAAACGAAAATGCAACAAAAGCTGTAGGCGCAAATCCCACTGTAGTGGCTGCTAAACTAGCATTACGGAGAGTATGCCCGGATGCCAAACCTAAGAAGTACCCTTCCAGGGTCCAAGCAATTGAAGCACATACTAGCACAAGTAGTAACCAGGGGACATAAATATTAATGTGCTTGATGACTTCGGTGTGGTTAGTAAAAAGCCCAAAAACAGTCTGAGGAAATAGCACAGACACTCCGCCGAAAGAGAGTCCCACCAGCAGACTGGTTACCACAGCAATTCCAACTAAGGGTACTAACTGCTCGTTTTCTCCTTTGCCTTTAAAGTTTCCCGTCAAGGTTTCTGTGCCGAATCCCAGTCCTTCAATAAAATAGTTACTCAATACGTATACTTGTAAAAGCAAGGTATTTTCAGCATATGTAATTGTCCCCATTCTTGCACCTTGGTAGTCAAATATAAGGAAGGCAAGGAGAATAACAAAATAGCTAACAAAAATATTTCCATTTAGGGTAAAGGTGGATTTTATCGCTGAGGCATCCCAAATTTGTCCAGCTACATTTCGTACCTCTTGCCACTGGATTTGTTTACACAAATAAATCAATCCTACCAACAGCGCCAGATACTGGCTAATAGCTACGGACAGTCCAGCGCCCGTAGTTTCCCAACCCCATCGGACAATCAAAAGGTAGTCGAGTGCGATATTGACAGCATTGCCAACAAAGGACAGCAACACAACCAAGCCATTTTGTTCCTGTCCCAGAAACCAACCAATTAGGACAAAGTTGAGCAAAACGGCAGGCGCTCCCCAAACCTGAGCGTTGAAATAGGCAATAGCTGAAGCTTTGACTTCTGGGGTGGTACTGAACAGAGCAAATCCGAATTTTTCCAAAGGGTACTGCAAGAGTACGATGGCAACACCTAGCACTAGAGCAATTATGCCATTACGCAGTCCCACCAACAGTACAGCCTCTGGGTCATCTCGTCCTACAGCTTGAGCTGTTACTCCGGTGGTGCCCATTCGTAAAAAGGCTAAAACCAGGTAGAGGTTGCTAAGCAGGTTACCAGCCAGGGCAACCCCAGCTAAGTGGTGGATTTCTGACAGATGACCTAAGAAGATGACACTGAACGTACTTGCCAGTGGCACCATGATATTGGAGAGGACATTAGCGATCGCCAGTTGGAAGAAGCGAAGGAGGAGATCGTACTGGCTGACGAATGTCTCCTTCATAGATTGACTCAAATTGCTATTTGCCAAAATCCTTACTCAAAGAAAGTTTAATTTTTTACATTACTTTAATGATTTTAGTCAAAGCGATTCATCTTGCGATTCTCTCCAGCTTTTGTTTTATATAATCGCTGAGCTTATACGTTTGCAAAATAGCTGGGTGTAAATATAATGCTCCCTGAATGCGTCCCAGGCATTTGTGAGTTTTGCAGTCACAATCAAACGTTTGAGCCATACACCATTCAGTAGATGGGTAAAAGAAGGTCATTTCTTCACCCACCTCAATCCTCCTCAGACAGCGAAGAACCAAATCTGTGGTGTCAAAAAACACATTTGGATTGCAACTGTGATTTATGTATTGCAAAAACTCTGGAGCGAGCATAATATGTTGCTGGTCATTCAATTGTACTGATAAATAATTTGGCTCATTCAATATTTCTTTAGATTGGAAAGTGGAAATCACCTCATCCTGTATAAAATTAACATTTGCATGGAGGGATTTCTGACCTGTTTTAGAACATTCCCATACTTCTGCAAAAGATGAAACTTTAGTGACTTTATGTTGAAGAGTAGTTAGCTTTTTCTGGTCTGAAAACATTCCTTGGAGCATTGATTCAGTTTATAGTTTTTTTACTTTAGAAATTCTGCATTGACAGGAGTTTGACTTTATGCTTTTGAGCTAGTCTCCTTTTTTAGATTTAGTTAACTAAGAGAAACATATTACTACACGTGATACCAATTTTCAACTACTCTTCTTTAAAGATCACTTGTTCTTATTCTTCGCAGAGCAGTAATTCTTGATAGTATTGCTCAGGATCAACGGGCAAATACGCAGTCATATCCAAGGAGTGTTGACACGGATTGAGCTTAAAAGCCTGAGTGATGTTAATTCGACTTAAGAAATCCAAATCGTGGGAAATAATCCACAACGCACCTTGGTACTAATTGATACCCTCAACCATTTGAGCGACGGTTTCAATATCTAAGTTATTAGTAGGTTCATCGAGAATGAGCAAATCAATGGATGATATACTAATGATGGCGATTTACCAAACTAGATTTGCCTGAACCATTAGCACCTGCGATCGCGACTCTATCACCAACAGACACATGAAGATTAATGTTCTTAATTAGCAAGCGATTTGTTACCAAAAGATTTGCACCTTGAATGTCAATTAAATTTCTGCGTTTTTGACTTCGTTCCTCCAAATGAATATTCGTCGCCTTCGTCGTTTTCACCTTCGTCTGGGCGACTTTTTTAGTTGCCTTTTACCATTTCCTCATGTTTCTTTTTCGCAGTACCTGCTGTCACCTCAGCTTTTCTTTGAAGCAAAGGTTTTCTGCTACTACTTCATGTCCGCTATTTCAGTTGAGGCTTGTTTAGGTTTGATATTAATTACAGCATAGCACTATCAAATTTCGGATGAATAGGATAACTTGACATTTTGCTGTCATAGTTATCGACCAAGCTAGAAGTAAGGTTAAAACCATTTTCAAGAGTGCATTTTGCTTACAATGTCTCAATCTCTTCACAAGTCGGCAACTACTTGTTCCTTACTTTTAGCTGGAGTTTTAGGTGGTCTATTGGCAACTTATTCTTCCACTATGGAACCAGTTGAGCTACCAACAGCTAGACTTGCCGATTCTAACACTATTCCACAGTCGGCAGAACAAGTCAACAAAACTGCTCTGACATTAGCTGTAGTTACAGCAGGTGGAGTTGCTATTGGCTTGGCTTTAAGGGTAAAAAATGGAAGTAATGGATTCCCCGCTGACGCTTCCTCTATCATTACCATTGACTCAGCTAGCCGTAAACTTCAAAAGGAACTTCTTCTACTATTGCATGAGGATCAACAGACAGCCCATCGGCTTTTCACTCAAGCCAAGCTGAAATATCCAAACAAAACAGCGAACTGGTATGTCGAAAAAGTGATCTATGATTTGAAGCGCGATCGCGGGGGGTAAGATTGGAAGTTGATACTACACGAACCTCGACGTACTCTACTTACTCTGTTGGCAGTTTACGCTCAACACTTATTGTCTGACTCTTGGCGATAGAACTATGGTTTAAGTAATTATTTTCTTTTTTTATCCGGTTTCAAAAAATTAACCTAAATTTAATCAAATTTTTATCCTTAAGATGTAACTTATTTTGAGGATAGAAATCTCATGCAACAGAAATTTATGGTTGTGTCAATACTTCTCGGTTAAGATTTTCTCCCCCTAAACTCCCTTAATTAGAGCGGCAGTAAATCTCTCTTTTTGAGGGGGTGATGAGAGCGATCGCACTATTAACTTAGTAGTATTGTATTAGGTTTCACTATCTTGAAAATCAAAATCTTTTTTTTTATAAACAAAAAAACATTAAATGAGTTTTTTGGATTAAATTACTACTTATATGTCATGATACTTAAGTCACTTAAACATCACAAAATAAGCAGAAATGGAATTACAAGATTTACTAAATAACCCCCCTTTGTTGCATCAAATGAATACAGGTGAACTTACCTCTTCATGGAAGTTACACAATGAAACCTTATATTATATAGACAAACATGTAAACCACACTTCCAAAACTTTGGAAACTGGTGGTGGTATGAGTACAATTCTCTTTACTTTGAAAGGTGCTGAGCATACCTGTATTGTTCCAGATCAAGGTTTAGTTGACAGGATTAAACAGTATTGTGTGAATCATCAAATTGATGCCAAAAAACTAAGTTTTCAAGTAGATAAATCTGAGAATGTACTACCATCAATAGAAGTTAATGACTTAGATTTGGTACTTATTGATGGACGGCACGCATTTCCTTCACCATTTATTGATTGGTATTATACAGCTTGGAGATTGAAAGTAGGTGGACTTTTGCTCGTTGATAATACAGAGATTTGGACAGGTGCGGTTTTAAGAGATTTTCTTTTAGCTGAGCAAGAATGGCAGTTACAACAAGAAGATTTACCGCAATGCGCTGCTTTTAAAAAATTGGCAGAGTATACACATTCAAAAACATGGGGCGAACAAGTATATACATTACGTAATAGTAGAAATCATATCTTATCGGCAAAAATACAACAAGCTTTTAGACTTTTGCGGCAAGGTCAATTATCAACTTTAATGAATAAGTTAGGCAATTTTACAATCAAAGCAACATAGTAGGAGTTGTGAGTGGGAGCATGTAAGTTTTACAATACGCCTGCCCGCACCCTTCTAGGGTGTTAGCTAAAAGTGACATGCTCTCGTTGTGAGTTCCATTAGATATCTCCAAAAAACAATCTAGAGACGTTTCATGGAACATATCTACTCACAAATCATTGTAGTTTAAGATTCTCAGTAATTTGCTGGAGTATTTCGTTAAGTTGAGCAATTGCCTCATCCGATGGTTGTGATTCTCCACCTAATTCAATTTGCACTTTGAACTTCAAGTCCATATTACCAGCAGCATTTTTAACTGCGGCGATTTTTTGGGCAAGTTTTTGAAATTCGTGGGTTTGCAAGTAAGCTGCTGTCACCCTCACATTACTGTTTGGTTGGGATGTGGATATATTGGTTCGATAAGCAGAAGGTAAATCAGAAACACTTGGCTGTTTCCCTGTCGCCTCATTTCTTCCCTTCGGCTTAAGTAGACGAATTTTTCCTTCTTCTAGAGCTTGTTTAATTGTTCGTTTCAAAATTAATACAGCCATTTGAGACAAAGAGCGCTCCTCCGCATCTGCCAATTTTTGCAGAGCTTCCTTGTCTTCTTCTTCCATGTAAAGAGTCACAGTTACTTTAGCCATGAACTGATCATAGGCTCTCCTATGTGTTTTGACCTTAAACACACAAAAAAAAATAGAAACACACAAAATTTATGTTATGCTAGCTACCACGCTGGTTACAAGCGTGCAATAGTTGACTTGAACTTACTTAATACTTCTTTATCAAGCCAAAAGCCAGCCCTCAACTTCCCACGGCTGATGCTGGCTTCGGCTTCCCCATTGATGGAGACAATTTCAATGATAAGACCTTCAGTGACTAGCTGCATTGGGAGGAGGTTTCATGACATATCATGAAAAACTCAATCCTTGGTGTGTAGCAAAACTTCTACCAGATATGCAGCATCAGATTGTGGCTCGTTTTCGTCGCCGTAGTGATGCAGAAGCTCATTTACAAGCTTTACGCAAGCTAATTCCCGGCGTAACGTTTAAGATTGTCTTCAATCCGTTTCCGTTAGATTAAGGATTTTTATCCCCGACTTTTCTAAGAAGTCGGGGATTGCTTACACCTCAATACTCTTTGAAGGTACACCTTCAATAGCAGGAGAGCGCAAATCTTCTACTAGCGCTTGAATTTCTGGTGGGGGTGGTGGTGTGAGGCGAGAAACTACTAGGGTTACTACTAAGTTAATTAGCATACCCAAAGTACCGATGCCTTCCGGAGAAACGCCAAAGAACCAAGGTTGTACACCGCCAAATTTGACTTGGACAATGTAGATGATTGTAAATATTAAACCAGTTAACATGCCAGCGATCGCACCTTGAGAATTGGTGCGCTTGTCGAAAATTCCCAAGACAATCACTGGGAAGAAGCTAGCTGCTGCTAAACCGAAGGCAAAAGCCACTACCTGCCCCACAAATCCTGGTGGATTTACCCCAAAGTAACCAGCGAGGACGATTGATAAACCTACCATGACGCGCCCCACAAATAACCGCTTTTGTTCTGAGGCATTTGAATCAATGATGCGGTAGTAGATATCATGAGCGATGGAACTGGAAATTACTAGCAGTAAGCCTGAAGCTGTAGACAAAGCAGCTGCTAACCCCCCTGCTGCGACTAGGGCAATTACCCAAGGCGAAAGTTTAGCTACTTCTGGAGTGGAGAGTACGATGATATCTGGGTCAATTTTAACCTCGTTCGTTTCTTTATTGGGAGTTAATTGAAGACGCCCATCTTTATTTTTGTCGTCAAAGCCAAGTAGTCCAGTTTTTTCCCACTTGTTTACCCAGTCTAGTTGCTGTACTTGTGTAATTGTTTGATTATGCAAGGAACTGATGAGATTGTAGCGAGCAAACATTGACAGGGCTGGAGCGGTGGTATATAGAATGGCGATAAACAACAATGCCCAACCAGCAGAGAAACGGGCTGCACGCACATCGGGTACTGTATAGAATCGCACAATAATGTGAGGTAAGCCAGCCGTGCCTACCATCAGAGCAATGGCAGTAAACAGTACATCGAGTTGTGATTTGTTCACAAATGGTTGAGTGTACTCTTTAAATCCTAAATCTACTTGAATTTGATTGAGTTTGTCTGCAACATCGCTAAAAGTAAATGCCAGTTGGGGGATAGGATTACCTGTGAGTAACCAAGCGATCGCGAAAGCTGGAATCAAGTAAGCTACAATCAAAACACCATACTGTGCTACTTGTGTCCAGGTGATGCCTTTCATGCCGCCGATGACTGAGAAAAATCCGACAATCACCATGCCGATGATGACACCTGTACTCACATCTACTTGTAAAAAGCGGCTGAAAACAATGCCTACACCCCGCATTTGTCCGGCAACGTAGGTTAATGAGACAAATATGGCGGCAACTACCGCTACTAGACGAGCTGTATTAGAGTAGTAGCGATCGCCAACAAAATCTGGCACTGTATACTTACCAAATTTTCTTAAGTAGGGAGCTAATAGTAATGCTAGCAGTACATAGCCTCCAGTCCAACCCATGAGATAAATAGAACCGTCGTATCCTAAAAAAGAAATCAGCCCCGCCATGGAAATAAACGAGGCTGCGGACATCCAATCGGCAGCAGTAGCTGCACCATTAGCAATTGAGGGTATTCCTTGACCGGCGACAAAGAATTCTTTAGTATTGCTGACTCGTGATTGCCAACCAATGTAAATGTAGGCAACAAAGGAAAGTCCAACTATTAAAATAGTCCAAATTTCAACTGACACTGTTTTTCCTTATTTTTTGATATTATACTTGTGGTCTAGTTTGTCCATTTGAAAGGCGTAAATAAAAATCAATACTACAAATGTTATAATTGATCCTTGTTGCGCCCACCAAAAACCAAAGGGTACGCCAAAAAAACGTATCCCATTTAAAGGTTGAACTAACAAAATACTAAAGACGATGGAAACTAGTGCCCAGACGATTAAAAGATTACGAATTAAAGCAGTATTAGCACGCCAATAAGAACGCTGCTGATGTTGATCCATTGTTTTTTAGGTTCCATTTGATCAGGTTCTATTCTGCGAGTGGGGACGGCAAAAGGCTTGAGCGCGTGAACGTTTCCAGGCGATTAATTTCCCCAGCACGAGTGGGTACTAATATACCATGATGAATGTAAAATTTATTTGTAGAATTGTTTCTATTCGATGAATTTACCCAGCGAATAAGTTGAAGTGATTGTTTTAGTTGAACAATTGAGTTTTGCAAGGAAAATCGTCTTGCGCTAGCAGCTTAGAGCATAATTAAACCCAACCTGACACCAACAGTAACAGCTTCGGTGCGCGATGAGACGCCTAGTTTTTGAAAGATGGATGAGACGTGAAATTTAACAGTATGCTCGGAAATATTTAAGCGTTTTGCGATCACCTTATTCCCCAGCCCAGAACCTAGCATTTCTAAAACCTCTATTTCCCGTGGTGTCAATGCTTGCACGGGTGTCACCACTTTTGAGCGCCAACTTGATTCTGTTAAAGGAAGTAAATACTCGACAACATCTGGGTGCAGCACCACTAACCCCGAAGCCACCGCTTCAACAGTAGCCAAAATTTCTGACTCTGTGCTTGCTTGAGGTAATATGCCCCTGACACCAGCTCGCAGTGCCGCCTCGATATCAACGCTGTCGAGTTCATTAGCAATGACAACAATTGCCGATGAGAATTGTTGTTGTTGATTTGCAAGCAATTCCCACACTGATTCATCGTAATTGCTACTTAAATCTATTAGTACCACCACATCGGGTTGTAGTTGCACCGTGGAAAGTGCATCCACCGACACACTACCCACTACCGTTAGTTCGGGATTGGTTGTGAGCACCGCCGACAACCCTGCCCGCACTACCGGGGAAGCTGCAACTATCAGTACCCGACTCATGCTGTCTGTTCCTTTGTAAATCTTTCGCTGATAGTTATGCCTAACTCAACTAATGCGCCACCACGAATAACTTTAGCTTGGATAGTTTTACCAACGCGATCGCTACTATTGAGAAGTCCCAGCACATCACCTGTATCATTTACACAAGTGCCATCCAACTCCACCAACACATCCCCAATTAGCACACCAGCATTGTCAGCAGGTCCATTTACCTCTACATTAACGACAATCACTCCACTAGCAGAAGTTAAATTGAGTGCTGTTTTCAAATTTTCAGGTAAGCGTACAGGTTGCATTCCCAACCCCAGATAACCTCGTGCAATCCTTCCCTTGGCAAGTATTTGATCCACTACCCGATTTACTGTAGCCGCTGGGATAGTTAAAGCAGTACCGCGCCGCCCTGATGTGTTCATTCCTACTATATAACCTGCGGCATCTACTAGTGGTCCACCAGCAAAACCAGGGTAAAGCGTAATATCTGGACGAATGAACTGGTCAATATTGCCACCACTCATACTCCGCCAAGCACCACTGACAACACTCACAGCACCCATAGCTGCCCGGATATCACCTTCACTACTTCTTGCCAATCCCAGTACCAAATTACCAACTTTAAGTGTTTGAGCATCACCAATCTTCGGCGCGGGGATTTCCACATCTTGTAAGCGAAAAACTGCTACATCGGTGCTAGAGTCACGCCCAAGGAGTGTAACTGGTACAGTCCTTTGCTCGGCTAAAGTGACCGTGATCTCTTCATGGCGGCGCAGAGATTCATCAGAAGTAACAATAATACCATTACGCCAGTGGATCCCACTAGGTGAAAACCGTTTACCCGTGTTAACTGCAACAACAGCGCTCCCTACTTGCTCTACAGTCTCTGCTAAGTTGTTAGACAAATCTAGTAATGAGGACATTTAATTTCTCCACAAGTTTTTCTGGATGCTCATATCGTGTCGCTTTTTCCTCAGTAATGGCATCAGAAAAATGGGGAGAACTGATCCTAGAAAAATGGCTAGCACCGCTGCCTTGGAAGTCAAAATTCACGCATTCAAAAGTCAAAAATCATACTTATATTCTCAGCTTTTGCGCCATTTTGGATGGTAGCTTTATTTCCACCATAATGTACTAATGCAATCCGCTTGGAACTTAAGTTCCAACCTCATAGCTTAAGTCCGTTTTAACGGACTAATATCTTTGGCATTTTTGCCACCGATAATGGCTTGGAAGACGTTTCCGAATAAGGAGAAAAACGCCGCAACTACCAACACTAACATTAAAGCAGCAAGGGCAGCAAAAGGAGAGGTAATAAACAATAGTAAAAATGCAAACGTCAGAATACTGAGCAGTGTCCTATTCATCTTCTTCACCTCTTAAGAGTCTCTAGCTTCTAGCTAACCAGAGGCTCATAACCTTAACCACATCTTTAAGAAGGATTTATTGCTTTTTGGTACTAATGTCAAGTAATGCCCACCAGAAACGTATTTGTGGGGGGTGACTTTAATTTGTCCTGGGTAAAGCGACTTGACCTTGCTCTCAGTATCGCCAATGCGTGCGCCTTTGAGAGTCGCAATTAAGCTATTTTTCCGGACATCAACTCTGGCAATGCGACCATTTGTCACCATGAACTTAAGATCTTGGGATCCACCTTGTGACTTGACGTAGTAGCGTTCGTATTTGCGTTTTTTGGAATCAAAGTATTTGCTTCATCCAAATGTTCTACCAATATGTGGTACAGATTGATAACGTGACTTTCAGCCAAGCTATAATAGACGTTCTTACCTTCTCGACGATAGCTGACTAAACGCATCGCTTTTAATAATCTCAGTTGATGGGAAACCGCTGATTCAGTCATTTTCGTCAATGCAGCTAAATCGCAAACACACAACTCACCTGAAGCCAACGCTGATATGAGGCGCAGACGGTTCGTATCTGCTAAAACCCCAAATACTTCTGCCATCTGCTGTGCCTTGTCTGTTGGTAATATTTGCGCCTGACAAGAACGTACATGATCTAAATGCACCAAATGAGTATCACACCCAGGTGCATCATAATGGAGTTGATCTAAGTCTTGCTTTGGCTTGCGCTTGTTCATGTCTTTAACGAAATGATTCTCAATTTCATATTAACTAAAATTTAAATATTGCTCAATTGAAGAGTTGCTCAATTGTTGTATTATATTTATGATACCAATTTGCTCAAGCTGCTATGACTCAAACTCGTGGACTGAAAACTCTTTCAAAGCAAGTCACTGGTATGGACTGTGGAAGCTGTGCTAAGACAATTGAAGTTAGCTTGCAGCAGCTACGCGGTGTGACGGAAGCGTCGGTTAGCTTTGCTACGGGAACAGTAAAGGTATTATATGACTCGGAACTCTTGAGCGATCGCACCATTTATGAGCGGATCAAAGCTTTGGGTTATACAGTTGAGCAGAGTGATGAGGTATCACAGCATATTCATTCGTGTTGTGACAACCACAACCACGCCGATCATCATAACCACAAACACAACCATTCAGTCCCCAAACCGACTCAAAAACACAACTCAGCAGACTGGAAATTCTGGATTGCTAACCGCCGGGGACAGAGCGTAATTTTAGCGGGAGTAGGGTTACTCTTGGGGCTACTGACTCAACATTTAGGGCTACCTATCTGGATAGCGCGAGCTTTTTATGGCATCGGCATAGTAGTTGCTGGTTATCCTATTGCAAAAGCGGGTTTGTTTGAGTTACGCTTGCGCCGCGCCGATATGAATCTGCTGATGACTATTTCAGTGATTGGGGCAGTGATTTTGGGAGACTGGTTTGAAGGGGCGCTAGTCCTGTTTTTGTTCTCTTTAGGCACAACTCTACAAGTTTTTACCTTTGGGCGCACCCGCAATGCTATTCGCGCCTTGATGGATTTGACTCCACCTACTGCTACTGTGAAGCGGGGGAACAAAGAAGTTACTGTTCCCGTTGAAAGTGTTGAGATTAGTGAAATTCTGACGATTCGACCAGGACAGAGGGTAGCATTGGATGGTGTAGTCGTTTCTGGCACAAGCGCCATCGATCAGTCTCCTATCACCGGAGAGTCGATCCCAGAAGATAAAGCTCCTGGCGATACTGTCTTCGCTGGGACGTTAAATCAAGGAGGCTTTTTAGAGGTCAAAGTTACCCACACCAAAAGCGATACAACTGTTGCTAAAATTATTAATTTGGTGGAACAAGCCCAAGAAAGCCGCGCTCCTTCCCAGCAGTGGGTAGATAAGTTTGCCGAAGTCTACACCCCGATTGTGATTTTGATTGCGATCGCTATTGCCCTCATTCCGCCCTTAGCGTTTGCTCAATCCTTTAACGTCTGGTTCTATCGGGCGCTGGTAATGCTGGTAATCGCTTGCCCTTGTGCTTTAGTCATTTCCACTCCAGTATCCATTGTCAGTGCCATTGGTGCAGCAACCCGTCAGGGGGTTTTGTTCAAAGGCGGCAAAGCACTGGAGACAGCAGGGCGAATGAATATCCTTGCCTTTGATAAGACTGGAACAATTACTCGGGGATTGCCAGTAGTTGATCGTGTTTATGGCTTTGGCGAAACGACAGAGCTAGTGTTCCAGGTTGCTGCCAGTTTGGAGCAGTACTCAGAACATCCTCTAGCTAAAGCTATTGTGGCTCAAGCTCAAGATCAAAGAACTAAGCTGCGAACTCCTTCCAACTTTACCGCTCTACCAGGTAAAGGAATTAAGGCAAAAATTGGCAATTCAGTTTACTTTGTCGGTAATCGGCGTTTATTTGCGGAGCAAGGCATTTCCTTGTCACTCGAAGCAGAATCTTTATTGGTTGAAATTGAAACCCAAGGTAAAACACCCGTGCTAGTGGGAACTCAGACAGGATTGTTAGGAGCAGTTGCCCTAGCAGATGGATTACGGTTAGAAGCAACCGAGGCGGTGCGACTCCTCAAACAAGTTGGGCTGAAACGGCTGGTGATGTTAACAGGCGATCGCGCTGCTGTTGCCAAGCAGATTGCCCAACAGGTTAACATTTCAGAATATCAAGCAGAACTGTTACCGGAAGATAAACTGCAAGCGATTCAGCAGTTGCGTCGTGATGGGGTCGTAGGTATGGTTGGGGATGGTATCAATGATGCTCCTGCCCTAGCGGCAGCAGATATTAGTTTTGCGGTTGGTGGTATCGATATTGCCCTAGAAACAGCAGATGTAGTGCTAGTAGGAAGTGACTTAAGGCGACTTGCCTATGCAGTAGATTTGAGTCGTCGCACCGTGTCAGTAATTCAACAAAATGTAGTTTTTTCGCTGGTGACAAAGGGACTATTCTTGCTGTTAGGTACTTTTGGTTTTGTCGGGTTAGCAGTTGCCATTTTGGCGGATACCGGATCTTCCCTGTTGGTAACAGCAAATGGCATGAGGCTGTTTAAAGCCAAAACTAATGACAACTCCTAATACACCATTGGTTGTCCGCCTTGCAAAGCACGAAAAGCATTCATGCAATATGGGCAATCGCAGCCAAATAAGGCGATCGCTTTGTCGCTTTCTTCTGCGCTAAAGTTTAGCATGGCAACGTTTTTGTCCGATTGCTGTGTAGTATAAACCTTTGATGACGCTTGATTTGTCTGTGTAGTCCTCGTACATACAAACTGTTTGTAACTGATATGTGGATGACGTATGCAGGCTTGTCCATCTTTCATACGGATTACTGGCGGGGTAGCGTGTGCCGGATTAACTACCCCGATCACAGACATCAAAGAGGCAAAAACCGTGGGGCTGGCAAGCAAAGCAAGCTTTAGTTTTTTATTCATTGGTTTGAGGAAAAATGTAGCTGACTGCTAACAGTAACTGATTACTTGTTACAGGTCAAGTAAGTTTTTATCTGGAATAATAACAATTTTTAATCTTTTTTTCTATTACATTTGTTTTGCATATAAAAAACAGAACTAAACTTTCTTCAGCCACTGATTTCATATCCTGGTAAGTTGAATTAGTGCTTGATAATGATTATCTTTTTGTTTTTTTTGGTTCCTTCTTAGAGTTTATTAAAGTATACGCTACTGACTAATAGTCTACCTTCTAACTATTGCTTAATCTGCTCAAGCAGAATTTGTGTTTTTTGATAGCCTTGTATATTCCCTTGCGCTTGAAATAGTTTTACTGCTTGCTGCAAATCTTCAACAGCACTGCGTTTATTCAGGAGCGCATATTGAGCAAGTCCCCGATTGGCATAGGCATCGGCTAAGTTAGGATTAATACTTATTGCCGAGTTAAAGTGAGTAATTGCCAGCTTGTGATTTCCCTGAGTATAATTAGCAAGTCCTAAATTATAGTAACCATCTACAAACTTCGGATCAATTTTGAGCGTCTGGTTAAAATCTGCAATTGCTGTTTTAATATCTCCAATTTCCGCATAGGCAGTTCCCCGACTGTTATAAGCATCGACATGATTAGGGTTGAGTCGTAGCGCTGAGTCAAAATCGGCGATTGCTGCTTTAAAGTTGCCTAACTGAGATTTAGCCAAACCTCGGAGGCAAAAACCTTCATAATATCTGGGGTTTAGCTGCACTACCCGATTAAAATCTTCAATAGCTCCATTGAAGTTTCCCTGCTCAAGCTTTTGTTTTCCTCGCTGATAGTATTGCTGAAAATTCGTCTGTTCGATGGGCGTTTGTGGTATCTGAGCATAAGCTGCTCTTACTCCACCCAGTACACAAGTTATTCCCAAGATAGCGATCGCTAATTGAAGATAATTCATTGCCAGACTCTCTCCATATTCAAGATTCCGACGCAGTTTTGCACGGAATTGTTTCCTACTGGATCAATTCTAAACGGCTTCAACAGATTAGGGGACAAGATGCAGCCAGCCCAAAAGACTTTGTAATAGTAACTCCGCATTTAAGACGATGATGACAATAGCGACGAACCAGGCTAACAATTTTAACCACAAGGGATTGACAAAATCACCCATCAAGCGACGGTTACTTGTAAACATTACTAATGGAATCACTGCAAACGGTAATTGCAAGCTGAGGATAACTTGACTGAGAACTATGAGGCTGCTTGTACTGTTTTCGCCAAACAGAATAATTGCAATTAATGCTGGAATAATAGCAAGCAGACGAGTTACTAAACGACGTAACCAGGAGGGAAGACGAAATTGTAAAAACCCTTCCATAACAATCTGCCCTGCTAAAGTTGCGGTTAGGGTTGAACTTTGTCCAGAAGCAAGTAAGGCAACACCAAAAATAGCACTAGCAACACTAACTCCCAATAATGGTGAAAGCAGTTTGTAAGCATCCTGGATTTCAGCAACATTCTGATTACCGGAAAAATGGAAAGTCGCAGCAGAAACAATTAAAATTGCTGAATTGATAAATAGTGCTAAAGATAAAGCAAAAGTGGAATCAAATGTACCAAATTTAATGGCTTCCCATCGCTTTTCAGTATTAGGCTGCCAAGCGCGAGTTTGTACGATTGAAGAGTGTAAATATAAATTATGTGGCATCACTGTTGCCCCTAAAATGCCGATAGCTATATAAAGCATTTCTGGGTTTTTGACAATCTCTCTGTTAGGTAGATATCAGATCATTATGCCTGCCAAATCAGGTTTAGAAAAAATGATTTCGGCTGCGAAACAGATTCCTACTGTTGCTACTAAAGTAGTTACCAAAGCTTCGATATAACGAAAGCCTTTACCTTGTAGAAATAGCAACACCAGCACATCAAGGGCAGTAATACACACGCCCCATACTAAAGGAATAGCAAACAACAGTTGCAGTGCGATCGCACTTCCCAGTAATTCCGCCAAATCACAAGCTGCAATGCCAATCTCACAAAGTACCCACAAACAAAAGTTCACCCGTGGAGTGAAATATTCCCGACAAGCCTGCGCTAAATCTCGCCCTGTAGCAACACCCAAACGTACACATAGCGATTGCAGTAAAATAGCCATCAAGTTTGACAGTAAAATCACTGACAACAAAGCATAACCAAACTTAGACCCCCCAGCGATGTCTGTTGCCCAATTTCCTGGATCCATATATCCAACTGAAACCAGATATCCAGGTCCCACATATGCCAGCAACTTGCGCCAAAAGTTGCTACTGTTAGGAACTTTAATACTACGGTGAACCTCTGGAAGGCTGGGTCTGTATTGTTCGTGAGTCATAAGTTCTGCGCTAGAATATTTTCATATTCTTTTCATAATGTCATAAAATTGGCTATCAACATCAATCTCTGGGGGTATACATCATTACTAATCCTCTCAACAATACAATCTATGCAGCTAATTAGAGCCAGCTAACGTCTCTTAAATCTGAATCAACCCCTGTGGATTTACCGTGAAAAGCTTCCGCCTCTGCAAACCCTCCCGGTATAAAACCTCATTTGCAGCCAGCAACCCACTACTAACAGCCCTTTCCATCAAACCACAAGGAAAAGGCATTTTCACCCAATCACCTGCAAACAACAAATTACCAATACCAGTGCTAGTTTCTGGACGTTCAGTATAACTATTCGGTGGATAACCAGAAAAGTTTTTTTGATTCACCAATTCTCGATGCAATACATTTGCTTCCTTTAACTGAGGAACAATTTCATAAAGTTCCTGCTCAAAAGTTGTTAACAAAGCTTCTTGGGTGGGGAATTGTTTTTCTTTATAGCAGTAAGCATGTAACTCCACCACACTACCACCAGTACGTTTTGCCCAGTCAATAAATTGTTCCTGAACACGATGATAAAGGGTAATGCTATCAGTTAACTGGTAGCCAGATAAAGAAGTAAAATTGCTTTGTTTCCACTCAAAATCGCGATCAAACCAAAAACGACAAACAGCAAACGGATCGGCAATACTCAATTTTTCTACTTGCGATCGCACTACTTCCACATTACCACTCATGCGCTTAAATAGCTGCTGTACACCCGGTACGTCAGTAGCAAAGACATAGTAATCTGCTGTGATTGTCTCTGGTGATGACGAAGTACCATTGACGGCTACCAGTTGTAAACTATCATCCTGACGCTGCACTACTTGATAGCGGGGTAAATCCTGTTGTGCTGGTCCTGTTAAGACTTTACCATCAGATGCGAATACTGAACCATGACAAGGGCAATGAAACTTGCCATCTTCTGCCATTTTTACAGTACAACCTTGGTGGGTGCAGCTTAAGGAAATTGCTTCTTCACCCTCATTAGGTACAGCAAACACTTCATCCGCAGCCCCAAAATATTGTAGAGACGCGCCATGTAGAGACGCGAAATTTCGCGTCCCTACATCAGGGTTACGTTTGACCCAAAATGGTATATTGTTAATATGACTACCAACTTGATAGCTGATTGAATCAATTTTACCTTGTTCTGCTATAATTTCACTTACATTTATTCCCGTAATAATTTTACCACCTTTATTAGTAATTTCCCTAGCTATCGGTTGCACTAAACTTGTTCCCATATCATCTTTAGTGCCATTAAAAGCTAGTCCTTCTGGGTTGCCAAAGAAATAAAAGTGGAAAAACTGCATTAGTTCTGCCACACTCATCGTGTCTGGAGCATTCAAACTAGATTTGGCAAACGGCAAAAAATACAAGTCGTACAAACCTTGAGGAAAATCCTTTTTCACCCAATCTGCAACTGATATAGTATCAAAGCGCCGATAATTCTTTTCTCTCTCAAAGCCACCAATTGCTTGGAATACTTGTAGATGTTTTAATTTTGTGAGATTAATCCCCCATTGGAAGCGGTTGGGGGAGGCTATAGCTAAGTCAACAATATTCCAGGGAAAAGCAGAATGATTGGGACGAAATATTTCTGGTTTGTACTGAGAATTGCGGTAAACAACAGAATAAAAATGTAGAGATTGAAAATTATCAGTTATGCCTAGTTCTGCAACCAAACTATTCAGATTATAGTACTGAGGGAAAAAGCCATGAAAGCCATGCTCCATTAAGAAGTTTTCACCGCCCACTTCTATTTGCCAACTAGCGATTTTACCGCCCAGTTGAGGAGACTTCTCCAATAATGTTACCGCAAACCCTCGCTGACTCAATTCATAAGCACAAGCTAAACCTGCTAAACCACCGCCAACCACTATAACGGTACGTTTGCCACTCAACAGGCGTGGTAAGTTGAGGGTATCTTGTTGAAAAACCGTGGGTTTTGGCTTGTGAAACCGAGAGAATCCCATTACTCCTGCAACCGCACCCACGCCAAACAACTTCAGCAACGTGCGCCGGGAGAGCAAAGAAAATTCTGGTGAATTGGATAATTGACTCATTTGTTACTGAAATTAACTCGTCAAGCTGAATTTTTCCGGTAGCCTAAGTTTAATATAAGATTTGAAATTTGACTACTAAGCGTTAGGTAGGTTGAAAATTGCCAGATAACTCCCCCTGTGCTAAAAAAGTTACGAAGAGTGGACGTGTACGCATTCTGGATGAGGCGGAACGGCTATTCCGTACACGCGGGTATCATTGTGTTACCATGCGGGATATTGCGTCAGAGGTGGGAATTCGGCAGGCATCGCTGTACTATCATTTTCCCAGTAAGGAGGAACTTTTTGTGGCTGTTACCGAACGGATGTTTGAGATTCATCGTACAGGTTTACAGCAGGTAATTCATAATGAGTCAGACTTGCGATCGCAACTTCATGCTGCGGCTTTTTGGTTTCTCTCTCAACCTCCTATTCATTTTTTGAGTATGGTACATACAGACATGCCTTTGTTGGGTGAGGAAAACATCAACAAGTTGTCTGCTGGTTTTCAACAATGTGTGTTTGAGCAAATTCGACAAGTTTTTGCCCAAGCGCAAGAGCGAGGGGAGATTCGCAATACTCGTCCCGAAATACTAGCCGGATTATTTTTGTCTTTCATTGAGAGCATTCCTTATGTTACTACTAGACCAGGTACTGCTAAGAGTGAAGTGATTGTGAATGAGGTGATTTCGGTTTTGCTGGATGGGTTAAAACTATAGAAGTCACCGAGTCAGGATTCGTAGAGACGCGATTAATCGCGTCTGTACTCAGGAGTCAGGAGATAAAGATAAATTATTTACAAATTATTAGTAAAACGTTAACTTCAACATAAACTTAACCAGCTGACATCGGCTAGTGCGTTACTATCCTAGTAATGTCAACTGCATTACAATACTTATGGAACCAAATACTTTACCCACTGAAGTGATTCTGTCGCATCCGCGTCAGACTTTAGGTAGTGTACAACTTGATTGGGCACCACAACCGGGAAACTATCTCGATCTAGAAGGAAAAACTTATGCAGTCTTAGAGCGCCGCCACCGTTATCAGTTTAAGGCAGGGCGCTACCGTTTGCAGAACATAGCTTTGTATGTACAATCTGCTAAACGACCAAGTGAAAAAAGTCTTTTTCAAGGGCGTTGGGTGGTAGGAGATGCTAGCTGTCGCTACAATGCTCATTCAGAAATTATTCGTTGTGCAGTTAATCCAGAAGGACCTTGTGAAACTTGTCGCTTTTATGAAAAATTATTGTAGAGACGTTCCGCCGGAACGTCTCTACATGCCGTTGGTGAAAATTTCTCCCACGGCTAAATGCATTCCATTAACAAAATCCCATCCTGACTGGGGACGTTTACCAGCTGGCTGAACTTCTCGCAATAGTAATAAACCTTCTCCAGTTTGTGCGATCGCTCCCATTCCCTTGGCGATGCTTACTACTTCTCCAGGATTACCTGATTCCCTTAACACATCTGATAATTGATCAATTAATTCTTTCAATTCCTGTGATAACTCATGAGCGTAAGCAGAGTCAAGGGGGGCAGTGGCAGTAATTTTGAGTGGTTGGTTGCGAAATGTAGCGTTACAGTTAGGGTAAAAACCTCTAATTTGATTATGTAGTTGAATAGCGCTCTTTGACCAATCCAAAAGGTAATCTTCCTTTTTAATTAAAGGCGCATAAGTAGCATCATTATTGTTTTGCGCTCTTGGTTGGATAACACCGTCCAACTTTAATAAGGTTTCCACTAACAAATCAGCGCCCATAACCGCCAGTTTCTCTGCCAAATCTTGGGCATTATCCAGTAATCCTATTGGTGTAGTAGCCTCCAACAGCATAGCTCCCGTATCCATACCTGCATCCATTAACATTGTTGTAATGCCAGTTTGTTTTTCGCCGTTGTATATACACCATTGAATTGGTGCTGCTCCCCGATACTTTGGTAAAATGGAGCCGTGTACATTAACGCAGCCTAACTTGGGCATATCTAAAATTTCTTGAGAGAGAATTTGCCCATAGGCAACAACAACGAATACATCTGCACTAGTCTGTTTTAGTTGAGATAAAGTTTCTGGATCTTTTTTCACCCGCTGGGGTTGCCATACGGGTAAATTAAAAGAGGTCGCAACAGTTTTAACAGGTGATGGCGTAAGTTGATTCCCTCGTCCCCGACGTTTATCTGGTTGAGTAACCACCGCCATCACTTCAAATCTACTATCATTCAACAATTTTTCTAGAGTTGGCACAGCAAATTGAGGAGTGCCAAAGAATACGACTTTCATGTTTCTTTGAACCATTAGTTATTGGTAAATAGTAATTCAATGCGACGCCGATGGTGGCAAAAATGTAGAGACGCCCCGGTGGGGCGTCTGTCTACCAACCGGAAAAAAAAGGTATTTTAGTTGACAAAACATTTATTCTCTAGTATAATAAGGTAATCAAGTTATGGTTTTACTGAGTATCTTGGCAAGCCTTTGCGAAAAAGTGAGCTAAGAAGGCTTTTATAGCAAAATTCCGAATACTTGATTTGTTTACTCCATATACATCTACCAAAACGCAGCATTTTCTGCTGGGTTTTATGTTCTCTAGTGTCTTTATTTTTGTATTTCAAACAACAGGCATTCCTTTTAACTAAGTATTTAAGTAATGATAGTTAAGTGGGCTTAGTTGGCAGTACAAATTAAGTATTATCAGCTATGTTTTTTTGACAGAGGTGCTTTTGTGCGCTATTATTCTGGCATCTTATGTAAAAAGGATATGCTTTGTAAAAAAAAATACCGTATTTCTCTAAATCGTATGCTAAGAATAAATAATTTTTTCGGTTAACATTTTTGGTTCTCTGTTATACATATAATCATAGTCTGCCCGATTGTTGTATAGGCATTACTCCTCGCACAGCCACCTCCCCCCTTAGAGAGTAAATAGAATGCTTAAACACGCTTTGCTGTCAGGATTGTTTCGGATGCAACCATTCCTGAAATATGTTGTAGTTGGTATATTAATCGCACCCCTGGTAGCCTCTTCTGGTCGCTCTACAGAGGTGGGAAAATCACAAGCTAAAAACGCCGTGAACACAGAACATGACTCTGTGCCAACAGAGGCGACTGTGAGCGAAGCTGAATCAACGTCAGTCCCTTCATCAGTACAGACAGAGCAAAAAGATTTCTCTGTTTTGAAATCTCATGAGCCAATTTCTATTGCTGTTGTGACTGAACCGCAAATTAGAGAAGAAACGGAATTTACAGAAGATAATTCTTCACCTGTAACAATATCTGAACCGGAACAACTAGCGGCAGTTCAACTCGCTCCACAGTCAGAGCATAGCTTGGGATCTAAAACAACTCGTGCTAGTCAACTAAATTTAGTAGCACGCTTAAGAGCTGCTAAAATCCAGTCGGCGACACAACAAGATAGTTCTGAGACATCAGAGGTAATTTCAACTCAGTCATTGATTGTAGCTAAAGTGATCCCGCTCAAGGAATCTTCATCACTGGCAACAGCAGTACCAGTTGTTGAACAACCGATGTCGCCAGAAACTGAACAGAAAGATCCAATTAACAGCCCACATCCGATTCCTTGGCAATGGATACAGGCTACTCAGGAATCTATTAGTTCTAGGGGCGAAGCGGGAGTGCGTTACTACCGTAGTGTACCTGTGATTTCTCCAGATGGCAGGTATGCAATTTACAGCCGTGTACAACTAGAAGTAAATCCACAAACTTACAATAGCCGCGTTAGTAGTGTTCTGTTTGTTGAAGATCGACAAACCAAGAAGTTGCGCGTGATTGCCTCAACTTCTCCAGTTAACGATCCCTTGTTAAAGGTGAAGGCATCGTTAAGCGATGAGCATAAGCAAGGAACTATTGCGGTGTTAGTTCCAGTAAGTTGGTCGGCAAATGGCGATCGCTTCTTGGCACGTAAGTTTGAAGCCATCATGAACACGAGCGATGCTACAGATCACGCTGTGATTTGGGATCGGCAAAAACATGAGTTTCTTTCTGTCACCCCTGCCCAACACAAACACGAGCATGAGAGAATTGCGATCTTGTTAGGTTGGAGTAAATTTCAACCCGATCAAGTACTGTTTCGGACTGGTGAACTGGGTGACGAAAATTGGCCTTTGATGACGGTTGCTCATGATGGCTCGACTGTAATGGCAACGGAGGCGGATCAACCTGTGACTTTTGGTCAAAAGATTACAGAAGTTTGGGCTGGGCCTCCCGTAGCATATAGATAAATCAGCTAATATTAAAAATTATGTAGAGAGACGCCCCGGTGGGGCGTCTCTACGTTTCGCTGCTATTAACTTCAACGCTAGCTTCTTTCACTCGACGGATGGGTAAATTAGCAATCAAGGCTGTTGTACGTTGGTTGCTTTCTAAAGAAAATTCCAAACCATCCGTCTCTACTTCCACATAGCGGCAAACAACTTCTAGGATTTCTTGCCGCATCTTCTCTAAAGTTTGGGGGCTTAAGTCAGCGCGATCGTGAGCAATTACCAATTGCAGGCGACGCTTAACATGAGTGCGACTGGTGTCAACACTACGAGAAAAAAGTCTTTCTAAAAGTTCGAGAATCATTGTGATTGGGTGTACACATGCTGGAGATTAGGAGTTAAATAATCTTGGTCCACAACAGCCTGCGGAGGCGGGTAAATATGTTGTCGTTGGATGAGTCAAGGTTAAGAAATTCCACCGATTCCCCTTCTAATCTACGCACAATGTTTTCAATGGCTGTAGCTGCTAAAGAAGGGTTCTCCGCCAGCACTAAAGGTTCTCCGCGATTGGTTGAGACAATCACGCGCTCATCGTCAGGGATCACCCCAATCAGAGGAATTGCGAGTAGTTCCTGAACATCTTGTACAGACATCATATCATTTACTCGTACCATTGCGGGTCTAATTCTGTTAATAATGAGATGAATCCGCTTAATCCCTTGTGCTTCTAGTAACCCGACTACGCGATCAGCATCCCGAACTGAGGAAATTTCTGGTGTAGTCACAATTAAAGCTTCTTTGGCAGGGGCGATCGCATTCTTAAACCCCATTTCAATTCCTGCTGGGCTATCAATCAAAACGTATTGGTACTTTTGTGCTAGTGCATTCACCAGTAACTTCATCTGATCGGGAGTGACTGATTCTTTGGTGCGATTTTGTGCTGCTGGTAAAAGTACTAAATTGGGCTGACGCTTATCTTTAACTAAAGCTTGCTCCAACCGACACTCTCGAGCGAGTACCTCAATTGCTGTGTAAACGATGCGATTCTCTAATCCTAGCAGCAAATCCAAGTTTCTTAAACCAAAATCCGCATCAACCAAAGCAACTTGACGCCCCATTTTGGCTAAAGCCATGCCTAAATTTGCTGTAACTGTGGTTTTACCCACTCCTCCTTTACCGGAGGTAATGACAATAATGCGAGTCATGATGGCAACGAGATCAATTAGGTATTAATTGAAATGTATAACAATATTGATGTACAGACGTTCCGGCGGATGTACAGACGTTCCGGCGGATGTACAGACGTTCCGGCGGAACGTCTCTACTGATTTATCCTACTCAATTGGATGCGAGAAAAATCAATAGCTTTGGTGATGCGGATTCCTTGTGGTGTAATGTAAGCCACTTCAGGAAAGAATTGTGTGGGGGATTTTTCTGGTCCCCTGGCGACAGCATCGGCAATGCGCAACTGGGTTGGTTCCATTTGCAAAGCCATAATCATACACTCCCCATTCCCATTAGCACCAGCATGAGCAATTCCACGTAGACGCCCCCAAACTAGAATATCTCCATCTGCGACTACGATACCACCTGGATTAACATCTCCTAAAATAATTACACTACCAGGATGACGAATTTCTACTCCAGATCGCACCGTCATTTCTAGGTAAAGAGCTTCAAGTTGAGTTTGTTTAGTTGTTGACTTAGTACTTAGACTGGTTTGTGGCTTGATTTGTTCTACACAATAACCCGAACTAGCTGCGGCGATCGCTGTTTGACGACGACTGGTAGAAACTGACTTGAGCTGAATTTGGTTTTCACTCAAAGTTTCAGCTAATTCTTGTAGTTGTCTGCTATCCAATAAGCGGTCTTGTGCGACAAGATGTATAATTGAGTTAGGAATTTTGAAGCGATCGCCCCCCATAAGTCTCAGCTTAATTTGTTGGCTGATTTCCGACCAGCTACTTTCTGATGCTGGTAGTTGAGATTCTGATGGTAAAATTAATAACAGTCGTTCCTCCTCATGCTTAATCTGGACTTGAATATGATGATTTACCACTAACTCTGGTAGAGGTAACTCAGATTCTAAATGCAATGTGTCAGAATTGTCGTTTACACCTTCTGGGGTAGAATTAGACTTCAAATAAAGAATGACAGATTCCACCTCTTGTTCAGGAAGGATAGAATGTTCTTCTCCCCCAGAAACAGTATTCGTCTCTACCTCAGAGATAGTCGAAAGTGACTCTACCTCTGAAAGCGTAGAGACTGACTCCACATCAGAAAGTGCTTTATGAGACTTTAAATCAGGGATGGCAGAATCAAAAGTCATGCAGTACTAGCCCAAATGATACAAACCGAGCAATTATCTATATTAAATGAGTAAGTAAATTTTGAGCGCAAACACTCACTTAACTCAACCTTTCATATATTGTTGCCAAGGCATCAGCATCGCCCACATTTCCGGGAAACAGTACCACAGGTAAATTAGGAAACAGGGGATGGTCATTAGGAGTAATTACCATCGAACAACCAGCTAAAATTTGACCTAGTAACCGTGCTGAAGTTAATTCCAGACCAGTACTCAAAACATCGTTTGAGGTAATGCCGCCCTTACTAATTAAAAATCCTATGTCAGAAGGTAAACCTTTGACAATATCCATTAGTAAAGTTGAAACTTTTGTGCCAAATTGCAAACGTGTCGTTACATCAGCAAAAGAAAGTTCCTGCCGACTAGTATAAACTACAGGTGTTTTCCCAGCTTTATGTGCTGCATGGACGCTGGTAAGTATCTCATTTAACAGTATCGCTGATTGGCTTGGTGCATCATCAAGTAACCTTGATACCTCAACTTCGATTCCTACCGTACCCTCAGCTTGCAACAGTACCTCTAATTGTTGAGTAGTCTTTTTGACATGAGAACCAACAATTACTGCACCGGGTTTACCTCCGCGCACATACTGTGCCATATTTTCTGCGGCAATGGGTTGGGGAGGTAATGCCGCTAAAGCAGTTAAGATCGAAGCAGCACTACGAAACAGAAAGCGTTTTCCGTGACTCGCTGCGGCAAGAACATCTTGTGCAAAACGATCTAAATCCGCTTGCGTTTCTCCATCCACAACAACGCACTGATTACCATTAAGTTTCATTAAGCGTTCTAGAGAACCAGCACGAATATCTGCTAGTAAAAATCGAGTTACAGATTGGGAAGAAATACGCCCTTGAGTTTTTTCTTCAACATAATCTGGTAAGTAGCTGTGATGGTAACCAAAAACTGAATCACGAGCAAACTCAGTTTCATGCACTGGAGTTGGTACGCCGTTGATAATTAGGTAATGTACGCTATCGCGGGTAATGCGTCCACCTTCAAAAAATGCTGGGACGAGAAAATGAGCATCAAAAGGACCAAGTTCTTGAGCAATTACATCGGTTTCGATGGGGTAATGTCCCCGTAAAGTTGAATCGGAACGACTGACAATGAGAAACTTAACCCCCCCTGTATCCCCCCCTTGTGAAGGGGGGGAAAAAACCCCCCCTGTATCCCCCCCTTGTGAAGGGGGGGATACAGGGGGGGTTAATTCCAACGCTAGTTTCAAGTTATGGCAAACTTCTTTAGTTACAGATGCTGCTGCTTCTGGAGGCAGCGCTCTTGTATTCGTTAGTACAAAGAATATTGGTGAATCATCCTGTAGTCCCAAGCGTAGGGTATCCACATCCCAACGCATTAGTAGCAAGCAGCTATGGACTGTTTGAGAACCTGTGGGATCATCATCTAGGACAATAATTTTTGGTTTAGTGGTCATTTTTATATCAAGGGTGCGACTGTAATTTTTTTATCTGTGCTTGCACATCAAGGGCTATCTGCAATGATTGATTTAAAAGTTGAGCATATTCAGTTTGACTACTTACTTGTAAAGTTTGTAGATTTGTTAAATTATTGGCAAATAATTCTTGATTGTTACTAAGCAGTCTTTTATTATCCCGCACAATGCGTTCTATTTTCAAAGCACGAACTAAATCTTCACGTACTAGCTGCAAAGCTGTAATAACTTTGTCGCGATCGCTCATACTCTGTTGATTCTCATCTATACTATTGAGCGACCACAAAATTGCGTGATATTTATCGACTTGTTCTAAAAGTGTGGTTAGTAGTCGAGAATAAGTCAAACGCCGCCTGAGCCAACGCACTGAGAGAACAGCGATCGCCACTACAATAAGTAGAATAATAAACAACTCAGTTGATTGACCAATTGTGGGACGAATGATCAATGCATAGATAACACCCACAATGATTGCCGTTAGTACCAACGTTACCACTATTTCATTGCCGAGAAATTTTGAACGCTGGTGGCGATCGCTCATTAGAGAACGTCGCATGATAGTATCTGGAGCAAAACCAGTCAAACGTCTCAGTTCTCCCTTAGAGATTTCTAATCCTAGCAATGGCTGCACAACTGAATACTCCTGTGGAAGCGCAAGTAGCGTATTTATGATATTTTAATAGATTATGTGTAAAAGTAATGGTATGGAATTTTAGTGTATTTGCAAAAGCAAGCCTTGAAAAAAGTGACGAGTAAAGTCGGCATGAGGTTTCAACTATAAAACTTTTGCCGTGCCATGATAGGCATTAGCACCAAAACCTTAAAGTTCCAAGATAAACTTAATCTAATAGAACTGCAAAATATATTTTTGACGAAAAAAGCCAAATGATATCACCAACTTTACTAGAAATTGACCAATCCATCCGTGCCTTGCCACTAGAAGAACAAATGTGGCTTTTAGAACGTCTTGTTCGACACTTGCGAGAAAAGACACATACACATAATTTTCCATTAAATTCTTATGACATGAAAAAAGATTTGGCTGCGATGGCAAGCGCTCCAGACATTCAAAATGAAATAGCCGCAATTAATAAAAAGATTTAAATACCTCTCATTCTAATAAAGAAAGTTGAGTTGTTGGTTGATTAACTACATAAGCGACAGGCTTGCTAATTTTTATCACCTTATCTTCGCTTACTGCTCTATTTAACCAATCCTGCATTTGTGATAATCTTACATCCAAACATTCAGCAAGAGATTTTGCATCCTTGGGTTGTTGTAAATGATTGAGAATAAAAGGTAAAACAGCTTCATAAATATCTTTTGGACTAAGTTGAACCTCTTGGGGACGATTATCTGAGGCAGCATTTGAAGTTATCGTAGTTACTTCAGTCTGTACTAATTCAACAGAGGAAACAGCCGTCGCCAAAAGTTCGCTTAATGAATTATCCCAAGGTTCAGCAGGAAAAGGTTTCGCTCCCATATTGTGTAGTTGCCGATTACCTTCTGAAACAGTAGGATGCATCCGCACAAAAATTGGAACATCTTGCCGTTGCAAAGTTTCAACTGCACCCGCCCAAGTACCACCCTTATTAACAGAGGAACTAACCACAAGAGCATAATCAGCTAATGTATAAATGTACTTGTTTCGCCCCATTGCATTACCAGTATTGAAACCAGCATCAGGATCGTAACTAGAAACCAACGTAAGTCTACCCTCTTTAATGCTATTACGGTAGTTACCGTTCACCCCTGCCTTTGTTAAACTATCAGCCAACACACCCACAGCAGTTCCTCCAGCATTCAACACGCCCAGCATAGCTGCAGTATCCACCCCACGCGCCCCACCAGAAATCACCTGCATTCGGAGTTCAGCCATCTTTTGTGCTACTCTTTGCGTGTAACCAAGTATCTCCTCATCGACATCGCGAGAACCAACAATTGCCAGTCCCCCCATAGATAGTAGTTCGATGTTACCAACCCCATAGAGAATTGCTGGTGCTGAATGTCTTAATCTCTGCTTGAGACGCTTGGGATAGTTTGTGTCACTTCTTCCCAGCACCCACAATCCCTGATTCGTCCACTTCTCAACGGCAAAACTCAGCATTGCACCTCTTTCTAGTAAACTTAACAAGCGATCAGGGTTAAGTTTACTAACAGTAATTTTTTGTAACTGTTCTTTTGCTGTTGGTTGAAGTAAATCTGCTGGGCGCATGTGGTTTTCTAGCAACCACTCAGCCAAACAGTTATACTCACTCAAAGTCAGGGGTTGTGGTTCAATTTGGCGATTTTGTCCAAAGCTGGCACATAGCAGTAAAATTGCTTGAGTATCAGGAGCTAGCACGTGAGTTATGGCGGTTTTCATTCTGATATGATACACCTGCGATCGCGCTGATGTGGTATTAATCTCACTCAAGGATCGAAATTACCAAATGAGTTGAGTGCCAATGCCACAGGAAAAACCAAACCACTGCCAGCACGACGTAAAAGTGCTGCGATTACAGTAAAAGTCCAACGGGAATCGACAATATCATCAACTAAGAAAACAGAACCGCTCATTCCCGCCCAAGTTTCAACCGCGAAAGCACCATCTAAATTATGAGCTTGTTGATAACTGTTGCTCATATCTTTTTGTAAATCATTTGGGCGAACTTTCCGCACAATTGGCATAAAGGGTAAACCTAATTTTTCCGCTAGCCGTTGAGCAAAATTCGGCACAAGTTCTGGACGATTTAACGAAGGAACACAAGTTACCCAAGTAGGAGAAGGCTGCACTTGCCAACGTTGAATCATTTCAAAAGCACCCTGTACTAATACATCATCAAAATGATTATCTCGATATTTACCCTGCTTTACTAATTCTCCCCAACCCGCATCACCCCACAGAGATAAAGCCCTGCCTTCCTCTGCTTTTAAATTGCTTTTAATGTTGCCAGAAAAGCCATAGATGGGAAAGGCTTGTGAAGCCCACTGTTTACGCGGTTCAATAATTTGGTCACTGCGACGTAGATACTGAATTGCCTGATTTACAAGCTCGATTGAATAAGTTTCTGGTAATAAAGTTTTACCTAAACACACAGCACATTTGCCGCAAGCAGTCGGATTTGGATCGTCTAACTCTGCCGCTAAAAAAGCCATTAAGCATTGTTGACTTTGCATATATTCTAACATCCGAGCTTGTTCTTGGCGACGGATTTGTGTAAGTTTTTCTATTTTTTCAGTATCGTGTTGATAAGTTACTGGAGTAGCATACCATTTTGAACCTTGCTTCACTACAGGTGCAGGAGATTCCAGCGACAGCAGTTTCAAAACTTTATCAATTTGTCCTCTGGAAAGATTTAGTTGCTGTTCCAACTGGGGAAGAGAAAATCCATCTGTTGCTTGGTTAAGAGTACTTAAAACTTGTTGTGTATGAATTTGTGGAGGAAAGGCTGTATTGATGAAGTAGTTGGTAATTTCCGAGTCTTCATCACCGCTTAAAAGAATTCCGTAAGCTGTTTCTACTGCTCTACCTGCTCTTCCTACTTGTTGATAATAGTGTACAACAGAACCAGGGCGTTGGTAATGAATGACAAATCCTAAATCTGGTTTATCAAATCCCATTCCTAAAGCTGTAGTTGCTACTAATGCTTTAATTTCATTTTTCAGAAGTTGCTCTTCTAATGCTTCACGAACATCACTTTCTAACTCGCTATGATATGCTTCAGCTTTTATACTCTGGGTTTTTAACCAATCGGCAACTCTTTCGGCATCTCTAACAGTTAATGTGTAAATAATACCACTTCCAGGTAAGTTAGGAAGTTGTTCTGCTAACCATGCCATTCGGGAAGCTGGATTGGGGATAGAAATATTTTGTAGTTGTAAACTTTTTCTAGTTAAATTACCTCTGAATACGCGCAGGTTTGCACCCAGTTGAGCGATAATATCATTTACTACTCGATTGTTAGCTGTGGCAGTTGTCGCAAGTACTGGGATGTTTTGCGGCAGTGCTTGTAAAATTCTCACAATCCGTCGATAATCAGGGCGAAAATCATGTCCCCAGTCGGAGATACAATGAGCTTCATCAATGACAAATAAACCGATTTTTTGGGACACTGGCAGAAGAATCTTTTCTCTAAATTCTTCGTTAGCTAATCTTTCCGGGGAAATTAGCAGGATGTCTACTTCTCCTGCTAGCAACTTTGTTTTGACAAGTTCCCACTCGTCTGTATTGCTGGAGTTAATTGTAGCTGCTTTGACGCCAATGCGTTGCGCGGCGGCAATTTGGTTTCGCATCAAAGCCAGTAAGGGTGAAATTAAAAGAGTACAACCAGCACCTCGATCGCGTAGTAAGCGAGTTGCTAAAAAATATACTAAACTTTTGCCCCAACCAGTGCGTTGCACGACTAGTAAACGGGAACGCCTCTCCACTAACTCTTCAATCGCTTCCCATTGCCCGGTATGAAAGTCAGCAGTTGGATTATCCAGTGACTGACGCAGAAGCGATCGCGCTTCTTCTTGTGTTGTCATATATACTTAATAAGTCAGTGTTATTTCTGTTTTAACACTGAGAAATCTTATCTGCCAAACTATAAAGTTAGTTTTGGAGTGTATGGCACTTAACACCAGTAGATCCCAAACTATAGGGAGTGGTATTAGGTGCATGGGCGATCAACGTCACTTCACCCTTTCCATTAAATACCCAACCAATGGCAGGATTAATCTCCACAGGAGCAGAGGCGGAAGGTGGTTTAATTGTAGTAGTTTTTGAACTACGCTGCTGATTTGTAGCAACGCTCAGGCGAGTATCTGACCACAAAACATCACTACTGAGTGGTTCGTAAGGATTGGGGGACAAGCCGCCGCGTCCGGTGACAACGAAGGTACTGCCTGTTTCGCCATTAAAAGCGGCACAGCCAGAGGCAATTTGCCCAGAGACATCGACAACCTGTGCTGGTAAGGCAACTGTCCCGCGATCTGGGTCAACATCCGGCGTGTTAATTTGTATCCTACCATTTATTCCCAGTTGAGAACTGGCAGTAATGTCATTCGTCTGTGAAGTTTCTTGAACGCGGCGATCAACGCCAAAGATACCTTGCGTTGTGATATTAATATTACCTCCGCGACCCCTAAAAGCATTGGCAGTAATGTCGCTATTTTCTCCTGGAACAGCGACGATTAATTTGGAGTTGATATCGATATTGCCACCAGCAACATCCGCACCAACCTGTGAGGTGTCGGCAGAGGTGGTGATCTGACTGTTGTTGCGTAATAGCAATAAGTCTAAGCCCTGTAGTGTAATATTGCCGCCTTGACCCGATTTGGTTTCAGCGATAAGTTTTCCTCCATCTAGACTTAGATCGCGAGCTTGTATCTGAAGGTTGCCTGCATTTCCTGACTCTACACCAGCCACAGTTACTCTAGCCCCATCCCGAACAATCAACTGCCCTGTGGTAATTGTTAAGGAACCCGCATCTCCCGTACCCCGAGTTGAAGCAAACAAACCACTGTTCGGCGAACCATTTAGTCCTGTTCCGCTTAGTTCCACCAAATCCGAGGCAAATACTGTAAGATTTCCTCCCTTACCCTGACTATTTATATTAGTACCAGCTGTTACCTGTGCTCCATCCCGGACAATCAACTGTCGAGTATCAATCGTCAAAGAACCCGCATCTCCAGAACCTAGAGTCTGAGTAAATAAGCCGCTAGGAAAATTCCCAATAGCCGAATTTCCGCTCAGTTTTACCATTGCGGCGGTCACTTGCAACGTTCCTCCACGACCTTGGTTTCCGCGAGTACTAGCTGATACATTTGCCCCATTCTCAATCATTAATTGTCCCGTGTCAATAGTCAGATTACCCGCCGCCCCTGTACCAAAAGTATCTGCAAACAAAGCGCTCGGATTACCATCCGCATCAGTGCCGATCGCTTGCACAAAGTCAGAGGCTTTCACCGTTAAACTTCCCCCAGTCCCCGAACCCGAAGTAGAAGCTGATATTTGCGATCCATCTTGAATAGTTAACTGCTCTGCACCGATAGAGATTCCTCTACCGTTTTGACTCCCCTGAGTGTCTGCGAAAAGTAGTGATCCATTGCTGAGCGTGACACGCCTGCCCTGCACTTGAATATTACCGCCGCCCTCGCCACTGACATCGACAATAGCTCGATTGCTAAGTGATACATCTGCTGTCGGTACGTTATTCGGAAAACTTAAGGGCTGGTTGTTGCTATCAAGGTTCAATCTGATCGTTCCTTCTCCAAGTATACCTCCCAAAGCGATCTGACCACCTTGAGCTTGTAGAAATCCGTTATCCAGGTTCACATTGCCACCCACCAACGCCAAGGTTTTACCTGGTTGTACCGATACTGCCCCTTGCACTCTTATGTCTGTTGCAGTTCCCCCAAATTGCAGACCTAGTGGTACACTCACTGTCAGTAAGGGTGTTGTTTGAGGAGAAGTTGCACTGAACTCAGTGCCATCAGCAAATTTGATTGCGCTAGCTGTACTACCCACAAACGAACCACCCACACTTAGTACGGCATTTGGTCCAAAAATGATTCCATTGGGATTAATCAAAAATAAATTGGCATTGGAAGGAAGTATATTGCCGTCGATCGTCTGGAAAGTCCCAAGGATGCCCATAATTTTAGAACTGTTACTACCAGTTACCCTTGCCACAATATTCTGAATATTACCGGGACTTAAGAAGAAAGCTGCCCGTCCTTCACTAACGTTAAATTCCTGAAAACTGTGGAACAGATTATTACCTTGAGATACCCCACCCCTCAGTACTTCTGTAGAACCATCAAATTGGTTCGTGTCAACACGAGAACTTTGAGATCCTAGTGTGTTATCAGGAGTAATAGCGCTTTGGGCAAAGACACAATCTACAGCACAATAGGCGATCGCCACACCAATTGCCATTGAACTTGCTAGCCTTATTTGCCCAGAATAAAATTTCCAGCTTTGAGACATATCAATATTTTCCTATGGTGAAAAAAGCTGCTGCTGTATTACATTTGCAGTATCCAACTCCTGTAATTGCTGACTTAAGTTTGGAACCAGTATTTGCAGTTTCTGTACTGTTTCTAGATCGTCGTCTATCAGCTTCTGTATTGCTTGTGGATCTTCCTGCTGTAGCTGCTGTATAGCTTCTGGATAAAGCTCTAGCAGTATCCATATTGGTCGTTTAGTCCATAGATTAGGTGGATGAGACGGGGGTATAAGTAGCGGGCGTCTACATTCTTGTCCCGGCAGACAAACGGTTTGTGCAATGGCGTACCCCTCACTAAAGGCGATCGCATAACCTATCACCACTCCCACTAAACTATACGAACAGCATTTATGTATACGAGCTAGGGTCATATTATCTGGTATCCTTTAATACTTTCGTAGTTTTTACAGCTAATTAAGCTACCTCTGTATTAATTATCTTGCATACTGCTGTAGTTGCTGTCTTGAATTTGGAGCCAGTTGTTGCAGCCTCTGTAATGTATGTGGATCAAGCTGCCTCAGTTTCTCTATTGCCTGTGGATCTTCTCGCTGTAGCTGCTGTATTGCTTGTGGATTGAGCTTTTGTAGTTGCTCTAATAGCCGAGATGGTAACCTAGCTGGTGGATTAGGTTTGATCGGCTTGTAAGATGCTGGCGGGATGACACACGGCTGTCCTGGCAAACAGGGATTTTGGGCAAAGGCGTACTCTCCCCAAGAAGCGATCGCGTAACCTATCACCACTCCCACTAAAGTATACGAAAAGCATCTATATGTACGAGCTAAAGTCATATTAATCTGGTTTCCTTTAATACTTCTGTAGTTATACTGGTGTTGCAGAATTTAGGTAGACTAGGATTTAAAACTCTATATAATTATTCAGAAGTTAATTAAGGATTTACGCAGCCAGTGATAAATATTTACGTTTCTTTACACCGTCACCGATGGAAACATTGCTCTACTTTTCAACACAGATGATTGGCAAGAACACCATAACTCCAAAATCCCAAGATAAACTTAATTTAATTGCACTGTTACTAAGAAGGACAAGTATTAAAATGACCGAGAAAAAATCTTTTCTTTTAAAAGCTTCTGAAATAGCCGAGAAAAAAACTACTTTCTCTCATCCTTGGAACCGTAACTCGCTAATTATAGGAACTCAGATTAGTCGTTTAGTGGGACTGGAAAGGGTGGGCGTAAGCTTTGCCAAAATACCACCAGGTAAAGAATCATTTATATATCATGCTCATCATCGCGAAGAAGAATGGATTTATATTATTTCTGGTAGTGGGGTGGCGGAAATTGATGGTGAGGAATTTGAAGTTAGCGTAGGAGATTTCATGGGTTTTCCCACACCTTCAGTTGCCCATCATTTACGTAATCCCTATGACGAGGATTTGGTTTATCTCATGGGCGGAGAGTCCCTTGATGTTGAGATTGCGGACTTTCCTCGGCATGGTAAGCGAATGCTTCGACGTGGAACAAACGTGGAAATTTACGATATTTCCAACGCTAAAAGTATGGAGGAAGCTTTTCAGGATGGCGAATAATTTACATCTTTTATGGCTTTTGTTGCTTCTAGAACTTGGAGAAGAAATCATTATTTCCAACCTCAAAGCAATCATTCCAGAGATGCTTGCTCAAAAGCAGTATTATTAGGCAACGTTATCTGCCAATCTCGCAAGGTTTTCACATCAACTACAGGGTTAAGAAATACTCCATCCATCAGATGCCCTCCTGCTTTGTTATCACTTGTAATCAAATGAAAGTGATAGCCGGCTTGGTTCACACCCTTGAGGTACTGCGGCAGTCGAAATCCCACTAATGTACCTCGCACCTCACGCAATTCAAAAACAACCTGCTGCTGACTAAGCACTTCATTTAACGGGCTATAAGGTGGTGTTTGTTTGGGAACACTCCTCACTTTCAAAGAGGGAAAGGTTCCTTGCAAGCGAATCGCATAGGGCAAGTTCTTACTTGGTAACTTTTCGTCGAGAAGCTGCTGCAATTCCTGATAATTCATTTGTCCAGTCAAACGAAGCGATCGCTCTCTACGAAAAAATGTCACAGCAGAAAATGGTGTTTTAGCTTCATTTTCTACTGGTAAAAATAAAACCTAGAACTCCAGTATCTCATATCTTGCGGCGTGGTTGATGCTGCTATTAATACAGGATAGATGGTAGAAACACTCCTGCTGGTTCGTTATACAGACCGAAACTCATTAACGTTGCAGTCTGAGTGACACGCAGTCCTTGCTTCAAACACCAGCGGAACAAGCCAGCATTACGCATTGGAACATAAAAGCCAGTCTCGGTGAACGCGGACGCTGCACCAATCAACGCCTTTAAATCTTCATTATTCTCGCCAATGGCGTGACCTAAGCCACCGATTTCAGTAGCGTAGCCTGATATGCGCCCATCACATTCGACCAACGTTGCCGTACCATGCTCGACAGCTTCCCTGAGTTCACCTGCGCGGTTATGACCATGAATAATATAGCAGAGTTGATTACACGCCGCAAGGTCAGCAGCAGTTGCCGGACGAACGGTACGCCCAGGTATTGTTAAGCCGAGATGTTTTCCTTCAAGTTGCGCCAGTGGTTCGCGCACATCGAAGCCGAGTTTGGTATACAAGGCAAGGGAGTGGGTGTTATGCGCGGCTTGAACGAGTCGCACACCAGCGAACCGTTTTTCCTGTGCCCGCTGTAAAACATGTTCCATCAGGCGACGACCTACCGACTTGTTTTGCGCGGCGGGATCTACCATTGTAGGACCGATTCCAGCGATAGTTTCGCCTTCCCACAAAAAGTTAAGACCGATGACGCGCCCATCAAGTGCCTCAGCCACGACCGAATAAACCGTTGGGTGCACCAATAGTTCGGACACAATGCTAACCCCAAACTCCGCAGAAGGAATGTCTGGTGTCAAGCCGTGTTTTTCCGCAACAACACGGAGCGCCTGATACAAAATTGTACCACAAGAAACTGCATCTTCGGCAAGTCCCTCACGTAGGATCACCGAAGATGTTGGTTCTAATATTTTGTCCATGATGAAAAATTTTACAAGATAAGTAGGTAGGTAAAATTAAACATAACATACATGCTTATGTTAGTAGTACCGTGAGAGCGCTCAAGACAAGGGTTTTAAGCGCTTAAGCGCTTACTACAAACTTCTATTTATTTACGCTTTGTTACTTACATTAGAGTATAACAAAGATCATCAAGGGTAGAGTCCGCGATCGCTCAGAGCTTGAGCCACACGACCTACACCTAGAGTGTATGCTGCTAACCGTAGGGGAATTTGTCGCAGTTGCGATTGCTCAATCACCTGATGGTATGCCCGCACCATCAACTGTTCCATTTCCCGATTAACACGTTCTTCATCCCAAAATACATAGGAAAGTCCTTGCACCCACTCCAAATAACTCACCACCACACCACCAGCATTAGTCAAAATATCTGGTAACACTGTCACACCCCGCGCCGCCAACGCCTGGTTTGCTTGGAGAGTCACAGGACCATTAGCTGCTTCTGCTACAATAGTGGCTTGGACTTGATGAACATTTTCCTCTGTAATTTGGTTCTCCAGAGCCGCAGGAATCAGCACATCGCAGGGCAAAGTCAGTAACTCTGAATTGGTGATTGATTCTGCTTGTGGGAAACCGACAATACTCCTTCGGTTGTGTGCAGCATAGGCTTGCAAAGCTGGAATATCTAAACCATCTTGTGCAAAAACTCCCCCAGTTCCGGTAGAAACAGCTATCACCTTGGCTCCCGCTTGATGTAGTAGTAAAGCTGCCGCACCGCCAACATTCCCAAAACCTTGGATTGCTACCCGCACCCCTGCTAGTGACTTACCTAAATCTGCCAGTGCCTCCCGTACAGTAATCATCACACCACGCCCGGTTGCCATTTCCCGTCCCCGCGAACCACCAATGGAAAGGGGCTTACCAGTCACAACCCCAGGCACAGCATGACCTACATTTACAGAGTAAGTGTCCATAATCCAAGCCATCTCACGGGCAGAAGTACCCATATCTGGAGCGGGAATATCTACAGCAGGACCAATATCCTTAATCAATTCACTAGTATAGCGACGAGTGATGCGCTCGAGTTCGCCAACACTGTAGCTTTTTGGATTGATAGCAATACCTCCCTTCGCACCACCGTAGGGAATGCCAAGTAAAGCACATTTCCAGGTCATGAGCATTGCCAGCGCTGACACTTCCCGTAGTGTCACAGCTTGATGGTAACGAATACCACCTTTATAGGGACCCAAGATATCACAGTGCTGCACCCGATGTCCAGCCAGAACCTGCACTTCACCATCATCTCGTTTCACAGGAATAGAAACCGTAACTACCTTGCGTGGATTGCTGAGGGTTGCCAAAATACCTTGGTCAAGCTTCAATTCTCGCGCCGCCTGCTCTAGGTAGCTACAAGCTTGGTCAAATGGACAGATGTGCGCTGGAGTTGGAGTTTCCAGCGGCAGCAGGGAAGTTGAAATCATATAATTTTCTTCTGCGGTATCCGACCTGATGTATATACTTAGCTTAGCTTTTTTTTAAGGAAAAACTAGAAGTTTTGTAAACTTCGTTACAGTTATTTGTTTTATTCTATTGTATATATGTTCAAGAAAAAATTTGCGTGAAGTTTGCTGAAGCAGGAAAATAGTGGGAAGCTAAAAATAGCCAGTTTTGTGTTAAGTGAGGCACAGTTGCCATGACCAGTACCCAAAGCGAAAGCAAATTACCTTTACCTCCAGGCAACTTAGGTCTGCCTTTTGTAGGAGAGACAATAAGTTTTTTGCGCGACCCAGATTTTGCTAATAAGCGGCACAAGCAATATGGCGCGATTTTCAAAACTCAACTTTTTGGGCGTCCCACGATATATATGAGCGGAGCAGAGGCAAACCGCTTTTTGTTCACCAACGAGAACCAATATTTTTCTATTAGCTGGCCCTATAGCACTAAAGTTTTACTGGGACCTGCATCTCTATCAGTGCAAACAGGAGGCTTACACCAGAAACGACGCAAGCTGCTATCACAAGCCTTTCAACCCAGGGCGTTGGCAGGGTATGTCTCCACAATGACAGACATTACCCGCAGCTATACCCAGAAATGGGAGCAGATTGGTACATTAAAATGGTATCCTGAACTAAGAAAATACACCTTTGATGTTGCCTGCAAGTTGCTTATAGGAACAGATGCAGCCGCTGATAGTCATTTTGGAGAGTTATTTGAACACTGGTGTGAAGGTTTATTCACCATTCCTGTGCCTTTACCTTGGACTAAATTTGGTCGAGCGCTGCGTTGCCGTCAACAACTACTAAAGCGTATTGAGGAGATAGTGCTGAAGCGTCAACAGCAGCCTTCTTCCAGTCAGGATGCTTTGGGATTACTGTTGCAAGCGCGTGACGACGATGGAAATAGCTTGAGTTTGCAGGAACTAAAAGACCAAGTGCTACTGTTGCTATTTGCAGGTCATGAAACGTTAACATCAGCGCTTGCTGCTTTGTGTATGCTGTTAGCGCAGCATCCGCAAGTTCTGGAAACTGCCCGCAAAGAACAACAGCAACTGGGATTTACCCAACCACTGACTTTTGAAAATTTGAAGCAAATGAACTATCTTGAGCAAGTTCTCAAAGAAGTCCTACGAGTCATTCCCCCAGTAGGTGGTGGCTTTCGGGAAATCCTCAAGCCGTTTGAGTTCAATGGCTACTTAATTCCCCAAGGCTGGAATGCTCTTTACCAGGTAGGCAAAACACATCAAGACAACAGTGTATATACTGAACCAAAAATTTTTGATCCCCAGCGCTTTTCCCCTGAAAGGGCTGAGGATAAATCAAAATCGTTTGGCTATGTGCCATTTGGAGGTGGATTACGAGAATGTCTGGGCAAGGAATTTGCCAAATTGGAGATGAAGTTGTTCGCAGCATTGTTGATTCGCGAGTATGACTGGGAATTAGTACTAGGACAAAACCTGGAGCTAATTATGGTTCCCACACCTCATCCTCGCGATGGTTTGCAGGTGAAGTTTCGCCGTGCTGTAAGTTCTCAAGTAGGTTGAGTTGAGGAACAAAACCCAAATTAGATGTTTTTATGATATATTAGGCACATAAGGATGTATCCGTACCATGCCAGCAGACAAACCTATAGTCATCACCAACGAACAAGCGGTTTTGCAGCTTTATCCGCGATCACCAATCCTCACAAGTCTGCAAGCTAATTGGCATGGCTTTTCATTTGGATATATGTGTCAACCTGCTTACCAACTACCAGAGGTTTACACACCCCGGTGGCACTCTATTGCTATTTTCACACATGGAGCGCGTGTAATTCATGCCGACCGGAAAATGGATGGACGTAAGCAGCGTGATGCTGTCGTCGGAGGTGACATAGTTATTACACCAGTTAACATTGGGCATCAGGCAGCTTGGGAAGCGGAAGGAGACTTTATCATGCTGGGTATTGAACCACAAGTGTTTGCCCGTGCAGTAGAAGAAGACGCAGAAACCGAACAGATAGAGCTTAAGCCTCTATTTGCCACACCCGACCCGCTAGTATACCAAATTGGGCTAGCACTTAAAAGTGTTCTAGAAAACAATCCCTTACAGAGCCGCCTCTATGCCGAGACAATGGTAAATGCCTTATCCGTGCATTTAATGCAACACTACTCTACGCGAAAACCACAACTGAGAGAATATGCAGATGGTTTACCACAGTTGAAGTTGCGGCAAGTAATTGATTATATCAAAGAGCATCTTGACCAAGACTTAGGTTTAGCAGAACTAGCAGCACTGGTACAGATGAGTCCCCATTATTTTCTCACTCTATTCAAAAAAGCTACAGGCATGACTCCCCATCAGTACGTAATTCGCTGTCGGGTTCAACGTGCCCAGGAATTACTTTTGCAAGGGGAATTAAGTATTGCACAGGTAGCATATCAAGTTGGTTTTGCCAACCAAAGTCATTTAAATTTGCACTTCAAGCGTTTAGTCGGTGTAACTCCGAAAAAAATCTTGCACACATAGCAAGAACTTACAAAAAATCGGAAGAATCTGTCAGACAGCAGGTTGTTAATTTCCCATAGTTGAATAAAAGGTGTTGCTAAATAAAAATCTCACGCAAAGGCGCTAAGAAGCCAAGGTTTTCTTTGCGCCTGGGCGTAGAGCGTGAGGCTAAAAAATAATTCATAGGGAGATTCTGCGTGTATGGTAAGAATAGAAACCAAAACTGAACCAATGGTGATTAACTTTGGTCCCCATCATCCCTCCATGCATGGGTGTTTCCGGTTAATAGTCACCTTGGATGGAGAAGACATAATGGACTGCGAACCAGTCTTGGGCTATCTGCACAGAGGAATGGAAAAGATAGCCGAAAACCGCACCAATACAATGTACATCCCTTATGTCAGTCGCTGGGATTACTATGGCGGCATGTTTAACGAAGCAGTCACAGTCAATGCTGTGGAGAAACTGGCTAATATTCAAGTTCCCAAACGTGCCAGTTACATTAGGGTGATTATGCTCGAACTCAGTCGAATTGTCAACCATCTTTTGTGGTTAGGACCATTTATTGGTGATATCGGCGCACAATCTCCGATCTTTTATACGTTGCGCGATCGCGAGTTGATTCTTGATTTATTTGAAGCTGTTTCTGGCTACCGCATGGTCAACCACAATTATTTTCGCGTAGGTGGGCTTGCTGCCGATCTACCCTATGGCTGGGTAGATAAATGTCTAGATTTTTGCAAATATTTCCCCCCTAAGATAGATGAATACGAAAGGTTAATTACTAATAATCCCATCTTTCGCCGTCGAGTTGAAGGAGTGGGAGTCCTTAGTCGGGAAGAAGCTATCAACTGGGGCGTTTCTGGTCCAATGTTGCGGGCTAGTGGAGTAAAGTGGGATTTACGCAAAGTAGATCATTACGAATGCTACGACGATTTTGACTGGGAAGTGCAGTGGGATACAGGCGGAGATTGTCTTGCTCGTTATCTAGTTAGACTGGGAGAGATGCGCGAGTCAGTCAAAATTATTGAGCAAGCACTTCAAGGACTACCTGGTGGTGCTTATGAAAACTTAGAAGCTCAACGCATGAAAGCAGGTGCTAAGTCAGAGTGGAATGGGTTTGATTACCAGTTTATTGCTAAGAAGATTGCACCTACCTTCAAAATTCCCAAAAGTGAACACTATGTTCGAGTAGAGGCGGGAAGAGGCGAAATGGGGATTTATATCATAGGAGATGATAACGTTTTCCCCTGGCGGTGGAAAATTCGCCCAGCAGATTTCAATAACTTGCAAGTTCTACCGCAATTAATTCGCGGTCAAAAAGTGGCGGATGTTTTCGTGATCTTGGGTAGTATAGATGTTGTCATGGGATCGGTAGATCGTTAGGGAAATTTTTAAATATGGGTAAGCTGATCGAATATGAAGATGCTAGCGATGAAGTGCGTGCAGTTTATGATGACATCCGAGCCACGCGCCAAAATGATTATATCAACAACTTTTGGAAAGCTTTAGCCAATCATCCCCCCACTTTAGTGCGAACATGGCAAACTGTGAAGGAAGTGATGACTAGCCCTGGGGAACTCGATCCACTAATGCGGGAGTTGATTTATATTGCCGTCAGCGTGACTAATGGTTGCGAGTACTGCATCGCCTCACATACGGCAGCAGCATATACTAAGGGAATGAGCGATGCTATGTTTGGTGAACTGATGGCGATCGCCGCCACTGCAAACATGACCAATCGTCTCGCTAACGGCTATCAGATTCCAGTAGATGAGCGATTTAAAACTTAAAATCCCATTAGGAATAGTATACTCCCAGAGCTAGTGCGGTTTGCGGTCCCACTACTCCGTCAGCACGTATGCCATTTCTGGCTTGGAAACTTCTGACTGCATAGTAAGTTGTATTATCGTAGTATCCAGTGGTGCGAAGACCCAAAGCTGCTTGAACTTGTCTAACGGCTTGACCACGGGAGCCTACTGCCAAACGACGGGATCTAACGCTAGAATAATTGCCATCGGCTCCGCCGATACTTATACCAGAATTACTATCCGATCTATAGGAGTATCTGTCGTAATAATCAGGATTGTAGTTACGGGAACTGGAAAAAGACCGATTGCTGTTATAAATGTAAGATCCCGGATCTGTGTTGTAAGGATAGTCGTTACGGTAACTAGAGGTGTTACGATTGCGAGAGGTGTAGTAATCCCCATCGTTGTAGTTACGAGAACTCAACGCCATCCAATTAGTAGAAGCGTAATAACTGTTATCTGTATAAGCGAAACCGTTTCTGTATCCGATGACTCGTGGAAGTCTTGAACCATTACGGTAACATGCAACAGATGGATAACTAGTGCTAGGACCAGTACGGATGTTAAGACAACTACCGTTAGTGTTTACATAATACCTACCAGGACCTCGATAGGTAGCTGTTGCTTGATTAGGGAAGAAAATCGCTAACAATACTCCGAGAAGAGCAAAAGTTAGCCAAGCTGACTTTAATTGTTTTTTCCCAGCAGATTGCATTTCAGAGAGACTGTATTCGATATCTATGTTCTCTCCTTCATTGGCAATCACCATGTTAGAGTAAGCAAGATATTCCACTTCAAAGCTCCTTACGATTAAAGGTTGGTATGATTACAAAAAGCTTCTTTGTCTAACGTTTTAATTTTATCTCAGTATAATTTATACTACGTTAATCGTAAAGGATTTTGACCAAATCAAGACTACAGAAAATATTTCAACTCCACCTGAATGATACTTTGACCTGCGACAAAAATTGCTGCGTCTTTGAACTTGGGTGGTCCCATGCGAACATTGGGATTGCGCGAAAACCCAAATCCCTCTTCTGGAATGCCAAATAAACCTCTATTTAGAGTGCCATCTTCGTTAGCGTCGTGAATGACTGCAACAGCATAGCTTCCTCTAAGTAAGTTATTAAACTTTACGGCTATAGAACCTTCTCCAGCTTTGAAACACTGGGCTTCTGTAGCACGCTCTTTTTTATTGGGAAATCCCTGCTCTGCCGAAAAAAGACTAAGGCAAATTCTTCCTTTCTGGTTTCTCAGTCCACTAACGGTGACAGTTAGGCTGTTGCTTGAAGCTACGTTAGCGTTGGCGTGTGATGCAATTGTCGTTCCAATTATAGATAGCAGTAAAACTTGGGCTAAGAATCGTTGCATGATTATTTCCTTTAATATATTTTCACATTTGAAATAACGCAGCAGAATATAGGCGAATAGCGCTTGCAAGTCGCCGCCAACCTGAGTATCGATTTATGTCAATTTAACGACCAATAGATAAATTAATTAGTCAATACTACTGACCACAATAGCAAGAGTTACACTGTTTTGAATAGGCGATCGCGAAGTAACTCGAAAAACTTTGTGATTATTGACTGGAGTCAAGCTCCTCTGGATCGTTGCCATCAATAAAATAAAGGAGGTCGCTTCTCCCAAATCCTCTTGAGTAAATTACAGAAAGTATTTCAACTGAATCTGAATGTTGGTACTTTGACCTGCGACAAAAATTGCTGCGTCTTTAAACTTAGGTGGTCCCGTGCGAATCTTTGGATTGCGAGAGAACCCAAATCCCTCTTTTGGGATGCCAAAGAAACCGCTATTTAGAGTGCCATCCTCGTTGACATCATGAATGACTGCAACAGCATAACTTCCCAACTGTAAATTACTAAATGTTACGGCTACAGGAGCTTCTCCAGCTTTGAGACACCGGGCTTCTATAGCGCGACCGCTTTGATTTGGAAATCCCTGCCCTTCTGAAAAAAGACTAAGGCAAATTTGTCCTTTCTGATTTCTCAGTCCGCTGACTGTGACGGTTAAGCTATTGCTTGAAACTGCGTTAGTGTGTGATGCAATCATCAAATTTGCGATTATAGACAACAGTAAAACGTGGACTGAGAATCGTTGCATTATTATTTCCTCTAATACGTTTCAACAAACTTTTGTGCAGTTCCAAATTATCTGAATAAACTATAGCCGACTCCCAACAGCAGCCCAACATCTGTGTCTTCTTCGCCAAAGCTCACATTCACCCGACTTGTAAGCGTGACACGCTTGGAGAGCGGAACATCAATGCCACTAACGAACAATGGATCAACTTCCCAGCCATCAGAGATGTTAATATTCACACCCGCACCGACAAAGGGATAAGCAACTACTTCATTCGTTGCATGAGGACTCTAATCTTTGATGGACAGGCAGCGCACGTTGCGAGTCGCAGCAAAACTGAGCAACTGTTTAAGTCAACTCAACAACCAATAGATAAATCAATTGGTCAATGCTACTGACAATAGCAACAGTTACATTGCAGTTAATGGGCTATCGGGAAATAACTAGAAAAACTTTGCGATTGACTTCAGCCAAGCTCCTGTGGATCGTTGTCGTCATCAATAAAATGAGACGCTAACAATCGATTCATTAAATGATTCAATTGTGTTTGCTCTCCTTCAGATAGAGGAGCCAGAATTTCTACTTGCACTCGATGAGCCAATTCAAGTGCTTGTGCAAGAACCTCTCGTCCCTTGTCCGTCAACACAATCTCGTGGGCACGGCGATCGCGTGGACTAGGGGTGCGCTTCACCAGCCCATGCTGCTCCAAATGATCGATATGTTGCACCATTGGCGCTCTGTCAATTCCCATGTGTTGCCCTAGTTCCACTTGTGAAAGCGATCCAAGTCTGGAGAGCGCGAATAGCATACCGAACTGCTTGGTTTCGATGTCCAGCGCCGCGAGATAATGACTAAACAAGCTGCGAGCTTTGTCACCCGCTTGGACTAAAAGAAAACTCGTCCAGCTTGCCAATTCCGGATGCAACGGCAAAAACTTAGGTCGTTTGGGAGAACGCTTCTTCAAACCATCGAATACTTAACCTCACTTCTAGATTATCACTTTGCTTTTCTGGTATATTGTTAATATACCATATTGTTTATATTTTAAACAATATGGTATTTAAACTAATTAGCTCCTACATAGATAAAACTCTATGAGAGATGTGGTTCCTGCTATCTATCAGCATCTTCAAGCTGAAGATTATCCAGAAGCTTTAGAAATTCTCAACAATTTCTACAAAATAAAGGCTGATCGAGATGAGAATAATTGGCTGAAGCATAAATGTGATGCGTGGAAAGCTTTGATATTAGAAAAACAAGAAAGAGATCAAGAAGCGCTGTCGCTGTATAAATACTTAGCTCAGGTCATGGGAGCAAAGCATACTCTATTTACCTATCTTCAAGTAGATGTGGCTTGTATTTTGCACAAACTAGGTAATAATAAAGAAGCTAGGATTGAAATTGAAAAAGCTCTTGAAGAGTCAACCAATAGTTCAATAAGTGACAAGTTAACTGCCCTAAATTTATACGTATCTATTTTATAAAACTGTCCCGAACCCCTTGCTACACAGTATCAATTTATGGTAAATAATGTAGCAAATGAACTGGGGATTGAGTTGCAGGATAATGACTTGTTAGACTCTATTAATTTTAGTCAGTCAGTCAAAGAATTGTCGCAAAAAAATCGAGAGGCTAACAGAAGATATAGCCAGATGCTGATTGAGCTTGATGAAATTGAAGATGATAGCCAAGCTGAGTGTTTACTAAGAAATTATATTGCTGAAGAGAATGTTGCTTACTATCGCAGTTTAGCAATGAAAGAATTAGATCAATTAGTAGATTAGTTAAAATCCTCATAGGAAACTAGTGCTTCAGATATGTGACTCTATCCACTCGTAAACTTTCATTCGCGCTGCTGCTCTGTTAAATAGCTGAATATCCAGTCTTCCTATTCGATTAGCTATAATATCTGCATGTAGCAGTTCATTAACATGCTGATTGACTACACTAGACTCTTTAAGTTGATGCAAAAGCTTAATTAATTCAGCAAGTTGTTCCTCATTTGGTTCTTGAACATCAAACTCAATTGATGCTCTAAATATCTGTGAACCAAACGTTTGCTTAAACCAGCGGCCTGCTTCCTGCCCAAGTTGATCTAATAATGCAGAGCGGCGGGTAATTTTACGTTCTGCGATTAAGCGCATCACCTCCTCGTATGTTGCTTGTGTCATCAGATTTGACGAACGGAGGGTGCGTGCAACATCTATAAGAAACACGACGTTTTTTAAATTAGACTTGTTGGGTTGAGCAATGAGCATGGCTGAAGGAAATACACTGACAATAAGCATCAGCACTACACTCACTAATAGCTTGGCAAATAAAGATATTAAAGTCAATTTTTTTGAGGATAAACAGTTAGTTATTTAATATAGCGCTTCTTGTTCGGATGCCATATAGGTAGGGGTACAATAATATGATGCCCTTACAGTATACTAAGTAGTATAGATATTGTCACTTTGATTTCACGCTTAAGTGGTAGAGGCATCGGCAATTACCCAATCGCCATTTTAGATGGACTTGCTTGGCTGGACAAACTGTGGCAGATGCAGGTTAATTTAGATGAGACACTAGCTTGTAGCTCCAACTTCTTAAAATTATGTCAAATTTCTTAATGGCAATTTTTCCCTATCGATATGAAGATACATGGGTGTTTGACGATCAAGCTGTGGGATTGGAGAGGGAGCCATTTGTGTGTGGAGTACCTGAGATGATTGACAATCTTGTGGAAAATAATCCCAATGCTGATACAGGGTTCAAACTTATATTCTCACAGAATCCCTTCCCAGGATATCAAGCAGAGCTGATTCACTCACGGGAGGAGTATGGCGGACACTGGTATTGCTGGCAAGAGAAAGAAAAAGAAGGATGGCTGTGTCCAGCTTTATTTAAATACTTCGATTTAGTACCAAATAAAATCTATTGCAAAGCTGAAAAACTTAGCAGGAAATAACATTATAGCGTTTCCTATAGCAATCCTAAATCATTCGTAAACAACAAGATCCCCGACAACTTTTACGAAGTCGGGGATCTGAGCCTAAGAGCGTGTTTGTAAATCAAATAGGATTGCTATAGTATGCTCAGGTACAAATTTATCTGTGTTTATCTGTGTTCATCTGTGGTTAATTACTTTTTCGGTGTACCTCACGTCCGTAAGAACCGCTATAATAATGACAATATAATATGTAATTTTGCTCAGAGCTACTCCACGGCTATTTCATTTTATTCCTGATCGTCATGTACTCAAGTACATGGCGCGAGTAGCCAAAGTCAGTTAAAACGGACTGCAACTGAAAATTTTAGTCAGTTTTAACCGCAGCACTAAAAGACTGGAACTTGAGTTATAGGCGAATTGCGATCATAATGAAATAGCCCTACCTGCGCGAAAAGTTTTGTCAGTCAATCAACTTTGACATTATCATTTATCAAAACATTGTAAAAGCGATCGCTAAGTTCTGCATCAACTTGACTAACATCTTGCCATTCTTGACTGAAGTGAACCAATTTTTTCGCTTCATCTAAAGATATTTTTTTAATTTCTTTTAGTATTACAATTGACTGAGTTTTTGAACATCCATGTTTTCTTAAAAAGCTAAGGATCAACTCTAAATCTTTACCTTCTGCCAGCATATGCTGAGAAGATTCAACCAATAATTCTGTACTTTCCATCAAATTTCTCCTAATTGTATTTTTAGATTTTTGTTAGCTCAATATCTATGTTCACATTTTTTCCCACATTAGCCCCACTGACTCGTTTCCCAGTAATTTGTAATCTTTCAAACCCAGCAGCTTTTGCCTCTTGTACCAATTGATTTTTCAACTCTAGTACTTCTCTAGTTGATAATTCAAATTTCCGAACATCTTTTGGAAAGATAGATATATTCTTCAGCTTAAGTGTTTTTCCTTCAATACTTACCTCTGCCGCTACTTCCAGAGAACCTTGAGAAGTTGAAAATTCCTTTAAAAGAACTTCTTCATCCCCAAAACCACTAAAACTACTAGGATTGTTCAGCATTATGTACCAGAATACCTGCAATAAAATTTATAACAGGAAGTGAGAACTGATGACGCTTTTCTCCTCTTTTTCGTCAGGACATCTGTATTAACAACAGATAACCTTCCATTCTTTTATACCTGTACATTTGCTTTTTCCTTTCGCGTCTGGTTAGAGATATTTCCCCATCTTTAATTATGGCTTGTTAGACGATTTCGTGAATAGTATCTGTAGAAGGCGTTTTGTAAATTATATTAAGTAAATATCCTCACCAAACCGCCCATCTATCATATTTTTCCGCAACAACCTGTATCATTGAGCCGGAACATAGTAAGCTTTGGCTCATGACTGTAACCATATGCCTCTAAAACTTTTTTTGTCACTCCATCAAAAGTTGGGTCAATAATATACTCTTGGGTATCCGGGTCTATGGCAATATACCAGTTATGGTGAGCCTCAATCAAACTAGGACGCAGGCGATCAAAAATAACGCGACATCGCGCCGCTAGCTCTAAGCGCTGTTGCTGACGACTAGCTAATTCTTCCGATGAAATTGGCTTGCGGGGCAAGGTACTGCGTCGCGGTAGTTGTTGTGTCATGGTAATTTGCCAAAAGTGATTTTTCCTTGGTATTAACCTACAGTTAGCGTTGAAGACTAAGTGCTGAATTTCCCTTTTAAGATTGTAAAATAAAGAAGTCGAGAAGATAGGTAATACAAACAGCAAGGTACTGATGACTTACCCGGAACTGCGTCAAAAAATCGAACAGCAACTAGCCCAACTTCCACCCGATCAACTTTTTCTAGTCAGTGACTTCCTTGATTCCCTCCAAGGCAAAAGTACTACTAGTGAACACTCACTCCATCGGGTTGAACAGTCCGATCCGTGGGTTGAATTTGCTGGTATGTTCAAAGACGACCCGCTCTTTGATGAATTTGTAGAGGATATGGCTGCTTATCGACGTGAACTGGATGCTGAAGTTGCTGCTAATGAGATCATTTCAGAGGAGCGCCAATCAGTGTGAGTCGATATATCCTAGATACTGATCATGTTACTCTGTTCCAACATAATAACTCCAAAATTATACAACGTGCCAGAACTGTTGGTAGTTCAAACATATTTGTTACAATTATCACGCTTGAAGAGCAATTGAGAGGAAGACTAGCAGGCATTAGTAGAGCGGCTACAAAACCGGAGCAGTTCCCAGTTGCTTATCACAACCTCCGAAGAACTTTGGTTTATTTTTGTAGTGTGAATTTGCTGGATTTTGATGATGAAGCATATAACTGCTACCAGAATCTGCGGCAGCAAAAAATTCGCATAGGTACACAAGACCTGAAAATCGCTGCCATTGCTATAGCTAATCGGACAATCCTTGTTACACGCAATCAGCAGGACTTTAGCAAAGTTCCTGATTTAGCACTATTAGATTGGACGGAGTAATCATATTCCAGTATAAGTACGTAATTATAAATCGATTATCAGCAAAATTGCGTATATTTATCGTTATCAAATCACAACTAGCCAGCCATGCTTGAGTAGAAGTGAGGAAGTATACACGCGCCTTCTTTGGCTATTCCCATTCCGCTACGCCTGTACTAGTAACACAATGACTACAAACAACAATGTATATCAGCAGTTTTTAGCCAGTATCCATCCCTTCAACCTGTTGGAGAGTAGCAAAATTGAACGTATCGCCAACAAACTTGAACCGTTGCGCTATCGGATGGGGCAAGCCATTTTGGTTAAAGAATCTCTTCCTGCTAAAATTTATATTCTCTACCAGGGACAAGCACGCAATTTAGCATACCCTCAAAGTACGATCGCACCCGTTACATTAGAACGACTAGAACCAGGCGCGATTATCGGTGCAGTGGGAACAATCCGAAATACCGCATGTGAAACAGCGATCGCATCTACTGATTCTATTTGTCTTACCCTAAAAGTATCCGACTTCCAACAATTATTAGCCACAGAAGCCGAATTTAGCAATTACTTTTACAACCAATGCAGTACAATTGAAATATACGATTTGTTAGCAGCAGAGTTAGAACGTCGGGGACTAAGTTGCGATCGCTTAAAAGATATTGCCACAATTGCTGCCCAAAAGGCAAAAATTCTCAACCTACCATCAGGAAAAACCTCACTTCAACAGTTAGAACCTAACTTTTTGTGGCTTGTCAGTAGCACTGGTAGTAGCCATCCCGTTAATTCTCGACTTGAACTTACAGATAACCAACAATCCTTACTCAGTTCTGGTAAATCAGGAATTCGCCTCATAGGGTTTGCCGATCCTTCCTTATCATTCTCCCATTCAGATCCCCTACTCCCTCCCTCCACAGAGAACACCAATTGGGATCATATCCCTCTCGCCCCAGAAAAACCCGAAGCACCACAACAAACTCATCAATCACACAAATATCCTTATATTCATGGTAGAGGACCAGTTGACGCCACTCTCGCTTGTTTCCAAATGTTATCTCAACACTGGGATATGCCGTGGAGACGAGATGTCATCAAACGCGCACTCGTCAACAACTATCAACGTACTGGTACAGTCTCCATTGAACTATGTGGTGCTGTCGCTGAACTAATGGGACTAAAATCCCAACTCGTGCAAATACCCGCCATCGCCATATCCCAACTGCCTACACCCGCACTACTTCCTTGGCAAGATAGTTTTGCAATTCTTTATAAAGCTACAGAAAAAGAACTAATCTTCGCCATTCCCGAACAGGGAATAACCCGTAAAAAACCAGCAGACTTTATCACTACTTGGGGTGAAGAAGGGCAAGTTTTATTATTACAATCAACGCCCGAAACTGCAAAAAAACGGTTTGGGTTAAGTTGGTTTGCTCCTGCTATTAAAAAACATAAAACTGCTTTAACTGAAGTATTCATAGCTTCCTTATTCGTTCAATTATTAGGTCTAGCTAACCCTTTAATTACCCAAGTAATTATTGATAAAGTTATTATCCAAAATGGTATAAATACTCTCAACGTTTTGGGTAGTTTATTAATAGTAATGGCAATCATTGAGGGGATTGTTACTTGGCTAAGAACCAACTTATTTGCCGATACAACCAACCGCATCGATTTATCTTTAGGTGCAGAAGTAATTGACCATTTATTAAGATTACCATTACGCTACTTTGAGCGGCGTCCTGTAGGGGAAATATCTTCCAGAATTAATGAACTCGAAAATATTCGCTCATTTCTCACAGGCACAGCTCTTACTGTAGTTTTAGATGCGATCTTTTCAGTTATTTACATTGCAGTGATGGTATTTTACAGTTGGCTGCTAACAATTGTCGCACTAGCAACTGTACCATTATTTGCACTGCTAACATTTATCTTTGCTCCCATCATTCGTAGTCAAACTCGTGGTAAAGCCGAACGCAATGCGGAAACCCAATCATATTTAGTAGAAGTTGTTTCCGGAATTCAAACTGTCAAAGCTCAAAATATTGAACTTAATTCTCGGTGGCAATGGCAAACACGCTACGCTAAATATATTAGCTCTAGCTTTCAAAATGTCCTTACCTCCAATACTGCTGCTGCGTTAAGCAACTTCCTCAACAAACTTTCTGGTTTACTACTGCTATGGGTGGGTGCATATCTGGTATTGCAAGGAGAAATCACTCTTGGACAACTGATTGCCTTTAGAATTATTGCTGGATATACGACAAGTCCATTACTAAGATTAATTCAACTTTGGCAGAACTTCCAAGAAACAGCACTATCACTAGAAAGACTTGCAGATATCCTCGATAATCCTCAAGAAAGTGAGATTGCTGGACGTAATAATATCCCCATGCCAGCAATTAGGGGAAGTATAAATTACGATCATGTCACGTTTAGTTTCGCTAAATCTCCCAATCCTCAACTTAATGGCATTACTTTGGATATTCCTGCTGGTACGTTTGTCGGAATAGTTGGACAAAGTGGTGCGGGTAAGAGTACTCTAACTAAACTTATCCCCCGATTGTATGAACTTGATGCAGGGCGAATCTTGATTGATGGGTACGACATTAGTAAAGTTGAACTTTACTCTCTACGCTGTCAAATCGGTATGGTGTTGCAAGATACCTTGTTGTTTGACACCACTGTACAGGAAAACATTGCTTTAACAGTACCCGATGCGACACCAGAAGAGATTATCGAAGCGGCAAAGATTGCTTGCGCTCACGACTTTATTATGAAACTGCCTCTTGGTTATAACACCCGTGTGGGAGAAAGAGGTTCTGCATTATCAGGGGGACAAAGACAAAGACTAGCGATCGCACGTACTGTACTACAAAATCCCCCCCTCCTCATCATGGATGAAGCAACCAGTGCATTAGATTACGTTACCGAACGGCAGATGTGTATAAATTTAGCTGCCGCATTTAAGGGTAGAACAGTACTGTTTATCACTCACAGGTTAGCAACCATTCGCAACGCCGATATTATCTTGATGATGAATCAAGGAAAAATTGCCGAAAGAGGAACACACGATGAACTCATGAAAATGAATGGACTCTATTATTGCCTCTATCAACAACAAGAAGCAGCCGGAGTATTAGCTTAAAGTACAACAACCACTATTTAATTATGAATACTAATAACGGTAACGGCACAAATGGAAATGGCAATGGTTCTATCCCAAAATTAGCACAATCGACCAATGCCACACTTGAGACAATTTTACCAAAACCACCTTCTACTAAACCACGCTACGTTGCTAAATTTGATCAACCAGTCATCTTACAACAACCTAGAAAATGGTCACGCGCAATTTTATGGAGTTTACTACTCGTAACTAGTGGTACAGTAGTATGGGCGTCAATTGCTAAAATTGAAGAAGCTGTTTCTGCTACAGGCAAACTCGAAGCTTCTGGTGCAACAAAAGATGTTCAAGCACCTGTAGGAGGGGTAGTCAAAGAAATCTTCGTTAAGGATGGACAAGCAGTTAAGGAAGGACAAACCCTCATCTTGCTTGATAATACTACTGCCAAAGCCCAACTTGATTCATTAACGAAAATTCGTGATTCTCTTGTCCGAGAAAATCAATTTTATCAATCTCAATTGCGTGGTACTACTGTTAATATAGCTCCACTTCCGATTAAAAGTGAGATGGTTGATTTAACCAAAAGCCGCGCTGCACTAATAGCAGAAAATCAAATGTACCGCGCTCAGTTAAATGGTGCTATCTCTGTAAATAATCTCACACTTGAACAAAAAGAAAGATTACGTTCCAATCAAGTTGAACTAGACGCAAGAGTTACAGCCGCGTCTTCGCAAATCGATCAATCTAAACGTCAACTCCAGCAAACTAACATCCGCCTTGCTTCCACAAAAGACACTCTGAAAATGAACCAGCGGATCTTGGCGGATCTTACTCCATTAATGAAAGATGGAGGTATTTCCAGAATACAATATATTAAACAACAAGAAGAAGTCAGAAATAGCCGCAGTGAAATCGATCAACTTACGCAAGAAAAAGCACGTCTAGTGGCTACAATTACGGAAGGACAAGCGAAACTACAAAATACTGTCGCAGTATCCCGTAAAGATTGGCTGACTCAAATAGCTGAAAATAATAAAAGAATTGCGGAAATTGACTCTCAATTAACTAAAGCAATTGTTGATAATAATAAAACAATAGCTGAAACTGACTCGCAAATGAGTCAGGCAAAGATGAATTTAAAGTATCAGGAGATTAAAGCTCCGGCGAATGGAACTATATTTGAATTAAAAGCACATACGCCTGGATTTGTGGCAACTGTTCGGGAACCTATTTTGAAGGTTGTTCCTAATGATAAACTGATCGCTAAGGTATACATAACCAACAAGGATATCGGGTTTGTTAAAGAAGGAATGACTGTAGATGTGCGGATTGATTCATTCCCATTTAGCGAATTTGGTGATATTAAGGGTAAATTGGTATCGCTCGGCTCAGATGCACTACCACCAGATCAAATTTATCCCTTCTATCGGTTTCCCGCGAAAGTACAACTAGACGCTCAGCAGCTAAAGGTTAATGGCAGAAATATCCCTCTACAGTCAGGGATGGGGGTAAGCACGAATGTCAAAATTCGAGAACGTACAGTCTTGAGTATCTTTACAGATATGTTTAGCTCTAGTATTGAAAGCTTGAAAAATGTCAGGTAAATACTGTAGAGATACATTTTGTGGAGGCAGGCAACATGAGCTGCTCTTATCTGTGGGCACAGCAGGGATGCCCAGCCCACAAGAATTGGCATAGATAGTAGCGATAATATCAAATTTAAACTTGTAAAAGTAGTAGTCAACTTTACCGGCAATTTTAAAGTGGCTATGATTCAATAGTGCCAAATAGAAATAAATCTAAACAGAGATTTAACAATGGAACATCGCGAAGGAAGCCTCAAAGGAGTCAGAGGAGTAAATCTCTATTACCAAAGCTGGCATCCACTAGGTAATCCATGTGCGATCGCATTGATCGTACATGGTTTAGGAAGTCATAGTGGTTTATTTAGCAACGTAGTTGAGCATCTGATCAAATGTGGATATGCTGTTTATGGTTTAGACTTGCGGGGACATGGACGCTCACAAGGTCAGCGAGGACATATCAATAGTTGGTCTGAGTTTCGAGAAGATCTCAAAGCTTTTTTGCAATTGATTGAGACTCAACAACCGGGATGTCCACGCTTTCTTTTAGGACATAGTTTGGGAGGGGTGATTGCTTTAGACTATGTACTACGCTTTCCTAAGTCTGTACAAGGTTTAATTACGATGGCTCCTCCTTTGGGACGGGTTGGCGTTTCACCGCTCAAGTTAACTTTGGGGCGTACACTTTCACAGGTGATGCCACGTTTCGCACTTAATACTGGTTTTGCTAGCGCTACAGCTTCAAGCGATCGCAACGTGCTGGCAATCTCGACCGATCGATTCATGCATTCTCGTGGCAGCGCACGTCTAGCAACAGAGTTTTTAGCGGCGATCGCTTGGATTCAATTCCATGCAGATGATTTACAAGTGCCAATTTTAATTCTTCATGGTGGAGCAGATCAAGTAGCTTTGCCTGAAGGTAGCCGTATCTTCTTTGAGAAGATTAGCTTTCCAGACAAAGAGCGTTACGAATATCCCCAAAGCCGTCACGCCCTTCATCGAGATCTTGATTATCCAGAGATACTAACGAACTTAGAAGATTGGTTGCGCAGACACCTCAGCCCCTTTGGGGAAGTCAAAAGTCAAAGAGATTGGGGATTGGGGATTGCGGATTGGGGTAGGGTGCTTTGTAGTACACAGTCCCCAGTCCCTAGTACCTAGTCTCGGAGCGCCCATTCATCCCATACCAACGTAGATGTATGGTGTGGAATGGGCGCGACCTGGTAAAATTTTCCTAATTTTTACAACTTACTCCTGATCCCGTCTTATTACGTTGTTTAAAGTTCTATAGCCTTTTAATTACGAACACCCAGCTACTGCGGTAAACTATGCCTTGATTATGATTCTTTTCCACTAAAAGAATTCTAGGAAAGGAGCTTTTTAATGTCTCATACCGTAAAAATCTACGATACCTGTATTGGCTGCACCCAGTGCGTCCGTGCTTGTCCCACAGACGTACTAGAGATGGTTCCTTGGGATGGCTGTAAAGCTGCTCAAATCGCCTCTTCACCTCGAATTGAAGACTGCGTGGGTTGTAAGCGCTGCGAAACTGCTTGTCCTACTGACTTTTTAAGCATCCGGGTTTATCTGGGCGCGGAAACTACTCGCAGTATGGGTCTAGCTTACTAGAAATTTATTTGGAGACGTTCCATCGGAACGTCTCTACTTTGCCAAAACACCACTTTTGTGTTAGCAACTATACTGGGGTTAATAATCCTAGTATTGGAGTGGTGTGAGCAATGTGCGGCATCGTCGGCTATATTGGCACTCAAACGGCAACAGAAATTTTGCTCTCTGGGCTAGAAAAGCTAGAGTATCGAGGCTACGACTCGGCGGGAATAGCCACGGTATGGGAAGGAGAAGTTAATTGTGTCCGGGCAAAAGGTAAGTTGTACAACTTACGTTCTAAACTGGAACAAGTAGAAACTCCTGCCCCAATTGGCATCGGTCATACTCGCTGGGCAACTCATGGTAAACCAGAAGAGTACAATGCCCATCCTCATATGGATATGGCAAAGCGCGTGGCAGTGGTGCAAAATGGTATTGTCGAAAACTACCGTGAGTTGCGCGAACAACTCAAAGCTAAAGGGTATGAGTTTCGCTCAGATACAGACACTGAAGTTATACCCCACCTCATTGCTGATTTTTTAAAAAACTCCCCCCCTGTCCCCTACTCCCCCTCGCCCTTCTTCGATGCAGTTCGTCAAGTTGTTAACAAACTCGAAGGGGCGTTTGCGATCGCTATCATATCTGCTGACTACCCAGATGAACTAATTGTCGTTCGCCAACAAGCTCCTTTAGTAGTGGGTTTTGGACAAGGTGAATTTTTCTGTGCTTCAGATACACCAGCGATTCTTCCTTACACTAAGGCAGTGCTACCGTTAGAAAACGGCGAAATGGCACGCCTCACACCCTTGGGCGTCGAAGTTTACAACTTTGCTGGAGAGAGGTTGAAAAAATACCCCCGCCTCCTCAACTTGAATCCCATTATGGTAGAAAAGCAAGGATTCAAGCACTTCATGCTCAAGGAAATTTACGAGCAACCGGGAGTAGTGCGGGCTTGTTTGGATGCTTACTTCAACAATGATTGGAATGTAGATAGTTCTACAACCCCAATTAATCTCGGTTTACCACCAGAGTTTTACGGTGACTTAGAACAAATTCAAATTCTTGCCTGTGGTACTAGTTGGCACGCAGCTTTAGTGGGTAAATACTTACTCGAACAAATAGCGGGGATTCCTACTCAGGTGCATTACGCTTCTGAATATCGCTATGCTCCGCCACCTCTGACACCTAATACACTGACAATTGGCGTTACCCAATCCGGTGAAACTGCTGATACCTTAGCAGCTTTGGCGATGGAAAAAGAACGTCGCAGTGGTAAGGAACCTAAGTATGAAGCGCGACTTTTGGGTATTACTAATCGCCCAGAAAGTACTTTAGGTCAAATGATATTTCATATTATTAATACTTTGGCGGGAATTGAAATTGGGGTGGCAGCGACGAAAACTTTTGTCGCCCAATTGATGGCGTTTTATGCTTTGGCGTTGGATTTAGCGTATCTTCGTAAAAATATTTCCCCAACTGAACTACTAGAGATTATTGGCGGGTTACGGCAGATACCCAGAGAAATGGAAATTCATCTGGAAATTCAAGAGCGTTATATTGAGCAACTGGCTCATGAGTTTACAGATACTAAAGATTTCATCTTTTTGGGAAGGGGGATTAACTTCCCCATTGCATTAGAAGGTGCACTGAAATTAAAAGAAATCAGCTACATTCACGCAGAAGGTTATCCAGCCGGGGAAATGAAGCACGGACCAATTGCTTTGTTGGATGTTAAAGTGCCAGTAGTGGCGATCGCTATGCCTGGTAATGTCTACGAAAAAGTCATTTCCAACGCCCAGGAAGCAAAAGCCAGAGATTCTCGTTTAATTGGCGTCACTGCAATTAAAGATGGAGAAGCTGCAGAAATTTTCAACGACTTGATTCCTGTTTCTAATGTAGAAGAATTGCTTTCTCCCATCCTCACGGTGATTCCTCTGCAGTTATTAGCTTATCATATCGCCGCCCGTCGCGGTTTAGACGTGGATCAACCCAGGAATTTGGCGAAGTCTGTGACGGTGGAATAGTTTAAAGATCGGGGTGAACGTGTTTTCGCGATACCCTAGAAGGGTATCGCTAGACATACCAAGCCTGCCTACGCAAGCTATTAGTTACCGACAAACATAAGTAGTAATTAAACGAGGTGTAAAAATGAAAACGGAACGCGAGAGAGAAGAGATAATCAAGAATATCAACGTACTGTTACACAGCGCTTACGACAGCACTTTAGATGAAATTCTCGCATTATTAAAGAAAATTGATGATGAAGAGGATGAAGAAGACATTAGAGATGCTCGTGCTGAATTAGAAGATATCAAAATAAATGGTGGTATACCGTGGTCGGAAATTAAAAGAGATATGAAAAAGGACGTGGCGTGAATTATCAAGTTATATTCTCATGCATGGGCATTAAAACAGTTCAACAAACTATCATCAGACCTTCAAGAACGCATACAAACCCGTATTAATGAATTAGCAACAGAACCTCGCCCGAACGGGGTAAAAAAGTTAGAGGATGATTTGTATCGTATTCGAGTAGGAGATTATCGAGTTATTTATCAGATACAAGACGATATTTTATTAGTAAATGTTGTCAAAGTTAGCCATCGTAGTAAAGCGTATCGTGATGAAAGTTGATTATGCTGTATTAGGAGATAGGGAGATCATTTTCAACGCTGACAAATTATCATCATAATGAAAAGGTTCTACTTGATTTTATTTCTTGGCTTTATCTTGGTGGCTACATTTTCTTCTTTATTATTATCGAATATTTCCTCTGCCCAGATAACAAAGTTAATTCCCCAAAAAATTGAAAAATCAAATCTATCTATTGGATTGTCAGAAGTTGTGCAGATTCCCGTTAGTGGAACTGCGGAGAATAGAGTCGCACGATTAAATTTTTTAACTCACGCAGGTGATGGTAGCGGAAGGTTATTTGTTAACGATATGCGTGGCAAGCTCTATGTCATAAATAATCATAAAGCTTATGTGTATATGGATTTAAAAAAATTAGTTTGTTCCGGTTTTAGCTATGACACAGGTCAACAAGGTTTTGCCTATTTTACTTTTCACCCCGAATTCGCAAAGAATGGAATTTTTTATACTGTGCATAGCGAAGAAAAAAATAATCAAGTTCCTGATTTCCCTGTCACCAAGACAATTTTCGATAACAAAGGCAAGGTTAAAGAAAGTTCCCACCATGATGTGATTCGCGAGTGGAAAGCTGACAATCCTGCAGCTAATATTTTTTCGGGAACATTCCGGGAAATTCTTCGTATTGAACAACCTTACCCAGATCATAATGTCGGGCAATTGGGCTTTAATCCCAATGCTAAACCATCAGATGCTGATTATGGGATGCTGTATATTGCGCTTGCAGATGGTGGTAGCGACGGGTTTCCTGTGAGCAAAACAGATCCCCTAAATGTTGGACAAGACCTCAGTACACCCCTTGGTAAAATTCTTCGTATAAACCCTTTTGGTCAAAATAGCGCCAATAGTAAGTATGGTATTCCGCAAAATAATCCTTTTGTTCAGGATGGTAATCCGAAGACACTAGGAGAAATATGGGCTTATGGATTGCGTAATCCTCATCGTTTTAGCTGGGATACTGGTGGTACAGGCAAAATGTTAATTGTTGATGTTGGTCAGGTTTTGAGCGAAGAAATTAATCTGGGCATTAAAGGCGCAAATTACGGATGGGGAAACCGCGAAGGAACCTGGGTTGTGGATGAAAAAAATGAGAATGCCGCGTATCCATTACCTAAAAATGATGCCCAGTATGGTTATACGTACCCTGTTGCACAGTATGAGCATGATAGACCAAAAGATTGGTCTGGTTTTTATGCGATCGCCATTGCAGGTGGTTATGTTTACAGGGGTAAAGCAATTCCAGAATTGGTAGGTCAGTATATTTTTGCTGATTTTGGACATGATGGACGTTTTTTTCATGTACCTGTAGATGAACTTGTCAACGGTAAGCAAGCTCGGATCAAAGAACTCAAAATTTTTGACGGTACACGAGAAACTTCTTTGCTCAAAATTATTGGGAGTGATCGCTCTGATGTCCGCTTTGGAATAGACGAAGCAGGAGAAATTTATGTTACATCTAAAAGTGATGGTAAAGTGAGAAAAATAGTTCAAAGAAAATGAGTTTATGCTTGACTTCACAAGATATTCTCGGCTTCTGATCGCATCTAAGTAATTCACTGGTGATGATAAAAAAAATTACTTTACAAATAGCTACGTGTACTTTATTACTTACCTTGTTGGTGGTGCAGCAAAGCAACGGAAATACAAGAGCCAACATACAAGGCATTATGGACAGTAATGCTAAGGTAGAAAAGTTGTCAGATGGTTTAAAGTTTACAGAAGGACCAGTTTGGGACAAGAGTGGCTTTTTACTCTTTAGCGATATCCCAGCCGATACAATTTACAAGTTAGATAACGGTAAACTTTCTGTATTTCGTCGTCCTGCGGGCAATCCTAACGGTAATACCTTCGATGAACTTGGCAGGCTAATTACTGCTCAGCATAATCGCCAACTTGTACGCACAGAAAAAGACGGTAAAACCACAATTTTAGCTCAAAACTTTCAAGGAAAGCGTCTCAATAGTCCAAATGATGTTGTGGTTAAGTCTGATGGTAGCATTTACTTTACTGACCCACCCTATGGTATTGATAAGGGAAAAGAAGAACTTGGTTTTTATGGCATCTACCGTTTGACACCTAATAAAAACTTGGTTTTACTTAGCAAAGAAATGGTGCGTCCTAATGGGTTAGCTTTCTCTCCAGATGAAAAAACACTGTATGTTACTGATTCGGAACAAATGCATATCCGTGCGTTTGATGTCAAGTCAGATGGTACCTTGACTAACAGCAGGATTTTTGCAGAGTTAAAAGAACCCAAAGATAAAGGAGTACCCGATGGCATGAAGGTAGATGTTAAAGGTAATATCTACTGTAGCGGTCCAGAAGGAGTGTGGGTTTTTTCGCCAAAAGGTCAACTTTTGGGCAAGATTTTTGTGCCAGAAGTGGTAACTAATTTGGCTTGGGGCGATAAGGACTACAAAACGCTTTACATCACAGCAGGTAAAGGTGTTTACCGCATCCGCCTCAAGATCGCCGGGATACAACCAGGAAAGAGAAATTAACTATGAGTGTAACTTTACAATTCCCTCCAGCGCTGAAATTTACGGATGAAGAATTTGAGGAACTTGTAAATTTTAATAAAGAGTTACGACTAGAATTAACAGAGCAAGGGGAACTTGTAATCATGTCACCCACTGGGGGAGAAACGGGAAATTATAACTTTGAACTATACATTGATTTAGGTATTTGGAACCGTCAAAATCGCCTTGGCAAAGCATTTGATTCTTCTTGTGGTTTTAAATTGCCAAATGGTGCAACTCGTTCCCCAGATGCTGCTTGGATCAAGATGGAAAGATGGGAAGCACTTACACCAGAGCAAAGAAAGAAATTTCTGCCTTTATGTCCTGAGTTTGCTGTAGAAATAGTGTCAGAAACAGATGATGTAGAGGATACACGAGCAAAAATGCGGGAATATTTAGCTAATGGTTTACAGCTTGGTTGGTTAATTAATCCAAAAGAAAAGCAGGTTGAAATTTATCGTCCTAATCAAGAGGTAGAAATTTTACAGTCACCTAAAACTTTATCAGGCGAGAATGTTCTACCAGGTTTTGTTTTAGATTTGCAGTCAATTTTTAGTTAAATAGCAAAATTCGAGTGAAACAAGCCCAAGAGTTTGTAAAGGTAGTGTAAGCTGTATTGCCCTTATAGGCGAATGGCAGTTTACGATGTAGAAATGAGTGCTAGTAAAAGAAGCCGTTTTTAAACAACACGAGGAAGTTGCATGAGAACCATTGAAACAACCGTAACAGTAACAGATGACCAACAAATTATCATTACATTGCCATCGGATATAATCCCTGGTAAACACCGAGTTGTGCTGGTGATTGATGAAACGCCACTACCACTTGATATCGCTCCTGCCAAACCACCAATCAAATTGAATGTAGGTGAGTGGAAAAATTGGTCGCCTGAGTGTAATTTCCACAGAGAAGATATTTATGATGTAGCTGATTTTAGTCGTTTTTCTACATTAATTCAGATTTTCCCCTTGGAGGTGAATTCATGAATCAACCTAACTTTGCTATAATGCCTAACTGGAGTTCAATAGAAGCAGGATTTTTGAGACTAACCCGCCAAATGCAGTTGGGGTAAGTGTCAGGATTGCTGGTTTCTGAATCAAAAAGCGCGTTGGGTGTTGGAGAAATGTTGTGTAAGGAGAAGTAACAATGACGCAACTAGTAATAGAAAATATCGATTCAATTATTATCGAAAAGCTAAAAATTCGTGCTCAACAACAAGGTAGAACTTTGTCAGCCGAATTAAAAGCAATTTTGGAGGAGGCGGCTCAAGGAATTGATCAAGCGGCGGTAAAAACGGCAGCATGGGAAAGAATTGATCGAGAGCGGGCTAAGTATGCTGGTAAAATCTTCAGCGATAGTGTGGAACTTTTGCGAGAGGACAGACAGCGTTGAGTCAATTTGTCGTAGATGCCAATGTTGCAATTAAATGGGTAGTGCCGGAAATTTATTCTGATGGTGCACTTCGGTTGCGAAATGTTAACTATACTCTCTTAGTGCCAGATTTCTTTTTTCCAGAAATTGGAAATATTCTGTGGAAGCGGGTTCGTCGTGGTGAAACAACCCTAGAAAATGCTCAGAAGGATTTAACTGCATTGATGGGGCTTAGCTTAGAGTTACATCCCTCTTTGCTACTTATGCCACAGGCGCTTGAGATTGGGGTAAGAATACAGCAAGCTGTTTATGACTGTGTTTACTTGGCGCTTGCTGTTACTCACGGATGTCAAATGGTTACAGCCGATGAAAGGTTTTTTAATGCCCTTCAACGTGATTCATTGGCAACTCATTTGTGCTGGGTGGAGGATTTGCCATGAAGTATAGTGCCAATTGATTTCCCATGACTCATTATGGCAACATCCTGGGTAGAAATTAGGGCAGCTATGTGCTTGTACTCTTGCTGCACAACTGAGACAGGCAAGCGATTCAATCGACTCTCTAGCACAATGGGAACCCCAGTTGGAAATTTAGCAATCTGCGACACCCACCAGGTTTGCGGTGTAATGCGGGAGTGGATGTCCCGCCGTCCATCATTGTCGGAGATGTGAATCTCTAACAGACGCTCGGATGGGAGTTCCAACAATTGCTCAAGACTTTGCAAGCTGCGGTGATGCCAGATGTTAAGGTGTGCTAAGTCAACAACCAGCTTAATCTCAGGAGCATCCTGGCAAAACTGAGCAACTTCCTCTGCATTGTCTAAAAGATACTTTTTAGAACTGGTGGGAAGTGTTGGATACATTGTTTCGACACCAAGAACAATGCCTCGCTCTTGGCAAAGTTGGTGGAGACAATGGACGTTTTCCAGAAATTTTGCATACGCAGATGAGCGATCGCTTGTAGTAAGAAAATCCCCACCATGCACAGAGTAGGCTGTGATTCCATGACTTGCCAACCAGTCTGTGAGTCGCTGGAAATATTTCCAATCTTGGGGTTCGGCTAGATTGAAGGGATGATGGCGAGCGCTCCACACAAAGGCGTGATGCGCTCGATATACCATCCCTTGTTGCCTAAAATCCTCGATTGCCTGCACTGCGTCGGTATCGGGTATTGAACCGATCGCTAGTTCAACATACCGAATTCCAGCTTCCCAAAACACCGTCAATGCTTCACGGGTTGTCACTCCACCGTAAGCAGACAAACTGAGATACAACTCCATTAGTCTTCCTGTAGTGATGTAAATTCAAAGCTTGCAGTTCTGGGTGTGAGGGCAAACAGAGTACTAGCATACCCCACCAACACGCTCAATTCCTGAGACAACTGATTTCTTTGCGCTTCTGGATACTCTATCTCTGTGAGCAAGTCATCTACATCGTCTGATATGTAGTAGTCAATCTGCTCTTTAAGAGAAGATTCTCTGTGTTCATTCAAGTTGTATGTACGTTTGTAAGGCACTTCAATCTGACGCTCAGCATCACCTATCCGCAAAGACAGGGAATAGCTGTACAGAATATGAGTGCGCTCATCATCATAGGCGTAAGGATCTTCCTGCGTCTGGTAGTTGCTTAAACCTATCGGTACGAGCGTTGCCAATAACCAGGTAGTTGGATCGTCTGCGATGGTAGACTCAGATTGCCGATACCAGCGATCGCTCTTAATCTGTTTCAACTCCTGTACAAACGCTCTCAATTCCGATGTCGGCAACAAACATCTCGCATCGGTAGCGAGGGCATCAGTAATGCGTTTGAGTTCTATCGCCTGTGCTTCCACCAGTGCCTGTTCTCTTGAGCGAAGTTCTTGCATTCGTGCCTGTACTTGTTGTTGCAAGGCTGCGATCTCTGGATCGAATCGGCTGGCATGATTTTGCACCAATGCTTGATAACTCGAAAGCAGCGAATCAGAATTTGTCATGGCATTCCTCACTTCAACAGTGCGAATTGTTAATGACTATTGCAGTTAGCAATTTCTGCCAACCATCTTAATAGTTCCTTTGTACTATACCACGGTTCAATTCATTGGACAATCACTACCCTAACAGGCTCAGAAGAATGGAATCAGGATATTAAACTATTTGAATTAGCGAGAATAGACTTTTAATTAGGCGCATCGCAAAAGTGTAAAAAGCTTGATTACCCTCATCCCCTAACCCCTTCTCCCAAACCTGGGAGAAGGGGTTAGGGGATGAGGGCAAACCGCCCAGAGTTATCGAATTACCTGCATCCTTGTAATTAAAGTGACTTGCTTGCTTTTGCCACAGGGTTCAGCACTTTGGCAATCGTTGATTCGCCCTTGTTCATAGGATAAGCGCACTCTATTGTTTAAGAAAGTTTTTTCTTTAGCACAAATTTCAAAATTTGCATAAACACTTTGATACACTTTTCCTTTTTGATCTACTAACGTGACGTAACATGCGTTGTCGCCATTGTCCATGCTTTTGACTGTGGCGATTTGTAATCCTTTGACTGATTTCTGTGCTACTACAGCAGTAGGGGTTAGAAAAAAGTGTAAGGCAAAGACAGATACAGATAAACCCAAGACTGACAAGCAGAAGGGGATTTTTTGCTCTTTGATTACTTTCTGACTTTGATCTGACATGGTTAAGTACTCCACCGCTACGAAATAGTACAATTCTATACTGAAAAAAATATAAATTAACTCAGTAGTATATCTGATGTATGGAGTAGTAAATATTCAATTAAGAATGGTTTTCCTTCTTGTGAATTTTCTTCAATTTTTAACTACTGCTTAATATTTCATTATTTAACTACACAAAAGATAATTAAATGCTTTAAATTTGTTTTTAATACATCTTTGCACAGATGTATAAATAATCTGTTTCTTTTGATGGTTGTACCTTACTCCTTTTTTTAAGGATAATTTCCCATCTTTTTAACTAAGCAAATAATTATCTTGATTATGAGATTATGAGAATCATTTTCATGTGCTTCTTAACTTAAATATGATAACTATTTAACTTAATGTTATTCTTGCCAAGAAGTTAAAAACATACAATGAACGAAGGCATTTTTCCGAACTTTTGAACGGAAAAAATTAAGTTAGATAAGGATAAAGATGGCTCCAAAAAATATTGTTATCTCCTTGGATGGTGCAACGTTTTCCATTCTCAAAAACTATCTAGAAACGAATCAGCTTGAGTCAAATACAGGACTTGGTTTTCTAGCAAACACAGGAGTTTTTGTTCCCAGTACAGTCATCACTCCTTCCCTAACGGCACCTAGCCATATTGCGATCGCCACAGGCTCAACCGCAGCTAAAAACGACATCAACGCCAACTCATTCCACCTCATCAAAAGTCCCTTCAACGAAAATATCAGCGGCTTCGGGGCACCGATTGGCGGATACGATGCTTTGCATGGCGACGCTCATGAAAGTGAAGATCCCACTGCCGAACCCTTGTGGGTGCGTTTGCGAGAAGCAGGTAAGACAGTCGTTGCTGCCACTTTTCCTGGTGCTGATGGTGTTGATGTCAGACTACCCGGTGTTGAAGGGACACCAATCATACAATCCAAGGACATCCGAACCGTTGATTACACGATTCCCTTTGGTGTATTTGGCGGCATAGGAGCGAGAGGATTTAGCCTCAATGCCGGTCAATTCACAATTGATCCAACCCTAGCAACGAATGGACTTGCTACTCTGGGAATTACATCATTTAGTGACGTGAAGGTTGCCCAGTTAGAAACAATTCCTGCACAAGGAACTGGCAGTCTTGTGGGGGGCAGTAGCAATCCTTACAGTCTACAGATTGCCGCTATTGATACAACCAACGACGATATTATCAATTATAACGAGTTAGTTGTTTTCGATGCAAATCGTGGTATTGAAAGACCTTTCCAACCGCCTTCAACTGGATCGGCATTTTTAAACACTGATAACCAAACAATCAGCCCATTCTTCTTTGAAAGTAGTAACAACAAAGTAGGAGCATCCTTTCTCCTCACCAATCTAGCTCCAGATCTTTCCACAGTTCGAATACTGCGGACTTCAGCAAATTACATCCCCCGTCCGGTAGAGAGTCCAGGAGTAATTGCCAATGTTGACGATATAAACAACAACGTTGGCTTTTGGCAACCGCAACCCGACTTCCGCATTGCCCAACGTGTTGCACCTGGACTCAATGACTTTCCCGATATAGAATTGGAAGCAGCTTATGAGGACTTGGTAGAAACCTTTGTGCCATACCAAACCGATGTCCTCTTGAGAGCGATCGCGCAAAATCCTGATGCCGATCTAGTTCTGGGCTACGTTGAGCAACCAGATGGTTCCGGGCATCAGTTCTTGTTGACCGATCCACGTCAGCCAACCGATCCCAGTAATCCCAACTCCATTGGTACAGGTCAAGACCAGGCTAAGATCGAGCGTTACGCTAATTATGTCCTAAATGCTTACAAGACGGTTAGTGATGCAGTGCAACGTGTGATTGATACCGTAGGCACAGACAGTAATGGGCTTCCCAACAGCAACATTATTATCACATCCGATCACGGTTTTGCACCGTTCCATACTGCAGTCAACATGAATATATCCTGGCTAACGCTGGGTTTGATCCAAATCAAGTACGAGCTGTGACTAGTGGTCCTGCGGTAAACATTTATATCAACGTTAAGGGACGAGAGCCAAATGGGGTCGTTGAGCCTAGCGAGTATAAGGAATTGCAACAACGGATTTTGCAAACCCTGAACAGCTTGCAAGACACTAATCCCAATTATGCTTTGCAAGGAGCAGTTCCCCTTTTTAATAATGTCTACGAGCGATCTGTTTCTGATAACCCCTCTGTAGAAGAGATTATCACCGCTTCCAGTGATTTCATCGGTCAAGACACTGGTGACGTTTTTGCTCTCTTGAGTGTAGGCTATAACTTCGATGGGTTCCAACCATCTGTGCTGCGTAAAGATGACGCTGTACCGACACAAGGTCAACCCATCCTCTCTGTACCAACCTTTTACGGAGCGCATGGCTACGATCCCACTCTACCAGAGATGCAAGCAATCTTCCTTGCTGCTGGACCTGATTTTAATTCCAACGTTCTTCCCGGACTCAATGAAGTTCGCAGTATTGATATCGCCCCAACAATTCTAGACTTACTAGATGTTGAACCCGCTCCAACCATTCAAGGTCAGTCGATTTTCGCACAGAATACAGCCGTAGGTACACTCGCACCGGTATTTGGCACTGCCCAGAAGGACACCTTAGAAGTCAGTGGTAACAACGCATTAGTATTTGCAGGTGCTGGGGACGATCTGATTGATGCTCTTAATAGTCGTGGTGGTAATCGGGTCTACACTGGTAGCGGAAACGACACCTTGATATTGGGGAGTGGCGATCGCCTCTTTGGTGACGACGGTAATGACCGCTTCTTCGTCCAAACTGGTGGTAATAACGTCATAACTGGTGGTGTAGGCACTGATCAGTTCTGGATTGCGGTGGCAGAAATTCCAAAAGCAGTAAATACCATCACCGACTTTGTCAGTGGTGAGGATGTGATCGGAATTGCAGGTTTAGGAATTAACTTTGGGCAACTGAGTATTAGCCAAGAAGGAGAGAACACTCGGATTGCCGCTAATGGTAAAGACTTAGCTGTTTTAAGTGGCATTCAAGCCAGCAGCCTTAGTGCTCCGAACTTCGTTTTTGTCTAATTTAAAGTTCTTCCCCCCAAGCCGTAATTCCATGACTTGCCAACGAATCTGTGAGTTGCTGGAAATAATTCCAGTATTGTGGTTCAGCTAGATTAAAAGGATAGTGGCGAGCGCTCCACACAAAGGCGTGATTGTTTCCTTACTTCTCACGCCTTCGACCACAATACAACACCAACAGCACAAACAATCCCAACCCAACAACATACTTCAAACCATCTGGCACACTAGGATGAGGAGAAAAAAACCCTTCAATCACACCAGCAACAACCAACATTGGCACAATACCAAATACCAACTGCACTGCCAAAGAACCATAAAACTTTAACGCATCTCGACGACGCAACCTACCTGGAAACAAAATTGCCCTTGCCAATAAAAACCCTGCACCACCAGCAAAAAAAATCGCAGGTAATTCCAAAGAACCGTGAGGTAAAACAAACGCCCAAAACGGATAAGCAAGATTATTTTGACTCACCAAAGTAGCAACAGCACCAATTAACAAACCATTAAACAGCATTAGATAAGTTGTGTACGCCCCAACAGTAATACCACCAGCAACAGCCCCAAAAGACACAGACAAATTATTAATCATAATACTGCTAGAAGCCAAAGGTTCAGTGCCAACAATTGACCCCATCCACAATTTACGCTCATCTCGTACCGTTCTAATTAAATGATCTGGTACAATGAGTGACATAAAAGTTGGATCTTGCCACGCATACCACCAAGCAACTAAAACCCCTACCAAAAATATGGTAGTGGCAGCAGCGATATAAAGAAATGTCTGCTGCACCACCGATGGTAATCCCCAAGAATAAAACTCCACCACAGCTTGCCATTCCTGTCGTCGCGAACCTTGATAAATCTGCGTATAGCCTCTAGTTGTTAATAATTGTAAATTTTGTATTAAAGTGTTGCCAACTTGTTGGGTACGGGCGCGTGCCAAATCAGCCGCCACTGAACGGTACAAACTTGCTAATTCCCTAATTTCTGTTGCCGACAGCGTTTTTAGTCCTTTTTTCTCTACTTTAGTTAATAAAGCGTCCAAACGCTGCCAATCAGGTTCTCGTCGCGCAATCCAACGTTGAATATTCATATATTATGGCAACACTGGGTTTAATTTACCATAATATAGCCTCTTCTCTAGCCTTAACTTACAGGAGCGTCTCAAACTATGTCTGAAAATTTTAGATCTCCAAATTTAGTGGAACTCCTCAGTTTAGGTAATGTAGTCACTGCCGGATTTAGGTTGTATAGCTCTCATCGTAAATCCTACTTTTTACTAGCTTTAACTGCATCCTTTTGGTCATTTCTACCGTTTTTATTTATTATTCCTGTAGGAATATTAATTTTTATTAATTCTCGTGTGGGTAATGATTCTCTTTGGGCTTGGTTAATTGCAATGTTAGTAGGAATTATTTTATATTTTTATGCTTTAGGTAAATCTTTAATTAATGCCAGCATTATTTCCAGATTGGCTTTTGCTGAATTGTTAAATCAACCAGAAACTGTAGCCGCTGCTCGTCGTCAAGTTAAACCTAAATTGTGGCGTTTTGTCATTACCTCACTTTTAATATTTTTGATTTTATTTGTGAGCTTTATTGTCTTTATGATTCTGATGATTATTCCACTATTAAATCTACTTTTATTTATTCCTGCACTGGCTACTTTTCTTTGGGTTGTAGCTCGATTCTTACTTCCTGATGTAATTTTAGCAGTGGAAGAAAATAGTAGTGCAATCGATGCAGTTAGCCGTAGTTGGGATTTAACTTCAAGAAATGCATGGCGGATTGTTTTAATATTGGTTGTGGCATTTTTAGTCACAATACCTCTACAATTACTTGTACAAATAATTAATAGAGTTGCTGTCTATGCATTTATAACACCAGTAATACGGGATGCTGTCAATGGCTCCACAAGTGCAACATTGTTAATTAGTATAGTTTATTTATTTATATTGGTATTAATATTTTTAGTCAATGCAATCATTTTACCGTTCTGGCAGGCAATCAAAGGTGTAATTTACTATGACCTAAGAGCGCGTCAAGAAGGGTTAGACTTAAAGTTACGTGGCGAGGTTTAAACGCCAGTTGGGATTAATCATTATGCATCTTTTTAAACGTGTAAAATACCGTACACCAGAAAGTGTAGAACTAGAATTTACTCTCGCTGGAATTGGTAATCGTGCTTTAGCATTGCTAATTGACGATTTGCTTTTGGTTGTGGGTTTGATACTGTTCTTAATTATTTGGATTATAGTTTCAATTCAACTAGCTGATTTTTGGAGAGCAATATTAGGTGATAGAGTAGGTTTGTGGTGGTTGGCGATCGCCTCGATTATTTCTTTCTCAATTTACTCTGGTTATTTTGTTTTTTTTGAAACTTTATGGCAAGGGCAAACTCCTGGTAAACGGATTGCTAAAATTCGCGTTGTTAGAGACAATGGTAGACCGATAGGGCTACAACAAGCAACACTGCGTGCCTTACTAAGACCTTTTGATGAAATTTTATTTATCGGAGCTTTTTTAATTATATTTAATCGTCAGGAAAAACGCTTAGGCGATTTAGCTGCAGGTACAATTGTGATTCAAATGCAAACAACTTATGCGACGACTATTACCACTTCAGAACAAGCAAATTCGGTAGGCGAACAATTGCTACAAACAGCGAATTTATCAGCGATGTTACCTGACGATTTTGCTGTAATTCGTCTCTATCTACTTAGACGTAACACCATGAAATCAAAAGCAAGAGACTCTGTATCTTTAAGACTAGCTCATCAGCTTTTACCTATTCTTAATCTAGAGCAGATTCCCGAATCAATCACTCCAGATATGTTTTTAGAAGCTGTTTACTTAGCATATCAAGAATCATCAAATTCTCGTTAACAAAGTTTAATGTACTAAATTGTTGACGGTGCGTAACGCTAACAATTAGTGTATACATCTATTGAACAGCGTCACGCACTCTACTTAATATTAATTTACTCAATCTAAAATCTAAAATCCAATCTGGGCCAATCTGGTTCCCGATAATAGCGCGTCATGTCGTCAAACTTCCGCAATTCGGCGCTATTGATCGCAAATGGGAGTGGATTCAACAACCATTGTTGATTCAAATCAGAGAGTATACCACAAAGGCGATCGCGATCTAAACTGGAGGCAATTTTGCCAAAATACCCTAAAGTAACGTGCGCTGTAAAGTGGTAGTGTTGTTCAATCCCCAATGCGATTAACTGAGGATTTTGATATATGGTACGGCGGAGGTTAACTATTTGCTCATAGCTGCTTTCATCTTGAGGTACTAAACAAACACCTATAGCTCTGGGCATCACAATCAACCCTAACATCTGCCAGCGAATGGGACTGGCTTGTGTCATCGATTGTTGACACTCTTGAAAGATTTGTGTAAAACAAGAACGTAACTGCACCTCAAATTGTGGATTTTGTGCGCAAGCGTCACGGTAAGCATTATCCCAGATTAAATCTGCTAAAGTTACATGAAAGCTAGCCGGAGGTACAGGTACAATAAAATCAAGTAAAGGGTGTGACAGCAATTGCTGTTGGTAACTCTGCAACTGGGCATAGAAAGCTGATTGAGATTCCTCATAAGGCGGTGTGATTACCGTATACCCAGGAAAGATGACAGCTTGTCTTCCAGACTCTGATGTAGAGTGAAACTTAGAAGATTCCTGGATATGCTGGAGTTGGGATCTATAAGCTTCTGGCAGAGTCATTCGTGCCACCCGATTGAGATAAGTTTGATAGTTGTCGTCCAAACTTGTTATCCTCGCGTCCCTTGATAGATTGTAAGCAAAATCACTGTTAATCATAAAGTAAAGAAGCTTTTTTTCGACAAGGTGGAGGCTCGCTATGCCAATTTACTTTTACTGGGGTGAAGATGATTTCGCGATGGAAAAAGCGATCGCTCACCTTAAAGAGCGCATCCTTGATCCACAATGGACTAGTTTTAACTATACTTCCCTGACTGGCGATCAAAGCGATGCTGCCATTCAAGGCTTAAATCAAGTGATGACTCCACCCTTTGGCGCTGGTGGGCGCTTAGTATCGCTTGTCAATACTAACATTTGCCAGCAATGCCCAGACAACGTACTAGGAGAGTTACAAAGAACTCTGCCCGTCATTCCCCAAGACTCATTTTTGTTGTTCACTAGTAGTAATAAACCAGATGAGCGACTCAAATCTACTAAACTTTTGCGCAAACAAGCTGAATTTCGCGAATTTGCCTTGATACCTCCTTGGAAAACAGAATTGCTGGTGCAATCTGTTCAACAAGCGGCTCAAGCTGTAGGTATAAAATTAACGCCTAAAAGTGTAGATCTGTTGGCGGAAAATGTAGGAAATAATACAAGACTATTGTATAATGAGTTGGAAAAACTACGTCTATATGCAGAAGGAAGCCCCCAAGCTGTAGATGTAGATACTGTGGCTCTGTTAGTTAGAAATACAACCCAAAATAGTTTACAACTAGCAGCAGCTATTAGAACCGGGGATACAGCAAAAGCATTAGCCACGGTAGCGGAACTCCATGCTGCTTGTGAGCCTTCTTTGCGCATAGTCGCTACACTAATTGGTCAATTTCGTACTTGGTTATGGATAAAGATTATGCTCGAAAGTGGTGAACGGAATCAACAAGCCATCGCCCAAGCAGCAGAGGTAGGTAACCCCAATCGTATTTACTTTATACAAAAAGAAGTCCAATCTCTTTCTTTACAGCAACTAATTGCTTGTTTGCCTATTCTACTAGAGTTAGAAGTTAGTCTCAAGCAAGGTGCATCAGAAATATCAGCTCTTCAGACTAAAGTGATCGAACTTTGTCAGGTATGCGCTCACTCACTAGTAAGAAAAACGTAGGTTTAACTCTACCTTGTATTGGAACTTATTCCTGCTTAAGTAATTCAAAGTAATCAAGATATTCCCACTGTAGTTGTTCCTGATAGGGAAAATGATTAAATTTTACCATCGATTTTTCCGATTTACAATGACGCGGATGCTTCTCCAATCTATGTTTTTTGTTACTCTCACCGCTGTCGGTTTGGTTTACAGCAGTTTGACTTTAAGTGCAAAAATTGAAGCTCAAACTCCATCACCAGCAGTTAATACTGGTGAAGTTTTAAACTATGCTAAAGCTGTTTTATCAATGGAGTCAGGGCGTCAACAAGCTTTTGACGAAATAAAAAAAATTGTTGGTAGTGGGGATGTGCCAAAAATTGTTTGTAACGAACCCAACAGCTTTAATAGTCTTCCTAGTAAAGCGAAAGACATTGCTGTTAATTACTGCAACCGTTCTCAAAGAATAGTTGAAGATAATGGTCTAAGCATTCAAAGATTCAATAAAATTACTCAAGAAATACAAACTAATGAAGCTTTAAAACAGCAAGTCTACAATGAATTAATCCGCTTACAGAAAAAACCTTAACACATATTAACTAGTCTATTTGAAACAAGAGAATATTTATGGATGATTAGTTATTAGTTATTGATAACTAATAACTAATGAACATTAGTGATTTATTATATCATAAAATAGTGCGTAAATCTTATTTACACAATTTAAAGTTATTTAAAGATGAAGAAATGCTTGTCGCTTAGCATGAATATTTTTCATATGCTTTTTCACAGTGTTTAAAGAAATATGAAGATTATCGGCAATTTCTTTATAACTGTAGTTAACTCGGTAAAGACACCATATTTCCGCCTCTCGATGTGTCAGTTCATATTTTTGTACTTCCGTAAATGCAGTTTGTTGGAGAGATTCATACAAATTCTCTATCGTTACTAAAAAGCAAGGACTACGAAATCTCTCTAAATTCAGACAACGGACACGAATGCGAAAAATATGTGATTGATCAACCACAATTTCATCTGATATAATCATAGACTCTTCGGGAGTCAAATTTTGCTCAAGTAATGATTCACATAAATGCCAAATAGCACATGGAATGGAATTTTCCAGGGAGCAGCCACCCCTAAGTTGACGACAAATACGCACCGCTGATATGTTCTGCAGAATCAGTTCTCCCGTCTGTGTCAAAATTAAGATTGCATCCTGTAAGCCTTCAACAATTTCTTGTAAAAAATTAGCACAACAAGAACTATTAAAATCAAGACTTAATTTCTGTTGTGATTTAATTGGTGATGTATGTGTTAAAATCATAACGATATGACTGCATCGTAAAAATGCAGCTAGTGCTTTGCTCGTGCGATCGCTTACCCGCTCATCCACACAGAAATAGTTATGTGCTCAAGAGCAGTAAGATCTGCGGTTAAGCTATTTGAGTGTTGATATAGATACAATCATCTTCTTACTTCTATTTTCCGGATTTCAAACCAGATCCCCGACTTCTTAAAAAAGTCGGGGATTTTGGAATAAGCGATATTTTCAAAAAGTCCGCTAATCGTCCAATGCATCGGAGGCATCATCGGACACTTGTTCCTTCAGAGCTTGCTTATGCATGAGTGTGTTGATATCACGGGAATGATGCAATACCCTCAAAACATCAATCCCCTCGGCTGACTGTTTATAAAAAATAATGTGCTTATTTTTGACGAAACTCCGCAAAGAGGGGAAAAATTCTTCCCGCAAGCGCCCCAAACCGGGGTTCTCTGCCAAAAGCTGAAGGGTGTCGTACAGACGTTCTAGAAACTGTGCAGCAGCAGCAGGGTTATCTTTGGCTATGAATTCAAAAGTCTCCTCAATATCCTGTGTTGCATCAGGCGAAAGTATAAAATCTGTCATGATTCTGGATTTTGCAAAGCTTGACTTCTCTGCCGCATTTTTTCAAAAAACTCCTTACCAGAAATACCTTGACCCTGCTCAATTTGGCGCAAACCAGACTCAATATCCTGACGCAGAGTGTCAAATTTGATACGTTGCAATTCTTCTTCGGCTTTTTGCAACCGTTCAAGGATTTCCTGAAAGGTATGAGCTTCATGCACCACTAAAGCAGCTTCTCCATTGATAGTTAGCACAACGGGCTGTTTTGTTTCCCGAATATTTTCCGCATATTTTCTAGCATTACGCTGAAAATCTGTGAACGAGTGAATATTGTCCAGGCTAATCATAAATTCATACCTGCTAATCAGATAATTATATGATAATTATCTGATTAGCAGTCGTCAAGTAATGACGTGAAATTACCCGTATAACTAACGCCAGTCGTATTCCTTGCTGGGCGCAAGTGCGATTAACTCTTCAACATTTTGTTGGATCTTATTGCAAATCATATTTAAAGGTAGATCATTAGGATCGCAACCGAAAGGCTCTTCGATTTCCGAGCCAATTTCTTCAATACTTAATAAGGTAAAACTTACGCAAGCCATTACCAAACCAGTCCACCAATTTAAAGTACTAACTATTTCCAGAGGTAATAGCAGGCAAAAAATTAATAACAGTTGTCTAAGCTTAATGGTGTATATCAGAGGTAGTGGTGTTCTCAAAATACGTTCACAACCACCTAATATATCGATCAAATCATCCACTAATTTATGTAAATCACTCAACTGGAAGACATTGAGACAATTACATTCATATTGTTCTTGCAAATATTCCCTAATCCAATAGGCAATTTGTAGTGGAGGGTGTTGAGTGTCTTTAAGCTTAAAATACTGAATATCAGACATCAATGTTGCTAACTGGTTATCCAAAGGCTTTGCCCTTAAATGTAACTTCATTGCTACAGCAAAAGCAACTACAAGTCGAGCCATTGCTTCTTTTTTTATTCGAGCCTGTGGGGAGTTTTCTTTAACTGTGATATAAATACCCTGAGCTAAGTTACGAACCGTATTGACTAAAGCTCCCCATCGTTCACGTCCTTCCCAAAAGCGTTGATGTGCCGTATTTGTCCGAAAAACCAGCAACAAAGTAAAGCCAATGTTGAAACTTAAGACAGCGTTGGTAAGAACAGCCGTTTGATCAGAGAATGCTACGGGATAACCGGAATTGTAAAGTAATGAAATGAAAACACCATACATACCACAAGCAATTACCCAAGGAATAATGACTGGAAATACAACCATTTCCACTCGGAAAGTTACTTGCAGCCAATTCAGTTTTTCGCCTGTGTAAAGTTCATACTTTGCCGTTAAAGAATTTTTTGACCTCTTATGATGGTGGTAATCCACTGTAGTGGTAGGATTTGAACGCCTCATTGGTTATAACTCCTAGTTACTTTACAGGGAATATCAAATCATTATTATAAATATTTATAAATGAATCTTAAATATTATTACCGAAAATTCTGCCTATAGGTATACGACGTTACATCACTTCCCTTGAAACGCGAAACATACCTTAATTGTAGAGACGTTCGATGGAACGTCTCTACAGGATGCACGTACAGCGCGATTAACGTAATATAATAGGGTTATGGGTAATTAATGGTGGTATAATCTAAATCCCCAGCCGTTGGTAAACCTGCTCTAAATTGTTGAGATGATGCTGTGGATCAAAACAAGCCTCAATTTCTGTAGGCGACAACTTTTGGGTAACACGAGGATCTTTGCTAATCAAATTGTGAAAATTACCTTCTGGTTTGTTCCAAGCAGAGTGAGCGCTTTGTTGGACGATCGCATAAGCTTCCTCGCGGCTCAATCCCTTATCTATCAATGCCAGTAGCACTCTCTGGCTGAACACAACACCGCCGTAGCAATTCATATTGCGTTCCATGTTCTCAGGATAAACCAACAGGTTTTTCACCAAGTCGGTCATCTCCACCAGCATAAAGTGTGTCAAAATGCAAGCATCGGGAAAAATTACCCTTTCTACCGAACTGTGAGAAATGTCTCTCTCGTGCCACAGAGCAACATTTTCCACAGCGGCAACGGCATGAGCGCGGATAATTCTTGCCATGCCCGTGAGTCGTTCGGAACGAATGGGGTTACGCTTGTGGGGCATGGCTGAGGAACCTTTTTGCCCTTTGGAAAAGAATTCTTCCACTTCCAAAACGTCTGTTCGTTGCAGATTGCGAATTTCTACAGCAAAACGTTCAATTGATGCGGCAACTAAAGCTAATTGTTGCACATAATCTGCGTGGCGATCGCGCGAAATCACTTGTGTTGATGCTGTATCAGGTTGGAGTCCGAGTTTATGGCAAGCGCGAGCTTCTACACGTGGTTCCACATTAGCATAAGTTCCCACTGCACCAGAAATCTTACCTACTGCGATGGTTTCGCGCAGACTTATTAAACGTTGTTGATGTCGCAACACTTCTGCCAACCACCCAGCCAACTTAAAACCAAAGGTAATCGGTTCGGCGTGTATTCCGTGAGAACGCCCAGTCATCACTGTATGACGATGTTCCGTTGCCTTTTGGCGAATTGCTTGAATTAAATCGGATAGACGTTGCAACAATAAATCCAGACTAGCCACTAGTTGCAGTGCTAAAGCCGTATCCAAAACATCTGAACTAGTTAACCCTAAGTGAATATAACGCCCTGCTTCCCCCACATATTCATTGACATTTGTCAAGAACGCAATTACATCGTGACGAACCTCAGCTTCAATTTCCAACACCCGCTGCGGATCAAAATTTGCCTTTGCCTTAATTTCTGCAACCGCTGCCGAAGGAATGTAACCCAACTCAGCTTGAGCCTCACAAACAGCGATTTCCACTTGCAACCAGGTTTTTAGCTTATAGGCTTCTGTCCAAAGATTGCCCATTTCGGGCAAAGTATAACGTTCAATCACGGTGACGCAACAGATGACAACTGTCTTATTTTACAAGCAAAAATTAGGCTTTTTGGGCAAACAAGAGTGTTGTAACATAGGGTTTGATGATAAATCCGCCATGAGCATTCAGTATTTGTGCGACACCATACTACTATGACTCTAAGGAAGAAACAGCTCCAACAAGGGTATTTCAATTTCAGGAAATGCCAATGGTGCTAACGCTGCATCCTGATCCAGGATAGTTTCAGATTGATAACCTGATATGGTGGGATTACGGTAAATGTATGCTTCTTTATCACTAACATCTAAAACCCAGTAATCAGCAATATTTGCCTTAGCATAAATAGGGGCTTTTTCTTTACAATCTGTATCTAAAGAAGAGTAGGCAACTTCAATTAATAGTAATATCTCTGTTGGATTGGGGTGATGGTCTGCGTAGCTACCTGGATCGATGCCGACTACGGCGATATCAGGCTCTGGTTCTGAGGTAGATAAAGTAATCGGTAATTGCATCCGCACATGAGCTTTACCTGTAAGTAGTGCTTTGAGGTAATCACATGTTCGTTGAGTTGTCGCTGCATGGGGTGGTTTTTGTGGACTCATTTGGACTATTCTACCGTCAAGAAGTTCTACTTTATCATCAGTTGTGAGAATACCTGCATCAATCATGCGGTGATATTCGTCCACCGTCCACAGGCGTTGTTGGATTGCCGTCATTTTTAGTATCCTCCTACTGGTACAGTTGAAACTTGGTTTATTCTATTTTGCCTTACAGTAGTTTCTTCTCGTTCCAACTCAGAGACTTGGAGCCAGACGACGAACTTGAACACACTACAAAGGTACTTCACGAATTCAGCCAGAGCGGCTCCGCGTCTACGCATTTGCAAAGAGCTGGAGTGGTTTGGTTTGGTTTTGCATCCAGAGCGTAATCAAGAAATTACTGATTGTGAGGGGCGTGTTAGTACTGATGAGTCTCGTTTACATGCATACGTTATTCCTGTTGAAGAAGGTTTGTTGATTGCACAGGAGGCAATTCGTACAGTTAGTAATAAATAAAATGAACCGCTGAGGCGCAGAGGACACAGAGGAAGAGAAGGCGGAGAATTTTATAATATTGTATGGATGTTGATGTTTTTAGGGGTTATTTCTATTTTTCCTTTTTAACCGTTTGGGTTTTGTAATGCTTCGCAAGAGGCGACTAATCCAGTTTGAAGAGGATTGTTTTTTACCAGTTTGTGCAGGTTGATTTGGTTTCATGCCTTGTTGAAGGCGAGCATTTTCAGTTAAAGGTATAGCATTTTTAGTTGGGACAATTTGTGAACCATATTTTCTTGCATAAACCTGTGTGAATTCAGCCCCAAAAAACAGAATTTGGGCAGCGTAGTTAACCCAAGCTAGAAAAGCCACTAGCGAACCAGCCGCGCCATAAACAGAGCCAAAACTGCTGCGACTTAGATAAAGAGCTAGTAAATACCTACCAATAGAAAACAAAAATGAAGTAAGGGCGGCGCCAATTAATACATCACTCCAAGTTATTTTAACATCTGGCAGAACTTTGAATATTAGTCCAAACAATACTGTAGTGATGGCGAAACTAAGTATAACGTTGGCTATCTGCAACAAATCGCCCACACCTGGTATTAGACTGCTAAAGTATGTAACTACTGTTTGCAAAATCGTAGTTATTATCAGTGACACAAGTAGTAAAAAGCCAATAGCTAGCACCATCGCAAAGGACAAAATGCGTTGGCGAACCATGTTTTTCATCGCACGCCCTGGTTTTGGCTGTACTTCCCAGATGGTGTTGAGGGAATCTTGCAATTCACTAAACAACCCAGTAGCACCAAATAGTAGAACAATAACACTGATAATTGAGGCGATCGTTCCTACTTGTGGCTGGCTAGCATTGTCGATGGCTGTGTTGATAACTTGTGCCCCAGCAGAACCTACTAAACCTGTAAGTTTTTCTTTTGCCTGACCTTCTCCTTCTTTTCCTAGTACCGCTCCCACTACTGCAATTACAATAATCAACAGTGGTGTTATGGAAAAAATCGTGTAATAAGATAAAGCAGCCGCTAGCCGTGATGCCTTGTCTTTACTCCATTCTTGGAATGTCTCTTGAAACAACCCCCAAACCGCCCGTAAATTCATCAACTACTCCTTTTAGTAGGATGCAAATGCCACTATATATCTTTGATACCAAATAAACTGCCTATGCCGCATCCTTCCCAAGGCATTTGTATGGCGTCTTGGAGGTAGAATTTACTTTGGGTAAGCAGAAGTACTGTGGTAATTGTGCGATTCATAGCAGATTCTTTACTCGCTTTCGCCTACTTTATATGTCAGAATATTGGTATCGTCATTCGTCGCCATCGCTTTTAGTGACTGCCAATGTATAATGTAGAGCTTCCCGAATTACCGACTGACTTCGCTGAATTGATGCGTCGAGTATTATTAGGAGAAGAAGTGATCATTTCGCAAGCTGGTACTCCCATTGCTCGTATAATACCTATTGAAGGACAAACATTACCTCGAATTCCAGGTTTGGATAAAGGTAAGGTGATCGTTGCCCCTGACTTTGATGCGCCCCTACCTGAAGATATTCTCAACGGTTTTCTTAATCCAGCAGATGAAAGATAATGAGAGCATTACTTGATACCCATGCTTTCCTTTGGTGGGTTACGGATGATTCACGACTTTCACCTACTGCAAAAAGTATAATTACTGACTCTAGTAATCTTCTATTTTTGAGTGCGGCTAGTGTTTGGGAAATCGTTATCAAAGTGCGCTTAGGAAAATTAACTTTACCTGAACCACTGTAACCATTCACTCCCCCCCCCATGCGCGTGGCATGAAAATTAGCAAGTTTGCACGCAGGTAAAGAATATTGGCTCA
>NZ_JACXAE010000085.1 GCF_014698965.1 Iningainema tapete BLCC-T55
TTACTGTACCGTATATAGTGTCCCTTCTTCATAATCCTTTGTGAGTAAGCTTTTCGAGACTTAACGGGAAAAGTCAGCTAATAGATCAAGTCCGTTTTAACGCGTAGAGGGTATTGATCGACCAACTGAGCCGCAGTTTCCGCAAGTATTGAATCGAGTTCAATGACTTGGTACTGATTATTTAGGTCAAAGCGAAACCTTTGGGTAATTAGGGCTTGCATCAGAAATAGTCAGACTGCCTTCCCGTTGCCTTCGGGCAAGAGCGCTTCTGACTTCTACCCAAGTAATTCGGGCAATGATTAATGAGTTGCCGGAATCGAGAGCCGAGATTGCCCGTATCCAAGCACTGCCAGTTTCCGGCACATACCGTTTGATCAAAGCACTGCTGTCTAGAAAGTAAGCAGTCACATCGTACCCCGTTCTTCAATGATGATTTCTGAGAGGGGCTTACTGGGAGATGCCTCCAGTCTTTGGGTGAGTTCACGCCACGCTTGTTCTGAAACTGGCTCAACATCGCCCCGACGGGGGGGAGGACTAACCAGTCCTGCTGCAACTAGCGACTGGATTATTTGTTCGGCATCCATCGCGGGTTCTTCATTCAAAACTTGAATCCGCACAGTTTGGTGTTCTTGTAGGTATAGGGGATTTAAGGGGCGCAGAACCCCGTTTTCATAAACGGCAGTGATAATTTCTGGCATTGGCTAGAATAATTAATATGATAAGTTTCTTCCCATTGTAGAAGAAATGATTAACTTCTTTCAAAGACGAGGCTAAGATGCCCGACTTCTTTAAGAAGGCGGGCATCTGAATCAAACTAAGTTTTTAGTTATACTAAAAATAGGATTTTTATGATTCAATCGTTACCACAACTAGTCACATTTGATAAATTCATTGAATGGTATCCAGAGAATTCAGAACACAAATATGAGTTACATAATGGAATAATTGTTGAAATGCCTAAGCCAACAGGACCACATTCAGAGGTAGCGGGATTTACTTCTGGCAAACTCTTTATAGAAATTGAGCGTTTGCAACTACCTTACTTCATTCCAAAAGAATGTGTTATTAAACCAAGAGACAATAGCGGTTATGAACCAGATGTCATTATTCTAGATAAACAACAGGTTTCTAAGCATGAACCTCGATGGAAAAAAGAATCTATCATTACACGAGGTGATTCTATTCGTTTAATCGTTGAAGTTGTTTCTACCAATTGGTCGGATGACTACGCTTTGAAATTAGAAGAGTATGAGTCATTCGGCATAGGTGAATACTGGATTGTGGATTACTTAGCTTTGGGCGGTAAACGATTTATCGGTAATCCTAAACTACCTACTATTTCTATTTACTCATTAGTGGAAGGTGAGTATCAAGTTAACCAGTTTAGAGGTGGCGATCGCTTAATTTCACCAACATTCCCAGAATTGAATTTAACCGCAAAACAGATTTTTCAAGCTGGAGGGGTATAAAGGTTATTCCGCCCATAAAATCATGCATTCAACTCACGCTTCGCCCGAATTACCTGAATCTCCCCAGCAGCTTCTGTATCACAACTTAAATCCCATTTCTTGCAAACCTTGGCGCAGTCGCTTTGCTTCTTCGGGGTTGTGTTGTTCGTGAAGGGAGATCGCTTTTTTAAATGCAATCAAACTCTCTTGGAGATTACCAATTTTGAGCAGCACTACCCCTAAGTTTTGATACGCTTCTGCATATTTGGGGTTGAATTGAATGGCTTTTTGGTAGAATGTTACTGCATCTGTGAATAAGTTCATCGCTTTCAGAGTCATGCCCAAATTGTAATAAGCAGCAGCAAAAGTGGGATCGATTTTCACTGCTGTTTCATAAGCTGTTTTTGCCCCTTGTAAATCTCCAGATGCTTTCAGTAAGTTACCCAAATTGTTGTAAGATCCTAGTTTAAGAATCGGGTAGATAGGTAACTTAATTGCAGCTTGATAGTGGGCGATCGCCTGTTTGGGATTTTGTAAGCGACTGTAGGCAATACCTAAATGATAGTAGAGTTCGTACAAAATATCATAGTTGTCCTCACAAGCAGCTACTCCTCTTGCTAACAACTCAATACCTTGTACTGTTTTCCCAGTTTCTACATACAATGCTCCTAGTTTACTGCAAACATAAGGGTCATGGGGATGACTAGCGAGAAACTCTTCCATCGCCGTTTGTGCTTTGGTGTATTTGTTCAGTTGAGCGATCGCACTTTTTTGATAACCATGATGAAGAATTGCTACACCGGGGATGTAACCTATCTGCCATTGTGGTTCCTTGGCGCAAATCTCGGTGACACTATCATCTACTAGCGCGTGGTAAGGACGGGAAAAGCTAATATCCTGATGATGGCGGAACAAGCGAGAAACTAAGGAATAAGGTGATTGTTCTGCACCCACCTCATGTCGAACAAGGTTAACCAAGAGGTATTCGTCCCGACGGATTGCATCTTTTATCAAAGGTACAATTTTCTGGGTAAGAGTTTCATCAGCATCTAATACCAGAACCCAATCACCTGTGACGTACTTTAGGGCTTCGTTGCGGGCAGCACTAAAATCATTGCACCATTCAAAGTGATGCACAATAGCACCATACTTTTTGGCGATTTCCACAGTGCGATCGCTCGACCCTGTATCTAACACTACCATTTCATCCACAACATTCTTAACACTGCCAAGACATTTTGGCAATGTTGTTTCTTCGTTTTTAACAATCATGCACAAGCTGATTTTCATAAGATGCTGCCGTTATTTAGACTTACTGAAAGATAACCTACGATGCCTTATGGCAGGTTGTTCCCTCACAGTAGTCACTTATTATTCTCTTGGTAAATTTATAGCATTTTCTGGATTATATGGTATAATACTAAGTTGGGAATATATAAAAAGCATCTCCAAGATTTAAGCAACTCTTAAAAACAACGACCGTCTAACCCAAACGCTACATCTTCAAAAAAACTGATTTCCATGCAATTATTGAAAGGCTACAGCGCAGAAAAGGGATTGCATTATCCGTTGGGTCAATTCCAACACTATCAGATTATGCAGTTAGTCGTGAAGGTATTTACGAATGCTGTCTAACCCGGACGTGGCGTCCTTAAAGAGTAATGTCGTTTAGAATAATAGATGAAAGTAAGCTTGAGTGAGAGTAAAGATTAAAGACAGTAATCATATGAAGATAAAAGCAATTATTCATCCAGCCGAAGAAGGTGGTTACTGGGCAGAAGTTCCTGCACTTCCCGGTTGCATTACTGAAGGTGACACGAAGGAAGAAGTATTAGCTAACTTGAAAGATGCAATTGAAGGATGGCTTGAAGTCGCAAATAGCAGTCACAAAATAGAGCCAAGCGATCAAGTTATCGAAATTGCGGTATGAAATCTATATCTGGTAAGCGACTGTGTAAGATTGTCGAACAAAAAGGTTGGGTTTTACAGAGAGTCACAGGTAGCCATCACATCTACGAAAATCCTCAAACAAGTAAAATCATTTCGATTCCAGTTCATAAAAATAAAGACCTTAAAATCGGAACTTTAAAAGCTTTGATGAAGATGGCTGAGTTAATTGAGGAGGATTTAATTTAGCAATAAGAGAAACTGACAGAGGAAGGATAATAAGGTAGACGCTTTTCGGCTACCTGTTGTAAATTATAGCGAATTGCTAGAACTTCTTTCCACAATACCTACAAGGACAGTCAGTAAAGCTTCTAAATTATCAGGTAGGGAATAGATAGTAATATCCTCTGTAATCCGTTGCGCCTTCACATCCAGTATCCCAAAGCGCCAAACATCACCAATAGTAACTGCACCGTAGTGAAGAGGTTGTTCTTCGACAAGTGATAAGGCAATTAACTCAACTGCTAGTTGAGTAAACCCTCTGGTGATATCATCATTTTTGGCTTCAACAACTAAAAGGCTTTGAGTTGAGCGCAGTAAATAATCAAAATTCCCTTTTAGCCACTGATTTACTGCAAGTGGGTACTCAATTCGCAGCTGACAGTCACAGTAGTATGTCGCAACTTCCAATAGTACTGGTGCAACTAAGGTTTCTCGACGTGCGGTTTCACTTGTCAGGCTAACACGTGGGAGGGTTCGTTCGATACGTTCGCTTAATTCTGTTAGTCTATCCAGAGGTTTTTGTGTTTTTGGGAGGGAAAGCCTTGAGCGCTTCAGAGTGTAACCGAACTCAACAAGGATTTCTTCTGGCTCATAGTTCATCTCAAAATATGAGCGGAAGGTGTACTCGCGGTTTTCTAGGAGAATTTTGGGTTTGGGCATAGTTGTTACACTACTACTACTTTATTGTAGTTCACAATCACAACACGATCCATCGGGATATCAAACCCTCAAATATCCGCAGACGCGAATTAGATAATAAAATTGTGCTGATAGACTTTGGCACAGTCAAACAAATTACTACTCAAGTAGTTAATGCTCTGTGGCTCTTCGACAAATATGCCTGCTCAGCCGTCATAAATGGCATGAGAGTGCTTTAGCAATATCCAATCCAGAAATTGAAGCTGCTTTTAGTAAAAAGAGCGATGAGCTTGAGGAAATAGCATTGTCTCAGCCTATTGCTGAAAACGTTGCTTAAGTGTTTCATATGTTGCAGATAACCCTACAGTAGTTTTCGTCCGCCCGAGTGCGATCTAAAATGAAAAAACAATTCACTTCCAATTTTAAGCTATGACTAGCATCAATATTTCCTTACCTAAGTCAATGAAAGCCTTTGTTGAGCAACAAGTTGCTAAAGGCGGCTATAATTCAACAAGTGAATACCTTCAAGAGTTAATCAGTCAAGATCAAAAGCGCAAGGAACAAGAACGTTTAAACTAATTGTTGATAGAAGGGCTTGAGAGTGGTGAACTTATTGAAGTGACTGATAAATGGTGGGAGCAAAAACACGCATACCTGATGGATAAGCTGCGTCAGATTTGCTAAGGTAAAACGCATGATTAAGAATTACTTGCAGTACGAATACTCAAAAGAGTGGGCAAAAAAGTTCGATGAGACGAACCGCAAACTACATGCAAATGAAGAGAAAAGATTAAAAGATCCTGAAGGTTGGCAATTATTACAAGATTCTAACGAAGCACTGCGTCAATCGCTATTAGATGAAATCAGTGAGTACGAAATTCTCGTCGCTCATAATCCCAATGAGCCAATAACACTGACGGCTAATAGTATGAATAAATTATCAGATCTGCTGATAAAAGCAAGAATTGCCTTCAAAATCACATCAGATGAACTTGCAGCCTTACGCGATCGCACAAAACAACAAATTAAGTCTTTTGAAGATAAAGATTACCAAAATGCTTCTTTTTTAGATTTTCTAGCTGTAAGCGATGCTTTGGGAATTAAGATACTTGAAGGTAGGTTTGTTGCTGAATTAGACGACTTTTACAAAGAGCATTTAGCAGCTGTTCGGCAAACTGAAAATGTAAATACTACTTTCAAAGCAGCATCTTAAAGGTGTGAAGTCTAGACAAGGCAAAACAATGATCGCGCTATGATTGTTTCACACCAAAACGTGATCGCCATTTTCATCGGGCGTAGTTTGTACAGGAATGATTGGAAGGGGCGATTGTATTCAACAAGAAACGATGCTAATGACTACTGCTGAAACTTTCTGATTAACTCCTGAACTTTTTGGTAATTTTCTGTTTTTCCTTGTTGTCGATACAAGTCAGCAGCTTTCTGCAAATCAGCAATTCCCCCCTGCTTGTCTCCCAACTCGGAGCGGATAATACCCCGGTTGTTGTAGGCTTGGGCATAGTTGGGATTAATTCGTAGGGCAGAGTTATAATCAGCAATTGCTCCCTGCTTGTCTCCCAACCTAAAGCGGGTAACACCTCGGTTGTAATAGGCATAGGCATTGTTGGGATCAATCTGTAGCGCAGTTTTGTAATCGGCGATTGCTCCTTGTTTGTCTCCCAAGTCGTCGCGGACATTACCCCGGCTAACGTAGGCTAAGGCATATTTGGGATTAATGCGCAGGGCTTGATTAAAATCGGCGATTGCTCCTTGTTTGTCTCCCAAGTCGTCGCGGGCAACACCCCGCTTGAAGTAGAGTGGGGCGTAGTTGGAATTAATCCGCAGCGCCGAGTCGAAATCGGCAATTGCCCCTTGTTTGTCTCCCAACGTAGATCGGGTAATACCCCGGTGGTAGTACGCATAGGCATAGTTAGGATTAATACGTAGTGCCATGTTGAAATCAGCAAATGCCCCCTGTTTGTCTCCCAAGTCGTCGCGGGCATTACCCCTGTTAACGTAAGCTAGGGCTAAGTTGGGATTAATACGCAGGGCTTGATTGTAATCAGCAATTGCTCCCTGTTTGTCTCCCGACTCGTAGCTAGTAATACCCCGGTTGTTATAGGCAATGGCTAAGTTGGGATTGATTCGCAGGGCTTGATTGAAATCGGAAATTGCTCCCTGTTTGTCTCCTGACTCGTAGCGGGTACGACCCCGGTCTAAGTAAGCTTCGGCATAGTTGGGATTGAGGTGAAGAGCTTCGGTATAATCACCAATGGCTCCTTTAAAGTCTCCTTTGAGATACTTATCCCCTCCCTGAATGTAAAAATCGGAAGCTAGGGGTTTTGTAACTACTTGAGTATTAGGAGCAGAAACTCCCACATTTACCCCAGATGTTGCTGATAGTCTCAAAAAGGTGTTGATGGGAATGCCTAAGTTAAAACCTGTTTTGGTTTGTTTGGGATCTTTGTCTGTTCTGCCGTGAATTCCTACCAATTCGGCCTTTTCATTCATCACAGCACCACCACTCATCCCCTCTGACGTATTATTGCTATAAACTAAGGCATAGCCTTCACGCAAAGCCTTTGAGGCATTAGCAGTAATCTGCCCAGTAGTGAAATTGTAAACCGACTTATCAATCGCGAAAGTTGGTTCAGGATAGCCAGTGACGTAAGCTGTTGTACCTTCTGTACTGGTGTCAGAGTTACCCATCTTCGCAACGGTGTAATTTCGATTGCTGGTAAACTGTACTATAGCTAAGTCTACTTCGGGCAATTTTTTCTTGGTACTGTAGTTGAGCGAGTAACGTTGATTGTCAGAGGTAACTATTTCATATTTATCTGCGACTTCTACCACATGAGCGGCTGTCAGCACAGTGTAAGTGTTGCCTTCTCGCTTAATTATCACTCCTGAACCGTATTTTGGCTGTTTACTTTGGCTTTGGATCAGTACTGTGACTTCTTTGGCAATCTTGGATACTTCTGATGCAGAAATTGCTACGGCAATTTGCGATCGCACAAGGGCGATGGATACGCCAATTAGTGCTGGTGCGAGTCGATGATAAAAGTTCATTATTTAATTTCTTGTATAGTTTGTCTAGTTAGGGTGGGCTGTTGCCTATGAACAATGAACCATTAACAATTAACAACTTATTTATTTGAAGTACAGGTACGCTTCCACATCAATGTTGACTGGCTCAATGTTGACTGGCTCATTGCTTGTTTTACCGCCTTGATTGACTATTTGTCCTGCTGCCAAGGCACGGCGGTCGAATAACTGGCGTGCAGTAGCATCGGGATTGCTACCAGCCTTAAGTGTGAATAACAATGTTCTATCTGTACAAGTAGCGTCTAGTTGAGCGGCAGCGCAGACAACTGGTAATCCTTTGAGCATACCTGCTTTAATATATCTAAGCGTACCGTTATCGTAGTTGCTCTGAAATCTTCGCGATACTTCCTGACAGCGCCGTAGTGGTGTCAAACTCGTACCTTGGAAATAGTCGGTAACCCAGCGAATCATGGGCAAATTCTTACCGTCTTGAGTGCGAGCAAATGTTGTGGGTACACCATTGCTTTTGTCGCAGTAGAAGGTTGCACCTTGAGCATAGCTGGGTTGATTGAGGGTTGCAGTTGCGCTCAGTGCGATCGCAACTCCTGCCAAGATTTGGGCAAATAACCGCATCATAAGTATGGTAAAAATCGTTTCACACAGATTATACACACATAAGATATAGATACGGTTAATAAAAGTTAAATTCCGTAATCTAACTGAGGTTAAGTTTTGATAGAACGACTAACAAATTCTTTCCAGATTAAACAGTCGCTACCATACCACATCTGCTTTGTCAATCCCTTTTTCTACAGCCCGCGCAGTGAGTCCAGTCCTGCAGGCGGGTTTCCCGCCGTAGGGAACTGGCGAACCCGAAGGGGCGGGCTTTGTTTGTGTAGCCACACCCTTCTAGGGTGTAGGGAATGTGTAATCGCGGTTTTCGAGGAGAATTTTGGGTTTGGGCATGGTTGTTACACCATAACTACCTTATTGTAGATTTAGGGGTGGCGATTCGCCACTTTATTTTGTGTCAGAATCTAAAATCATATGAAGTGTCAACCTCCATCATACATGGTGATTTAAATGCAGGGTCAAATGCTGGGTGGACGTTACCAAATTATCGAATCCCTTGGACAAGGAGGCTTTGGTGTTACTTTCCTAGCTTTGGATCTGCAACGCCCAAATCACCCTAAATGTGTTGTCAAGCAATTTAAACCAATCTTTACAAACCCCTACGCTTTACAGACGGGAAAAAGATTGTTTGATCAAGAAGCGCAAATGCTGGAGAAATTAGGCAATCATGACCAAATTCCCCGATTATTAGCTCATATAGAAGAAAATCAAGAATTTTATCTAGTACAAGAATTTATTGAAGGTCACGATCTGGAAAAAGAACTGCCTCATGGTCAACAACTGAGTGAAACTTTTGTCATTCAACTTCTACAAGATATTTTAGAAGTTTTAGCCTTTGTTCACAATCACAACACTATCCATCGAGATATCAAACCATCAAATATCCGCCGGCGCGAGTCAGACAATAAAATTGTGCTGATAGATTTTGGTACAGTTAAACAAATTACTAAGGGACAAACAAATTATACTGTAGCAGTGGGTACTATTGGTTATATGCCTAGTGAACAAGCTAACCATAGTCCACATTTTAGTAGTGATGTTTATGCAGTGGGGATCATTGGTATCCAAGCTCTGACAGGAATGATTCCAAAAGATTTACCCAGAGATCCTCATACGGGTGAAATTGATTGGCGTAAACGCGCACAAGTGAGTCAAGAGTTTGCAGATGTTTTAGATAAGATGGTGCGCTATGACTTTCGTCTGCGTTACCAGTCAGCAGATGAAGCTTTGCAAGCTTTAAGGGCAATATCACCAAGTAAGATCAAGGGACATCCAGTAACAGTAATTTCTGGTTCTAGTCAGCCTTCAGGATTATTTCAGAAATTTTTACGTGGACTAGCAATAGTAGGAGCGATCGCAACTGCCATCTTTCTCTTACGCAACATTATACCTGCCGATGAAAATTTTCTCAACTACGACAATTCTAGTCATGGGATCAAGATAAAATATCCGCAAAATTGGGAATTACAAAATATAAATAACCCGATTACTAATGAAGTGGTTATATTTCTGTCGCCAAGAGAAAGTAATACCGATAAATTTCAAGAAAAACTGACTATAACTGTTGAGAATTTTTCTGGAACATTGGATGAATTTAAAGATTCCTCGATTAAGGATATCAGCAACCATCTTTCACAAGCAAAGATTGTTAATACAGGTACAACAACTCTGGCATACAAATCAGCAAATCAACTAGTTTTTACTGGAAAAGACGGGGAAAATAGTTTAAAAAATCTGCAAGTTTTTACTTTAAAAGGTGACAAGGCATACGTTATTACTTATACAGCAGAAATAGATAAATATGATACGTTTATCCAAACAGCCGAGAAAATGGTCAAATCTTTTGAATTTCAGTAAGTTAATCTAAAATTGCGGCTCAGATCCCCGACTTCTTTAAGAAGTCGGGGATCTGTTTGTTTACCAATGATTTAGAGAGCGCTCAGGGCGTATGTGATAAGGGCTGAAGCCCTTACTACAAACGAGCATTTATTTCCGCCTACCTACTTATTGAAACTTTCTCATATACTCAAGAGTTTTTTGATAATCTGGGATTTTTCCTTGTTGTTGATATAAATCAGCAGCTTTTTGAAAATCAACCAATGCTCCTTGTTTGTCACCTAAATCAGCACGGACACGACCCCGGTTGCGGTAAGATAAAGCATATTTAGGATCAATGCGCAAGGCTTGAGTGTAATCAGAAATTGCCCCCTGCTTATCTCCCAAGTAAGAGCGGGAAAGACCTCGATTATTGTATGCTAGAGCAGATTTGGGATCGATGCGTAAGGCAGAATTGGTATCAGCGATCGCTCCTTTGTAATCTCCTAAAGCTATGCGGCTTTGACTCCGGTTGATATAGGCGTTACCATAGTTAGGATCAATGCGCAAGGCAGAATCATAATCAGAAATTGCCCCTTGGTAGTCCCTCAAAGCGTTACGAGCAATCCCCCGATTGTAGAAGGCTTTGGCATAGTTAGGATTAATCCGCAGCGCAGAATTAGCATCAGCAATTGCTCCTTGGTAGTCTCTCAAACCTATGCGGCTACGACTCCGATTTAGGTAAGCAAGATCGTAATTAGGATCAATCAGCAGGGCAGAATTTAAATCTTCAAGTGCGCCTTTGTTGTCTCCCAATTCGTTGCGGATATCACCCCGATTGTTGTAAGCTTGAGTATAGTTGGGATTAATACGCAAAGCCGAAGTGTAATCGGCAATTGCTCCTTGTTTATCGCCCAACTTGTTACGGGTTAAACCCCTGTTGTAGTAGGCAAGAGCGTAGTTAGGGTTAATTTTTAGTACTGAGTTAAAATCAGCAATTGCTCTTTGATAGTCTCCTAATTCGATTCGAGAAATACCTCGATCATTATAGGCAAAAGTATATTGAGGATTTAAGCGAATTGCCTCATTATAATCAACAATTGCTCCTCGATAATCTTTTTGTTTCCGTTTATCTCCACCTTGAAGATAAAAGTTGGCGGCTCTAGATTTTGTCCCCTCTTGAGTGTTAGGCGCAGACACTCCCACGTTTAGCCCAGTTGTTGCAAAGAGGCGCAAAAAAGTATTGATGGGAATACCTAAGTTAAAGCCTGTTTTGGTTTCTTTCGTATCTGTGTCTGCTCTGCCGTGAATTCCAATTAGTTCACCTTTGTCATTGATCACAGCACCACCACTCATACCTTTTTTAGTGTCATTGTTGTAAACTAAGGCATAACCATCGCGTAGTGCTTTCGTAGCGTTAGCAGTAATATCTCCTGTGGTAAAGGTGTAAATCGACTGATTAATTGCAAAGGTAGGTTCCGGATACCCGGTAACATAAACCTTTGCACCTTCTGTACTGGCGTCAGAGTTCCCTATTTTTGCCACAGTGTAATTTCGACTGCTGGTAAATTCCGTGACAGCTAAATCTACTCCTTTTAATTGCTTCATCTTACTATAGTTGAGCAGATAACGCTGACCATCAGAGGTGACTATTTCATATTTATCGGCAACATTGACTACATGAGCGGCGGTGAGAACTGTGTAAGTATTGCCAAGTCGCTTAATAATTACTCCCGAACCATACCTTGGCGGTTTATTTTGACTTTGGATCAATACTGTAACTTCTTTGCCAATTTTGGATACTTCAGTTGCAGAAGTTGCTACAGCAATCTGCGGTTGTATTAGGGCGATGGATACGCCAATTAGTAGTGGTGATTGATGATATTTCATTTTTTCATTTATTATATAGTTTGTCTTGTTAGGGTGGCTGTTGCGATTAGACATCAACCGAATTTAAACATGCATTATTCAGATTTCTTGTAGAGACGTTCCGCCGGAACGTCTCTACTGCTATGTCTATTAGACATCGATCAAATTTAAACATATATTATTCAGAATCCTTGTAGAGACTTTCCATGGAACGTCTCTACATCTTTTTTCACTTCTGAAACTTTCTAATGTACTCCTGAGCTTTTTGGTAATCTTCTGGTTTTCCTTGTTGTTGAAAAAGCTCAGATGCTTTTTGTAAATCGGCAATTGCTCCCGGTTTGTCTTTTAACTGCGCACGAGTAAGACCACGGGCAGCATAAGCATTGGCATATTTAGGATTAATCCGTAGTGTAGAATCGTAATCGGCAATTGCATCTTTGAGATTTCCCAAGTCGGCGTGACTATGACCCCGATTGTAGTAGGCTACAGCTAAGTTAGGATCAAAGCGCACAGCAGAGGTGTAATCGGCAATTGCCCCTTGGTGATCTCCCAACTCTGCCTGAATCAAACCCCGATCATTATAAGCATTGGCATATTTGGGATTAACCTTTAGTGTAGAGTTATAATCGGAGAGTGCGTTTTTGCGATCGCCTAAGTCAGCATGACTACGACCTCGATTGTAGTAGGCTACAGCTAAGTTGGGATTGAAGCGCAAAGCAGAGTTGAAATCGGCAATTGCTTCTTTATGATCTCCTAAAGCTGCCTTAGCAAGACCTCGATTATTATATGCATCAGCATCTTTGGGATTAAGGCTGAGCGCTATGTTATAATCGGCGATTGCCCCCTGATCGTCGCCTAAGTTGTAGCGGGCATAACCTCTACTATAGTAAAGTTTGCTATCTTTAGAGTCAAATCGTAGAGCAGAGGTGTAATCGGCAACTGCGCTTTTGTTGTCTCCCATGTCAAAGCTGATCCGACCTCGATTATAGTAAGCTACGCCTAAGTTGGGATTGATGCGCAAAGCAGTGTTATAATCTGCTACTGCGCCTTTATTGTCTCCTAAAGCTGCCTTGGCAAGACCGCGATTATTGTAGGCATTGGCATAATTAGGATCAATCTTTAATGTCAAGTTGTAATCGACAATTGCGCCTTGATAGTCTTTCAAGTCGCCACGGCTAGTACCCCGATTGTAGTAAGCTACAGCTAAGCTAGGATCAATGCGTATAGCAGAGTTGTAATCAACAATTGCTTCTTTATGCTCTCCTAATGCTGCCTTAGCAAGACCGCGATTATTGTAGGCATCGGCATAGTTAGGACTAATCTGTAGCGTAGAATTGTAATCGGCGATCGCACCTTTATGATCTCCCAAGTCGGCGCGGCTACTACCCCGATTATAGTAAGCTACAGCTAAGTTAGCATCGAGACGAAGAGCAGAGTTATAATCGGTAATTGCCCCCTGATGATCTCCCAACTCTGCCTTGGCAAGACCTCGATTATTATAAGCTCTGGCATATTTGGGATTGAGGTTAATTGCTGCTGTATAATCGGCGATCGCTCCAGTGAAGTCTTTTTTTTGATACTTATCCACACCCTGAATATAAAAGTCTGCGGCTATGGGTTTTGTGGTTACTGGAGTATTAGGTGCAGAAACTCCCACATCTACGGCATTTGTGGCGGAGAGTCGCAAAAAAGTGTTGATTGGAACACCTAAGTTGAAACCTGTTTTGGCTTCTTTGGTATCTTTGTCTGCTTTGCCATGAATTCCTACCAGTTCACCTTTGTCATTCATGACAGCACCACCACTCATACCATTTTTGGTGTCATTGCTGTAAACTAAAGCATAACCATCACGTAGCGCTTTCGTGGCGTTAGCAGTAACCTCGCCAGTGGTGAAAGTGTAAATCGATTGATTAATCGCCAGTGTCGGTTCTGGATAACCAGTAACGTAAGCTGTTGTACCTTCTGTGCTGCTGTCAGAGTTACCCATTTTCGCAACGTTGTAGTTACGATTGCTGGTAAATTCTACTACTGCTAAATCTACTCCTGGTAATTGTTTCTTGGTATTGTAATTAACTGAGTGGCGTTGATTATCAGCGGTGACTATTTCATATTTATCGGCAACATTTACTACATGCGCGGCGGTGAGGACGCTGTAAGTGTTGCCCTGTCGCTTAACGAGCACTCCTGAACCGTACCTGGGCTGTTTACTTTGACTTTGGATTAATACTGTGACTTCTTTGGCAATTTTAGATACTTCAGATGCAGAAATTGCTACGGCAATTTGCGGTTGCACAAGGGCGATGGATACACCAATTAATGCTGGTGTGAGTCGATGATAAAAGTTCATTTTTTAATTTTGTATAGTTTGTTTTTTTGGGGTGGGCGGAGGCAGAGCCTCCTGGAGTGCATTCCCAGGTGGAACCTGGGAACGAGGGGAACGAGGCAGGAGGGTGCGAACAGTATCTATTGGCACAGCCCAACTGAGGCGAGTAATTTTTTGATGTAACGCGGGAGCAGCTTCGGAACCATCGGCAAACACGGAAGGAGCATCCCAAATTGGGTTGGCGTGCATTCCATTGACACCGACAACTTTACCTTGACGATTCAGGAGTGGTCCTCCGCTCATCCCTTTTTGGATATTATTGGTATACCCAACTTGATATCCGCCTTCTAAAGCTTTTGGCAACACTAGCGACACTTTACCAGTGTTGAAAACAAAGCCTTTTTCCCCAGATACTTCTTCTGTAGTCGGAAACCCACCGGCAAATACCTCCATTCCTACTACTGGGGAAGAACCCAGGGATGCGACAAGATAAACTTTGCCTGTGCTACGAAACTGCAATATCGCCAAATCATTTTTATGTAGAGACGTACTTGCGTTCGTCTCTACATTTTGCCAGATGTGGCGATCGCTTGTTTGAATCCGATATGGGGGATTACCTGCTCGCAGCACATGAGCATTTGTCAACACGGTATAAACAGAACCTTGCCTCTGTAATATAATTCCTGAACCTAATACATCTGATGACATCACTTTTACAGTGATAGCTTGTGCTTGCTGCTGTATTTGTTCTACAGAGAATTGGTTGAGCGGTGGTTTTGGTTGAGCAAGTTTGCTCACACTAATATTTGCTACCCAAATTGGTAACGTAATGAATAAACCGCTCAGACAAGCAATCAGTGTGAATTTACGCCAATTCATTTCAGATGTTGCGTTAATATACCGCCGCTTATTTGTAAAGATTGGTTAATGGCGAACAATTAACCATTAACAATGAGCAACTTATTTAGCTGATGGTGCGAAGTACAAGTACGCTTCCACATCAATATTGACTGGCTCGTTGCTTGTGTTGCCGCCTACTTGATTGACTGTGTTGCCTGCTGCTAAGGCACGGCGATCAAATAACTGGCGGGCAGTAGTATTAGGATTGCTACCACGCTTGAGCGTGAATAACAATGTTCTATTTGTACAAGTTGCATCTTGTTGAGCAGCGGCGCAGACAACAGGTAATCCGTTGAGCATACCTGCTTTAATATATCTGAGCGTACCGTTATCGTAGTTGCTCTGAAATCTTCGCGATACTTCTTGACAGCGTCGTATCGGTGTCAAATTTGTACCGCGAAAATAGTCAGCTGCCCAGCGAATCATCGGCAAATTCTTACCGTCTTGAGTGCGCACAAATGTCGTGGGTACACCATTGCTTTTGTCGCAGTAGAAGATTGCACCTTGAGCAGAGCTAGGTTGATTGAGGGTTGCAGTTGCGATGGCAGCGATCGCAACTCCTGCCAAAACTTGGACAATTAACCGCTTCATAAATAAGACAAAAATCGCTGTAACACAGATTATACAGATACTCAGATCTAGATACAGTTAATAAAAGTTAAATTCCGGAATCAAACCGATCACCTCTTTCCTCTGTGTCCTCTGCGCCTCTGCGGTTAAATAAAATACTTTTAAATCGCTACAGGCACAGAGGGAGCAGAGAAACAAACCGGAGAAATTGCCGACTGAAATCAAAATCTTATTGTGAGTCACCTTGACACTGTCAAATCATTTTCCAAGGATAACATCAGGAAATAGATCAGTTTGCGTAACTACAAATTTGTCATTTTTAGGCTAAAATTTAGAGCAACAGTAATGTATACAGCAAATGGTTATTTATTATGATTGGTTCATTATTAACAATAAATATAAGTTTATTCTGGCAAAGAATGAAAGAATACTGGAGCGGTAGTAATAGATGGTTATCGCACATACCAGACAGAGCGCTTTTAGAAGCTTATGAAGCGGCTCAGGCAATTAAAAAAATTGAAAATGAACACTTTGAAGGTAAGCAAATTTATTTAGATACAGCTAATTATACAGAAAATGTAATTGCTTATTGGCAAGAACAGCTTGATAAATACTTAGGGATTATTAGGGCGAAACTAGTTGAATTTAAAATGTCGCGATCGCTATTAAATAATTATCATAATGATTCTTTAGAAAAGCTGAAATTTATTGATGAAGTAATAGTCAAATACACACCTAAAGAAGAACATATTATTGGTCAGCCTCTAATTACAAATTCTCCAACCATATCAATTAATCAGAATCTAGTAAATAAACAAACAGATGTATCTGATTTAGAAATGGTTAAAGTTGATCCAGTGCTACAAAAAACTGGTGTTTTTCCCAGATCTATAGGAAGAACAATTACTAAAATCATCAACGAAATTTCCCCTGAAGCAGAACAGGAGTTTATTAGAAACTTCCAAATTTCTAAAGCTAGAACAAGAAAAGCGGTAAGATTTTTAGCATTATTAATTATTGTACCTCTTTTAACTCAGCAATTATCTAAGCCATTTTTCATCGCTCCTATTTTAGAGAAAACCAGAGGTGAGACAGCACAAATCTTCCTTAACTCCGAAATGGAAGAAAAAGCATTTAAAGAATTAAAATTTTTTGAAGAGCGACTGAAATTTGAAAACCTAATTCAGGAAAATCATTCCCTTGCTCAAGAAGTAGTAGAAGAAAAAGTAAAACAAAGAGCAGTTGAAATAGCCAATGAATTTCGGGAAAAGAGTACTGAAGCGATTAGTAATGTGTGTGCTGATTTACTTTCATTATTAGCTTTTGGGTTTGTAATTGTTACGAGTAAAACAGAAATTGCTATTGTTAAAAGTTTTATAGACGAAATTGTTTACGGTTTGAGTGATAGTGCTAAGGCTTTTATAATTATTTTATTTACAGATATATTTGTCGGGTTCCACTCTCCTCATGGATGGGAGGTTTTATTGTCTGGATTGGCAGAACATTTAGGTCTACCAGCTAATGAAAGTGCTATATTTCTGTTTATCGCTACATTTCCGGTAATTTTAGATACTATCTTTAAATACTGGATATTCCGCTATCTCAGTCGCCTCTCTCCTTCCGCATTAGCTACATTGAAAGAAATGAATGATTAATGGCAATTGATTTGTCAATACCAGAACAAATCTTCCGATCACAGTTAGCGTTCGCCCAAGTCAAAGATGCTGAAACAATGGTGTTAGCGGCTCTACAGGAAGCTAGTAATCTGGGATACCAAATAGGAACGCTGTAAGCTGCGCCAATGGGGGTGAGCGTTTATCGTCGCATAGGATTTCAGGAATACTGTAAAATTGGTGTTTACCTTTGGGATGGCAAAAGTCCCTGCTAGCGTTCAATTTCAGAGAAAACCAATTTTCCAATTGTTGTTCCAGATTCAAGTTGAGCATGTGCCTTCGCTAAGTTGGTTGGATTAAGTGAACTAGAACGTGATGGAGTGGTGGAGCGTAAGGTTTATGCTGAAGTTCCCCCCAAAGTAGAATACTCCTTGACAGAATTTGGTCGAAGCCTTGAGCCAATTTTGTTGTTGATGCGTGAGTGGGGAGACAAATATATCAGCAAACTCCTTGAGCAGAAGCAACTTCATGAAGTTGAGTTCGCCCCAATGGAAGAATAAGCTCAAACTACAACTTTATAACGCTTCTTGTTTAGAAACCCTACTGGTAGGGACACGCAGATTATTGTGTCCCTACTGTCGGTGTCAATTGAAGCAAAGTGGAAAATTACTTAATATATTGACTAAATATGTGTTTACTATTTATAGTGTAAAAAGAACGGCTCCAAAAGACAACAACCCTTTAATGTCTAATTCGTCCACGCACCAAGAATTTCTGAAAAAGTGGCGTCGTGTCTTAGCACCCTACGACATGGGTTACAGATTCAAACTGGTGTCACAGCTAATGTACCGCGATTTTTTGGGAAGACTAGAACCTTTTGGTCTTACTCCCTTTCATTGGTTGGTACTATGTTGTCTGTGGGAGGAGGATGGGCTGCCTACCTCGGTGATTGCCGAGAAACTTGGGCAGTTAGGTGCGACATTAACTGGTGTTGTAGATCGGATGGAAGAACGTCACCTTGTGCGTCGAGAGCGTGATGCCTCAGATAGGCGTATAGTGAGAATTTGGCTGACTCCTGAGGGTGAGAACTTAAAAGAAGTCTTACCCCCATTGGGACAAGAAGTAATTGAAAAAGCTCTTGCTGGAATTTCCGATTCTGAGCGTGAATACATGGAAAAAATCTTAGATCGCATTGTGCTGAATTTTTCCTAAAGCGTTATCTGGCGATCGCTGGGAAAACTGGAGCTAATTATTTAACGTATTAATTATCAACCTGTTAAGTAACACCGGAAAAAGGAGAACGACATGTCAACACACGATATCAAGCTTGACAGTAATATGCCCAAATCTAATGTCAAGGAGAAGGCTCCAAAACTCAGTGTCAAGCAGAAAAACTGGCTACTAACGTTTCATGTTAGTTTCGCTGCGCTTTGGACTGGAACTGTATTAAGTATGTTGCTCTTAGCATGGAGGAACCAACATTCAACCAATCCTGATATTCTGTATGCTCTCAACTCAGCTATTAACCTGTTGGATGATTTCGTTGTCATTCCATCGGCGATCGGTTCTTTGGTAACTGGCACATTGCTTTGCTGGTTAACCGTCTGGGGATTTTTCAAGTTTTACTGGGTAATTGCCAAGTGGATTGCGACTGTTTTTCTGATTGTCTTTGGTACATTCTGGCTCTTTCCTTGGGCAAATACTGCGACTGCTATCTCTCAAGAGCAAAAACTACAAGCATTGCAAAATCCGCTTTATATGTTTGATGTTAGAGGTGTACTCATTGGTACGCTCGTGCAGGTTCTTTGTCTTCTTGCCATCATTGGCATCTCTTTTCTAAAACCGTGGGGGAGAAGACTTGTCAAAGAGCAAAGTCAGGCTAAGTCGGTTACTGCCAATTAAACTTTTCCTAAATACTTAATGTGTTGACTAGTTATATGTTAATAGTCAGCACGTTAACATAAAGTAGTACAAGATATGCACATAATAATAATGAGTATGAGCGCTTCTAGTGGGTGCGATCGCCCTCTCAATCAAGGTTATAGGTTTTTATTGGCACGCAGATCCTCTATTTCTTGACTATTTTCATTCTTCTTTAGCTAATAAATCTCGTTTAACTGCTTCGGATATTACCCGTCTTAAATACTTAACTCTTTCTTCTGCACTAAGACTTCGCAATGCTTCGTAAATGCTTTGTGGTAGTTTTACACCAGTCACCTGTTTTGCCAGAGGCTCGTTTAACCAATCCTCTGTATACCCTTGATATTGTCGATCTTTAAATGCCTGTGTTTGTACTGGATTAGGATTGCTCATAAACGAAAACACATACTAGATTATAAAACCATCATAACCACAGTTAATCAATTATAAAATTGTTAATGATTCCCGGTTAACTAGGATACAATATTAATTGTGGAGGAAATGAATCCTTCCCGTACAACTAAAAAAAGGAGGTAAAAAGTCTGACTAACAAAGGTAACGGTCGTCGAAACGTATTTGACCCTGTTGTTGTATAGTTACGGTTGTTTCGCAGTTTTTGGGAACGCCAAAACATTATAACTGGCGAGTCAAACGTTATCGATGATGATGAGGCGAGAGAGGAGCCAGCCCCTACGGGGAATTCAAAAGTCAAAAGTCAAAAGTCAAAATTAAGTATTTTAAAACTTAAAATATGTTAGTATTTTAGCATTATTAATAAGAAATTATATAGTAAATAGACATCTCCGAAAAAGAATGTAGAGACTTCGTATTTCGCGTTTCTACAGGGGTTTGAATTGACGCATAATTAAATTCGGTCGATGTCTAATTATGATACAAATTTAAAGAAAGGTTGAATAAATAAACTTTTGACTTTTGATTTTTGACTTTTGACTTTTGCGCAGCGGTGCTAGGGGCTGTTTCATCCACTATTCTAACATTTGCACCATGAATGATTTAGACGCATATATTGTTGCACCTGTTTATTACCGCGTTGTGCGCCGTTGTGGTACTCAATGGCATTTTGTTAAAGGTGAGTCTTTTTACAACCCGCTTAACTTACCATCTATGTCGCTGGATGATTTGTTTACGTCTTTTGGTATGAGTATGCGTGAAGCTGCCAGTCAACTCGGTAAAATTAATGGTGGTAAAGAAGGATTCTATCTTGTTGATATTATGCACAAACATTACTATTACTGCGGTACTCTTCCTACTGGTGTTAAAGATAAATTAATTGAGCTTGGAATTGGGCGAAGAGAACCAATAACCGGATGTTAGTATCATCACAATAGTTCAAATAATGGTAATTCATACAACAAGAAATTCTGCCAAGCTTGGTACATCTACCCAAGTGGAAGTGGCATTTGATTGATGTGCTAAATCCATTAATAACTGAGAGTATAGGCCTTCTCGTAGGGATGGTGCGATCGCCTCTCCTCGATCTATTGCTTGTACCCAATTATCTACTACACGAATAAAAGCAGAAACACGACCGTCAGCGTAATTTTTGGGAAATAATAATCGATTGGGAATTTCCATCTCAGTTAACGGTTTCCCTGGTTGACTACCCCAAACACGGAAACCATGTATGTAATCTTTTTGATTTTCACTTCCCAACACTAAAGTACCTTTGTCACCATAAACTTCTAGCCAATGGGTGCGCTGTGCATGAACTACAGCACTGATCGAAACTTGGCAAGGTGTTCCCGAAGCTAACTCTAGCATGAGCATACAGGTGTCATCTGAATCTACTGGCTTTAATTCCCCGGTAGTAGGATCTGGACGTTGGGGAATAGCTGTAGTAAAATGAGCGTTTAATCTGCGTACAGAACCAAATAACCAGTGGATATAATCAAAAGTATGAGAACCTAAAGATCCTAATGCACCGCCACCTTGCTCTTGAAGCGAATACCAGTTCCAAGGACGTTGTGCGTTACTTCGAGAAGAACCCAACCAATCAATTCTAATTAAACGTTGAGAACCAACATAGCCTTCTGCTAAAAGTTCAGAAAATAATTGCCATCCCGGTACAAAGCGAAATTCAAAATCTACAGTAGCAATTACACCTTTTTGTTGTGCTATTTGGTATAATTCTTTGGCTTCCTTGACATTCAGGGTAACAGGTTTTTCTAGTAATAAGTGTTTTCCGGCTTGCAGTACTGATTTTGCCATTTCATAATGCAAGAACGGTGGTGTGGAAATGCTAACTGCTTGCACTTCTTGTAGCTTTAATATATCTGCTAATGTGTTGCAGGCGTGGGGAATATTGTGTGCTTGTGCGATCGCTCTAGCTTTTTCTATATCTCGATGATAAACCGCAACTAGCTGTGTGCGAGGATAATTTTCAAATCCTGGAATGTGAACTTTTTGACCAAATCCTGTACCCACAACTGCAACGCCAATCACATTTTGATTCATACATTTATACCATTTACTAATCTACTGATGCCCGACATTGCCATGTACAGACGCCCGACATTGCCATGTACAGACGCCCCGGTGGGGCGTCTCTACCTTAAAAATCTGATTGTAAAAGGGTAACGATAATGCTGCCCCTTATATGCTTTAACTGCTGCAAAACCGACTAAAACAGATTGTGCGATCATTAATACTGAAATTAGTGTAATAAGACATGTTACTAAAACATTAAAAATTGTATTTATTTGCCTGGTTGTTAAATTAGTAGTCAAAGCAATACTAAATGTCATTACAACCATGACTAAAGAAAGTACGATTACAATTAAAGCATAGATCGAGAGTGACAGTTGAAAATTCAGGGCTTCTCGACCTTGAAAATCAATCCAGGGGTCTAGAGTTTTTTTCCACCGCCAAATAATCAATGGTCCCAAAGTGCTAAGAAATGGTAAATACAAAGGAATACCAAGAAATAATAGAGAAACTAATGGCACCCATAACAAAGCCGAGAGATGACATAACATCGCCCATATGCGCATTTTTTGTTTGGGATTTTCTCTCATGGCTTTTTATTTGGTAATGGATCGCTGGAATGATTCTCCACACTACAACATAAAAAAGCCAATTCATAGGTTAAAATCTCAATATTTCTTGGTCATAGTTTTCGGGACGTGGTTCTATTTCCCAAACAATACCCTCGCCTGGTTGTAGTGCAACTTCGACAAAGAGTTGTTCTACGGCAGTGATGGCGGTATCTTCATTGTTAGGGAAGTCCTGCAAATCTTCGGTCAGTAATCTGAGTTTAAAGCCACCGGGAACGGCTGCGCCTGTGGCTGAGTTATGCAATTCAAAGCGCCAAGTTGTCAATTTTCCGATTTGTGGTATAATTAGTAATTCATAAGATTGACCAGCAATAACTAGCTGACGAGTGATGGCTGCTGTTGATTGTAATTGTTCAACACTACGGGCAGAAGCACCTCTAAGTTGTATACTAAAGGTAGCCCAACCGATCGCACTGGCAAGTTGAGAAACTCCGTTGTTGAGCCATTGGAGAACAGACCATTGTTCTGGTAATCCCAAGCGTCTTTGATACAAGCTTTGTCTCCAACCCCCATGCTCAATAAAAGCTCCCCAAATTTGAAAAGGCAGCAATAATCTCGGTGTGATGATCGAGTTTCCCAAACGGGTAAGCAGATTTTGTGCTTGTTCTAATGATATTTTTGGTAATGGTGCTAACTTATGCTGTGTTGGTTCTTGAGGATTAAGTTGCCGCGCTACTGCCAAAGCACTGATATCAGTAATAATTTCAGCGGCTTCAAGGGAATAAGTGCGATCGCTTGGATCGTAAGTTCCCCGAAGCTTAAGTTGTTCATGGGTACAGTAGCCCCAAACTCTCACGTAACAATCGTCTGGTTCAACTTGTACTGCTAAATAATAATCCCCCGCCCAGCTAGGAATGTCTACCCATTCTTGGGCTACTCGTATTTCGCTCACATCCATAGCTTCTGAGGGAATCAACACAAATTTCGTTCCATCTGATGTGATTGCAGTTCCATTCACCAGTTCCCAAAAACTGTATAATACATTAGTACAAGGCCAAGGTACTGCACGCCTCCAGGCGAGATCTTCTTGAAACCATGACAAAACAGCGTTAAGGCAAAGTTTATTCAAATAAGCTTGGTAAAAAGAAGTAGGGTTAGAAAAAAATTCACTTTGATGCCAAACTTGATTCTGAAATTCTCGTGGTATTTCTAGAATAAGATCGGTAGAGGAAGCGAAAGTAAAAATGGCAGGTTCTATCATAATGGTTACTTAAGGAATAGGGAAAAAAGAAGAAAGAAGCGATCGTCAAGAAAGAATTTCTTCATTCTCCACTATCTTTTCTTCTTTCTTCAGGTAATGAAGACGAATTGTAATGAGCCTGCAGCCATTCCTCCATTACCGCACTAGTACTTTTTAATATGTCTGACGTAACAGAAATATGCAGATTGTCTTGACTCCATTTTGCCAGCATTTGTAGTAAAGATTCCCTAGTTTTTGTCAATCGCCGCGAGACTGTGTACTGCTGAATTTGCAATTGCTTGGCAATTTGCTGCTGTGTCAGTTTTTCTAGGTAATAGAGCCGTAAAATCTCTTGTGCTGATGATTCTAGTTGGGAAACTGCCGCTTTTAACAACTGATTAATCTCAGACTGCCGCTCAACTCTTGTTTGTTGCTCTTCCTGAGTAATAATTTCATTGAGTAAGGAATCCTGTTCAGTGGCTGGTATATTATCTAACCAATTAGTTGAATCGTCACTACCATTGGGCGTATTTATCGATGTCAAATTGGGATAAAGATAACTGCGTGCCGCTTTGGCACAATTTTGCAACCAAAATTCTAAAGTTTTTGCCCCTATCTGCTCTGGAGATTGGGTGTTGTAAGCTTGAGTAATGGCTGACCAAGTTTGCTCGTCAGGTCGAGACAGTTGACGAGTAGTGTTAGCTTGTGTTGGTATATATATAGACCGGAAACAGTTCCAAGCGGTGATGTAAGCAGAAATAGTTTCTGTAGATAAACCACTAGCTTGCAAAGCCTCGATCATCCGTTTTTGACTAATTTTACGTAACATCCCCCAATCGGTACAAATATCAACTTCTTGGCGTTGTCGTAAAGTTTCCCGAATCGCACTACCAAAAATGACACTGGCGTAGTTTTTCAGATTATGACCTTGATTGGGCTTAAAACCCTTGAGGACTTTATCAACCGAGGTAATCGCGATTTGAAAACAGTCGGAGAGTTTGTACTGACTACTTACAAAACTGGCTGCTGTTCTTTGTGCTGTCCAGTAGCAGGCTTCTTGTAAGTAAGCAATCAGATGTTCTTTGGCTATTTTAGCTTCTAGGTTTTGCCAACGATTATACCAGAAAAGTACCCAAAAGTTTTCTTGCATTTCTTGTGGAGTTTGTTTGATTACGTTTTGTATACTACGACGCAACCTAGCATCCGTCGCCCAACCAGCGAAGCGATCGCCAGCAAGTAGCAAAAAAGTTGAAAAGATTTCAATAATGTTTTTCCGAGGATGCATAAAAATAAGCAAGCAGGCATATAGAATGGTAGAAGGAGTCAAATCAAGACACCCCCATAAAACATTACTACAAGAGCTTCTTTCCTTGTTTCGACCAGCAAGCAAAATTCTCACGTCCAATAGAAAGGCAGAAGGGAAGACAGATGAATGACGGGCAGAGAATTGATACTTTCCCAGGTGTAGGTGAGATGAGGACACTGATGCGGGAATTTGACTGGGCAAGCACACCTGTAGGTGCAGTTGAAACATGGTCGCAAAGCCTAAAAAGTACCGTTAAGATCCTTCTGGCGTCACGATACCCAATGATCCTAATTTGGGGTGATAATCTTATCCAGTTCTACAATGACGCCTACTCGAAGCTAATCGGTGACAAGCACCCGGCTGCTCTTGGTACTGATATTAGAATTACCCTATCTGAAGCATGGGACACCCTCGGACCAATGATTGATGAGGTCATGGCAACAGGTGTGGCAAACTGGGTTGAAGCACAGATGCTTGTTTTGGAGCGGTCGGGCTACCGTGAAGAATCTTATTTTAGCCTATCTCACGCTCCGGCGGAAGATGATGCAGGGCAAATTGTCGGGATGTTTTGCGTCTGCAGTGAAGTTACTCAGCAGGTATTGGGTGAACGCAGGTTACGGCTGCTGCGGGATTTGGCATCAAAAGCAGGGGAGACGCGGAGTGTAGAAACTACGTGCAAAGATGTAGCAGATGCGATCGCCTCTCATCCCCTTGATGTGCCATTTGCCCTCATTTACTTGCGCGAACCAGATGGAAAACTAACTCTTCGTGGTAGAATACAGATGCTATCAAGCGATCTGTTAAGTCCAGAATCTGTGGATCTTTCCGCATCCGAAACAGATATATGGTCGCTCAAAGCAGCAGCAACAGGTGAAACTATTTTAGTTGAAGGGGTGGAGCGCTATGAGTCGCTACCAGGAGGACCTTGGAACGAGCCTACCCGTGCAGCTTTAGTCATGCCGCTCGCATCATCGGAAAAGACAGCGCCACTGGGAGTTTTAGTTGCAGGAGTAAGTCCCAACCGAGCGCTCGACGAAGGATACAGATCTTTCTACGAACTTCTTGCTGCTCAAGTATCCGTAGCTATACGCAACGCTCAAGCATACGAGGAAGAAAAGCGGCGTGCGGAAATGCTTGCCGAACTTGATCGAGCAAAAACTGCTTTCTTCTCCAACGTCAGTCATGAGTTTCGTACTCCACTCACGCTGATGCTCAGTCCTTTGGAAGATGCTCTTTCTAATCCCCAACTACCAACTCAAGAGCGTGAGCGCATTACTGTTGCTTACCGCAATAGTCTTAGACTGCTCAAACTTGTCAACACACTGCTTGACTTCTCAAGGATCGAAGCAGGTAGAATGCAAGCTGTCTACGAACCTACAGATCTGGCAACATTGACTACAGATCTTGCTAGTGTATTCCGCTCAGCGATTGAAAAGGCAGGATTACAATTAATAGTCGATTGTCCAACTTTACCCGAACAAGTCTATGTAGATCGGGACATGTGGGAGAAGATTGTCCTGAACTTACTCTCAAACGCTTTGAAATTTACTCAACAAGGTTACATTGCGGTTCGTCAGCGTATAATTGGGGAGAACATCGTCCTCGAAGTTGAAGATACAGGTTGCGGTATTCCTGAATCTGAGATTGACAATGTATTTAAGAGATTCTACCGCATTGAAGGAACGCAAGGTCGAACTTACGAAGGCACGGGAATTGGTCTGGCACTGGTGCAACAACTCGCTCTTCTTCATGGTGGTACTGTGCGGGTACAAAGCGTTTACGGTGCTGGGAGTACTTTCAGTGTTTCCATTTTGCGTGGCAAAGATCATTTAAGCGCAGACAAAATTGGCAATGGTAGTACACTTACTCCTACAAATATTCGGGCTGATGCGTTCCTTGAAGAAGCGTTGCGGTGGTTGCCAGAGGGAGAAGGGGAGAAGGAGAGTGAGGGAGTGGGGGAGAATGAAGAATTACTCACTAACTCTTCTAAACCAACAATACTTTTGGCAGATGACAATACCGATATGCGTGAGTATGTGTGCAAGCTTTTGCAAAAACAGTATGAAGTTGTCGCTGTGGCAGATGGTGAAGCAGCATTAGCTGCGGTATCGGAACAAGTACCAGATTTGGTACTAAGTGATGTTATGATGCCGAAACTAGATGGATTTGGTCTTCTTACCCAACTACGCCAAAATCAGCGTACATGTTCTGTGCCAATCATTCTGCTTTCGGCTCGTGCAGGAGAGGAATCTCGTGTCGAGGGGCTGGAGGCAGGTGCAGATGACTACTTGGTGAAGCCGTTTAGCGCGAGAGAACTTTTGGCTCGTGTCAAGGCGACTTTGGAAATGGCTCGGCTGCGGCAGGAAGCAATCAGATCCCGTTTGGAGGAAGAACGCCGCGAGGCGGAGTTGGAGAGCGAAAGGGCAGCTCGTCAAGAAGCAGAGCGAATTGGGCGGATTAAAGATGAATTTTTAGCAACTCTATCCCACGAGCTGAGAACACCGCTCAACGCTATTCTTGGTTGGAGCAACATTCTGCGGAAGGGAAACGTTGGTTCTGCTCAGTTAAATAAGGGGTTGGAAACGATTGAGAGAAACTCGCGATCGCAAGCTCAGATTATTGAAGATTTGCTCGACATGAGTAAAATAATTTCGGGTAAGATTATACTTAATGTGGAAAAAATTAATCTTAGCTCGGTGATTGAGGTGGCGATCGCATCTTTTGTCCCCGCTGCACAAGCAAAAGACATACAACTTCAAACAGTTTTAAATGATTCGATTTCCATGATTGGAGATGCGAATAGATTACAACAAGTATTGTGGAATCTCCTTTCTAATGCCATCAAGTTCACCCCAAGTGGTGGAAAAGTACAGGTGTCACTGAAGAAGATAAATTCACACATCGAGTTAACGGTAAGTGATACGGGTTTGGGTATAAAACCTGAGTTCTTACCGTATGTTTTCGAGCGTTTTCGCCAAGCCGACTCTTCCACAACTAGAAAGTTTGGCGGTTTGGGGTTAGGGCTTTCCATCGTCAAGCACCTCGTTGAGCTTCATGGCGGAACTGTACAAGCAACCAGCCCAGGAGTTGGACAAGGTTCTGTTTTCACTGTCGCGCTTCCACTTGCTCATAGAAACAGCTTTTACGTTCAAGCGGAGAATGGGAGTTTATCTGATGACTAATTTAAATGCATTATAGCTAACTGCTCGTTGCTTCCTCCATCTTTTTGCGGAGACTAAGCGGTCTCATGTCAGTCCAAACTTCTTTGATATAATCCAGACATTCTTGTTTGGGACCACTTTTACCAGCATCCTTCCACCCAAGTGGGTTCTCTCGATCAACAGGCCAGATGGAATACTGTTCTTCGTGATTGACTACAACTTTGTAAATTGTTGTGTCTTCTTTGTCGTCTTGGTACATATTTATCTCCAATTAGTTAATGGGTTATGTCTTGTACAATTATATACTTTTTCAACAAGTTAACTTTTATTTTTATAATTTAGCTTTTCTTCATTTTAGGCGATGAGTTTAAAATAAACTTTTCTTAACTCTCTCCATGTTACAACAGCAACTATTAGAGAAGCTACTATTTCTACAAAAGCTGCACTATAGTAAATTCCATTTACTCCAAAAAATATTGGGAGAATTAATACCATTGGTACAAATAAAATTATTTGTTTTAAAATGGTAATAAATCCGACAATTTTTCCATTACCTATAGATTGAAATAAAGCTATACTACATGATATAAAAGAACTAATCGGTATAAAAAAAATCACAATGCGAAAGTTTAGCAAATCATTGTAAGTAAAATTAAAATCTGGAATTAACCAGCGAAGAAACATTTTTGGCTCTAATTGTAGAGGTATCCATAAGAGGATTAAAAAAACACTTCCACCCACTGCAAAAGTCAAGTATGCATTCTTGATTCTTTTATAATCTCTGGCTCCATAACTCATACCAATTACTGGATTTAGGGCTTGCACAAACCCATATAAAGGAGTAGTTACCAAGGCAAACAACCTGATTGTTGCTCCGCCAAAGGCAATGTCACTATCTGTTCCATAGTGAGCAAATGCTTTAAAAAGCACAATCTGTTGAACTATGCCCACAACTTGCATGAACATTACCGCTCCACCTACTGATAAGATGGCTGGCAGTAAATCTAGTGAGAGAGTCAACTTTTTAGGATTTACTGGAATAGAACTTTTTCCGCAAAAAAAGTATGAACAATTAATCAGAGAATAAACTATTGCCGATACAACTGTAGCAAGAGCTATTCCCTGAATTCCTAAGTTAAAAGAAAGGACAAATATAGGATTTAAAATGCAATTAACTATTACATAAATTCCAGCAAATAATGTTGCAAGAGCGATTTTACCTTCAGCTTTAATTAATTGACTAGAAGATACTGCTATGACCAAAAATATTGAACTTAACATATAGGTTTTAAAGAAGTCTGCTCCATAAGAAGCAACTTCACCCTCTCCTCCCATAAGCGCAATTAGTTCTTTGCCAAAACTGTATCCCAAAATGGTGAGCAAAGAAGAGACAATGACACTTATAATTATTAGATTACCAAATATTTTTGATTGAGTTTTGGTATCTCCCGAACCAATGGCTTGACTGAGAACTGAGGCTGAACCCACTCCGACTGACATGGCACATCCAATGACAATAGACGTGAGTGGTATAGCTAGAGAGATAGCTGCCAAAGCAGTTTCACCAATAAGTTGTCCTGCACATAAAGCATCAACAAAAGTATTCAAGCCAATTAGCAGCATTCCCATAATACCGGGAATAGATAATTTAAACATCAGTTTAATCAAATCACCATTGAGGATTTCATTTGTAATATTGGGTTGTAGCTTTTTAGTCATTAGTTATATTTGTAATTGAATTGGGTTTAATGAATTAATACAAATTGCATGGTATTGCTTGCAACTTTTTACTTAACCTTGACCAATCGGCTGACACGATCCCCGATCATTACCATCTTCAAACCACTAGCAGGGGGATAGTTAACACCTCTAGCTTTGGGTTTTTCCACTGTTTTTTCATTTGCTAGCATTAGTTGATAGCGTGAGAGAATTGTTGCTAAAACTAGCTTCATTTCAAACATTGCCAAAACTTCGCCCGGACAGCGACGCGCACCCCCCCCAAATGGTAAAAATTCATAGGGAGAGTATTGTCGCTCCATAAAGCGCTCTGGCTTGAATTGCTTTGGTTGTGGGTATAAGTCTTCACGCTGATGTGTCAGATAAATAGAGCCTCTGGTTACTGTACCAGGACTCAATTCGTAGCCCATCACCTTAATTGGTGATTCTACAAGTCGTGGAAATGTGACTACCTGAGTTGGGTAAATTCTTAGTACTTCATTACAAACAGCACTGAGGTAGGGTAGTCCGACAATGCTCATTGGATCTGGGCATTCACCAAGTGTATTTAGTTCTTCTAGCAATCTTTTGCGAACATTAGGTAAACGATGAATCCAGTACAATGACCAAGTGATGGCAGTGGCTGACGCATCCTGACCACCAAATAGCAATGATGGGAACAAATCCCGTATATCTTGATTGGTTATCGGTTGACCAGTTTCATCGCGAGCAAACACGAGTTCAGAGAGTACATCAGTACGTGAGGGGGAGGTGATCGCTCGACGTTCTTCAATTTCGGTGTAGAGTAGTTTGTCAAATTGTCGCTGGAGGTTTTGCCAGTATCCCCACGGACTCCACCGACCTAAATCTTGTTGTAGTAAGGGATAGGACAGGGTTAATTCCAGCCACCGAGACCGGGCAAAACTTAATAAATTGGTTAGAAGTTGTCTAAATTGTTCGTAACGTTCTCCCTCATGCAATCCAAACAAAGCTTGCAATATTACCTCTAGGGTAATTTTTTGCACAGTAGGGTAGGCATAAAAAGATTTAGCGATCGCCAGATCGTTCATGACTTTCTCTGACACTTGACAGATACGCTGCCCGTATGCTTGCACCCGATTTCCATGTAGGGGAGGCATCAACAACTGACGCCGATGTTTGTGGCGCAAGCCATCAAGCATGAGTAATCCGTTGAAACCGACTAAGGGGGCAGCACCTTGGTTCAGTTTACCAGAAGCTATAATTTCTTTGGCACTGGTAAAAATCTGTTTTATCCCCTGTGGGTTGCTGACTATGACTAAAGGTGTAGAACCTGCCATAATGGTGAAAATGTCACCATAGCGATCACTCATAGTATCCATTAAACCAAGGGGATCAGTCTTAAATTGACGGCTCAGCAACCGAAAAGAAGCTTTTGGTCCTGGAGGTAGTTTCATTTGTATTTTTTATTGGTAATTGTTTAATTATCGGTATGCTTGTTAAATTGAACATTCAACCGATGGCTGTAACTTTCCTTGATTCTGACGCCTACCGTGCATAAGCATTTTCACGCCACTCCCTGGGTAACAAATCAGACCTCCAAACTTTGGTTTCTCTGCTCGTTTGTAAAAGAGCGCTAATTCATAGTGCGAGAGAATCGTCGCCAACACAAGCTTCATTTCAAATAAAGCAAAAGTTCCACCAATACAACTACGAGTACCGCCGCCAAATGGCAGAAATTCATAGTTCGAGAATTGTTTTTCCAGAAAGCGCTCTGGTTTAAATTGTTTCGGCTCCGGGTATAAATCTTCCCGCTGATGCGTCGAATAAATATTGCCAACGAGCACTGTTCCTGGACTCAACTGATATCCCATCATATTAACTGGAGACTCTATCAACCTTGGAAATGTAAATAACTGAGCAGGGGAAATCCGCAAAGTTTCGTTACAAACTGCACTGAGGTAAGGTAGTGCAACAATACTCATTGGATCTGGTGTACCAAGGCTGTCGAGTTCCTCAAGCAGTCGCGCTCGTACATCAGGCAAACGGTGAATCCAGTATAATGACCAAGCGATCGCAGTTGCGGAAGCATCTTGAGCGGCAAATATGGGCGATAATAGAAGGTCGCGTACCTCTTCATCGCTTAATGGTTCACCTGTTTCATCAGAGGCTTTGATCAGATCGCAAAGTATATTATTGTGTGAGGAATCTGCTTGTTTGCGACGTTCTTGAACTTCAGCATACAGCAGTTGGAAAAGCTCATGCCGGAGGTGAAGCAGATATCCCTGTGGACTCCATCGACCGAAATCTCTTCGTCCAAAGGGAAGATTTCTCAGCATCTTGATGATGGGAAATTGTACATATTTAATCATCGAAGCAAATAGATGCTTGATTTTGTTATAGCGTTCTCCTTCATGTAAGCCTAAGACAACCTCTATACTCACCCGCAATGTTATATCTTCAATGGTAGAATAAGCAACAAAAGGTTTCCCGATTTCCTGTTGACTCATAATTTTTTCTGTGAGTTCGCAGATACGTTGCCCACAGGCTTGCATCCGCTCTCCGTGAAAAGCGGGCATTAAGAGCTTGCGCCGATGTTTGTGGCGTAAGCCATCAAGTTGAAGGACTCCTTGTTTTCCTGTGATCAGAGCGAAACTCCGGTTTAATGCACCGGATGCAGTGATTTCTTTGGTATTGGTGAAAATTTGCTTGATCCCTAAAGGATGGCTAACGGACACTAGTGGTGTAGAAATAGGCTTAAAGGTGAAGATGTCGCCATAGCGTTTGCAAATGGTATCCAAACAGCCAAAGGGGTCAGTCTGAATTTGCTGCACAAGTAGCCAAGTGGGTGTTTTCGGTCCTGGTGGTAGTTTCATCAGTCTTCTTTACTCCCCTTTTTTCACCATGCTACACAGAGCATTATCAATAGCAATTCTTAACAGTCTGGTTAACTCCTGAATATGAGGTTCGACGAACATCGAGAAATGATCCCCTGGAACTTCAATGACCTGTATGGGTTGGCTAGAAAATTTGCCCCAACCTAGCAAGGGGTCATCAGTATGAAATTCTGGACTTTCAAAGTCATGAATAATTTCCTCTTTAGCTCGAAAGAGAGTCATAGAGTGAGGATAAACTTGCGGTATATAATCTCGCATGGCTTGAACATGAATTTTGAAAAGTTTGTAATAGCGCAGAAAATCCTTAATTTCTGTGTCGCTAAAGATGAAGTTGGCTTTTTTATTCACTAAATTAAATTGCTCATTCAGTGGCAAATCTCGAAGTTCCTCAAAAGGAACTGAAAAATCTATGTTATTGTTAGTTTTGATCGATTTAGCCATGCGAAGTACGAATTTTGCATCGTCATCTTCTGCTGGTTCAACGGCTGTTTCTGGAAGTATGGCATCTATGACAACTAACAAACCTACTGTTTGACCCTGTCTTTGAAGTTGTTGTGCCATCTCAAAAGCAACGACACCCCCGTAACAATGACCTCCTAAAAAATAAGGACCATTCGGTTGTACTTGACGAATTTCTTGAAGGTAGCGAGCTGCTGTCTCCTCCACTGAAATAATTTCCGGTTCTTCTTGGTTAGGGGTATGTTGCAAGGCATAAAATGGATAGTCCTCACCAAGTCTTCTAGACAAGTTAAAGTATTGACGAACACCTCCACCAGCGCCATGCATACAGAAGAAAGGAATCTTGTCACCATTCGACTCAATCGATACCAGAGGAGAATTGGATGTCTGACGAACTGGCTGACTGACAATAGTCGCTAGTTTTTCAATTGTCGGATTTTCAAACAGAGTAGACAGGGGAAGATTGTGACCAAATCGGTCGTAAATTCGAGCCATTAAGCGAACAGCTAAAAATGAATGACCACCCAAGTCAAAGAAGTTATCTGTTACCCCCATAGGGCTAGTATTCAGGAGGTTTTCCCAAATTTTCACTAAAGCCAATTCTGTAAAATTTCGGGGAGCAACGAAGGATTGAGCAGCGAAGGGTCGGATCGCGTCTTCAGTTGGAAGAGATCGCTTGTCTACTTTGCCATTTGGTGTAAGAGGTATAGCATCCAATCTGATGAAAGCAGACGGTTTCATGTAATTTGGCAGTTTATCTTGCAAGTAGCTGTTTAGCTGTGGTATTATATCAAGCCTATCTGTTACTACATAAGCAATGAGACGCCTTGAGCCTTGAGCATCATCTCGAACAATGACGACAGATTCTTTCACATCTGGATGTTGTGCGATCGCATATGCAATTTCTCCCAGTTCCACCCGGAAGCCACGGATTTTGACTTGGTCATCACGGCGACCTAAATACTCAAGACTGCCATCTTTGAGATAACGTGCCAAGTCACCTGTTTTGTACAATTTGGTTTCCGGAACAAAGGGATTATCGATAAATCGTTCCTGAGTTAATTCAGGACGATGCAAATATCCCCAAGCTAATCCATCACCACCAATATACAGTTCACCAACAACACCAACAGGTGTTGGTTGTAAATGGCTATTTAACACATAGACAAGAGTATTGTCAATAGGGCGACCGATTGGAACATTGGTTGGTTTCTCTGGTAATAAACTGCTGTCGTAGTAAGTGACGTTGGCAGAAACTTCCGATGAGCCGTAAAGGTTGATTAGTTTTGCTCCTGGCATCAATTCTCGGAAAGTTTGAGCTAAATTCACAGACAGAGCTTCGCCACTGGTTATCCAAAGTTTGAGATGTGACAAATTCTTAGTGAGATGATTGTAGGTATCTAGGAGTAAGCGTAGCAGTGAGGGGACAAGTACGATACGGGTAACTTTGTAATTTGCCAGAGTTTCTACGAACAGTTGTGGGTCTAGTACAATGGCATCGGGAATAATCACAGTGGGAATTCCTTGAAGTAAGGGAGTAAAAATCTCCCATACTGAGTCTACAAAGCTAATAGCTGTTTTCTGGCAACAAACCTCCTCTGGTGTAAAAGGATAGCTTTTCCATAACCAGTGCAAACCATTGACTGTACCTCGATGAGTTCCTTGAACGCCTTTAGGAGTTCCGGTGGAACCAGAAGTGTAAATAACATAGGCAAGATGATCACCTGAACAGATGCTAACTGGGTTTTCCTGACTTTCAAGCTCAATCGATTCCCAGTCACTGTCTAGGGAGATGAGCGTCATTTGTCCTTTGTCCTTTGTCATTTGTCCTACGCCACCAACTAATGACGAATCACTAATAACCAATGACACTTGAGAATCAGAAAGCATGAAACTCAGGCGCTCTACCGGGTAACTTGGATCGAGGGGAATGTATGCACCGCCTGCTTTAAGGACAGCTAAAATTCCCACGATCATTTCTACTGAACGCTCTAGACAAATGGCGACAAGGGTTTCTTTTGTTACACCCTTTTTTTGTAAATAATGGGCAAGCTGATTAACCTTCTGGTTAAGTTGACGATACGTGAGTTGTTCTATTTGCCCAATTAATGCCAAAGCATCCGGCGAGCGCTCAACCTGCTGTTCAAATAGCTGATGAACAGATGCATCTTGAGGATAATCTGTCCTCGTCTGATTCCACTCGAATAATAGTTGCTGTCGCTCTTGCGCAGTGAGTGGTGACAATTCACAAATGCGCTGTTCGGGATTAGCAACAATATTTTCTAAAAAAGCTTGGAAATGAGTAATGAATCCGCTGATTGTTGCCTCTTCAAAAATATCTGTATTGTACTCCAAGAACCCTGTTAATCCCTGTTGAGATTCAGACATCGACAGAAAAATATCCAACTGAGCTGTACCGCTATCGAATTGCAAACTACGTAAGGTTAAACCAGAAACGGATTGTACAGAAATTGGCGTATTCTGCAGGACAAACATCACTTCATAAAGTGGATTCCGGCTTAAGTCTCGATCGGGTTGTAATTCTTCTACAAGCATCTCGAAAGGCAAATCCTGATGTGCATAGGCATCGAGAGTTACCTCACGCACTCGATGTAGTAGTTCGCGGAAGCTGGGATTACCACAGAGGTTATTACGCAATACCAAAGTATTAACAAACAAACCTAGCATCCCTTCTAGTTCGGTTCGGTTCCGATTTGCAATTGGAGAACCAATTATGATGTCTTCTTGGTCTGTGTAGTGGTATAGCAATATATTAAATGCAGCCAGCAGAGTCATAAATAAAGTGGAGTCTTCTTGCTGGCTTAAATAATTCAGTGCATCTGTCAGAGTCTTTGAGAATGTAAAGTATTGTTTAGCACCAGCAAAAGTAGTGACTGCAGGTCGTTGACGATCTGTGGGCAACTGTAGTACAGGTAGTTCATCGCCCAGTTGCTGCTTCCAGTAATTGAGGTGGGTTGTGAGCAGTTCACCTTGCAGGCGTGAGCGCTGCCAAACTGCAAAATCTGCGTACTGAATAGGAACTTCAGGTAAAGGAGAAGGCTGATTTGACAAGAAAGCTGTATACAGTGTTGTCAACTCCTGCATGAACACACCAACAGACCATCCATCTGTAATAATGTGGTGCATGGTCAAAAGGAAAACGTGTTCTTCTTCACCCAAACGCAGTAAAGTTGATCTAACTAGAGGTCCTTTAGCTAAATTAAAGGGTTTTTTTGCTTCTTGGGCTGCAAGTTGTTTAATTTCAGTTTCCCAATCTTGACTCGACAAATATTCAAGGTTGATAATAGGTAAATCCCAAGTTAATTGGGGTAAAATATGCTGAACTGGCTCTCCATTTACAAGTACAAAAACCGTGCGTAAAACTTCGTGTCGTTTAAGGATTTCGTTGAGACTTTGCTGAAGTGCTGTAATATTCAGCAGTCCTATTATATGAGAAGCACTGGAAATATTGTAGAAAGAACTTTCATGGTAAATTTGGTCAATAAACCAGAGCCTTTGTTGGGAGAAAGACAAAGGAATATGGGAGGAGACTTGACGCTTAGGAATAGTATCAGCTTTAAATTTTCCTCCCTTCCATTTTTCCATAAGGGCTTTTTTAGCTGGTGATAAATTAGAGTATTGTTTATCCATTGTTCATTGCTAATTGTTAATTGTTAATTAGCTAGAAGATTTTCTACTTGCTCTTCGGATAATTCTTCGATTTTATCTAGCAGAAGTTGCTCAATCATTTCTGCTTGCTTAACTGGTATCATTGCTTGCCGTAAAAGGTCACGCAGTGGTAACTCAACTGGAAACTTTGCTCGCAATCGAGAAACTAGTTGAGTTGCAATGAGGGAGTCGCCTCCCAATTCATAAAAATTGTCGTAAATACCTACTTGAGCAATTCCAAGAACTTCTTGCCAGATTTCGGTAATTTGTTTTTCTAACTCGTTTGTTGGAGCAACATAGGAATTACCGAGGTTAGATCTGGAATAACGTGAAGAAGAGTCTTCTTGACTGGAAGATTTTGAATCTAGTAGAGAATCACGTTTAAATGTACGCTCGCTCCTAGCTTTGATATCTACAGTAGAAATAACAACTTGAGTTCCCTCTCCTAAAGAGAATATCCGTTTAAATACTTCTAAGCTTTCTGTTTCGGTGATGGCTAATTCCAATCCAGATACCTGTCCAAGTGTGTTTTGTTCTTGGGTTGCATTCAGTTGCAATTTATCCCAATTTATGATAGACCACGATAAAGAATTAGTTTGATTATGTTTTTGAGTAAAGGTATCTATTAACTGGTTAACGCTTGAATATAAAGTTAACCCAAATCCTCCCAAAATCGAAGATAAAGAAGAAATAATGATACAAAAATCTAACTTTCTATTCTGTAAGGCTTGTTCTAATACAGTAATATGATGAAGTTGAGAGTCAAACAGTTTTTCTAACCCTATCTTACCAATTTCTGGAATTGAGCAAAATATATTATCGCGGATTCTTCCAGTGGAATAGATAACCCCATGAATTTGACCAATATTCTCAAATGCAAGGCTTTGGTACATTTGATCATAATTAGTTGTATCAGCACGTATCACCAAAACTTCTGCACCCAACTCGCGCAATGCTAGCAGTTTTCTGATTTTGCAACTTACCTCATTTTCTTGAGCATGACTTTCCAGCCATTGTGAGAATTCATCCTTTTCTGGAAAAGCCCAATCCTCAATAAATATAAGTTTTACTTGTAAAGTTTTTGCCAGATATTCTGCCAAAGTAACTCCAAGACTTTCTATTCCGCCTGCAAATAGGTAAACACCTTGTTTTCTCAATGGTGTTTTTTCTTCAACTGCTGACTCCAAGCGCAATGGCTCAAACATTTGTACCCAACGGTAGCGATCGCGATAAGCAACAACCAAATCAGAGGACAAACCCGTAAACTCTTTTATAATTTGGTCAATCACATAATCATCCTCTTCTCCTCTTTCTTCCTCTGCGTTCTCCGCTTCCCCCAGGTTTAAACCTGGGGCTATGCGGTTCATTAAAACAACATCAATACTCCGGCAAATAATATTAGGATATTCCTGAGGAATAACCTTACATAAACCTAACACCGTTGCTTTCTCCGGGTCGAGAGTTTCATTCCCATTGACTTCTTGAATTTGGTTCGATACAACCCACAGTTGCAAGCGATCGCTAATCTTGAGCTTATCTAAAGCCTGCGTTAAAAACAGCAAACTGTTAAATTCTAAATACTTACCTAGTTGACAAGTTCCAAAAGTATTCAAACTCCATAAATGAGCAATGTGTTGCGGAGTCTTACCCAGTGCAATCAGTTCTTGGAACAACGCATCATAATCATTGCGGTTTTGGGGATCAATAGCATAAATTCCCTCACTAAATTTAGTAAACTGCTCTCCCACCTTCACCATAATCACATTCAAGCCATTCTGTTGGAGTCTGTGAACTAACTCAGAACCCACCCCACACTCATCAACAAACAGCAACCATTGCATGAGAGCAAATTTGTTTTGATTCGGGGAGGATGAATGAGGGAGCAAGGAACGTTTCCATGAAGGAACATAGAACCAGTCGGCAATATCTTGTTTTTTGTCCAATGTTACTGGCTTACCACTAGAAGATGATGGCGTTGCATCAATCCAGTATCTTTGTCGTTCAAAGGGATAAGTGGGTAAAGGCAGACGATGACGCTGCTCGTGGGTATAAAATTTTGACCAATCTATTTGTACTCCAAAGAGCCACAAGCGACCTAATGTCTGTAACAAAAAGCTAATATCCGATTGTTGCTCTTTGACATGGCGTAAAGAAGTCAGCACTAGTTGTTTTGCTTCTGGCTTTATGTGCTGTGTTGTTAATGTGCTTAAGGTTCGCCCCGAACCCACTTCCAAGAAAACACCTTCAAATTGCTGCAACAGTTGAGATATACCAGTTGAAAATCTCACAGTTTGACGTAGATGTTGGCTCCAGTAGCTGGGATTTGTAGCTTGCTCGTCTGTAATCCAAGTACCAGTGACATTGGAAATGAAGCGAATGCGAGGTGAATTTAGCTTAACTTTTTTCAGTGCTTGCACAAACGGATCTAAGATGGGTTCCATCATGTGGGAATGAAAAGCATGAGATGTATGCAACAGCCGACATTCAATCCCCTTGGATGATAATTGGTTTTGGAGTCCGGCGATCGCCTCCCGTGTACCGGAAACTACGCACGAAGATGGACTGTTAATGGCAGCTATTTGTACAGATATTCTATCAGTGTGTAGAGACGTTTCATGGAACGTCTCTACATTTTCTATGAGGGATTGCACATCTTTTTCCCCAAGTGGAATAGCAAGCATACTTCCTGTGGGCAACTGTTGCATGAGTTTACCCCTTGTTGCCACAATCGCTAAAGCATCTTGCAGGGAGAACACACCCGCAATTGTTGCTGCCACATATTCCCCGATGCTGTGACCAATCATCGCTTCTGGACGCACTCCCCATTCCATCCATAACTGGGCGAGGGCGTATTCGATCACAAACAGTGCAGGTTGGGTAATTGCCGTCTGTTGCAGTTGCCGGGTAGCTGCTTCAATCTGTTGTTCTTTAGGGTAGAGTATATGACGGATATCTTGATTGAGGTGGGGTTGGAGAATCTGGGCGCAAGTATCCACATATTTGCGAAATGTGGGTTCAACCTCGTACAGTTCCCGCCCCATATTTACATATTGCGCTCCTTGTCCGGAAAACATGAAAACGACTGGACGGTGACCCGGTTTGTAGTGGTAAGTAAAAACACGTTGCGCTTGTTGCGAAGTTAGCGCCTTCACCGCATCGTCGCAGTCACGGCAAACCACTATGCGGCGATGATCAAAAGCCCGACGACCGACTTGTAGGGTGTAAGCTACATCAGCGACATTTAAATCAGGATTTTGCTGGAGGTGAGCAATTAAATTTGCCGTAGTAGTTTCTAGGGCTGTACTGGTTTTAGCTGACAGCAGCAACAATTGCCTTGGGCGCGATGGTAGAGACGTTCCATGGAACGTCTCTACATCTGGGGGTTCTTCTAAGATAACGTGGGCATTAGTCCCTCCAATTCCAAACGAACTGACACCAGCTCGGCGAGGAGTTCCGTTGGTGTTCCACTCCGACAGCTTGGTATTGACGTAGAACGGACTATTGGCAAAATCTATTTGGGGATTGGGCTGCTCAAAGTGCAAACTTGGTGGTATTTGTTTATTCTTCAGGGCAAAGACTGTTTTAATTAACCCTGTAACACCAGCAGCTGTATTCAGATGTCCGACATTAGTCTTTACTGAGCTGATCGCGCAAAAGCTTTTTTTGTTGGTACTAGCACGAAAAGCTTGTGTCAGAGCTTTGATTTCAATCGGATCTCCTAACGGAGTGCCAGTGCCATGAGTTTCTATATACGTGATAGTCTCTGGTTCAACTCCAGCTAAGGCAAGCGCCTCTAAAATGACTTCCCTTTGACCGTCAACACTCGGAGCTGTGTAACCAACTTTTAAAGAACCATCGTTATTAATAGCTGAACTTTTGATGATTGCATGAATAAAGTCACCGTCGGCAATAGCATCTTCTAGTCGCTTCAGCACCACGACACCCAAACCGTTGCCAAAAATAGTTCCCTTAGCTTTTGCATCGAAAGCTCGGCAATGTCCATCAGGGGAATTAATTCCTCCTTCAAGATATCGATAACCAGTTTTTTGTGGCACTTTGATCGAAACGCCACCTGCCAAAGCAATATCACTTTCGCCATTGAGCAAACTTTGACAAGCTAAGTGGACGGCAACTAAAGATGTGGAGCAGGTAGTCTGAACATTAATGCTTGGTCCAGTCAGGTTTAACTTGTAAGAAACTTGTGTGGGTAAATGGTCTTTATCATTTCCAATAGCAATTTGAAAGCTGTCGGCTGACTCTATCAAATTACGATTAGGATATAAGATAGAAATTAAGTAGGTACTAAAAGCGACGCCCGCAAAAAGACTTATTTGCCCACTGTATGTTTCTGAGTCATAGCCAGCATTTTCTAGAGCTGACCAAACACATTCTATGAAAAGACGGTGTTGTGGATCTGTGATTTCTGCTTCTCTGGGAGAAAAGCCGAAGAATGAAGCATCAAATAACTCTATGTCTTTTATAACACTGCCCGCTCTTACATATAGAGGGTCTTTAAATACCGTAGATTCTATTCCGGCAGATACTAGTTCCTCATCGGTGAAAAAAGAAATAGACTCTACACAATCTTGGATATTTTGCCAAAAACTATCAACGTTTTTAGCTCCAGGAAAACGACCCGCCATACCGATGATAGCTATTTCGTCTTGAGCGTTTAAGTTATTAAGATTATCTAACGCATTCATAACTAAAAACCTTTCAAAGTTAACTTTGTACTTGCTTATATAAAAGTTGAAATTGAAATCTCTGAAGCAAGCTGGATCTGTTCGTTTAAAACAGCGTTGATATCATCTTCCGTAGTTAGTGGGTTGGCAATTACTGCACGCATGACAGTGATAGGAGTTTCTTTGCCCAAACATGTGATTGTTTTTGTCGTCCGTGAGATAAATGTATGACCAATTTGGCGCTGGATTTTCTGTAGGCGTTCATTAAATTTATTGATGAGTTGATTGTCAACTTCAGTCAACTGCTTTTTAGCCACAAGCTCTCTCAATGGTTGAGGAAGATAGCGATAGAGAAGCAAATTAGTATCAGGTTCTGCTAACAACTCAAACTCAGGCATGGTAGAGATACGAGCTGCCATATATTGAGTTTTCCGAATTCCTTCATCAATCAAAAATTCATATCCCTTAAGTCCGATTAGATTTAGCCCAGCATGTAAAAATAAAGCCATACCAGGTCGAGAACCTTCTAAAGCACGTTTACCTAAATCAAATGACCCCTTACGCATGGTGTAGCTTGCTTGCTTTTCGATTGCTTTTGCCATGTACGGATCGCGCAAAAAGAGCATACCAATGCCCATTGGCAGGTATAGTTGTTTATGTCCATCAATAGTCACTGAATCAGCTCGTTCGATCCCAGCAAGCTTGTGCCGATGTTGCTGGGAAAAAATGAGTGGTCCACCCCAAGCAGCATCTACGTGAAAATGAACATGAGCTTCATGCGCAATCTCTGCAATCTCTGAGAGTGAATCCACTCCACCTGAGTCTGTGGTACCAGCAACGCCCACAATAGCAATGATCAGCAGGTTTTTAGCACGACACTCCATAACAGCTTGGCGCAGCGCCTGTATATCAACTCGATTGTGATAGTCAGTGGGGATTCTAATTAAACCATGAGTACCAATACCCATTAAATCAGCAGCTTTATCAAAAGAGAAATGCATCAAGTCAGAGCCAATAATCACTGCCCCTTTGTAGCCGTAGAAATCTAGGGCTGCAGCTAAGCCTTCTTTTTCTACGCCAAGAAAACCATCCTTCGGTCCTAAGGAAGCATTTCGGGCACACCAAACCGCCGTGATATTTGCCACTGTCCCGCCAGAAACCAAAATTCCCAGTGTACTTAGGTTGTTTTGAATATGCTGAGCGTAAAAATTATCATCCAAGTTGTATATTAGTCGATGCAACATAGCTAAAGCTTCACGTTCACAGAAACTTAGGGCTTTAGCTGTCTCTATTTTGACGGCGTTTTGGTTCATTGCCGTCATCAGTTGAGCTAGAGGGCGCACAAAACAGGGAAGCGCTGAGGTCATATGACCAATGAATCGCGGCGAAGATGTGTGTATTGAATGAGCAACAACATTGTTGCCTAAGGATTGGAGATAGCTTTCAAAATGAGCAGGTTGAATGGGTATTCGGCTATCAGAAAACTTTTCTAATAAGGACTCCAAATCAACATCGGTGTTAGCATCAGTCGTGCTTAAAAAATCTTGAGAAAAATTATTGGTTATTCCATTTATTTCTTCTTCAATAGAGGTTTCCTCAGTAGGTGCGGCAAATAGTTGCATCACTTTTTCTTTAATTTCATTATGCAATGCTTGCTTTGTCTCAAAAAAGTAATTTTGATTTTGCATTTCTTGTTTGCTTAATGTCATCTTGTCTCCTTGAATAATTTTTCCACTTTTATATTGCCAATGCTCGTCTCAATCGTCCTTTGTCAGGAAACACCTTTTTGCTTTGTTGAACGATGTTCTTTTCTGGCTTGTTTTCGACGCTGTACTGACGCTGTCCTGCAATGTGAGCGATCGCTATGTTGTGTAAAAGACTCTTGTTCGCTTGACTCCTGACTAAGATATTTGGCTAAATGACTTATAGTTGGGTATTGAAACATTTCCACCAAAGGAAAATCTCGCTGAAACCTTTTTTGCAATTTGCTATGAATTTGAACCAAGAGTAATGAATGACCACCCAGTTCAAAGAAGTTATCATAGATTCCCACATCCTCAATATGAAGAAGTTCTTGCCAAATATTAGCAATAGCTTGTTCGATCTCGGTTTGGGGTGGTTGATAAACTGCTTCTAATTCGGGACGTACTGTATCAGGAGCAGGCAGTGCCTTACGATCAACCTTACCATTAGGTGTAAGTGGTAGTGTCTCTAGCAAGACAAAAGCTGCAGGCATCATGTAATTTGGCAACTTAGACTCTAGAAAGTGGCGCAACTGGGCAATTGTCAATACTTGCTCGGGCTGGCAAACTACATAGGCTACTAAAAGTTGAGAACCTGATTCATCGGAGTGAGCCACAACCACACTCTCGCGCACGTCTGGATGTTGAGCTAGCACCGCTTCAATTTCTCCCAACTCAATGCGGAAACCGCGAATCTTCACTTGGTAGTCGATGCGTCCCAAGTACTCTAGATCGCCATTTGGAAGATAGCGGCAGCGATCGCCTGTTTTGTATAAACACCCATTCAATTCAAAGTCGGTGAAGGGATTGGGGATAAACCGCTCGTTCGTTAGATTAGGACGGTTTAAATAACCTCTAGCTAGTCCAGCACCACCAATGTGCAATTCTCCAGGTATGCCAATCGGAACAGGTTGCATGTGCTGATTGAGAACATAAACTTGTGTATTGGCAATTGGACGACCGATCACAACGCTGTTTCTTTCTTCCTGAAAACTAATGCTGTGGCAGGTGACATCAGCCGACACTTCTGATGAACCGTAAAGGTTTAACAGAGTACTGTTTGGCATCACTAGACGAAATTTCTGTAGTAAATCAATGGAAAGTGCTTCTCCACTTGTCACCCATAGCTTTAATTTAGGTAGCCGCAGCTGTAAGTCTTCAGTATCCAAAAGCATACGTAGCAACGAGGGTACAAGTACTAGGCGAGTGACGTTATGCTGGGCAAGGGTTGCCACAAATTGTTGCGGATCTAATACAACCCTATCTGGCACAATTACTGTCGGAATTCCTTGTAGTAAGGGTCCAAAAATTTCCCATACCGAATCGACAAAGTTTAAGGATGTCTTTTGGCAGCAAACCTCACCTTGTGTAAATGGATACTTTTGCCACATCCAGTGAAAACGATTAACTGCACCGCGATGCAAACCACAAACTCCCTTAGGTTTACCTGTGGAGCCAGAGGTATAAATCACATATGCCAGATTATCATCTTTTGTATAATTGATGGGATTGTGTTGGCTTTCCAAAGCGATACTATCCCAGTCAGTATCGAGGTAAACTACTTGTGCTTGATGTTCCGGGTTGACTAACTGCGCCGTCGTCAGTAGTACTGGCAGTTGTGTATCTTCTAACATGAAAGCTAAGCGTTCTTGCGGATATGCTGGGTCTAGAGGTACGTATGCGCCCCCTGCTTTGAGGATGCCCAATAGTCCAATCATCATTAAGAGCGATCGCTCTACACAAATGCCCACTAGTACTTCTGGTTTGACACCTTGTTTTCTGAGGTAATGTGCTAGTTGATTTGCCTTTGTATTTAATTCTCTGTAGGTTATTGTATCTGTACCAAATACTACTGCGATGGCTTCTGGTGTACGCTCTACAAAGCTCTCAAAAAGTTGATGAATGCATGTATCTTGGGGATATTCAGCAAAAGTGTTATTCCACTCAATCAACAGCGTCTTACGCTCAGCTTTAGTCAAAAGTGGTAATTCCCAAATATGCTGATCGGGATTGGCGACAATACCCTCTAACAAGATCTGAAAATGTCCTGCCATCCGGTGTATGGTCTGTGCCGCGAATAAGTCAGTATTATACTCCCAAGTTGCAACTAGTTGCCCTGCTGTTTCTTTGATGTATAGAGTCAAATCAAACTTCGCAGTGCTAGTATGGCTCTCCACAGGACTTAAAGTCAAACCTGATAACTCTAACACCGACATTGGTGCATTTTGAAGCACAAACATCACCTGAAATAGAGGCGTGTACGAGAGCGATCGCTGCGGCTGTAGTTGTTCTACAAGTTGCTCAAACGGCAAATCTTGGTGAGCATATGCTCCTAATGCCACTTCACGCACACGATGCAGAAGCTCTCGGAAGGTAGGATTGCCAGATAATTGAGTACGCAACACTAAAATATTGACAAAAAAACCAATTAACCCTTCTATTTCTGCATAGTTACGGTTGGCGATGGGGGAACCCACCACAATATCCTCACGGACTGTGTAGCCCCCTAGCAAAATTTTGAAGGCTGCTAACAGGGTCATAAACAAAGTGCTTTTCTCCTGCTGACTCAAAGTTTTGAGTGCAACAGATAGTTGTTGAGATAGCTCGAAAGAATAAGTGCTACCCCGGAAAGTCCCAACTACAGGTCGTGGGTGGTCAGTAGGTAATTCTAACACTGCGGGTGCGCCATCTAACTGAAGCCGCCAGTAAGAAAGCTGGGATTCTAGTACCTCTGTCTTTAACCACTGCCGTTGCCAAGCCGCAAAGTCTGCATACTGAATTGGCAGTTCTCTTAGGGGTGAGGGTTGCCCAGTAGAAAAGGCTTGATAAAGTGCTGCCACCTCACGCACTAGTACGCCTATTGACCAACCATCAGAGGCAATGTGGTGCATTGTAAATAGCGCTATATACTCTTGTTCACCCAACCGCAGTAATTTCACTCGCAGCAGAGGAGCGCTATTGAGGTCAAAAGGCTGTTGCGCCTCTGCCAATGCCTCACGGTATACTTCGGCTTCTCTTTGCGCAAAAGGTAACTCACTTAGGTCGATCATTGGTAAGCGTAACTGTGTTACTGCGCTTATGAATGCCACGGGACGCCCTTCTACTGTCTTGAAATTAGTTCGCAAGGCTTCGTGACGGCGCATAATTTCGTTGAGACTCTCTGAGAATGCAGCTATGTTCAGTTGTCCTTGTAAGCGAACAGCACCAGGTATATTGTAGAAGGGGCTTTCTGGCTCTAACTGAGTGAGGAACCATAATCGCTGTTGTGCAAAGGATACAGGTATTTCTCCATCCCTGGAAATCCGCTCAATGGGTGGTACTTCTGGTCTTAACCCTGCTTGAGTGGCTATTTCAATGTATGAGGCTAACTCTGCTACAGTGGGCTTTTCAAACAGTTGACGCAAGGGAAGCTCTATGGCAAAGATTTGCCGCACTTGAGAAATGACACGAGTTGCCAGTAAGGAATGTCCGCCTAACTCGAAGAAGTTGTCGTAAATGCCAACCTCAATACCAAGTACCTCTGCCCAGATCCCAGCTAGCATTTCTTCAACAGGGGTGCTTGGAGCCACAAATTCGGGCTTTAGCTGTGTGAGATCAGGTACTGGCAGCGATCGCCGATCTACTTTGCCGTTAGGCGTCAAGGGTAGCGCCTCTAGCATCACAAAAGTCTTTGGCACCATATAATTTGGCAACTTAGACTCTAGAAGGTGGCGCAACTGGGCAATTGTCAATACCTGCTCTGGCTGGCAAACTACATAGGCTACTAAAAGTTGAGAACCTGATTTATCTTTTGCAGCCACAACCACACTCTCCTGCACCCCTGGATGTTGGCACAGGAGTGCTTCAATTTCTCCCAATTCAATGCGGAAGCCCCGGATTTTTACCTGATTGTCAATCCGCCCTAAAAATTCTATGGTTCCTTCTGGTCGGTAGCGAACTAAGTCTCCTGTCTTGTACAGACGCGATCGCGACTCTTTGTCGAAGGGGTTTGGGATAAATTTTTGGGCTGTAAGTTCTGGTCGATGCAAATAACCACGAGCTAGCCCAGCACCACCGATATGCAATTCACCTCTGACTCCAATTGGAACTAATTTTTGGTGTGAGTCGAGGATGTAAAATTGCGTGTTGGCAATCGGGTGACCAATAGAAACAATGGCTTCTGGTTGTAGCTCCTTGTGGCTTTCTATTTTTTGCACCGCTGACCAAATTGTGGTTTCCGTTGGACCATATAAGTTCCAAACTTCTGTTCCAAGCGAGAGCAACTGATTGGCAAGGGAACGCTCCAGAGCTTCACCGCCGCAAAGGATTTTCAATGGCAATTTGTCCTGCCACCCAGCAGCTAGCAACATTCGCCAAGTGGCAGGGGTGGCTTGCATGACTGTAGCATCAGAAGTGGTTAAGTGTTCTAATAACTGGATTCCGTCAGTTGCGACTTCACGACTAACTAGTAATAAACGAGCGCCAACAATTAGCGGTAAGTATATTTCTAATGCTGCAATATCAAAGGATAATGTGGTGACGGATAGGAGAATATCTTCTTGAGTCAACCCTGGAGTTTGGCGCATGGTACTTAAGAAATTAACCACCGCGCTGTGAGGAATTTGCACTCCTTTCGGTTGCCCGGTTGAACCGGAGGTGTAAATTACATATGCCAGATTTTCAGTGGTGACTGTGTTGGTGGGATTAAAAGTGCTTAGTTGAGCAATTTCCATCCAGTCAGTGTCCAAGCATACTATCTGAGCTTGATGTTCTGGTAAGGTCGATACTAACTTTTCTTGAGTTAACAATACCGGAATTTGAGCGTCTGCTAGCATGAAAGCTAAGCGCTCTTGCGGATAAGCTGGGTCCAGGGGTACATATGCGCCACCAGCTTTAAGAATGCCCAAAAGTCCGATCAACATCTCTGGGGATCGCTCAACACAAATTCCTACTAGCACCTCTGGTCCCACTCCTAGCGATCGCAGGTAGTGCGCCAGTTGATTTGCCCTTGCGTTCAGTTCCCGGTATGTCAGCTGTTGATCTTCAAACACCACTGCTACAGCATCGGGTGTATGTTCTACTTGAGACTCAAACAACTGATAAATGCACTGAGATTGTGGATATTCAACCTGGGTATCATTCCATTCATGAAGTAACTGATACTGTTCGGCATCAGTCAACAATGGTAACTCCCAAAGTTGCTGTTGGGTATTGGTAACAATAGCCTCCAGCAAGGTCTGATAGTGTGCTACCATTCGAGTAATAGTAGCAGCATCAAATAGATCGGTACTGTACTCCACTTGTCCTGCCAGTCCCGGCTCCGTATCCCATAGGTTGAAGCGCAGTTCAAACCTCGTTGCCTTCAAAGTAAATGGCAAGGGACTTACTGTTAGCCCTGAAAGCTCTAATGGTTCTACTTGTGCCTGTTGAAAATCAAATTTGACTTGAAACAGCGGCATCATTTGGCTAATGTTCCGCTTTGGATTCAAGACTTCCACCAGTTTTTCAAACGGCACATCTTGGTGAGCATATGCCCCTAGCGTTACAGAGCGAACCTGATTAAGCAACTCGCGAAAAGTGAGGTCAGAAGATAAGTTGGTGCGCAACACTAAGGTGTTGATCAAAAACCCAATTAATCCTTCAGTTTCTACTCGATTGCGATTGGCAATATCAGTACCGACAACAATGTCATCTTGGTTTGTATACCTGTGCAGCAAAACCTGAAATGCTGCTAATAATAACGTAAACAGCGTCACCCCTTCCTTAGCACTTAGAGCCTTGAGCGCATCTGATAAGGTTTTAGGTAATACAAAGGGCAGCGTTGTACCTCGGTAAGTTGGAAAAGCTGGTCGAGGTCGGTCAGTGGGTAGTTCCAAAACAGTGAGGCTCTCAAGCTGCTGCTTCCAGTAAGTAAGTTGAGCCTCTAATGTCTTTCCTTGCAGCCACTGACGTTGCCAAATTGTCCAATCTGCATATTGGATTGAGAGTTCGGTTAGTGGTGAGGGCTTTCCACTGGCAAAGGCTTCGTAGAGTACTTTGATTTCCCGAAAGAATACTCCTAAAGACCAGCGATCGCAAATGATGTGATGCGTCGTCAATAACAGTACATATTCTGTCTCACCCAACTGTAGAAGAGTCAATCTTAGCAATGGCTCTGTTAGGTCAAAGGGGCGATAAGCTTCTTCAGTAACTAGCCGCTGAACCTCTTTCTCAGTCTCAAATACTTCCTTGAGATCCACTATCGATAATGTTACGCTCTGGATTGGCGCAATCACCTGGATTGGTTGTCCTTGTGCAGTATTAGTAAAAGTTGTGCGCAAAGTTTCATGACGCTTGACAATCTCAGTAAAAACTTGTTCTAGCAGTGCTACATTAAGTTGACCCAATAGATGCAAAGCACTAGAAACGTTGTAAGTACTATTGTTAGGGTATAACTGCTGAATAAACCATAGCCGCTGCTGAGCAAAAGATAAAGGCAAATCTTCAGAGTCTTTTCTTCGAGAAATCTCTAAAGTTTTGAGAGGACTCAAATTCCTCTGCTTAAGTCGCATCTCAAATAGCGCCCGTTGCTCTGGAGAGAGCGCGGCAATTTGTTTAGACAAATCACTCATTAATTTATACCCAAATTAATTAGTAGAAATTGATTATTTGAAGTAATACATCAGCTAAAAGAAACCAGTTTTTCTTTTGTAAAGTTACAAATATCCTTCAACTCTTTGATATAATGTAAACCTGTCATCACTGAATCAAAATCTGAGTAAAAGTCAATAAGACAAGCAATTTCGTCAACACCAGCTTGTTGCAAACGCTCAATCATTTGTAAGCAAGTAGTTTTCGACCCAATCAAGGTTCTTCCTTTCAGCCAACCTTCGTAAGCAAACAGCAAGAGACTATCTATATCCGCTGCTGAGAATGTCTTTAAACTAACTTTTAAGTTTAAGCTTTTCGCTAGGTTTTCCAGTAGATCGAGATGCGTCTTTAGGTAATTGAAAAAAGGTTTTTTCACTTGTTCTTTTACGGTATCAAAATCCTCTCCCACAAAAGTATGTAGCATTATTGCTACCTTGGACGCTTGAGGGTTGTGACCGTGTTTTGCCAAAGATTCACGGTACAGTGATATTTGGGGGGCTAAGTCCTCCAAAGTTCCTGTTAAAAGAGAGGTTAATACGTTAGCACCCATCTTGCCTGCTTCAACAAAAGTTCCTGAGGATTGACAAACAATCCAAGTAGGGAGTTTACTCTGTATTGGTCTTGGAAATGTCTTCACCTGAAAAGTTTTTCCAGTTACATCCGGGAGTTCAACTGGCTCACCTTCCCAAAGCTTCTGGACAATCTTAATGCCAAGCCACATATTTTCTTTGCGGTTGGCATAACTTTCTGAAGATAAGACAAAGTCATCCACTGTCCAACCTGAAGCAAAAGCTAGAGCTACTCTACCGTTAGACAAATTATCGACCACAGACCATTCTTCAGCAACTCTTGCCGGATTGTGAAGGGGCATTACGACACTGCCAGCCCGTAATTGAACTCGCTCGGTGAGCATTGCCAGTGCTGAACTGGTTAAAGATGGGTTAGGATAAAGTCCTCCAAAAGGGTGAAAATGCCGCTCAGGAGTCCAAACTGCACAAAACCCATTTTGATCTGCAAACCTAGCACCTTCTATAAATAAATTATACTTGTTTGCTTGAGTTGATGAACCATCACCGGAAAAATAAAAAAGGCTAAATTGCATTATTTAACTCCTTCGATTGTGCTGAACAATTATGTATTTGTTAATTTGTCTTGTCAGCTTAATTAAGAATCTTTAACAAGAAAAGCTTGAATTTCTTCCGATGAGAGACTTTGTACCTCTTGTAATAAAGTAGTTATTTCTTGTATGTCTTGAAGTTCTTCCTGTTTGGGTTGTAGTTCTAAAACAACAGCAGCAAGTCCAGCCACTGTAGGTGCATCAAAAAGAATACTGCGCAGAGGTATCTCGACTTGGAATATTTCTCGCAGGCGGGAAATAACTTGAATGGCAAGCATTGAATGTCCGCCTAACTCAAAGAAGTTGTCATAAATGCCCACTTGAGCAATCCCAAGCAGTTCTTGCCAAGTATTTGCAATGCTTTGCTCAATCTCATTTCGAGGATCTGTATAAACAGTTGGCAAATTTTGTCTAGCGTGATGCCCAGACTTGTCTCCTTGCTGAGACTGTTTTAAATTCTCAGTATTTTGTAGAAATTCACGCTGAATCCATTGGTCAAGTCTAGTTTGCAGATCTCCAGGTGAAATTACGAATTGACCTCCCGCACCTATTGATAAAATACGTTGCGAAACATCCCATACTTCTTTGGATGTCATTGCTAATTCTGCCACACTTTTGCCTAACACCGAGGTATTTTTTTCTTGTTCTTCCTCGTTGACAACATCCCAGTTTATACTGAACCAAGGAATAAAGCTTGTCTGATTCCGTTTGTTAACAAAGGCGTCGATGAAGAGGTTTGCTGCTGAATAAGCAACAAGCCCTAATCCTCCTACTAATGATGATAATGAAGATTGCACAAGATAAAAATCAATATCTCTCCCCTGCAAAACTTTTTCTAATATAGATAGTCCGTACACTTTTGTGTGGAATTGTGTTTCACATTCACTTCGACCTATGTCTTGAATAGAGAAAGCTGACGAGTAGTTACTCATTGGTGTTGCATGGAACACCCCATGAATCCGATCAAAGTGTTCATATACTTGATTGATTGCAGCTTGCATTTGTTCTTGATTGGCAACATCAGCATCAATAATCAAAAACTCTGCTCCAAGCTCTTCTAAGGCTTGTATTTTTCTAATTTGGCTACAAACTTTATCTTGATTACCATGAGTTTCCAGCCATTTTGACCACTCATTTGTCTGCGGAAGCCCGGTGTTACCAACCAGAATTAGTTTAACATTAACTGTTTGCGTGATCGCTTCGGCAAATACTAAACCAAGACCGCCAACAAAATCGCCTACAATCAGGTAGTTTCCGCCTTTCCTTAGCCGTGTTGTTTGTTCAACTGCATCTTTCAATTGAGCTGGTTCAAAAGTTTGCACCCATCGATAATTATCACGGTAAGCAACAACTACGTCAGATGATTGTGCAGTCAATTCTGTGATGAGTTGATTTTCTTGAATCCCTGATTCAGAAATTACAATATCAACATTACGACAGGTGATATTAGGATACTCTTGTGGAATCACCTTACACGGACCTAACACTGTCGCTTTTTCTGGATTCAACTCCTCTTGACCTACTACGTCGTGAATATTGTTGCTCACGACCGTGATTTGCACAGGGGTAGTAATATTCTGTTTAGACAATGCCTGTGCTAAAAAGAGTAAACTGTAAAAACCAAGATCTTGACACTTTTGAAAAAACTCAATTCCTGGTTTTATCTGTGTTTTTGGCGTGATACTCCATAAATGAACAATTCTTTGTGGGGTTTTATCTAGTTGACAAAGTGCTTGGATCAAGGTTTTATAGTCGTTTGGCTGTTGGGGATTGATTACGTAGGCGCGATCGCCTATTTTGCGGAACTCCTCTCCTACTGTCACAGTGATGACATCTTGACCATCTTGTTCTAATCGTTTGGCAATTTGTGAACCCACTGTACAGGAATCGGCAAAAACCAACCAGCACAGTTTTTGCAATGCCTGCCTTGCTTCTTTGAATGGTTCAAGCAGCTTTACTCGTTTCCAGACAGGGAGATAAAACCAATCGGCAATATTCGGCTTTTTGCTGAGTTTGATTTGAAGATTACTGGAGGAGTCGATTCCTTGTGGTTCAATCCAATATCTTTGTCGCTCAAATGGATAGGTAGGTAATGGGATACGTAAGCGGCGTTCATGCTGATAAAAACTGGACCAATCTACCTGGACACCTGCTAGCCAGAGTCGCCCTAAGGTGGAGAGTAAAAAGGCTACATCTGATTGTTGGTCTTTAGGATGGCGAAGCGAAGTCAGAGTTACTAACTCATCAACCTGATGCTGAAGAGCAAAGGTACTTAATGTCCTTCCAGGACCTACCTCTAGGAGGATGCGATTTGGCTCTTTAATTAACTCAGCAATTCCTGCAGCAAAGCGCACCGTTTGCCGTAAATGCCTTGCCCAGTAGTTCGGATCACTTGTTTCAATTGTCGTAATCCATGTGCTGGTGACATTGGAAATAAAGGGAATTTGAGGAGGATTTAGCTTGATTTTTTTCACCAACTCGGTGAATGGTTCCAAGATCGAATCCATCATCTGAGAATGAAAGGCGTGGGAAGTATGTAGACGACGACACTCAACACCTTGGTTGCTCAGACGAGTTTGTAACTCAGTTAGAGCCTCAAGAGAACCCGACACTACACATAAGGATGGTGCGTTAGTTGCAGCAAGAGAAAGATCTTGATTCAGCCAAGGTTGTATCTCTGCTTCAGAAAGTGGAACACAGAGCATTGTACCTGAGGGGAGTTGTTGCATTAGTCGCCCACGGGCTGCTACCAGAGCCAAAGCATCTTCTAAAGAGAAAACGTTACTCAAAGTTGCGGCTACATACTCTCCAATACTATGACCGATCATTGCCACGGGACATATACCCCATGCCATCCACAATCTCGCCAAAGCGTATTCAATCACGAATAGCGCTGGCTGAGTAATATCAGTCTGTTGCAATAGCTGCTGCGTGTCTGCTTGTACATTTTCTTTGGGCGGATACACAATTGTACGCAGATCGATGCCTCCTAGATGAGATTTGAGAACATTCGAGCAGTAATCAACCTGTTCCCGGAAAATTGGCTCAGTCTCATACAACTCTCGACCCATGTCCACATATTGAGCACCCTGACCTGGAAACATAAATACAACCTGCCGATTACACGATTCTTGGCTGTGGGTAAAAACTCGTTGCGGGTCTAGTTTCTCTAAGAGTTTTACTGCATCGTCAAGGTTTTGGCAAACAACTATCCGACGGAGATCGAAAGCTCGACGACCAACCTGAAGAGTATATGCTACATCGGCTAGGTTTAGGTCAGGATGCTGCTTGAGGTGATCTGCTAAATTTGCTGTAGCAGTTTGTAGCGCTGAACTAGTTTTGGCGGAAAGCTGCAATAACTGCCAAGGGCGAGAAGAACCAGAAGCAGTTGCAGTTTCTACATCTGGAGCTTCTTCCAGAATCACATGGGCATTAGTCCCGCCAATACCGAAAGAACTCACACCTGCACGACGGGGGATGCCGTTCGTCTTCCACTCAGAAAGTTTAGTATTGACATAAAAAGGACTGTTGTCAAAATCAATCTGGGGATTAGGCTGCTCAAAGTGCAGACTGGCAGGTATTTGTTTATGTTTGAGGGCTAGAACTGTTTTGATTAAGCTTGTAACACCTGCAGCAGTATCTAGGTGTCCTATATTTGTCTTGACTGAACCGATCGCGCAGAAACTTTTGTTCTGGGTAGAGGCAGAGAACGCTTGTGTCAGTGCAGCAATTTCAATCGGATCTCCCAGGGATGTTCCAGTTCCATGTGCTTCAATATAGGTGATTGTTTCGGGATCAACCTCAGCGATAACTTGGGCGGCTCTAACTACTTTCGCTTGACCGTCGATCCGGGGAGCTGTGTAGCTGACTTTGAGAGATCCATCGTTATTAATAGCTGAACCTTTGATCACAGCATGAATGTAGTCACCCTCCGCTAGGGCATCTTCTAATCGCTTCAAAACCACAATACCCACACCGTTGCCAAAAATGGTTCCATGCGCTTTAGCATCAAAGGCACGGCAATGTCCGTCGGGAGAAAGAATTCCCCCTTCTTGATAAAGATACCCTGCTTTTTGTGATGGATTGATGGTAACACCACCAGCCATAGCAATATCACATTCACCACCTAACAAACCTCGGCAAGCTAAATGCACGGCAACTAAAGAAGTTGAGCAGGCAGTTTGAATACCAATGGAAGGTCCCTCAAGATTTAATTTGTAAGATACCCGTGTGGCTAAGAAATCTTTGTCACTTCCCAGGAAAAATTGGTAATCATCAATAGAATTTCTAAGATTTTGATTTGAATAAATATTGAACGCATAGCTGCTCATACCTGTGCCAGCGTAAACACCAATCAATCCAGGGTAAACTTTAGAATTATAGCCTGCATTTTCTAGTGCTGACCAAGCACATTCTAAGAATATACGATGCTGTGGATCAAGAATTTCTGCTTCTCTAGGATTGATGTCAAAAAATGAAGCGTCAAATAAATCAACGTCTTCTAATCTAGACCCATATTTAACATACTTTGGGTCGCTCAAAAGCGCCGAGTCTATCCCAGCAGATATCAATTCTGCATCAGTGAAAGGGGATATTGACTCTACGCCATCCCGCAGATTATGCCAAAATTCTTCAATATTTTTGGCATAGGGAAAACGACCTGCCATGCCAACAATCGCTATTTCTAATCCATTCCGGTTGCTCTTTACCGAATTACTCATATACATTTTCCCTGAATAAATTTATTACTGATTGCTAGGATTTTTTTGATTCGTGCTTTACCATCTTGTAACTTTTCTGTTCTGCTATCAATTTGAGTAGAAGATAGTTTATTGTTGTTTGTTTTAGCCAATAATTCTGCTAAAGAGCTTATAGTTGGATATCTGAATAATTCGAGTATTGATAAATCTGCTGGAAATATCTGACGTAACTTGTTATGAACCTGAAGCAAGAGCAATGAATGACCACCGAGTTCAAAGAAATTATCATGAATACCCACACCCTCAAAATGAAGTACTTCTTGCCAAATCTGAGCAATAGTTTTTTCTATCTCGGTTTGAGGTTGCTGATAAATTGCTTGCAATTCGGGACGTGTTTGATCGGGAACTCTTAGAGCGTGGCGGTCTATCTTACCGTTTGGCAACAGTGGCAAAGCTTCTAGAGTCACAAAAGCTCTTGGGATCATATACTCAGGCAGTTGCTGTTTGAGCAGATGATGCAGTTCGCTTACTGTAACTGTCTGCTGTGGATGCGAAACTACATAAGCTACCAACTGTTGTTTACTAGGTTCATCCGGACTAGCTATGACTACAGCCTGCTTTACCACTGGATGTTGAGCTAACACCGCTTCAATTTCTCCTAGCTCAATGCGAAAACCGCGAACCTTCACTTGGTAATCGATGCGTCCCAAGTACTCTAGATCGCCATTGGGGAGATAGCGGGAGCGATCTCCGGTTTTGTATAAACGCCCACTAAATCCAAAATCGGTGAAGGGATTGGGGATAAACCGCTCGTTCGTCAGATCGGGACGGTTCAAATAACCTCTTGCCAGTCCAGCACCACCAACATACAGTTCCCCTGGAATGCCAGTGGGTAGAGGCTTTTGCTGCTTGTCCAGTACATAGACTTGCGTATTGGCAATCGGACGACCGATCGCCACACGCGACTGTACCGATGCAAGTGGCTCTATACTTTTATAAGTAACATCAGCAGAGACTTCCGACGACCCGTAAAGGTTTAACAAAGTACTGTTTGGCATCACTAGACGAAAGTTCTGCAACAAGTCGATGGAGATTGCTTCACCACTTGTCACCCATAACTTTAATTTAGGTAGCCGCAACTGTAAGTCGTCTTCGTTTTCCAAAAGTACACGCAGCAAAGAAGGGACAAGTACTAGGCGAGTGACATTATGGTGGGCAAGGGTTGCCACGAATTTTGGCGGATCTAGTACAACGCTATCTGGCACAATGACTGTCGGAATTCCTTGCAGTAAGGGTCCAAAAATTTCCCACACTGAATCGACAAAGTTTAAGGATGTCTTTTGGCAGCAAACTTCATCTGGTGTAAATGGATACTTCTGCCACATCCATTGAAAACGATTAACTGCTCCGCGATGCAAACCACAAACTCCCTTAGGTTTACCTGTTGAGCCAGAGGTATAAATCACATATGCCAGATTGTCAGTGGTGCAATGATTGACAGGGTTGTGTGGGCTTTCTAGGGCAATACAATCCCAATCAGTGTCAAGGTAAACTATCTGTGCTTGATGTTGCCCAAGTGTGTTGGCTTGCTGAGTCGTCAGCAGTACTGAAACTTTTGCATCCTCTAGCATGAAGGCTAAGCGCTGTTGTGGATACGCTGGATCTAGGGGTACGTATGCACCCCCTGCTTTAAGAATGCCCAAAAGCGCGATCGCCATCTCTGGGGATCGCTCTATACAAATGCCCACCAGTACTTCTGGTTTGACGCCCAACTTTCTCAGGTAATGTGCTAATTGATTTGCCCTTGTGTTTAGTTCTCGGTAGGTTAATTTTTGCTCTTCAAATACCACTGCAATAGCATCGGGTGTCATTGCCGCTTGTGCTTCAAACAACTCGTGAATACATACATCACTAGACCAATCAGTAGAGGTATTATTCCACTCCACTATTAGAGTATGCAACTCAGTTGCTGTCAACAGGGGTAAGTCAGATAACTTTGCTTGCGGATTGGCAGTAATACTTTCCAGTAAGGTTTGAAAATGCTCCACCATTCGAGTAATGGTTTCCGAATTGAACAGATCGGTGTTGTATTCCAAAAACCCTGTCAGTTCTAACTCACCGTCTATGACGTACAGAGTCAAATCAAACTTGGCAGTCTTACTGTGCATCTGATGCCAACTTAGGGTTAAACCGGGTAATGTCAACTCCTTGTGAATATCTTCAAGTAAAACAAACATGACTTGGAAAAAAGGCATGTAGCTGAGATTTCGCTCTGGATGTAGTTCTTGCACTAGTTGCTCAAAAGGCAGATCTGCATGGGCATATGCACCCACGCACACCTCGCGTACTCTACGGAGCAACTCTAAGAAACTTGGGTTCCCAGAAAGGTTAGTACGCAGAACTAGGGTATTGACAAAGAATCCAATTAGCCCTTGAATCTCCGTTTGGTTGCGGTTAGCAATCGGAGAGCCTACGCAAATGTCATCCTCTTGTGTGTAGCGGTACAGCAACGTTTGAAATGCTGCCAGTAGCGTCATGAACAGAGTGACTCCTTCCCGGTTGCTCATGGCTCTGAGCCTGTGTGTCAGTGAAAGTGACAGTTTCCAAGGGATAACCGCACCTTGAAAGCTTTGCACAGGAGGGCGGGGGCGATCGTTCGGTAACAGTACAGTCGGAACATCTGCTAGTTGTTGCTTCCAATAAGATATCTGAGTCTGTTGTCGTTGCTGCAACCACTGATGCTGCCAGATAGCAAAGTCAGCGTACTGGATGGGCAGCGCTGGAAGTGGCGAAGGTTGGACGGTATCAAAGGCTTTGTAAAGGATTGTTAATTCCTTCAGCAGCACTTGCATCGACCAGCCATCAGCGGCAATATGGTGAATGACGAAGACTAGTAAATGTTCTTGCTCAAGAGTTTGTAGCAGTGTTACTCGCAGTAACCGATCTGATGTCAAGTCAAAGGGTTTGTGAGCTAATTCTGTTGTCAGCCGCTCAACTTCAATTTGTCGCACAGCTTCTGGCAACGAGTGCAGGTGTACAACCGATAGTGTCACAGTCACATTCGGGTGAATGACTTGAACTGGTTGTCCCTCCACCATTTCAATATTGGTGCGTAGGGACTCATGACGTTGCACAATCTCGTTGAGACTCTGCTCCAGCACTACCACGTTCAGCGTACCCAACAGGCGTATACATGTCAGTTCATTGTAAACAGGACTTTTGGGATCTAACTGGTGGAGAAACCACAACCTAGCCTGTGTACTAGACAAAGGCGCAGGATCGTGAGAACGTCGAGGAATAACTTTTAATTGAGAATTAGTTTCGGTTTTCCCCCGCAACCGCTTTTCCAGCAAAGCTTGTTTAGTAGGAGAAAGCTTAGACTTTAGTTGTGAAATTTCATATCTTTTTTCATCCATAGTGACTCTCAATAAGTATTTAATGAACTTATTGTGAATCCATAATTTGGATTTTCACAGCAAGCCCTTTTGCAGATATCTTCAGATTGTTTTAGCTACAGCAAATTTTTAGATTACGGTGCGTTACGGTGTCACTAACGCACCTCTCTTAAACTTATTGATATGCCTTTTCAATTAGTCTCATCTACTTTACTGGAAATTTATTGCTTTAAGCAACTAGTTATTAATAGGTATGATATATCAATAAAAACAAAAACTATTAATTTTAGTTATCAATTACAATTCTGTCTTTTGGTAGATGTCAAGTGTTTACTAAGCAAATTCCTTTGCTTGAGCAGAAAAAAGTAACTATAAGCTACAAAAAGCTAGTGTCTTGATACTCGGTTGAACTAAGCAAAAATTATTAGCAATTATTTTCATATTTCCTTTCTCTTTACTTGAGTGATAAAATCGTCTAATCTTCTGACTATAATGAAAGTTTTTTTTATTTACCTAGATTCTTTTAATCCAAGGGATGCATTTGTTTCGTGAGGAGATCGATGAAACTCAACCAACTATTAAGCGTGCTGTTGCTGACTAGTTTGCCAACGGTGTTGCACACAACTCTAGCCAAAAGTGAGGAGATTGCCATACAAGGCGATCACTTATCAACTAAAGTGAGTGCAACTTCACAGCCAGTTGCACCCACCAAAGTCATTCCGCGACTGAGTGAGGTAGCACGTCCGATTACGAGCGCACAAATCCTAGCGCAATCACCCCCTACCAAAGCACAAGTAATACAAATTACATCCGTCAAGGCTAATCCTACTGCTAAAGGTGTGGAAGTAATTTTACAAACATCAGTTGGGGAACAGTTACAAGTAACCAATCGCAGTTCGGGTAATAGCTTTATTGCTGATATACCTAATGCCCAATTGCGTCTACCAAGCGGTGAAACATTCATCTTCCGCTCCGAAAAGCCGCTACCGGGAATTACTGAGATAATTGTAATAAATCTGGATGCGAATACTGTCCGAGTGACGGTGACGGGTGAAGCACTGTTGCCAACAGTGGAGTTGTTTGACAGTCCGAATGAGGGTCTGATCTTTAGCGTTGCAACGGCTGCATTCACGCAGCAACCGCAGCAACCCCAACCATCACAAAAGCCAGCGCCGAGTAAACCTGAGAGTGAAACCCAGCCAGATAAACCATCATCTTCTGGCGATGAACCGATAGAACTGGTGGTGACCGGTGAGCAAGACGGATATCGTACTCCCGATGCTACCACTCCTACAAAAACAGATACTCCTTTACGCGATATTCCCCAGTCTATTCAAGTCATTCCCCAACAGGTAATCAAAGATCAACAAGTAACTCGTGTGGGCGATGCGTTAAGAAACGTCAGTGGCGTACAACAACCAGCTAATACGTCCCGCAGTCATTTTGATATATTTTTCATCCGTGGCTTTTCCAGTGTCAACGAAGGAGTTCTCAGAAATGGTTTGAGAGACAGAACTAATACTCGCATCGGCTCTGAAGTTGCTAACCTGGAGCGCATCGAAGTTCTCAAAGGACCCTCCGCAGCTCTCTATGGTCAGGGTGGTCTGGGCGGCACAATTAATTTAATCACGAAACAGCCCCTACAAGATCCCTTCTACTCAGTAGAAGCCTTTGTGGGCAATTTCGATTTTTATCGAGGTGCGATCGACTTCTCAGGTCCCTTGAATTCTGATAAAACTCTACTGTATCGCTTGAACGCTGCTGGTGAAAGTTCAGGCAGTTTCGTTGATTTCGTTGAAAGCCAAACTTATTTTGTTGCACCTGTTTTAACTTGGCTCATTAGTGACAAAACTAAGCTGACTTTTGAAGCTGAATACGTAAATTCACCCAAGAGGGATGAGTGGGGACTACCAGCAGAAGGGACTGTGTTACCAAATCCCAATGGCAAGATTCCATTAAATCGTTACGTCGGAGAACCTACAGAAGAAGACAATCGTAGTGCGTTTCGAGTTGGCTACAACTTGGAGCATCGCTTCAGTAAAAATTGGCAGGTGCGAAATGCCTTTCGAGCGTCGTTTTTTAGAAACACGGCAGAAACTAACTTTCCTGCTAGTCTACGACCAGATAAACGCACTTTGCAAAGAAACTCTATTAAAACACTGGCTGCTCCCACAGACATCTATACTTTAGACTCATACATTGTCGGTAAGTTTAATACTGGTAGCATACAACACCAAATAGTCGCTGGTTTCGATTTGTTTAGAGAATTGAATTCTACCAATTTAGAGACTCGAACCAGTACAATCGACATCTTTAATCCCGCTGTCAGAACTTTTGCATCGACTATATCAAGACAAGACAATAAATTTACGCGGGATGCATTAGGTCTTTACATTCAAGACCAAATCACGCTATTCGAGAATCTTAAATTATTGCTGGGCGGACGCTTTGATATCATCAGTGAAAAATATGAAGACTTTATCCCTATCACTCGACCAGAAAAATTTCGGCAAAACGAAGCTTTTAGCCCCAGAGTAGGAATTGTCTATCAACCCATCAAACCAATTTCCCTCTACGCCAGCTACAATCGCTCGTTTACTCAGGTAACTGGCACAACCTTTGATACTACTTTATTTGAGCCAGAACGCGGTACTCAGTATGAAGTGGGGATCAAGGCAGATTTGAATGACAAAATTTCTGCAACCCTTGCTTTCTATGACATAACTCGCTCCAATGTTCTGATTACCAATCCCAGCGATACCCGCTTTTCCCTGCAAGTAGGTGAGCAAAAAAGTCGGGGGATTGAGTTAGATATTGGTGGTGAAATATTACCCGATTTGAACATTATCGCCTCCTATGCCTACACCGATGCATATGTTAGTAAAGAACCTCTTAGACCACAGTTGGTGGACAACACATTGAATAATGTGCCGAAACATAGCGCTAGTTTATGGACAACTTATGAAATTCAAACAGGTTCTTTCCAAGGGTTAGGATTTGGCTTAGGGTTTTACTATGTAGGCGATCGCCAAGGAGACATAGCAAACAGTTTCGAGATCCCGAATTATGTGCGGACAGATGCTGCCATCTTCTATAAACGAAATAATTTCCGCGCCGCAGTCAATATCAAAAACTTATTTGACATCACCTATTTTGAATCCGTGACAAATAACTTGCGTGTCTATCCAGGCGCACCCGTAACTGTACAGGGAACTATTGCATGGGAATTTTAGGAGCAATTTGCAATGAAGCGACATAAATTACGCCACCTTGCTTTTTATCTACACCGTTACATTGGACTAGCAGTAGGACTGCTTTTGGTGCTTATCGGCTTAACAGGTAGCTTACTGGTGTTTGCAGATGAAATCGACCACTTCTTACTTAATCGCCAGATGGGACATATTATTCCCTCTGGACAACGAGTTTCCATCGAGTCAGTCCTAAATACAGTTAAGACTGCTTACAGTAACCAACCCGAACTCAAACTTAATGTGATTCGGACACTGCCAGAACCAGATGTTCCTTACCAAATCTTCCTCGCTTCTCCTACAGGTGCACGTACAGAAATCCATGTAAATCCTTATACAGGCGCGATTATGGGGAGTCGTTCTGGGGACTATCACCCGATGGCTTTGGTACTCAAGTTACACTACCAATTCCTCGCAGGTGAAACCGGGCAACAAATTATTGGCGTCGTGGGGCTGTTGTTCTTCATCCTCAGTATTACAGGTATCATTCTTTGGCCTGGTTGGCGAAAGCTGATATCTGGTGTGAGAATAAAGCTCAAAGCACATCCAAAAAGGAAAAGTTTTGACATCCACAAAGTGGCAGGAATTACTGCTGGTGTCTTCCTGGCAATACTTAGTTTCACCGGGTTGTGTTTTAACTTCTACAATTTCACCAAACCCATCATCTACGCAGTCACATTCACCCCCAATCTACCCAACCCTGTTTCCCAACCGATTGTGGGCAAGACACCACTCTTGCTGAGGGAACTATTGCAAAAAGCTGATGCTGCCCTGCCCAACGCTGTCACAACCTACGTTGTCTTGCCAAAAAAACCAACCGATGCTCTCAGAGTCGGTAAAAAGCTACCCCAGGAAAGCTGGAAATTCGGTTTCAGTCAGGTTTATCTCGACCAATACACTGGAAAGGTAGTGCAACTGAAGAATGGGTTGATGTCATCACCAGGCGACAAAGTTTTAAATTCCTTCATCTATCTGCACTTTGGCATCTTCGGTGGACTGTTCACCCGCGTTCTCTACATATTCGTCGGTCTTGCGCCCACGGTTCTGTTTGTGACAGGTTTGATCATGTGGCGCTATCGCAGGCACACAAGAGGAGGAACTGAAGGGGCGATGCAGGAAATTACACATTCGCGCCCTTATTGATTTATGCAAGGGGAATAGTAGGCACAAGTTTCTTTCCTTCTTCTTCAGCTAATTCTTGTAAGTCCCTAATAATAGCTTCTTCAACAATCAGAGCTAATTCGGCAACAGTTGGTGACTCAAACAAAGAATGAATCGGTATTTCCACTTGAAAGTCTTGATTAAGCCGAGAGATTAGCCGAACACCTATCAAGGAATTTCCCCCCAAATCAAAGAAATTATCATTGATTCCTACCTGTTCAATCCCAAGCAACTCTTGACAGATTTGAGCAATTGTGGATTCAACCTCACTGCTAGGAGCTACATAGGTTGTTTCTAGATGAGGTCTTTGGTGTGTGTTCAGTTTAGTCTCATCATTCTGTTTGCCAGTTAAGAGTGAACTTAGTATGCTATGAGTCTTACGATTATACTTAGCCGATAAATCAGTAGTTGATACCAAGACTTGGGGTAGTTTAGTTGCCAAAATTCGTCTGAATACCTTAACTCCTTCTAGTGGTAATAATCCGTGCTTGAGAAAATCTGTGGAGAATTCTTTAGTTTGCTCTAATTGCTTTGCAGCTGCTACTCCCATCCCAACTTCTTGCCAAGCATCCCAGTTAATACAGGTGGTAAATTTACCATTTGTAGATTTCTGATAGTGAGCAAACGCATCTAGAAAAGCATTGGCTCCAGCATAATCTACCTGACCAAATCCACCTAGTATTGACGCCAGTGAAGAACACAGGATGAAGAAATCTAGCTGTTCGTTCTTAAAGATTGTATCGAGAACCAGTGTACCCCTCACTTTGGCGGCAAAAATTCTTTCTGCTTCTTTGAATGTTTTGCGCTGAATCACTCCACCTCCAGGAACTCCAGCAGCATGGATGACACCATTGATCTGACCAAACTGCTCTTGTGCATGAGCGATCGCCACTTGCATTTGTTCTAAATTAGTGACATCAGCATTATTTACCAAAACTTCTGCACCTAAAGCTTCTAATTTTAGTACTTGACTAATTTTACAACTTATGCTATCGTTGGCATCTTGATTCGCCAACCACTGTGACCACTCATCTCGATTTGGTAAAGTAGTTCGCCCCGTCAAGACCAGTTTGGCTCTTACAGTTTTTGCTAGATGTTGCGCCAGCACTCCTCCAATTCCACCCAGTCCACCTGTAATCAAGTATACTCCTGCTTCCCGCAGGCATGGTGTCGTTTCAAGAGCTTCATCTAATCTAATTAGTTCAAAGGTTTGCACCCAGCGATTACTTCCACGGTAAGCAACAATTTGATCGGAGGTTGGGACGACAATTTCTGTTAACAGTTGCTCTACAAGTTTCTCCTGATGCCAATTACCTAAAGATGGAAATACCACATCAATGCTACGACAACTGATGTTTGGATATTCTTGCGGAATCGTTTTCAAAAGTCCAAGCAAAGTTGCTTTCTCTGGAGCAAGCGCTTCATCTTGAGTCACTTGTTGTAAATTATTGGAGATGACTGTAATCTCTAACTCATCCGTCCAATTGTGTTTGCCGAACGCCTGCGCGAGAAACAGCAGACTGTAAAATCCCCTTTGTTGAGCTTTATCCAGTGAATCGAGCGCTAACTCGGTATGTTCTGGTGTCACTGACAACAGATGAACAATTTTGTTGGGAATCTTATGTTGTGCTGCAAGTACTTGGAGGAGAGCATCATAATCTTGAGGTTGTTGGGGATTGAGAGTGTATGCACCCGGATCTAACTGAGTATACTCTGCTCCAGTGGTTACAGTTATTACTTCTTGTCCCTGCTCTTGTAGCCGTTTTACTAGTTCGATACCTAAGCCGCATTCATCGATAAATACAAGATGAATTGACTTAACTTGCAATACATTAGATGGTTGGAGTATTACGGAACGTTTCCACGATGGGATATAGAACCAATCAGTAATATCTAGTTTTTTGTCTAAAGTTAAGTGGTGGCTACTGGCTGATTGATGTTGTAGTGGTTCAATCCAATAACGCTGGCGCTCAAACGGATAAGTTGGTAATGGTAGACGAGCGCGTTGTTCTTGTGCATAAAATCCCGCCCAATCCACCTGCACACCCGCTAGCCAAAGTCGCCCCAATGTGTTGAGCAAAAATGCGACATCTGACTGTTGCTCTTGAGGATGGCGCAGAGATGAAAGTACAACTGATCCAGATGTATGACGTTTCACTAAAGAGCTTAATGTCCTTCCTGGTCCTACCTCAAGAAAAATGCGTTTTGCATCTTGCAAAAGCTCAGTAATTCCCTCAGAAAATCGTACTCTCCGGCGCAGGTGTTGCGCCCAGTAACTTGGGTTGGTTGCTTGTTTTGTATCGATCCAAGTACCAGTTACGTTGGAAATAAAAGGAATTTGTGGAGGGTTGAGATTGACGGTTTTCAAGTACTCAGTAAAAGGCTCAATGATCGAGTCCATCATCTCAGAATGGAAGGCATGGGAGGTATGCAATCGGCGCGACTCTACTCCTTTTTGCGCTAACTGCTGCTCAAGTTGCTCCACAGCTTCTATTGAACCTGACACAACCGAGAGCGATGGTGCATTACTGGCGGCTATTTGTAGAGACGCGCCATAGCGCGTCTCTACATCGTCTGCAGATAAACTTACAGCCAACATAGCACCACTGGGTAGTTGTTGCATCAATTTTCCCCTAGTGGCTACCACTGACAAAGCGTCTTCAAGAGAGAAAACACCACTCAAAGTTGCAGCTACATATTCCCCAATGCTATGACCAATCATGGCTTGAGGAAGTACTCCCCATGACATCCACAATTTGGCTAGGGCATACTCAATCACAAACAATGCTGGTTGAGTAATAGCAGTTTGTTGTAATTGCTGGGCTGTATTGGCTGTTTCTTCTATTGGGTACAAACAAGAGCGCAAATCAAAACCTAAGTGAGGTAGGAGTAAATCACAACAGCGATCGCACTCTTGTTGAAATGTCGTTTCAGTCTGGTAAAGCTCCCTCGCCATATTCACGTACTGTGAGCCTTGACCGCTGAACATGAAAACGATGGAGCGATCGGACGATTCCTGAAACTGACTAATTACTCGTTTTGGATCTGCTAATTCTAGAACTGTTATAGCTTCTTCCCGATTCTCTACTACAACCATTTGACGATAATTAAACGCCCTGCGACCAACTTGGAGGGTGTATGCTACATCAGCAAGATTTTTTTCTGGATGCTGTTTTAAGTGATTCACCAGATTGGCTGTAGCAGTTTGTAGTGCCGAATGAGTTTTAGCAGAAAGTACCAATATTTGCCGAGGACGGGAAGGTAGAGATGCGACTAATGGCGTCTGTTCCTCAAGAATCACATGGGCATTAGTACCGCCAATACCGAAGGAACTAACACCAGCGCGACGAGGAATACCGTTGACTTTCCACTCACAAAGCTGACTGTTAACATAAAATGGGCTATTTTCAAAATCGATCTGAGGATTAGGCTGTTCAAAGTTGATGCTGGGTGGTAGTAACTTGTGGTGTAGGGCAAGGGTAGTTTTGATCAAACCTGTAATTCCCGCTGCTGCATCCAAATGTCCGACATTTGTTTTCACCGAACCGATGGCACAGTAGCCTTTTTTTTCAGTGCTGACTCTAAACGCTTGTGTCATGGCTGCGATTTCAATCGGATCGCCCAAGGGAGTTCCAGTTCCATGAGCTTCCATATAAGTGATTGTTTCTGGCGCTACTTCAGCCATGACTTGAGCAGCGTGAATAACTTTGGCTTGACCATCTTCGCTAGGTGCGGTGTATCCTATTTTTGCAGCACCATCATTATTAATTGCCGAGCCTTTAATAACTGCGTATATGTAATCTCGATCCGCGATCGCATCCTCCAGCCGCTTGAGTACGACAACACCGATTCCGTTACCGCCAAGAGTACCGTTGGCTTTAGCATCAAACGCTCTGCAATGTCCATCAGGAGAAATAATTTCACCTGGAGCTAATGTTAATTCGTTTTGGGGAACTTTGACGGCAACACCTGCAGCCAAAGCCATATAACATTCGCCACTAAGCAAACTTTGACTAGCCAAATGCACTGCAACTAATGAACTGGAACAAGCTGTTCCTACACTAACACTTGGTCCAGTGAGATTCAATTTGTAAGAGACGCGAGTAGGAATGTAATCTTTATCAACACTAATTAAGCTTTGTATACCTCCTATTGATTGCATTAATTCTTGGTGAGGAAAAAGGTTATAGTAAAGATAATAACCCATCCCCACTCCAGCATAAACTCCTATTGGTCTTGTTTCTCTTTCCGAGTCATAGCCTGCATTTTCTAATGCCTCCCAAGCACACTCTAAAAAAAGTCTGTGTTGTGGGTCCATAATTTCAGCTTCTCTGGGGCTGAAACCGAAAAATGAAGCATCAAATAATTCTACGTCATCGAGTACCGAGCCTGATAGAGGTTTTTTGCTGGACTGATTTCTCCCATTTTTCTCTCTATCTAAATTGAGATTTTCCCGCTCGTTAAAGACTGAAATAAGTTGTACTCCGTTTATTAAGTTTTCCCAAAAATCTTCAATACTTTTGCTGCCTGGTAGCCTTCCTGACATGCCAATAATCGCTATTTCTAAACCGTTGGTTTCATTCATGTTTTTTTACTCCTGTTAGCTCTGAATGATTAAAAAACCGCTGAGGCGCTGAGGACGCAGAGGAAGATTAAGGAGGAATAATTTTGATTGGAACGGATTTGATATTAATGATAATTTACGTGTTTGCAGATTTTTTGTACCTTTGATTAAGGCGATTTTTACCCTCTTTTAATTCTTTATTTAAATCGGAAGTTTGTTGCTTTAGGTATGATGTTTTTTGTTGGGTGCTTATGTGTTGAGTCAAAGCTCTAATAGTTGAGTATTTAAATAAGTCAACTACTGATATTGGCTGCATCTCATTGGGTAAAGCTTGTTTGAGTTTGCTATACATTTGTGTGAGCAGTAAGGAATTTCCTCCTAAATCAAAAAACTTATCATTTACTCCTACCTTTTCTTGCTCTAGAATTTCTTGCCAAATGTTAGCAATGGTCTGCTCAATTTTATTCTGGGGTGCAACATAAGCAACTTTCACTTCCTCAAGCAAACTTTCTTGAGTGGGAAGCGCACGACGGTCTACTTTACCATTAGCAGAAAGTGGTAAAGCATCGAGAAAAACAAAAGCTGACGGTATCATCTGCTCTGATAGCTTAGCTTTGAGGAAAGAGCGTAACTCCTCAATAGTGGGTTCCGGTTTTTGTTCGGGAACGACGTAAGCTACCAAACGCTCTTTAGTATTTTGTTTACCGATCGCTGTGACTGCGGCAGAGCGCACGGCTGGATGCTGTATCAAAGCTGCTTCGATTTCTCCTGCCTCGATTCGGTTTCCTCTAATTTTGATTTGAAAGTCTACTCTTGCCAAAAACTCGATATTGCCATCCGGCAAATAGCGTCCTAAATCACCTGTGCGGTAGATGCGCTCACCTGTGCGAGGATGAGTGATGAAATGAGCGTTGGTCTTTTCGCGATCGCGCCAGTAACCTTTTGCTAGCTGCACTCCAGCACAGTACATCTCTCCTGGAACCCAAACGGGACAATCTTCTAGAGTAGAGACTTCGTATTTCGCGTCTCTACATTTAAATATGTAGTATTTTGAGTTAGCCATTGGTTGACCATAAGGAATACTTTTCCAGTTTGGGTTAACTTCTTTTACTAAGTAACCGATGTTCCAAATTGTCGTTTCGGTTGGACCGCCAATACTGAGTATTTGTACTCCTGGTACTAACGCTAAGAGCCGATTGGGAAGGGAAATCGGCAGCCAATCTCCACCTAAAATTGCCAAACGCAAACTCGAAGATAGCGAACTTGATTGCTCTTCTACATAATCTACTAACATCTCCATCATGGCGGGTACTGAGTTCCAAAGTGTCACTTTTTCCCGCACTATCAACTCAGCCCAGTGAGCAGGGTCTTTAACTGCAGACGCATCGGGGATGATAATCGTACCGCCAGCACAAAGAAGACCAAATATGTCATACACAGACAGATCGTGGTTAAGAGCAGTGAGTGCTAAGATACGGTCTTGAGGAGAAACATTAAAGCGCTTGTTTGTTTGAATAACGACATTAACTACGTTGCGATGAGTAATCATTACCCCTTTAGGCTTCCCAGTAGAACCAGAGGTGTAGATAACGTAAGCTAAATCATCTGGTGTCTGGAGGGGTTGTAGTGGTTGGTTACTTTCACTTGCTAATTCTTCAGTGTTTATACATAGACATTGAATACCCGATGGTAAGTACAATTTCTGATTGAGCCAAGATTGGGTGAGAATAATCTTAGCTTCACTATTTTCGAGCAGATAGAACAAGCGCTCTTGAGGTAGTGTGGGATCAATAGGTAAATAGGCGGCTCCGGAGTTCAAAATACCCAGCACGGCGACAATCTGTTCCCATCCCTTCTCCATCACCACTGCTACCAACTGGTTGGGAGTTGCTCCCAACTGTCGCAAACGATGACCTACTTGATTGGATAATTCGTATAACTCCTGATATGTTAGGGTGCGACTTGATGAAATGACGGCGGGTTGCTTAAACCTCTGTTGTGCTTGCGCAGCAAATAAAGTGTGCAGCATCTGATCAGGAATCGGTACAGCAGTTGCATTGATAGCTTCGCGCTGCGACAATTGGGCAGGGGGTATCAGTTGTCGAGTAATCTCAAGCCAAGTTGATTCGGAAGTAGCTAGCTGTTTGAGGAAACGGCAATAAGCCTCAAACATATCTTCTATTAAACCAACAGGGAAAAGTTCTTCAACCACATCCCAGTTGAAAGTCAATTCTCCCTTTTCTTCCCAAACTTGAATATCCATCCACGCCTGAGAAGCTTGGCTGATGCCATAAACTAACTCACCAAAATGACTAAATGTCAAGGTTTTTTGACCGAGTTTACCAAAACCTAAAGTACTGGTGAAGACAATTGGCATCGCGCTGGGAGCTGTACCTTGCCTCCGTGCTAGTTCCCGCACTACGCGCACACCACTAAAGTAGCGATGTTCTAAATCTTGCCACAGTTGCTGCTGTATACGGCGAGCGCGATCACTAAATGATTCTGGTGTTGAATTATCTACTGCTAAAAGGGTTACAGAGGTGAAGTCTCCTAAAATGTCATTTACCTGATGGTGCAGTGGTAGACGATTAAACAGGGCTAAATTGATGGTAAATCGGGGATTATTGCCCCAAACTGTTAAAATTTCCGCAAAAGCAGCAATTAAAACTCCAGAGGGGGTTAAACCTGCTTGAGCAGCCCGCTGTTTCAACTCCTGCCATTCGGTTTCATCCAATCGCCCATCATGCCGTTTGCAGCGATGCTGTTTAAGTTCTTGAGGATTTTTGGCAAGAGGTAAGTCTGGGGCTGGGGGGAAGTTGTCTAGGCGAGTGAACCAATAATCCTGAGATTTCTGATATAATTCTGTGTTTTGCAAAGATTGCTCGGCTAAAACGTAATCCCGAAATGAAAGTTCTAGGGGTGGCAATACCACATCTGGATTTTGGTAAAGTTGAAACCACTCATCGAACAAGCGAAACAGACTCCAAGCGTCAAATACTTGTAAATCGTAGCTAATGTGTAGTCGGACACGCCCTCGATCCAAAAGTGTTGCACGAAAATCAAATAAGGGCCATTGATCGGCTGGTATGACTTGATGAGAGAGGCGATCGCGAATAGCCTCTAACTCTTGGTTGACAATGTCATCTTTTGCTCTCAAATCTAAAACCTCCATTTGGTAAGCAGGCACCTGTTTGAGAATCTGCTGCTGACCATTTGGTAAAACTATAGCTCGCAGCATATCATGACGTTCAATTAGTTTTTGCAACGTCCAGTTTAATCGTTCTAAATTTAAATCATTCCCTTCAATTTCATAGTAACCATGATTAGATACATTCCCTAGATCTAGTACTCCACTACGACCTACCCAAAAGGCGTGTTGCATATCAGTAAGTGGGAAAGGTTCGTAGCGTTGGGTAGATGCAGGCACAATTACTGGTAAGGAAGTATCATTCTTCTTTGGGTTTGCCAATGCTAATTGATTGACAAGTAGAGATGCTAATTGAGCTAAGTTGTTTTCGCCAAAGAAATGCTCCATTGGTACTCTAATGGCTAAATCAGTTTCAATTCGATTTTTAAACGTCAAAGCCATGAGAGAGTCAAGGTATGAGGTAAGGCGCTCGTGGGGATCAATATCTGAATCGGATTGCATGAAAGCAGCAAGCCATTGGAGAAGACTAGTTTCTAGTAGTTGCTGTCGTTCTTCTGGTTTGGCTGCCAAAATTTCTCTTGATAAACTGGTGGTTTCTACATTGACGATCTCTGGTATAGAACTGTTTATTGTTGCGTGCTGAATTTTTTCATCCTTCACTGTTGCTGCTGGATTTGTTCCGAGCTTCGCGTCACCCCAACGCATGACAGTTGCTGCTGCGGTTGCTGCTGCACCGATGGTGTAGACGAGTACTAAGTCGTTTTCACGAATTTTACCAGATTGTGCAGCGTGGTAAAGATTAGCAATCGGAAGCACCGGACCAATATTTGCGTAGCGGGGATAGAGATTAATTATGCGCTCCGGATCTATACCTAATGCCCGCGTACAGACACTAGCATACCAGGGAGTAGGAGTGTTAAAAGCAAAAAAGTCTATTTGCTCGAGAGTAACTCCAGCTGCAGCTACAGCATCTTTACAGCATATACGCACAAAATCCACAGATGTTTCGGCAAGAGCGCTGGCGTTTTCACCTGTCCGAGTTAATATTTGCGGCTGACCTTGGGTATTTGTTGTGATTTCATAGGAATACGCACCGCATGTTGCCGCAGTGTGGATTATTTTTGTACTGAGAACTCCTTGGTTTGGTTTAAGTGTATCAACGACAAAAGCACCAGCACCGTCCCCCATCGACCACGAGAGGGTATCTTCTTCGTCTACAGTTTTAGAGCCAATATGTGACACAACAATCAGTACATTCCGGTATGTTCCTGTTTGGATGAGCGCACTAGCATTTTGAAGGGCAATCAAGGCGCTTGAGCATGTTGATTCCAGATTCCATGCTGGACAGCGCAATCCTAGTTGATGGGCGAGGTAGCAAGCATTACCGGGTCCAATTTGTGCGGGGCAGAAAGAAGCAACAATCAAAAGTTCAACATCTTCAGCACAGAGTTCTGCTGCTTCCAGAGCTTCCTTAGCCGCACGATACTCTAGTGTCAGTGATGATTCGTCCTGACTGAGAACCCGCCGCTCGACATTGCCTCGGAACGGATCTGATAAATATGGTGCTACCTCTTGTGACCAAATATCCAAATCTGGGTGATTCGAGGTCGAGACTGTAGACACAGGCAACCTTGCTCTTCTTGAGTTGACTCGATCAACTAATTCAGGGAATTTTTTGAGCCAGTCTTCTTTTGTGTGAATTATGCCAGGAAAATTGACTGCTAATGCGCGAATACCTACTGCACTATCCATAGTAATATAAGTGTTTAAATCTACTTAAGACTGCAAGACAATATTGGTCAACATAGTATTCATCTTATTGACCGACTCCACATACTCTTTTTGTGGAACAGATTCGGCGACAATACCAGCTCCTGCATTTAAGTAAATTGAGTCACCGTATTGGTAAACTGAGCGAATGGCGATCGCCAGATCCGCTGCACCATTGCTATCTATCCAACCGATACCACCAGCGTAAATTCCTCTTGGCTCGTCTTCCAAAAGATCGATCCAATCCAAGGCTCGTTCTTTATTAATTCCAGAAACAGTAATTCCCGGAAATAAAATCTTTAAAGCATCCCACATAGTGTTTCCTGCTTTAAGTTGACCACCGACTCGAGATGATAGGTGCTGCACGCATCGATATTTCTTGACTTCCATAAAATCAAAAACTTTAATGGTTTCTGGCAAGCATAGCGAAGCGATCTCGTTTTGTGCTAACCAGATGGAGAGAGAATGCTCTTTCACTTCTTTAGCATCTGTAAACAGTTCATCACTCAAGCGTGCATCTTCTTCCACACTTTCTCCACGGGGTCGGGTTGCTGCTAGTGGATTTGTCACGACAAACCCATCTTCACTCACTTGCATCAATATTTCGGGACTGAAGCCAACTGCACGAACATCTCCGATGTTTAGACAATAAGAACGTGCTGAATTATTAGCTCTAGCTCCCACTACATAAGTTCCCAGAACGTCTAAATTGCCATTTACCTTGACAGAACGAGAAATGATCGCTTTATGTAATTCGCCTTTCTGAATAGCTTTGATTAAGATATCAATCCGGTTTTGATAAGTTTCGCGATCGGCAAAATCAACTTTTAAAGACGTCGGCACATAATCAGGAAATTGAGTTTCAGCACTTAATTGTTCTCTGATTTGCTCTAATGACTTAGTCGTTTTAATATAGATTCCTTTATCAGTGAAGCGAAGTTCAGTCTCTGGAATCAAGAAGTAAAAAAGTGCCTGCTCGATTGCTTTAGAGTATGAAGAGTAAAAGCGAGCTACATCAAATGTAACGTAACCATAAGCTGTCCAATTGTCAATTGGTAAAGACCTAAGTAAATCCTCTACTTGTTTGAAAGGGTCACTAACAGGCTCAGAGTGTAGCTTTCCAAGACCACTGAGCAAAACTGCGTCTTGGCTTACTAATATATGTAAAAGCTCGTTACCAGCAATCCGAACTTCATCTTTACTTTCATACAGAACATAATTAGTAAAAATACCCGCTTGCACGAAGTTCTTTAAGACAACGAGCGGACTTTTTTTACCTGGTATAAATGTCTCATTGTATTTGATTTCTGTCTTTAATTCTGTTACCATATTGGCCCTTTTTGTGATTTATTATTTAACTGTTTTTACAGCTAAAATTGGCTTTTTTCCCAACAGCTTGCGATGAATTTTGCCAGTTGAAGTACGCGGTAAATTTGCGACAAAGTGAATCGCTTTCGGAGCTTTAAAGTGAGGCAATCGCTGTTTAGCAAATTTACGAATGCTATCTTCAATTTCAGGTGATGGTTCTTGTCCTGGCTTGAGGCTAACATAAGCAACAACTTGAGTTAATTGTTCACCACCATCAGACGGGATCACAGCGACCTCAAGTACCTGTGGATGCTGATGCAAGACATCTTCAATTTCCATAGGTGATATCCACTGACCATTCACTTTAAAGAGGTCGTCTGTGCGACCCATAAACCAGAAACAGCCTTCCGTATCACACAGATACTTATCTCCAGTGCGCATGGTATGCCCGTAGAGGACTTTCCTTGTCTCTTGGAGTTTGTTCCAGTACCCTAACATTAGGCTTTCTCCTCTGACTTCGAGGTCGCCAATCTCACTAGGAGAACAGGGACAACCATTTTCGCCCACGACTTGAACTTCATATCCAGGTACAGGACGACCAGAACTGCCCGGTTTGCAGTTTCCTATACGGTTAGAAAGAAAAATGTGTAAAAACTCTGTCGTTCCAATACCCTCACAAATTTCATGGTTGTAAATCGTCAGCCACTGATGCCAAACACTTTTAGGTAGTTGTTCTGCTGCTGATACACATAAACGTAACGAAGAGACATCAAGAGGACAAATTTCTTTGACAGCAAGAATAGCTGTATAGACGCTGGGTATGCCAAATATAACTGTGGGTCGATAGCGCTGAACATCAGTAATGATGTCAAAAGCGTTTTGAGCGTCAGACAATATAGCAGCCGCACCTACTGCCATCGGCATATACAAGGTATTTCCCAAGCCATAAGCAAAGGGCATCTTGGCAACTGAGTATGTGATGTCATCTGAATGCAAACCAAGCGTAGCTTTACCATAACTTTCTGCACATACCACCATATTTTGATGGAGGTGAATTACACCTTTGGGGCGATTGGTACTACCAGAAGTGTACAAAAAGAAAGCTGGTTCATCCCGATAGGTATCAGTTAATGGTATTTCATCTTGCTGAGCCAGCAGAGACATAAACGATTCCCCATCTACTAGCAAAACATGACGGAGAAACTGAGACTGAATTGGAGCTAGTTTCTCTTGCCACTCTTGAGTTGTCAGTAAAATCTTGGCACGGGAATCTTGCAAAATATACTGTATATCATCAACACTACTATTCGTATTAATTGGAACTGGTACAGCACCGAGCCATATAGCACCCCAGAAAGCAAATACAAACTCTGGACTATCTGGCAATAAAATCGCTATTCGATTTTCCCGCTCTAGATTTAGATGAGAAAGTAATGTGGCAGTACGCTGAACAAAGCTCTTCACTTGAGCGTAAGTGTATGTCTCGTCTTGATAATAAAAGGCAATTTTCTCACCACGCCCCTGTTTTAAGTTTCCTTCTACAAAGTAAGCGGCAACATTAAAGACTTGAGGCAGCCGTTCAGAAATACTGTCCATCCTACATTCTTCCTCTCATAACTTAATATCTCTTATTTAGCTTGAACAGCCATCATCTCCTCAACTAAATTGCAGATTTGAGCCAATGTCATATCATGTCGAGCTTCCAGCTTGACGTTAACTCCCAGCCTACGTTTCAATCCCAAGGCAAGTTCTACTGTCTCAATAGAATCAAGCTGCAAATCTTTGTGGAGATAAGTGTCTTCATGAAGCAACTCTTGAGCAACCCCTAAATCATTAAGTATTGCCTTGAGAGTATTCATCACGTTGAGAGTATCCATACAACAAAGTTCCTTTAAACACTTGTGTGAGCAACATCCTTGAACTGCTATACCCTTTAGGCTTGCGCTTTGCCCAATTGTGCAGAATATCAAAGAGTGTCGCCCACTGATGGGGAATTATTTGTATGCTGTTGAGAATTTGAGTCATTTTTCACCCCCAGGCAATTAGATGCACGCTTTTAATGGTTAAATTGGGCAAACTGAACGACAAATTTAAATCTATGAGAGTCGTATTGCTGCCTTTACGCCAAGAAACTATTCAATTGAGAAAATTTTCGCTCCTATAAACCTTAGTTGTTGCTTTATGCAAGCTACGACGCAATTGCTTGGTCAGTCAAGCAAATTTGATTTAGACTATGTTGCCAGTAGTTTTCAATTAACATTTTTTACTTTAGTGCAAGTTTATAGCGTTTAGCAAGTTTGTATTAATAGGTATTAGTTATCAATAACTAATTTTGCTATACGCTGTCACTAAGCTCAAATAATTTATTACTTTTGATAGATGTTAAAGCTAACTATACTCGGGTCTACCAGAGCCTATCTTACTTATTTTTTTGTGTATTATAAAATACTAAAGTTTATAAGTAGCAAAAGTCCTTACTAGCAAAAGCTTTGCCAACTAATACGGAGATTTGTGGGTTGTGAAAATGAATGTCTTGCGCCCTTGACTTTGTCAATACCGATTTTACTTGTGTCTCTATCTCCTCAATTAGTGATAAGCTTTAGCAATAATTAGTTGAACTACACCTGCCATATGTAAATTTATTTTTTGTAGTTTGATTCTTTTGACTTTACTTGTGCAAATTTTTTGCAATAAACTTGATAATGCTCACATCATTATCGACAGATTGAGCTTTGGTAATTTTTAGATATTTAAGTTATAATGAAGACTTTAATTATCATCTGGCTGGGTCAGATGATTTCTATCATTGGCAGTAGCATGACTGGCTTTGCTTTTACTATCTGGGTGTGGGAACTCACAGGTCAAGCTACAACACTAGCCTTATTTGGGTTCTTTACACAAATACCGCAAGTCTTTATTGCTCCCACAGCTGGGGTAATTGTGGATCGTTGGAATCGTAAATACTACGTCATTGGACTTGTCGGTATCTTAACTATCGCTCCTCACGACTTTTGCGATCGCTCCAAAGTTAATCCTCAGGTGCAGGGGCGCGTTTTTGCCACCCGAAGAATTAGCTGGTACATCAGCAGTCGCCTACTTGATAGCTGGTACACTTGCCGATGAAGTTTTTGAACCTGCAATGATGCCAGATGGGAGTCTTGCCCCTATCTTGGGCAAGATATTTGGCACTGGAAAAGGTGCAGGCATAGCACTTGTATATGTTATTTCTTCGCTCAGTATATTACTTGTTGGTTTAGGTGGATATGCTTTCCGCACGCTGCGTGATGTAGAAACCATACTGCCCGATCATGATGCTCATGTAGAGTAAGTCTGTAGAAGAAACCGGGGATTGAGAATATTAATGTAACAGTTTGTAAAACTTTCCGGATTTTACCTCATGCCGTGTTGCATAAAGCAGGGTAGAGAAACATATATATCTGATAAACCTTTAATATGAATATGTTGCACGACTTGGGAAGATGGCGCTGAAGCGCCTACTACAAATAAACTCTTAAAACGAAAACCATACAAGATGTTAGTATAATGTGTCCACTCGGTGTTGCTACTAGTTATTCAACTCAAACTAAACAAAAAACCGTTGCTAAGTTATGGCTGGTACTTGTCGGAGTAAATCAATACCAAGATGAACGACTTCCCGACTTGCGATACTCAGCAGTAGATTGTCAGGGATTGGCAGAAGCTTTGGTAGATGCCACCGCACAATTTGCGCAAAAAGAAATCAAAATTTATCACGATTTTGCGCCTCAATCTCCTAATTTAAAAAATGTGCGTGCCAGTATCAAGCAAATTACTACATCTGCTCAACCTAAAGATACTATTTTATTTTATTTTTCTGGACATGGAATTGTAGAGCCATACACTCAACAAGCATTCTTATGTTTAGCAGAGACTCAAACAGCTAATTTATTCGATACTGGTTTAGCATTACAGGAATTATTACAATTATTAGGTAATTGTCCAGCACAGAATCAACTAGTATGGCTTGATGCTTGTCATAGTGGTGGTATGACATTTAGAAAGGAAACAGTAGAACCTGCACTTAGTCCAACACCACAATTACTGGCGGTATTACAGCAACGAGCTGCCAAAAGTAAGGGTTTTTATGCTTTACTTTCTTGTGATACAGACCAACAATCTTGGGAGTTTCCAGAACTAGGGCATGGGGTATTTACTTATTATTTAATGCGGGGATTGCGCGGGGAAGCGGCTGACTCTCAAGGCGTCATTTCTGCCGATGGTTTGTATAAATATGTATATCATCAAACTTTGCAGTATGTAGATAAAAGTAATCAACAGTTACGATTAATTAATCAGCAGAAAATAAGTAAAGGAGAGCGAGAACTTTTTCGCGAATATTCACTACAAACTCCCAAAAGAATTGTCGAGGGAGTGGGAGAGTTAATTATCGGCAAAAAATTAGATAAAGCTGCGCAAAGAGTACGTAGATTAGGAGTAGTCATAGAAGGAATATCTGGCAGCATAGCATTAGATATCAGTAAATGTTTAGGTAATAGCGGCGAATTTGAATTAGAGTATTTACAAGCATCAAAAGCTACTGTAGATGATGTGAAAAGAGCGATCGCACGTCTAGTGCATGAGCAACAACCAGAAACTGTTCTGCTTTACCTGCGGGGGCGAGTACCAGAAACCGAAGCAGCCGAAGAGTTGTTGCTGGGAGAAAATATCATAATTAAGCGCTGGTGGCTCAAGCAACAGTTACGCCGATGTAAAGCCAAGCAAATCATCATTCTTGAATGTCTGAATCAAGATTTGCCCACAACAACTTTACAAGATTGGGTAGAAGATTTGCTGCTGGATTCTCAGCAAGGGCAGTGTTTAATCGCCTGTGCGTCTCCACCAGAGCAACCAGAAAGATTTGCGCAAACTTTGCTTGATACTTTGAAGAATGCTTCTATTGTATCTGGATTATCAGCAGCAGGCGCGATCGCCCAACTACAACTAGCAAATGCTGGTAGTGGCATTCCCCTTCAAGTTTGGCTATCTGGGGCAAAGGGGATCATAGAAATTTTACCGACAAAAACTAATTCCCAAACAGAAGTACCTATGGCAGGATTAGATCTGGGAGTATGCCCTTACATGGGTTTAAGTGCTTTTACCGAAGAAGACGCTCAATATTTCTACGGTAGAGAAAACTTAACTCAGCAGTTAATTCATCAACTAGCAAATAACTCAGTTCTTGCCGTCGTTGGTGCTTCTGGTAGTGGCAAATCTTCTATCGTACAAGCAGGTATAATTCCCGCACTACGACTAGGCAAACAAATCCCTAATAGCGAACAGTGGTTGATTAAAAGTCTTCGCCCAGGAGAACGTCCCTTAGAAGCTCTAGCGCAGCGCCTCGCGGGGGTAGGGGGGCACAGGAGTAGGGGGGCACAGGAGCAGGGGAACAGAGGAGAATTAGAGTTTACACTCTCACAAACTCCCCTACTTCCCCACTCCCCTACTCCTCATCTCATAGAAGGAATACTCCACCAAGGAGTAGAGGGATTTGTTTATTGGCTGCGCAGCCTTCCCCATTCAATGGTGGTACTGGTAATCGATCAGTTTGAGGAATTATTCACCCTTGCTCCAGATGCAGACAGAGAAATTTTTTTAGAACTTGTATTGGGAGCAGTAAAACATGCAAGCGATCGCTTCAAATTAATTATCACTTTGCGTGCCGACTTCATTGCTTCTTGTTTAGAAATACCACCACTAGCCTTGTTTTTACAAGAGTCAAGTGTACTAATTCCACCTCGACTAAGTTTAGATGATTACCGCCGTGTAATTCTCAAGCCAGCACAACAAGTAGGGTTAAAAGTAGAACCAGAATTAGTAGAAGTACTACTGCGGGAGCTAAATCAATCAGCAGGAGATTTACCTTTACTAGAATTCGTTTTAGAGCAATTATGGCAACATCGTCAGGCTGGTGAATTAACATTACAAGCATATCAACAGCAACTTGGTGGAATTAAAGGTGCATTAGAGCGTTCTTGTCAAGCTGTTTATCAAAATTTAGATTCAGAAGCAAGGGAATGTGCTAAATGGGTTTTTCTCTCTTTAACCCAACTAGGAGAAGGTACAGAAGATACTCGACGCCGGGTATTCAAATCAGAGTTGATTGTGAAAAAATATCCACTTGCATTGGTGGAAAGAACTCTCAAAGCTTTAACAGATGCCAAGTTAGTAGTAGTGAATTTAGAGGAGGAAACTGTGGAAGGGAGTAGGGGAGCAGGGGAAGCAGGGGAGGCAGGGGAAGTAGGGGAAGTTAATTCCTCAAAAGCCTTAAATTCTTCCTTTCCCTTGTCTCCCAATCCTATTACTATAGAAGTAGCTCATGAAATTTTAATTCGTCATTGGTCAACTTTGCGTTGGTGGTTAGAGGAAAATCGCAACAGGTTGCGTCTACAGCGTCAAGTCGAACAAGCCGCGATGTTGTGGAAGTACAATGGTGGACAATCTGATTTTTTATTACAAGGAGTACGGCTAGCAGAGGCAGAAGATATTTATATCAAATACACTGACGAACTTTCTGCTGATGTGCAGCAATTTATTGAAGCTTGTTTAGTACAAAGAAAACAACAACAACTTCAGGAAAAAAGAAGACTTAGACAAGCCCAACGTGCGGTAGTTGCGCTAAGTTTTTTAGGCATAGCTGCTTTCAGTTTTGGCGGTTTAGCTTACTGGCAAAGTCGTGCATCTCAACTCAGAGAAATTGAAGCATTGAATGCAAGTGCAAAAGCAAACCTTTTATCTAATCAGCAGTTAGAAGCACTAACTGCGAGTGCGAAAGCAGGAAAACAACTGAGAAAAGTTTTTAGTGTACCAGATGAGATAAAACTGGCAACAGAAAATGTACTTGGGCAAGCAGTTTTCCAAACTCAAGAACTGAACCGTTTAGAAGGACATACTGATGGAGTGATTGCTGTTAGTTTTAGTCCTGATGGCAAAAAAATCGCTTCAGCTTCTTCAGATATGACTGCGAAAATTTGGGGTGATAATGGTAAGTTGCTCCTCACACTTACTGGACATAGCAAGGCAATTAATAGTGTTAGCTTTGCTCCTGATGGAAAAACGATCGCCTCGGCTAGTGCTGACAAAACTATCAAAATTTGGAGTACTAGTGATGGTAGCTTACTCAGAACAATAAATGGTCATAATAATTCGGTTAATGGTGTCAGCTTCAGTCCTGATGGTAAAATGATTGCCTCTGTTAGTACTGACAAAACAATTAAACTTTGGAGTACTAGTGATGCTCACTTAATTAGAACTATAACAGGACACAAGGCGGGACTTACTAGTATAAGTTTTAGCCCTGATGGTAAGATGATTGCCTCCACAAGTGAAGACAAAACTGTGAGATTATGGAGTAGTAGTGATGGTCGCTTATTGAAAACTCTAAATGGGCATAAAAATTGGGTTAACTATACTACATTTTCCCATGATGGCAAGATAATTGCTTCAGCAAGTGCTGATAAAACTGTTAAACTTTGGAGTACTGAAGATGGTCGCTTGTTGACAACTCTCAAAGGACATACTAACTCTGTATTCAGCGTAGCGTTTAGCCCCGACGATAAAACTATCGCCTCTGTTGGTGGAGACAGAGTTGTCAAACTTTGGAGTCGCAATGGTATAGAATTGGAAAATTTCAAGGGGCATTACAGTACCATTTGGGGTGTAAGTTTTAGTCCAAACCCCCCAGGGGGGTTGATTGCAACTGCGAGTGCTGATAATACGATTAAATTGTGGCGGCGTAAAGACGCTTCTTTGCTAGAAATTTTTCCCAAAGATAACTCTCGGATTTATGATGTTAGTTTCAGTCCTGATGGAAGTGCGATCGCATCAGCTAATGGAGATGGTCAAATTAAGCTTTGGCGACGTAAAGATGGTAAATTGTTAAGACTACTATCTGGTCATACTGATTATGTCAATGCTGTGAGCTTTAATCCTCTTGGTAGTACCATTGCCACAGCTAGTGATGACCAAACTGTTAAACTTTGGAATCTGAGTGATGGTAAATTACTCTATACGATCAAAGAGCATAGTGGTGAAGTTAATAGCATCAGCTTCTCACCTAACGGCAAAATTATTGCTACTGGCAGTAGAGATAACACCATTAAATTGTGGCGCAGTAATGATGGTAAGTTAATTAAAACTCTCAACGGACATAGTGATGAAGTTTTTGGCGTCAGTTTCAGTCATGATGGTAAGATGATCGCCACTGCTAGTGCAGATAACACGATTAAACTTTGGAGTGTTGCCGATGGTCGCTTAATTAAAACGATTACCGCACATAATAACTGGGTATATGATGTAGCCTGGAGTCCTAACGACCAAATTATTGTTTCTAGCAGTGCAGATAAAACCATTAAACTATGGCACAGTCGTGATGGACAATTATTGCGTACCCTAACTGGGCATACAGCAGAAGTTTACAGCAGTAGCTTTTCTCCTGATGGTAAGACAATTGCTTCTGTAAGTGAAGACAGAAGTGTGAAGCTTTGGCGTCTGGAGGGAAATCTAATCAAAACTTTGCCAGAAAATGCCGCAGCTGTGATGAGTGTAAGTTTCAGCCCTGATGGCAAAACTTTCGTTTCTGGTAGTATAGATGGAACAGTCAAGGTTTGGAGTTTTGATCCTACTGACGAACCAATTGCGTCTATGAATTATCTCATGCAGCGTGCTTGCAATCAGTTACATAATTATCTGTACAATAACTCCAAGTTGAGCCAAAACGATCAACAAATCTGTGCAAATTAATTTCATCAACCGGGTTTTTGGGCAAAACCCGGTGCAAGTGTATGAAAATTAGCGTGACACCATCCTAGCTGCCCGGTCTGGGGCTTCTTTTGCGAAATGTTTCTTGAACTCCACCAATTGGTTGAACACCTATTTTGTTCGGTTTGTTCGGAATTTGGATTTGTGGTGCTACTGGATTGAACGGTTGTATTCGTGGTTTTTCTTCCACTTGCGGAGGTCTTCGACCGCCGCGTGTAGGAGGTCTTTTTACCTGGGTTTCCACCGTTGGTTTTTGTTGCTTAGTACTAATTAGTACTTGTGTGCTGACGCAATCTACTTGATTACACTGTTGATTTGTGATTTTTTCTTCTCCATAGCTAGAATTAGCACTAGCTATCACTGTTGATATTGCGATCGCCACAATCAAAATTTGCTTTCTCATATCCATCCTGACTAAAAACCTATAGCAATACTTGTGTTCTGCTTTATTTCTTATTTAGATCCTATTAAGAGCCACTGTGTTCCGGATATTTTCGAGGATTTTTTTAAACTTTGTGTAAATCTTGCCAAGTAGGAGGTAATGAGCCAGGGTTTTGATAAATTACCGGGAACCAAGTTGCACAAGGAAACCTATCTTCTAAACCTTGCAGCTTTTCCCTTGCCCACCGTACTGAAGTATACAAAGGTTTTCCTTGAGAAAAAGCCAAAAGAAAGTTTTTGAGAAACTCAGTTGCTACCTTGTCAGGTACAGGTTCACGCATGAAAATCATTTGGGGAATATGTAAATCAGCTAGGTTGAGCGCAAGTCCCAAGCCATCGCAGGAGTTGAAAATTGCCAGTTTTAAACCCTGCTCAATCGCCTTTACCAAAGCATTCTTTAACTGGGGAATAGTTAAATTATCAGTTTTATTGAGATGAATTTGCCCAATTTTTTGATTACTGATAGTTGAACTATGACCAGCAAAAAACAGAATGTCCCAAGGTTGATCCCATAGCTCATCGTTTAGCTGCTGTCTTTGTGGTTCTGCGAGAAACTTGACGAATGCATCTGGTAACTGTTCCAATAAAGCTTGGTCTTGGCTCACATTAATTCCGGTGCTATCTCCTAAAACTGCTAATATTCTGACTTTAGGGTTGCAGGAGATAGGTTGTGAGATGCGCTCATAGGTAGGAATTGACAGCGCAATTTCGGCTTTGGAGTAGCGATCGCATAAATCCCAAAGTGTCCAAGGTAGCCGTTGCAATTGACTATTTTCTGTTTGGACAATAATTCTAACTGTCTCAGTGGGATTAAGTTTTTCGAGCATTCGCTCTTTAATCGGGCGAAACTCCTGAGAATTCAGCCATAAGTTGAGATTTTGGCGCAGATTTTCGGCAGCTTGCTGACATTCCTCAAATAAGACACTTCTGCTCACATTAGTAACTTGTGTTTCTGGAATCTCCAATCTCAAAGAAGTGTTGAAGCTTTGACGATATGCAGATTTCCACTGGCTGTAAAATTTGGGAATTTGTAAATTGGGTGGTAATTCCCCTGTACATTCTACTGATGGAAAAGTTCCTTCTACCCCCATTTGGAACGTAACAGGAAAACCAGTATTAAAGTCCCCTTTGCCCAACTTGAGAATCACTAATTTATCCTTTTGAGATTTTTCTAAGTCTGTTGTTTGATTGACGTGAACATTAACGGGACGACTTGCTAAAAGCTGGGCGAATGCTTTCCAATCCTCAACTTGCTTGTCTTTACTTTTCAGTTCAGCTTCATAGCGAGCTTCTACAGCTTTGAGATGAGCTTGATAATTCTGAGTAAATTCACTATGAATTTTCTCCTTATCAGTATTTTTAGGTACATCTACTCTGACGACAACAACACCATCTCCTTTATTCTCCACGCTACGAATAGAAAGCTCTGTACCTTCATTCTCAATTTGTAGCTGACGAAATGAATACATAAAAGCTTGCCAATCAATACCATTGCGGAAGATGAAATCAACGGTATCTAAAACATCTTGAAATAATTTAGAGAATTCTCCTAAAGCAAAAATACCACTACTAGGACGACGTTCCCGTTGATTATCTAGCAGATAAACATAGTCGCAAATTACCCCAGTAAGTTGAGTATTACTGTCAATATTCCACGCCTCTATACAAGCTCCAGTCAGGATTGCTTGCTCAAAATTTGTTTGCAATGCTTGGGTTTTAATTAAATTAGCCCCTGACAAATTAGCTTCTGCAAAAGTTGCTTCACTAACATCTGCTGCTGTTAAATCAACATAACTAAGCTCTGCCCCTGCAAGATTTGCCCCCTTTAGATTACACCCAGTGTAAGATTTATTCGCGCCTCTTTTCGTAACAACTAAATCCCGAATTGGATTAATTAAAATCGTGTTGTCAACTTTAGCTTGCTTGAGATGTTTTGATAAATGAAAGTTGGTACGTGTGAGAATGGCATTACTAAAATCTGTACTTCTCAACTGAGCTTGGGTAAAGTCAGCATCAGTTAAATCAGCACCTCTAAAGCTTGTTCCTCTAGCAGCAATAGTTATGGTAATTGACTCGATTGCAGCAAAATTTTTGTCCTCAGCAAAAACCCGCCAAACTATATAAATTGCCAGTAGCACCACAGCAATAGCTACAGCGATATCTACCGAAATTGCCACAGGCTGAAAAAAAGCTGCAACTAAACTCCAACCCCAAGCCCACACTCCACTTAATATCAAAATTCCAGTAATAACTTGAGGTATTCTAACTATACTCCAAAAATATAAACTAAGACCTAAAGAACCAGAAATCACCCCAGCTAACGCCCAAGGTATAGTTCCAGCCAAATCCCAAGCCACTCTCATGACTAAACGCAAAGCTATATCTCCAGCAACAATTCCTGCTAAATCAACAGCACTAGCTAACGCACCACATAAAATTAATGCTCCAATTATCACCCCGAACACAGTGACTAAATCTGTAGTAATTCCTCGCCTAGCAATAAAGATAAATAAAATTGCCAATACTGCAAGAACAATTGCCAAGTTAATTTCTTGAAGGAGAGGAACGCTGCGATATAGGAGCGAATTACGCCCTAAAATACTAGCAGCAATCCCACCAGAAAATCTAGTAATAACTCCAAATAGTGAAGTAAAAATTAATGAAATTAAATAAAGGAGAACTTCTTTGTAAGGTTCTAATCCAGCTTGGACATGATTGAAGTTTGCACCTTTTAAGACGGCATTAGTGAAATTTATACCTCGAATATCTGAGTAGGAAAAATCTGCACCTGTGAGGTTTTGATTTTGGAACGACTTACTTTGGAGGTTTTTGCCAGCAAAATTTAAAGGCATAATTAATGGCAATTATATGCAATTTTTGGTTAAATCACAAAATCTTCCGTAATACTCGCTTGTTCAAGAGCTACTCTAACACTAAAATGTTCCCCAGGTTGACCACTAAATTTGAGTTGAATGTATACATCTGCACGCCTAGCTGTTACTTCTCGGAGAATTTGTCCTGAATCATCAAGTAAAATCAGTTTCAAATTAGGTGGCACAAAAGGTTCATTAAGAGTGGGGTATACTCTTACGAGAACACTAACTTGCTGATTTGATTTTTGGGCGATCGCCACAGCCAGTGCCACACTCTGCCCAGCCACCTGCATTCCCAGATCGATTAGCTTAACTGCTGTGAGCCGTTGTTCATTTTGATCAGTACAAAGTTGGTTGATAAGTTGCTCAATTTCATCTGAGTCTGCTTGATTTTCATCCTCAGGAACACCACTTCTAAGCCCATAAGCCAGAGGCACTTGATTATTTAAATCTGAGAATGCCATCCACCCAGAATCAAAAATATTTTGCCACCAGTTGCTCAGACAGATGAGTGATTGTTTTCTTTCTAGTTGCACTTCATCCAATAATGCATCTGTCAGCTTCATACCTTTAATATAAGTATGGTAAGCTGCCACTGGCACTCTTAAAACATCACTCCAAGCTTCTTCCTGATTGTGAAATACTTGATTTCTGGGCACGGGCGCAACTTGTAAACCTAGTGACTGAATCTCTTTGATTGATGGTACTCGATCAACCAAACCGTGGTGATAATCTCCCACACTCATCAATACATCATATATTTCTCTAGACAATCGCCGTCCAATTGGTTGATACAGGTTACAAAACAACATAGGCAAAACATGCCAAGTTTGGGCGAGTAAATTTTGTTCCATACCAGAAACTTCTTTGGGAATAAGCACATCCACATCGCTCAAAAAATTCGTTTCACCAGACAGCAGCATGACAGAAACTTCTTGCCACTCTTCCGTTGGATCTACGAGTGGCTCTAGCTCTGTGACAATCATCACATAGCGTGGTGGTGATTTTCCATCAAGAAAATTCTGCGCAACTTGTGAGTAGAGATTCCTTTGTTCCCCATTTAAGAAATCCAAGGGACTTCTCACAACTCGGCTAAGTTCCCAAATTTCTCCCGGCTTGGGTATTTTTGTATTATATTTAATACAATATTTATTTGTATCTTTATCTAGGTTGGACTGCATAAATTTTGACATAATTTTATCTACCATCTTGTATCAGAGCGCTGTCGCTCTTTCAGGAGTTGGCGTGCCTGTAGTTCTTGTTTAACATTTTCAGCTTCAAACAGTCCAAGCATCTGAGCAACACGCTGACATAATTCTTTCTTTCTTTTGGAGATTGTTGATTGAGTGACACCAAACTCAGTTGCTATTTCGCTTTCAGTTTTGCCCTGCTTCAGTCCTTGCCATAGTTTAAGATACCTGCGAGTAGGATAGTTCTGCTCAAGTTGCTTAATTGCCTCTATTGTTCTGAGCAATAAATCTTTGAATTCTACCGCCGAGAGCAAATCGAAGTCATCAGCAACAGTATCTAGTAGTGACAAATCCGTTCCTGGAAGGTCTTGGTCTAAACTTTGGTAGTTTTGATGCTTCTCTTTACGCACTAAGTCAATTATTGCATTCTTAGCCACTTTTGCCGCCCAGTGATAAAACTGCTGTAGTTCTTGTTTACCGAATTTTCCCACTTGTGTAGACTGCCATACTTTTATATAAGCTGTTTGTGCTGCATCTTCCCAAGAAATTGAAGTACCTAGTGTGTGCTTCCGAGCAATTCTTTCTATTGTCCGCCGATACTCAGTCGTTACAAACAAGGCTTCATATAAATTTGGTATATATTTTGACATTGTGTTAATTTCTCTTCTCTTTACCAATGAGAATACTAAGTAGTTTTTCTATGTTATAAGTAGATTTTTCAACTAAAATTTTAACTAAAGTGACCTAAAAGCTATGTACTTAAATACAACAAAAATTTTTGAGTAGATTTCGGAATATTTTCAATTGAGCTTCCGTTATAGATAACAGAGCAAGCTAAGGCACAAGCTTCCTCAGTTAATTAATATTTTTGGATGCAAAGAAATGAACAAAGCAAGTAAAGTCAAATTTGTACTCGGCATAGTGGCGATGACCAGCTTAGCTGCAATAAATCCAGCCGCAGCTAATGCAACAACTTTAGAGTCTAGCTTGGCTGTTCAAAACATCATGAGTCAAGCCAAGCTGAACCTTGATTCACCAACACAGCAATCGGAGATATTACCATCCTTGGAAAAACTCCAAGCATCGTCAGAACTTGCAGCACGCCCGAAACGCCCGACAAATGGAGGCTGTACTTTCAATAACAGTTGTCGGAAAAGAAACTAGTAGTCTGTCAATATTGATTTGATAGATACGTAGTTGCGATGAACGCGCCGAAGCGCAACATAGATGGTGAGATTACTCATTTCGTGTGTTCTCGCCATTTTTCCTTCCACCTGTATAAAGGAGAATAATGAGCATGAAGCTTTCTCGATACCACGTTGTCACACAACCTTTTTTTGATGAAATTGAAGGGTATTTTAAGCGCGTCGTGTATGCAACCCGTACTGCAAGTGTACGTATCATCGATGATACTAGCTGGAAAATTCTTGAAGATGGAATTTTCGATAATCTGAGCAAAGAGATTTTGTTGGATTTGATTGACATTGAATTATTAGTCCCAACTGATGAAGATGAACTCAAGTCAATTCTTAATCGAAATGACACAGCAACAGTTGAGGACGATAGTCTTTATTTAGTTATTCAACCAACAGCATCTTGCCAACTTGGTTGTCATTACTGTGGTCAACAGCATACCAGTAAATTGCTGAGCGATCGCGATCAGCAACTGTTTATAGAACGCACTCGTGCAAAACTTCAAGCCAAGCAGTTTCGCAAACTCATTATCGGTTGGTTTGGTGCAGAGCCACTGGTAGGACTCCCAGTCATCAGAACACTTACCCCACATCTAGTAGCGTTAGCCGAAAGCTTTGGATGCAGCTATGAAGCAAAGATTGTTACCAATGGTTTAGCGCTAACAAAGAAAGTCGCAACCGAAATTGTCAAAGACTTAAGCGTGCGATCAATTGAAATTACCCTTGATGGAGTGGCGGAATTTCATGATGCTAGACGTATGCAAAAGAATGGGATGCCAACTTTCGATCCAATATGGACGAATGTTCTTGCCCTAGCGCTAGACAAGGATCTTAATGTCGAGCTGAGTATCCGCTGCAACGTTGATCACCAAAATTACGAATCTGTATCATCCCTGCTTCAATTGTTGGCATTGTCGGGTTTGCAAGAGCTGGTTAGTTTTTACGTCGCACCAATACATTCCTGGGGAAACGATGCCCATACTCGTTCCCTTTCCGCAGAAGATTTCGCCGCCTGGGAAATCGTATGGTTCAGTGAGATGATCCAGTTAGGTTTCAAACCCGACTTGATTCCCACTCAGAATCCAATTGTTTGTATGGCTGTGATGCCAGATGCCGAATTAGTCGATGCTTACGGCACTATCTTCAATTGTACTGAGGTATCATATGTACCAACATACGGTACACCCAATGAGTACGCGATCGCTCATCTATCTGGCAAACAGATGCCCGGATTACGTGAGAGATTGGGTAACTTTAACAACCAAGTCCGTCAAGGAGAATACTCATGTTCCTCCTGCCGTATGCTTCCGGTGTGCGGTGGTGCATGTCCAAAAGCATGGCATGAAGGATTAGAGCCTTGCCCTAGCGCCAAACGTAATATTGAGCAGCGATTACTCTTAAGCTATGCCCTCTCAAAAATCGAACAACAGATGAATTCTCCCAGCGAACCTACATTAGTTAATGCCTGATTTCTAAGGTAAACTGCTTGAAAATATCCAACACTCATCCTTGCTTCGGCTTAATTAACTGCTGCACCAACAGCTGCACAGCCAAAGCCAGCAAACCTAGAGCCACTATCCCAAAAATCCCTGCTCCCATTGCAGTCACACCTACAACCAAAGTCCGAACAGCTGAACCAATATTCACCACCATCGGGTTATCCGAATGAATCGGTTTATTAGCAAAAGTAGTAGCGATCGCAATCATCAAAGAATACATTGCATACCCCAACCCACCCGAAATCACCGCCCCAATCAAACAACGTGTTGGAGTCGGTGCAACCTGCCCTTGTTCATCCACTTGTGGCTCACTCATAAACACCTTCGCGTCCTTCGCGTCTTCGCGGTTCATAATCTTATACCGAAGATCCTATCTGAATCCCATGAGAAATCGTCCGCGTTACAAACAATTCTAAATCCTCATTAGCCATCGCCTCAATCACACGAACCTGAACTTGTTTTGCAATTTCTTCATACTCACACAAACCAAACACACTAGGACCAGAACCAGACATCATTGTTCCCAAAACCCCAGCATTAGCAAATACCTCTCTCAACCGTAAAACTTGAGGATACTCAGGTAAAACTACCTGCTCTAAATCATTGTGCAACTTTTGCCCAATTTCCCTAGCATTTTTATGAACGATCGCTTGCACCATTGGTCCAGAATGTACTGCTGTCGCACGCGCTGTTAAACTTTCCGTATCTTTCAGATACGTTTCCCCATAGGCGGCACGATAAGTTTTGTATGCCCAAGGTGTTGAAACTTCCAAACTACGATGTTTCGCCAATACTATATACATATTATCTAAACCGGGTAAAGGAGAAAGTTGCTCACCTCTACCTGTAGCGATCGCAGTTCCTCCCCCGATACAAAACGGTACATCCGATCCTAACAAAGCCCCCAATTCCTCTAATTCTGAGCGAGTTAGTCCCAAATTCCACAGCAAATTCATCCCTACCAAAACTGCTGCTGCGTTTGTTGAACCCCCTGCTAACCCAGCTGCTACAGGAATGCGCTTGTGGATTGTAATATCTACACCGCCGTAATTATCATAGGCTGCGGGAAATTTTGCCGCCATCAATTCAGCAGCACGGTATCCTATATTACTTTTATCTAATGGAACTTGCGGATGAGTACAGCAAAGGCGAATAGCCCCTGTATTACCAGCTTGCACTTCAATCGTATCAGCTAAGTCAATACTTTGGAGTATCATTACTAACTCATGATATCCATCAGGGCGATCGCCAATGATTTCCAGATACAAGTTAATTTTTGCCGGGGCAGTTAAAGTATAAGAACGCATTTTTTACTACCAACTTCATTTATTTACGCCTACCAACTTAACTGGTTTGCTAGAGAAATCCACTGTTCGACGCTAAGATCTTCAGCACGCACTTGGGGATTTATATCCAATTTTTCCAGTAATTCTGTCAGGAGATCGCGTTCTACAACCGATTGCAAATTATTTCTTAACATTTTTCGCTTTGCCCCAAAGCCCAACTTTACCAAAGTATCCAATCTTCGTGCATCCACTGGTGGTAGAATTTGGCGTGGAACTAGGCGTACCACAGCTGAATCTACTTTTGGTGGTGGATAGAAAGCTGCTGCTGGTACTGTATAAATTAACTCACACTCAGCTAGATATTGTACCCGTACTGATAAAGCCCCAAAAGCTGTTGATCCCGCTTTAGCCGCTAGCCTTTGCGCCACTTCTTTTTGTACCAACAGTACTATTAATTCATAAGGTTCTGGATTTGCCTGAGCAATTGTACCTAGTAGTTTCTCTAAAATTGGTCCTGTGATATTGTAAGGAATATTGGCAACAACTTTATTCGGCTTTTGAAAAACAGGAAATGCTTGCAAAAGGGATGTGACATCTAGCGAAAGAAAATCCCCTTGCAGCAGCAGGAAATTTTCTTTCAAGCCTAGTTGTTTCGCCAACAAATCGCACAAGTCACGATCTATTTCTACCGCTACTAGAGATTGTACTTCTGCCAACAGACGGCGAGTGAGAATTCCAGTACCGGGACCAATTTCCAAAACGCGATCGCCTGCTTTTAATTGTGCAGCACGAATAATCTCATTTAGAGCTTTTTCACTTTTGAGCCAATGCTGAGCAAAGGTTTTGCGTGGTTGTATCATTAAACTGCATCATCAGCAGGGTGCGGACTCTATTATATAGCGGTTTTTTCTTCTACAACCGCTAATCGCCCTTCTTTTTGAGCTTGCCGTAAAGCTATCGCTTCTGCAACGATCTGCTGTGCAGATAATCCCTCTTCATCCATCATCTTTTGTAAAGTTACCCCAGTGCGCTCATCTTGTTCATGAATGGGTGGAATCTGGCAATATCTACCACCATTCTTGGTTCGCCGCCAAATACTGGGTTTTTCTGGTACTGGCTTTGTCGGTTTGCGTTCTTGGATGATGATTTTGCGCACTGCCTCTTGAGTAATGGCAGTCAAGTCTAGTAGTCTGTCTATCACTGGTTGGTATTTATTGCTGTTTTCTGCTAAGCGATAGATGGTTCTCGGTTCAATGAGCGCTAAATCCTCAGGTGAGAACTTACCGAACGCAGCAGCCACCTTGAGATACTTTTTTTCTTCTCCTTTCCAGCCTTGCTTATTTAGTAGCTGTCTGTACTCCTTGCGCGATCGCTTGTTCTTTTGCTCAGCTAACCAGAAGGCATAATGCAGTATTGTCTCTGTAGCGTCAACAAGCGTTTGCAAGGAAAAATTCTCTTCCCTCACCCTGTTGTTTATGTCAGCTTGCTCATCAACATATTGCTCAAACTTGGTTTGGGCAATGACTTGCTCTTTAGGTTGGGTTGCAACTGCACTCTGCACCTGTGTCATCATGGTACTCATACTATAGTTTTTGTCAGGAGGCGATACGACTTCTAAGAATACGGACTTGTGGCAATAGTTGCCTATGGTGGAAAACTAGTCTTGAGTTTTTTGGTGCTGTCGTTATATCATTGATTTATAGAACAATTGTACTAAATTATAGAACAATTGTACTAATATATAAGTAAAAAAATCCTAAAGATACCAAATCTTTAGAAAAAATTATGAAAGCTTTATATTTTAGACAGAGCAAGTTATGCAAAAGCTGGTAAAAGAATTTACTTAACGCCCTGCTGTCAAAACTTTCGCTGCTGTCAGTTTTAAATCAGGAAAAGTAGCACAAGCGATGGGCGAGCTTCCTTGAAACACAGCTTCTTCGTATAATCCATACGAATCGTCAAAAATACTCTCATGCGTCGAGACTCTATATTTTACAAACTGTTTCAAACATCGCCAACTTTGCTCTTTGAACTCTTGACAAATCCGCCCATAAATGCCAGCAAATATCGGTTTGATTCCGTAGCCGTCAAAGAACCCAAGTTTGAAATTGATGGGGTATTTCTACCACCAGAAAATGAAGGTGTGGGAATTGTCTATTTTTGTGAAGTACAATTTCAAAAAGAGTGCGGCTCGTTCTGGGCAGGAACCCCTAGAAACTAGGGATGTATGGCTAAGGTACATTTGGAAAAGTCAATTTCAAGATGTATAACTGTTCATTTGATGTAGGTGAGCCGAGTACCCTAGAAAAGCAAGCCCTACCCTTGAGTTATGTCGTCTATAACGACTACAACGCATATTTAGTAAGGTTTTACGTTGTTTTCATTTTCTACAACGTTTCCAGTGGATACCTAGCCAATATCTCTGAGAAAGGTATCCAATTTTCATCGTTAGTGTAAATTAGGATACCCTCTTTAGTAGTTTGACTAGCTTGGATGTAACTTTTCACTCCCCCCCCATTAGCAAGATGACTTGTGAGTTAGTAAAAGAATAAAAATGATTCGAGTGTGAGC